>JANQDZ010000055.1 GCA_028278645.1 Longimicrobiales bacterium | reverse complement strand
CCGCTGGCAGGTTCGTGGTGGTCTTCCGCGAGACCGCCAAGCGAAGCGCAGGCGAAACCCGAAGGGCACAGGGGCCTTACGGCGCTATACTTCGTCTGGCCTCCTCCCCGATGCTTCAGCATCGCATTCGTCGCCCTTCCTTGTCTAGCATCCGGAATACCCCTGTGCGCGACCGCACCCCCTTTTCCCAACACCCTTCTAAGGCGAAAACACCCTGAAGCCTCGCGTCATCAAGGCCCGAAACAGCGGGCCATTCACATTAGATGGGACCCGCACCTTTCTGATCGGCGGGGCGCAGGTGGCAGTGATCGATCCGGGCCCGGATGAGGAAAACCACATCCGGGCCCTTTCCTTTGCCGTGGAGTCGGCCGAGGAGGTACGGATCCTCCTCACCCACCGCCACAGCGATCACTCCGGTGGGGCCGTGCGCTTGGCCCAATTGGTAGGGGCGCCCCTTTTGGGCCCGCCGTCCTGCCGTCCTCCGGAGGGCACACCGGTCTCTTTTCAGCTCCTCGAGGGAGGCTCCGAGGTCCCCACCGACAACGGGATGGTCAAGGCCGTTGAGATTCCGGGCCACACGAAAGACCACCTGGGCTTCTATTGGGAAGCTGCCCGAGCCCTCTTCGTCGGGGACCTCCTGCTGGGGAAGGGGGAGACCACCTGGGTGGGGGAGTACCTGGGATCGGTTGAAGATTACCTGAACTCGTTGGCCAAGGTGGAGGCCATGAATCCGGAGGTCCTCTACCCGGGCCACGGCCCCCCTGCTGTGGACGCTGCTTCGAGGGTAAGGCTTTTTCGCCGGCATCGCCTGGAAAGGCTCCAGGAAGTTCGCTCCATCCGGTCAGATAATCCGGAGGCAGACGCCGGGGAACTGGCGGCGATCATCTATAAGGGGGAGATACCGGAAAAGCTGCTCAAAGCAGCGGTGGCGAGTGTGGAAGCTGCCCTCTTCCACCTCGATCGGGAAACGGAACGACCGGGGTGAGCCCGGTTCCGGCCACGGGCCACCTTTCGCTGCCCGTTGCTCCCCCTGAGACGCTCTGATATCCTCATCCCATGGAACAAAAAACCCCGGGATTTTGGGCACGCGTAAGGTGAAAGCCCTTCCCCCGAACCTTCTGGAAGAACTCGCCGCGGCGGTGGGTCCCGACTGGGTGATCAGCGATCCGGATCGGCTTCTGGTGTACGAGTCCGACGCTCAGACTGCCCACAATGTGGCCCCCCAGGCCGTGGTGCTTCCCTCCGACACAGACCAGGCCTCCCAGGTTGCTAGAGTGCTCCATCGGCATCAGATCCCGCTGGTCCCGAGAGGTGCTGGGACAGGGCTATCCGGAGGGGCTCTGGCTACCCGGGGCGGTGTGGTGGTGGGTACCTCCAGGATGAACAAGATCCTGGAGGTAGATCCTAGTAACCGGAGGGCGGTGGTCCAATCCGGCGTGTTGAACACGGACCTGTCCGACGCCACGGCTCCCCACGGCCTCCACTACGCTCCCGATCCCTCCTCCCAAGCGGCCTGTACCATCGGGGGGAACGTGGCGGAGAATTCGGGCGGTCCTCATTGCCTGAAATACGGAGTGACGAGCCGGTACATCACCGGCCTCAGGGTGGTTCTGCCCGATGGGACCACGGTTTGGCTGGGAGGCCAGGGGCGTGAAGCCCCGTCCTTCGACCTGGTGGGTTTGTTCGTCGGGTCGGAGGGGTGCTTCGGCTTGGCCACGGAGGTGGAGGTGGCTCTGACTCCGTTACCCGAGGCCGTGGAAACGCTTCTTGCCATCTTCGAAACTCTGGAAGACGCCGGCCGGGCCGTCACTTCCATCGTTTCAGCTGGCCTTCTTCCGGCGGCCTTGGAGATTGTGGACCGGAACACCATCAAGGCGG
Source organism: Longimicrobiales bacterium (assembly GCA_028278645.1). GTDB lineage: Bacteria > Gemmatimonadota > Gemmatimonadetes > Longimicrobiales > Gaopeijiaceae > JABDNZ01. The sequence goes on along the minus strand of JANQDZ010000055.1, from coordinate 5,651 downwards.
TGGAAGCCAGCATCTTTGCCGCCGGCTATCCCACGGATGCTGGGGCGGCGTTGGTGGTGGAGTTCGACGGCGTGGAAGCCGGCTTGGCTGAGGAGGCGGAAAAAGCAGAGGAGTTCTGCAAGGCGGCCGGAGCTCGGGAAGTCCGGAGGGCCGAGAGCGCGGAGGAACGACTGGCCTTGTGGAAGGGAAGGAAAAAGGCGTTCGGGACCATGGGCAGGCTGGCGCCCGACCTCCTGGTGCAAGACGCCACGGTTCCCCGAACCCGCCTTCCGGAGGTTCTCGCGAGTATCGCCGAGATCGCAGACCGGTACCAACTCCAAGTGGCGAACGTCTTTCACGCCGGGGACGGGAATCTGCACCCGAACATCGTTTTCGATCGCCGAGACGCGGAGGAGACTCGCCGGGTGGAGGCAGCGTCGAAAGAGATCATGGGTGTCTGTGTGGATGCCGGAGGCACCATCACCGGCGAACACGGGGTGGGGGCTGACAAGCAGAAGTACATGCACCTGGTTTTTTCTCCCGGGGAGCTCGAAGTCCTCCGGCGGGTGAAGGGAGTTTTCGACCCGGATGGTCGATGTAACCCGGGGAAGGTGGTTCCGGAGGACGAGGCGCCATCCGAAGCTGGCCCGAACGAAAGAACTGAGGCGAAATCATGACCGGTTCGCTTCGTTCGGCCCTGGCCTCGATGGTGTCGGAGGGGACCCTGATTCCCCAGGAAGAGCGGGGCCGGTGGACCGGCCCCGGGTGGAGCCCCGAGCTTCCATCCGCGGTGGTGGCCCCGACCAGGGAAGATGAGCTGGCTGGGATCCTCGGGAAGGCCAGCGAGGAGGGGTGGCGGGTTTTGCCTGCCGGATTCGGAAGCTGGATCCGGGGCGGTGGGCCGCGGGAGGTCGACCTGGTTTTGAGCACTCGCCGCATGACCCGGATCCTCGAGTACGAGCCGGCGGATCTGACCTTCACGGCGGAAGCAGGGATTTCCCTGGGGTCTTTACACGACATCACCTCTCCCCATGGCCAGTGGCTTCCGCTGGATCCTCCTGGCGGCTCCAAGGGATCGCTGGGGGCCACGGTGGTTTTGGGGGCGGCAGGGCCCCTCCGGCACCACTATGGCACGCCACGGGACCATGTCCTGGGTTTGACCCTGGTGGCGGGGGACGGGCGGGTCCTCAGATGGGGAGGCCGGGTGGTTAAGAACGTGGCAGGGTTCGACCTGACCCGTCTGACCGTTGGGAGCTGGGGGGCTCTGGGGATCGTGACGTCCGTCTCGGCCCGCCTCTTCCCCATACCGGAGTCCGACGTAACGATGGTCTTCTGTGCCTCGGAGGTGGCCGAGCTTCTCCCGGCGGCGAGGTCCATGGCCCTTTCCCCCCTTCCCCTGGCGGCGGTGGAGCTCGTGGACTCGCTGGCGCTGGAGGAGCACGGGGTCCCTGAGGCTGCTTTGCTGGTCCGTCTCTTGGGATCCACCCCTCAGGTGGAGGAGATGGCGTCCCGGATTACAAACGACCTGCAGGACTCGGGCGGACGCACTCTGAAGCTACAGGGGGACCGGAGTCGGGCTTTGTTTCAGAAGTTGGAGGGTTGGGAAGACGGTGCCGGTTTAGTTGCGAGGCTGAGCATGCTTCCCTCAGAGCTGGGTACCCTTCTGGAGGAAGCGGAAGGCTTGCGGCCTCTGGCAACCGGTTGGTCCGATCCGGGGGCTACCATGTCACTCTCGGCTCAGGTAGGGACCGGAGTTCTTCGTCTCAAGATCTCGGATCTTCCGGGAACAGCGGAACGGCTGGATCCGTGGATCATTGCCTTCAGGGATCTCAGAGGCAGGCTGGAGGAGAAAGGTGGTAGCCTGGTCCTCCACTCGGGCCCCTCGGTCCTGATGGAAGAGGTGGGCCCATGGGGAGCTCCGGGCCTTGAGCGGCACCTTCTGGAGGGGCTGAAGGCCGAGTTTGATCCTGCCGGGATTCTGGCCAGGGGAAGGTTCGGTCTCGAATGACTCGACCACCGCCAGGCTACGGGGATGGATTGAACCGGCCGGGAGCTGAACCGGAGGTTCTGCGGGTTGTCAGGCCTGCTGACGGGACTCTGGTGGGTGAGTTGGCGGTGACCCCTTCCCACGAGGTGCACCGGAGAGTGGAACGGACTCGATCGGTTCAGGTGGGATGGGCGTCGCTTTTACCGAAAGACCGGGAGAGGCGACTCCAGGGCCTCCTGACCGCCATCGAGGGCAGGACCCGGGAAATCGAAGACACCATAGTGGCCGAGACCGGGAAGCCACGGGTCGAGGCCACCGTCGAAGTTGTGTCGGTGGTGGACCACATCCGATTCCTCCTGACGTCCGCCACCGGGTTCTTCCGTCCCCGGAAGGTCCCTACCGGCTGGATGGCTTGGAAGCGGGCCTTCGTCCAGCGAGACCCTCTTGGTGTCGTGGGTGTGATCTCCCCATGGAACTACCCCTTCATCCTTTCGATGACTCCCACGTGCACGGCCCTGTTCGGCGGAAACGGGGTGGTTCTCAAGCCGTCGGAGTTCACCCCCTATTCGGGCCTCCTCGTGGAAGACATAGCCAGAGACGCCGGCCTCCCGGACGGATTGGTCCAGGTAGTGATCGGAGGGGGTGCCACTGGTGAGGCTCTCGTCCGGGGTGGCGTGGATAAGGTCTTCTTCACCGGTGGCCCCGGCACTGGCCGGGCTGTCCTGGCCGCGGCGGCCGATTCTCTCACCCCAGTCGTTCTGGAGTTAGGGGGGAAAGACGCCGCCATCGTGCTGGAGGACGCGGAGCTGGGGCGGGCTTCCCGGGGAGTCGTTTGGGGGGCTTACCTCAATGCCGGCCAGAGTTGCATCGCGGTGGAGAGGGTCTACGTGGTAGAGGAGGTCTATGACGCGTTCCTCCGGGAGGTACTGGCCCAGGTTCGCAAGCTGACGGCCGGCTCCACGGCGGGGGTGGAGGTAGGTCCCATGACCACCCCTGCTCAGCTGGCGTGGGTTGAGCAACAGCTGGCTCAGGCGGTGGAAGAGGGCGCCACCGTTGTCACCGGCGGACAGCGCACGGACCCGGCTTCCAACGTTCTGGAGCCCACCGTCCTCACGGGGGTGCATCCCGACTCCAGTATTCTCCGGGAGGAATCCTTTGGCCCGGTCCTGCCGGTGGTCCCGGTGAAGGACGCCGAAGAGGCGATCCGCCTTGCCAACGAGACTCCGTTCGGGCTGTCTGCGAGCGTTTGGACAAAAGACAAAAAGAGAGGTGTCGCCCTGGCCAGGCGGATCAGGGCCGGGGCCGTGTGCGTGAACGATGCCCTGGTCCACTTCGGCATTCCGGGCTTGCCCTTCGGGGGCGTGGGAGAGAGCGGGTTCGGGCGCACCCACGGGTTCGAGGGGATGGAGGAGGTGACCCGGAGCCGCGGCGTCGTGATCGATCGCCTGGGGTTACAGCAGGAGCTTTGGTGGTTTCCCTACACACGGGGAACGGAGAAACTGCTGAAATCCGCGCTCCTCTTCCGGCTGAAAGGGGGAATAAGAGGTGCCTTCTCCGCCGCCGCCGTCCTGATGAAGGGGAGGCGGCGATGAAGAACCTTCTTCGGGAATTGAAGAAGCAGGAAGAGAAGCTATTCAACTGCGTGCAGTGTGGCTTCTGTCTCCCGGTCTGCCCCACATATTCCCGCCTCGGCGATGAAGCCGACTCACCCAGGGGCCGGATTCACTTCATGAGGGCCGTGGTGGAGGGCCGAATCGAGCCCGCCTCGGAGACCCTCAATCGCCACCTTGACCGATGCCTGGGGTGCAGAGCGTGTGAGTCCGTGTGTCCATCCGGTGTGGAATACGGAAGACTCCTGGAGGGAGCCAGAGAGGTCACGGCTGGAGCGGTGAAGCCGAACCTCCTCACTCGACTTCTGCCCAGAGTGATGGCCAGCCCCTCACTACTCCCTCCCGCCATGCTCCTGGCCCGTGCTCTTCGTGCCACGGGGTTCCCCCGGTTGGTTGCCCTGAGGATCCCGGACGAAGGCTTTCTGGGACAGGTAAAACTGGGTATGGGGATGATCGCGGCCACCGCCAGGCCGGAAGTGTTGGATGGTGGATGGGGCAGAAACGTCATAAAGGCTGAAACCGGCTCCGAAGACCTGGTGGGGGCCGGTGTCCGCGTCGGAATCCTCAAGGGATGTGTGCAGGATGGCCTCCTGGGGCGAGTGAACCGTGCCACTGCCAGGGTTTTGGAAGCAAACGGCTATGGTCTGGTGGAGGTGGGAGGACAGGGTTGCTGTGGGGCAATCCACGCCCACACGGGCGGCCTGGGAGGGGCCAGGGACTTGGCCCTGAAGAACATCGAAGCGTTCGAAGCTCGGGAGCTGGATCTCGTTGCGGTGAATGCCGCAGGGTGCGGAGCGGCCATGAAGGACTATTCGCACCTCCTGGCCGACGACTCGGAGTATAAAGATCGTGCGGTCAACCTGGCCGGCCGCATCAGGGACGTGTCCGAGCTCCTGAGTCATCCGGGCATTCTGCCAGGAGGAGCTCTGGAACTGAGTGTCACCTACGATGCTCCCTGCCACCTTCTCCACGCTCAGAGAATTGCCGAAGAACCGATAAGTCTGTTGCGGTCGATCTCCGGGTTGGAGCTCATCCCCCTGCCGGGGCATGACGAATGTTGTGGTGGTGCGGGGATCTACGGGATCACCCACCCTGAGCTGGGTGGCCGTATCAGCAGGGACAAGGTCCTCTCCATCCTGGAGACCGGTGCTCAGGTTGTGGCCACGGGGAATCCAGGATGCATGATGCAGATCGGCGCCGGCCTCGAGGCCGAAGGCGCGAACGTCGACGTGGTTCATCCAATCGAGTTGTTGGACGAGAGTTACCGAAGAGGAGGACTCTATTCATGAAGGAGTTGGGGGAAAGGATTCTGGCGGCGGCAGCGGAGGAGATGGAGTCGATGACCTCTTTCCTCATGGAGTTGGCCACCATGGAATCTCCCAGCGACGTTCCGGAGAGCCAGCTCCCGGTTCAGAACCGGCTCACGGAGGCGCTGGAGGAGATCGGGTTCGAGGTGGAGCTGACCCAGGGGGAAAAGACGGGCGGCCACCTCCTGGCCAAGCCGAAGGACAGGGATCCCGGCCGGCCTGAGCAGCTACTCCTGGGCCATTGCGACACGGTGTGGAAGCTGGGCACCCTCGACACCATGCCCCTGGTGAGGGAGGGCGACCAACTCAAGGGACCGGGCGTCTTTGACATGAAAGGTGGCCTCACCCAGATCGTTTTTGCGCTGCGGATCCTCAAGAAGCTGGGGCTGGAGCCTGAGGTGACCCCTGTGGTTCTCATCAACTCCGATGAGGAGATCGGAAGTCCCGAGTCGTCTCCGGCCATCCGCGAGGCCGCCGAGGCTGCTTGTCGCGCCTACATCCCGGAGCCGGGGATGGGGCTGGACGGAAAGTTGAAGACGGTGAGGAAGGGCTGGGGAAAGTTCATCCTCAAGGTCACGGGAAAAGCCGCCCACGCCGGCCTCGATCCCACCGGGGGCGCCAGCGCCATCCTGGAATTGGCTCATCTCATACCAAAACTCCACGCCATGACCGACCTGGATCGGGGTCTGACGGTAAACGTCGGCGTGATCTCGGGGGGAACCCGCTCGAACGTCATCGCCCCGGAAGCGGTGGGAGAAGTGGACGTTC
>JANQDZ010000085.1 GCA_028278645.1 Longimicrobiales bacterium | reverse complement strand
CGGGTCACATAACGGTTGAACAGGTAGTACGATCCCCCGAGGCAAATGGCGGCCACGACCACCGCGGCCCAAGGGTATCGAAGCGTCCCTCCGATGAGGGCCCGGTAGACCCGGACGTAGATGGGAGGTCGAGGGCCTGTCCCGTACTGTTCCGGCCGTTCCGTGGCCAGATTCCCGGCCTCCATCTCCTCGCCTTCCACTTTGACCTTGGGAGCCTTCCTCCATGCCGTGCCCATAGGGGATCCCATGTCCAGGATCCGACCCGCCAAAGCCGGGATAAAGGTGAAAGCCACGAACAAGGACGCCAGGAGTGTCAGCCCCACCACGATGGCCAGGGGAACGTAGAAGATCCTCAGCTCCCCCTGGAGGTAGACGAACGGCACGAAGACGATGAGCGTGGTGGCCGTTGCCGCCATGATGGGCAGGACAACCTGTTTGGCCCCGCCCTCGGCGGCGTGAAGGGGCGCTTCTCCCCCCTGCCATCTTCGGTAGATGTTCTCCAACACCACGATGGAGTTGTCCACGATGAGGCCGAAGCCCATGGCCAGGCCCATCAACGTGAGGAGGTTGAGGGAGAGGCCCCCGAAGTAGATCAGGTTGAGGGCGATGAGGACGGAGAACGCGATGGTGGCGAAGACCACGCCCGCGGACCGGAAGGTGCCCAGGAAGACCAGGAGAACGGTGAAGATGACGAAGGCCGAGACGATGGCCCGGTACCGGAGGTCGGTGAGCTGTTTCTTGATGTCCTCGCTCTCGTCCTGGTCCAGGATCACCCGGGTGCCCATGGGCAGCCGAGGCTCCAGTTCCTCCATCCGGGCCTTGACCCGATCCGCCACCCGGACGGTGTTGGCGCCGATCTCTTTCACCACCGTGAAGGCCACCGCCGGCGAGCCGTCGATGCGGTAGAAGCGGTACGCCTCTTCGTACGTATCCCTCACCACAGCCACGTCGTCTACCCGGATCAGGCTCCCTCCCGCCGAGGCGACGATGGCTTCACGGATCTCCCGGACCGACGTGGGCCGGTTCCTGATTGTGACGGCGTATTCCTGATCGAGGGCCCTGACGGCCCCCGCCTCCCGGACGAGGTCGAGATCGTTGATGCGCATGAAGACCTGGCCCGGGGTCAGCCCCAGGGCCGTCACCCGGTCCTCATCCATCTCGATCTCCACCAGCCGGTCCCGGCCCCCGCTGATCCTGAGCACTGCGACGCCGTCGAGCTGGCTCAGCTCCGGCGCCACCTGGTCGTCCACGAAGGTCCTCAGGGCCTCCAGGGTGTAGGGTCCGGTCAGCGTATAGCTGAGGAACGCCCGACCTGCCTGGGCCGAAAACTCCTGTGGCACATAAGGCTGGACCGTGACGGACCGTACCCCCGGAGGAAGGTCCTCCTCCAGGGTTGCGAGCCTTTCACTGAGGTCGAGGCGGGCGAAGTCCATGTCCGTGCCCCGGGCGAATTCGACCTCGATGTTGGAGACGCCGGCGCCCTGCTGCTCATAGGACTCCGACGTGACCTTCTCCACCCCCCGTATCTGCTGGATGGTGGCCTCGATGGGGGATGTGAGGAACGCCTCGATGGTCTCGGGGGAAGCCCCCGGCCATGAGCCCCGGACGCTGAGGCGAGGGAGCTGCGTGTCAGGAAGCAGCTCGATGGGGATGTTCCTCCACGCGGCGATACCCAAAAGGGCCACAGCCAGATAAGTCATGGCTACGGCCACGGGCCGCTTGATGGAGAGCCTGATCATCAGTCGGCTCCCCCCGGGGCCGGCTCGGCGGCGGGCGATCCCGCGGCCATGCTCACCACGCTGCCCTTCAAGCCTTCCACGAGGGAGTACACGACGGGAACCACGATGAGGGTGAGGAGGGTGGCCACCAGGAGCCCGCCGATTACGGCGATAGCCAGCGGCGCTCTGAGATCCGCTCCTCTTCCTATCCCCAGGGCCATGGGGGTGAGGCCGAGAACGGTGGTGACGGTGGTCATGACGATGGGCCTGAGCCGCACACGGCCAGCCTCCAGGATGGCGTCCCTCAGGACCATGCCCTGGCGTCGGGCTTGGTTGATGAAGTCCACCTTCACGATGGAGTCGTTCACCACAATGCCGACGAGGATCACGGCTCCGATCAGGCTCATGGTGTTAAGGCCCTGCCCCGTGAGGAGGAGGGCCAGGACGGCCCCCACCACGGCCAGCGGGACCGCCATAAGTATGGTGAAGGGATGGAGGAAGGACTCGAACTGGGCCGCCAGGATCATGTAAACCAGGAGGAGAGCCAGACCGAAGGCGAAGGCCAGATCCCTGAACGACCGTCGCATCTCCTCGTTTTCCCCGCCGACCTCAAGACGGATGTTCCGTTGTGGCGGGATCTCCCTGAGGACGTCCTGGACCCCGGCGATGGCCCCGTTCAAACCACCCGAAACCACGTCGGCGTACACCACGACCACACGACCCTGGTCCTCTCTTCGGATCTCAGCCGGCGCTACGGCCTCCTGGACGTCCACCAGCTCCCGGAGGGGCACACCCTGGACTCTAAGGTCCTCTAGGGTTTCCCTGGCGTACCTCAACTCGTCGGGCAGGCGGACGATGACCCCGATCTTCCGGTCGAAGTCCACGAACTCCGTGGCGCGATCCCCCCGCATGGCGTCTTCCAGGGACTCGGCGATGGTTCGCGGATCGATCCCATACCGAGCGGCCACCTCGCTGAGGATTTCCACCTGGATCTCCGGCTGCCCCTGTTCGGTGCCGACCCTCACGTTCCCGACCTCATCAACCTCCGCCAGGCGATCCCGAATCAACTCCGCGGTGGGGAAGGTCCGGTCCATGTCCTCCCCTCGGACCCGGACGGCGATATCCGCATCCACCCCACCCAGGATCTGCCCCAGGGCCGTGGCCTGCCCTGCCTCGAAGGTGAGGATGCCCTGCGTGAAGTTGTCCTCCAGCGGGCGGACTCTTTCGATGACATCGTCCGTCCTGGCCCTGGGTTTGAGGCGGACCTGGAAGAGGGCCGTGTTCACCCCGGAGCCCTCTTCGCTCTCTGCATAAGACCGGACGTCTTTTCCGATGCGGGAAAAGACCGCCTCCACTCCTGGGTCGGCCAGAAGGGTTGCCTCCACCCGGTCGGCCATGTCCACCGTGGCCGGGAGGGACGTCCCTTCCTCCAGCTCCATCCGAACCTCGAAGGATCCCTGGTCCACGTCGGGCAGCAGGTCCCGTTCCAGGCTCAGGGCCAGGAGAACCGACCCCAGGAGTGTCACCATGGCCAGGGCCACAACCGAGCCCCGATTGTCCAGGGCCCACTCCAACGCCGCGTGGTACCGGGCGGCGAACCGTTCGAACCAACGGTCGAAGGAGTTGAGGAAGGGTCCGAAGGCATTACCCAGGACGCCCCCGATGATCTCTCCCCAGAAGCTCACCAGTTGCTTCAGCGTGCTCCAAATGGCGCCCAGAATGAGGAACGGCAGGAGAGCGATCCAGCGGAGGGTCTTCAGAGCTTTCCCCAGGAACTTTCCTTCGCCCCACACGGCCTCGCTGGACGGAGCTTCTTCAACCTCCGGCTTTACCCTTCCCCATCGGGCAGCCAAGGCCGGCAAGAGCGTCAGAGCCACGATGAGAGAGGCGATGAGGGAGAAAGCGACCGCCAGGGAAAGAGAGCCGAACAACTCCCCGGCCACCCCTTCCACATAGACGATGGGGCCGAATACGCTGATGGTGGTGAGGGTGGAGGCTGTGATGGCCCGTTGGACCTCCTCGGCACCCACGGCAGCCGAGTGGATGGTGTCCTTCCCGCCCTCCTTCCGGTGCCGGAAGATGTTCTCCAGAACCACAATGGAGTTGTCCACCAGCATCCCCACCCCCAGGGCCAAACCACCCAGGCTCATGATGTTCAGGGAGATGCCGGCGGCCTCCATGAGGGCGAAGGTCCCCACCACCGAGATGGGGATGGCCAGGGCGATGGCCACCGGGTACCTGGGATCCCGGAGGAACAGGAAAAGAACCAGGAAGGCCAGGATGCCTCCGAAGACCAGGGCCTGGACGACGTTGGAGATGGAGTCGGAGATGAACCCGGCCTGGCTCGAAGCCACGTCCAGTTGGAAGTCGGGGTACTCGGCCCTAAGCTGGTGGAGGGTTCCATCCACGTCCTCGGCTACCTGTACGGTGTTGGCTCCCGATTCCTTGAACACCAGGATCCCCACAGCCTCTTCGCCGTTGTATCGAGCGATGGACTCCCGCTCGGCGTATCCGTCCACGACCCGGCCGATGTCCTGAAGTCGCACCAGGCGGAAAGCTCCCTCTTCTCCTTCAGACGCCCCGGGGGCCCGCTGGCGGCCCACCACCACGTCCCCGATCTCCTCCACGGTCTGGAATTCACCCAGGGTCCTGAGGGGATACCGGTAGCGACCTCGGAGGATTGTCCCACCGGGCGCGCTGATGTTCGCCCGGGCCAGGGCGTTGGCCACCTCCGTGAACGTCAGGCCGTAGGAGTCCATGAGTTGGGGATCCACTTCCACCTGGATCTCCCGGTCCAGCCCCCCCGTCACCGCCGCTTCCGCCACCCCGTCCAGTTGCTCCAGGCGCCTCCGGAAGACCGACTCGGCGGCTTCCTTGGTGGCCCAGAGGTCCGCGCCTCCAGCCACGGAGATGGCCATGATGGGTTCGGACTCCGGGTCCACCCGGAGGATCCTGGGACGACTGGCGGTCTCGGGAAGACTCTCCCGGATGTTGTCCAGCCGCTCCCGGACATTGAGCATGGCGAAGTCCATGTCGGTGCCCCAGGCAAACCTCAGGGTCACCAGACTCACGCCCTCCCGGGAGACGGACGTAACCCGCTCCACGCCCGGCACGGCAGCGCTCTGGGCTTCGACCCTCTCGGTGATGAGGCGCTCTACCTCGGCCGGGGCCACATCGGGGTAGGACGTGTACACCACCAGGCGGGGGTAGCTGACGTCAGGAAGCAGGTCGATGGGGAGGCGGATGAAGGAGATGATTCCCAGGAGGATCACGGCCAGGAAGAGCATGGCCACGGCCACCGGGCGGCGCGTGGAGGTCGAAGGGATGGACATAGTTACCTCAGCTCCTCCCCGATCTCTTCTTCCAGGTCGGCCAGAGCCCGCTCCAGGGCGAAGAGCTGGTTGATCACCGCACGCTGAGCCTGGGAAGCGTCGTCGATATCCCGCTGGAGCTCCGTGAAGGTCCGGGATCCCAAACGGAACTGCTCCCGCCCGAGTTGGAGCCGTTCATCGGCGATATCCCGGGAGGTGAGGGTGATGAGATAGCTCTGGTGGGCGGTCTCGAGGGCGATGAGGCGGGTCCGGACCCTTTCCTCCACCATGAGCCGGCTCTCCCGAAGGGTTTCCTCCTGGTTCACCAGGGTGACCTCGGCTTGAATGATCCTGGCCTTGTTGTCGAATCCCTGGAAGATGGGTATGGAGATGCCGAACCTGGCCCCGCCGGAGCGGGCCCGGTCAGGGAAAGGAACCATGAAGCCCTTGAACTGGTCGCCCGAGGTGCCCTGACTGGCGCTGAAACTGATACTCAAGGCCGGCCAGTGTGACCGGCGGGCGGATTGAGCCTGGGCACGCCTCACCTCCACGCTGGCCTCCTGTTCGATGAGGGTGGGGCTGGAGGAATAGGCCCGTTCCGCCAACGATTCGGGATCCAGGTTTCCGGGATCGAAGGCTTCTGGGAGGTCGGCTTCGATTCGAAATCCGCTCAGGTCCGGATCTCCCACCACGGTCCGGAGGCTGAGAAGAGCCTGGTCGAGGGCCCCCTGGGCTTCCCGTATTCGCTGCTCCTGTCGCTGGATTTCCAGTTCCGCCGTGAGCACGTCCACGCGGGAGGCACCCGCCAGCTCGAACCTGCCGCTGGTCATCTCCAGGTCCACCTGGCGGCTCTCCAGGAGCCCTCGCTCCACGGCCAGGATGGCCGCCTGGTTCTGGGCTCCCCGATAGGCCCGGATCACGTCGGCCCGGAGTCCCCTGGAGCGGGCGGTCACCGTGGCTTCCCGGGACCGGGCCTGGGCCCTGGTGGTAGCCATATTTCGGGAACGGGCGCCCCATTGGAAGATGTCCAGGCTTCCACCCACGGACTGGCTCGTGCTTGTGGACGTCCGCCAGTCGGTGATGGGGTTCTCGACAGGATTCCCGAATTCGTCCGTGGCGATAAGGCGACGGTTGAAGTTTACCCCGGACCCCCAGGACATGCTCAGCGTCGGCAGGTACCTAGCCCAAGCCTGGCGGCCTTCGATATCATTCAACTCCAGGTTGTTCCTTACCCGGCGGTAGGAAGGGTTGTGGTCCACCGCCCGGTTCAGGGCTTCTTCCAGGGTGAGGAGGGGAGCTTCCTGGGCGGCGCCGGTCTCCGGCACAGCCGCCAGGGCCAGGAAGGAGAGGATCAGGAAGCAGCCCGTCGGTGCCGCCCCCCATCCCCCGCGAGCCGTCATCGGATCCCTCCGAGGGACCCACCTTCGATGGACTCCACCAGCTGAACCGAAGCGTCGTGCTGGATATAGTAATGGTTGTCCACCAGCACGATCTCTCCCGGCTCCACCATGGAGGTCTCGTCGTTTGGAACGATCTCGATGAGCTCGTCACCGACACGACCCGTGGTGACGTAGCGCCATTTCGCCCTCCCGTCCTCGAACACGAAGAGCATCTGCCTGCGGTCCGTGTCCTTCTCGAGAATGGCGGTTCGGGGAACCAGGATACGGTCGGGGTAGGCCTGGGCTTCCAACAACACCCTGGCATACATCCCCGGCTTGATCCGGCCACCAGGGTTCGAAAGGAGGAGGGTGACCCGGGCCGTTCGGATCTCAGGATCCACGACCGGGTTGATCGTCGACACCCGTCCGCTGAAGGTCTCGCCCGGGAACGCGGCGAAGGTCACGGTGGCCCGGCGACCTTCAGCGATGTAACCGATGGATTTCTCCAGGACCTGGACCTCGACCTTGATGGGGTCCAGATCCACGATGGTCATAAGCTCCGTCCCTGGCCCCACGTGCTGCCCTTCCACCACTCGAAGGTCCGCAACCCGACCCGGGAACGGAGCGGTGACGGTGGTCTGCTGAAAAGCCAAGGTAGCTTCCTGCAGACCGACCTCGGCCTGGGCCAGCCCGCTCCTTGCTCGGCTCAAGCGCGCCCGTTCAGCCCGGACGGCGGGATCGGTGATCTCGTCGTCGAAGAAGGTCATCTCCTCGTAGCGGGCCTGGGCGTCCACGTGGTTGGCCCTGGCCCTCGCGAGGGCCAGTCCGTACTCCGTCGTGTCCACTTGTAGCAGGAGCCCGCCCATGGACACCCCCCTGTTCTCCTGGACGTGAACCTCCTCCACGATCCCATCAACCCGGGAGTTGACGGCGGTCCGGCGGATGGCCTCAGCTTCTCCCGCCGCCGACACAGTGATCCAGAGGGTGTCCCTCACCACCTCGGCTCCCACCACGGGTTGGGGCACGTCGGTGGCGAACTGTTGTTGGGCTGATTCGGGGAGAACGGCGGCCGCGTCGTCCGCGGAATCGCCGGAATCGGTCTCATCAGGATCGGGCCGGAGGCGGTAGTACATGCCCCCTCCCAGGCCGCCGACGATGATCACAAAGGTAAGGAATCCGAGAGCCTGCCTGGAAAGCGCCATGCTGTCCTTCCCGGCCGAATGTGGTGGTTTTTTTGAAGGCCGACCCTACACCGGGCGGCCTTTGGTAAGACGTACGGAATCAGTGCAACGTTGCTTCAACTTCGTCCCGTCCTTCAGGTTCGGGCGGAAGGTAGGAGTGGGGCAGGAACCGGGTCAATGGACGGGTGGGACGGAGCTTGGGATGTGACAGATTGCCCCATTCTGCGTTTTTGTCATATTACATGATTGTCGCCTGACCGAGCACCCGGTGGTTTGACTTCGTATCGGCCCAAACGACCATGGCCAAATCCAAACCCGAGAGAGCGGAAGAGCTAGCGGCTCTTTACGAGATCGGCAGCGCCATCCTCAGTACCCTGGATGTCGAGGTCGTCTTGCAGCGGGTATGTGACAACGCCCAGCGGCTCCTGAATGCCGACGGAGCCATGGTCACGGAATACCGGGACGAGTCGGAGGAATTTTTCCTCCACACCTGCTCGGGCAGCTTCACCCCGGCCCTTCATCATTCCTTCCCCGCCGAACGGAGCCTCAGTGCCCGTGCCCTCACCCATGGCAAGGCGGTGGTGGACAACGACGTCCCGGCGGGGCAGGCCGGCGACATCGCCGCGAAGCTCCCGGTTTCCATCGATCGGGCCCTCATCGCCATCCTCAATGGCCAGGAAGGGATCCTCGGGACCCTCGTTATCACCGCCTCCAAGGAACGGGACCCCTTTACCGACGCCGACGCCCAGCTACTGACGGCCTTCGCCACCCAGGCGGCTCTGGCCGTGGAGAACGCCCGGTACTACCAAACGGAGCGGAGCCGGGCTCAGGAGTTGGAGCTACTGCGAAAGCAAAGGGAACAGCAGATCCAACGCCTCCATGACCTCCATGCCGCAGGCCTGGCCGTCACGTCGGACCTGGACCTGGACGAGCTTCTTCATAGGGTGGCGGACGAAGCCAGGAAACTGACCCGGGCGGAGTACGGAGCCCTCGGGATCCTGAATACCCAAAAGGACGAGCTGGCCCAGTTCATCACGTCCGGGATGTCCGAAGAAGAGATCGCCAGGATGGGGCCACAGCCCAAAGGTCATGGCCTCCTCGGGGCGGTCATCAGAGAAGACAAAACCATCCGGTTGTCCTGGGCCCAGGAAGACAGCCGATCGGCAGAGGTGCCGGAAGGCCATCCACTTCCCACGTCCTTCCTGGGTGTGCCGGTGCGGGTCAGAGGGGAAGCCATCGGGAATCTGTACCTTATTAATAAGGCTGAGGGCCTGGCTTTTACGGAGCAGGACGAAACCATCGTCAAAATGCTGGCGGCGCAGGCGGCGGTGGCCATCGAAAATGCTCGCCTCTTCGCCGAGAGCGAACGCCTGCTGGCCGAGCTGGAAGCCGCCCACCGTGCTCGTAATCGGCTCCACGCCTACGTTAATCACGACCTCCGAAATGCCCTCCATGGGGTTTCTCTCTGGGCCGAGCGCCTCGAGCAGGGAGCCGCCGGATCGGGGGACTCTTTCGATGCGGAAGAAGTCAGCGAGATCGCAAGGAAGATTCTCCGGGGTGGGACCCACGCCCTCAGACTGGTCCGGGACGTCCTGGATTTGGCCCGACTGGAGGAGGGGCGACTTCAAACCTGGCCAAGGCGGGTCGTGATCAACGACCTGGTGGAAGCGGCTATGGACACCATCGCTCCCGAGGCGGATCGCCGAGGTGTCGAAGTGGTCTTCGAAGAACCGGAAGAGCGGCTGGAATTGGTGGCGGATCCGGACAGGGTCCTTCAGATCACCCTGAACCTTCTCAGCAACGCCGTGAAATTCTCACCGTCCAACGGCACCGTGTCCCTAGGAGCCTCCGTCGGAGGCGGCGCAGGAACACCCCTTATGCAACCCGAGGGGGGTTGGGTCGCCATCTGGGTGAAGGACGAGGGTCCGGGGATCGCCCCTGAGGACCTGGAGCGGGCTTGGGGGGAGTTCCAACAGGTGAGTCCGGAAGACTCTGGTCAAGGAAGTGGAATTGGCCTGGCCCTCTCCAGGCAGATGGCCGAGCACATGGGGGGTACCCTCACCGTCGAGACGGCGGTGGGCAAGGGCTCGCGCTTCACGCTCTGGATGCCCGCAGGCATGGAGAGAGAAGAGCGAAACGGCTGGATAGGGTGACGCGGCTACCGCCGCGTGTACCGGGCCGTCCTCCCCCTACTCCTGCAACACCTGGTGGTCTGCCAGCAGGCCGTCCTCCCGATACTTCTTCAGCTTCCTGTACAACGTCCGCCGGTTGATCCCCAGAATCTGAGCCGCTTCACCTTGATGCCAGTGGGTCTCCTCCAGGCATTCCAGGATGTACTCCCTCTCGAGGCGTTCCAGATCCCACCGTTCGGCCCGGGCCCTCGAGAGAGTGTCCCGTTCTGGTCTCCTCCCCAAAGCCTGAGGCGGATCGAAGGGGATGGACTTCGCACCGGCGTGCATGATGACCGCCCGCTCGATGAAATTCTCCAGCTCCCTCACGTTCCCGGGCCAATCGTAGGCCATCATCCGGGAAAGGGTCTCGGGTGGAATCTCGGGCGGTTCAACCCCGTTCTCTTCCGCGAAACGGAGGCGGAAGTAGTTGGCCAGGACCGGAATGTCCTCCCGACGACTCCTGAGGTCAGGAACTTCAACAGGAAAGACATTCAGGCGGTAGAAGAGGTCCTCTCTGAAGTCCCCCTCGTCCACCATTTCTGCCAGGTTTCGGTTGGTTGCGGCGATGAGCCGGAAGTCCACCGGAATCTGTTCCCGCCCCCCTACCCTCTTCACCTTCCGTTCCTGAAGGACTCTGAGAAGCTTCACCTGGATGGCCGCCGAGACGGTGCTGATCTCATCCAGGAACAGCGTTCCGCCAGCGGCCTCTTCGAACAAACCCCTCTTGCTCTGGATGGCGCCGGTGAAGGAACCCTTCATGTGGCCGAACAGCTCCGACTCAAGGAGCGTCTCTGGGAGGGCGGAGCAGTTGATGGCCACAAAAGGACGCCTCGCCCGGTCGGAGAGATCGTGGATTCCCCTCGCCACCAGCTCCTTCCCCGTACCGGTCTCACCGGTGACCAGCACCGTGGCCCGTGTGGGGGAAACCCTTTCCATGAGATCGAAAAGGCGCTGCATCGGAGGTGACCGGCCCACCATCTTTGTCCCCGGTGCCTGCTCCCCGGCCTTCCGGCGCAGCTGCGCGACCTCTCTCCTCAGGTCCGCTTCTTCCCTGGCCCGCTTCAGGGTCAGCAGAAGTTCCTCGGTCCTGAAGGGTTTGTTGATGTAGTCGTAGGCTCCCAACCGCATGGCTTCCACTGCGGTGTCCACGGTGCCGAACGCGGTCATGACGATAAACTGCGCATCGGTCTGGGTAGCCGGTGCCGCCGAGAGCACGTTCAGCCCGTGCATGCCCGGAAGATTCAGGTCGAGCAGGACGAGGTCATATAGGTGGTTGTCCAGGGCTTTCAAGCCTTCTTCCCCGGTCTCCACCGCATCGACCCGGTATCCTTCTTCCGTAAGGACCTTAAGGAGGATGTCCCGAACGATCTCCTCGTCCTCCACAACCAGGACGCGAGGGTTCACATCACTGCTCTGAGCCGGCTGAGCCGTTTCTTCAGTCATCGGTCGCTTTTTCCAGGTACACAGTGAGGGTGGCGCCACCCATCTCGTTCGGCGAGCTCACTTTGAGCCCGCCTCGCTGTTCAACCAGGATCTGCCTGGTCAGGAAGAGGCCCATTCCCGTACCGCCCGTCGTGGAGACGAACGGGAGCAGGATCCGTGAAAGGTCTTCCTGAGGAATCCCCGGGCCGGAGTCTTCGACATGGAGATAAACCCGGTCTGTGTTCACCTCAGACCGAATGCGGACCCTCCGATCGCCGGACCAGTCCTGTAGAGCTGTCCGGGCGTTTAGCAGAAGGTTTACCAACGCCTGGAGGAGATGGTTCCTGTCCGCCATGGCCAGAACCGGCTCCTCACGCAGCTCGGAGCTGCATTCGATGCCCCGTTCGACGAAAGACGTCTCCAGGAGTTCGCAGGCGGACTGGGCGATATCGTGAAGGTCCACCGGGCCCAGTTGGGGATGGCCGGGATCAGCCAACGCAATGAGCTGCCGGGTCAGACGTGTGATGCGTTCTGTTTGGTCCAGGACCTGGTGAAGGGTTCTCTTTTCGTGCTCCTGTTCCGATCCAAACCCGTCCAGAAGATGGTCCACTGCAACCTGGATCGAGGTGTTCGGCCCACCGATCTCCTGGGCGACGGTAGCCGCTAGCTGTCCGACGGCGGCCATCTGCTCGGCTTCCACCATGCTCCGAAGCCACTCGGGATCCAGCTCCTGGATGGGCAGGTAAACGCCCCACAGGCCGTCGGCCAAACCCCTGACCCCTGGAGAGGGCGCTTCCCCAGGCATGCTGGCCTGAACGGCAGGCTGAAGCTGTGGGGGGAGGTCCCACAGACTTCGTGGCTCCTCCACACCCATGCGGGCCAAGGCCTCCTGGGCCGGGGGATTTACGTAGACAATCCGTTGGTCCTGGTCCAGGAGCACTACGGCTCGGACCTCCTGGTCCAGCGGACACGCAGGGACTCCGGCTGCAGTCCCTGGCTTTACATTACTCCGTGCCATCTCACTCCTCGACGAACGCTTTCAGCAAGTCGAAAGCGGTCACGATTCCCATCAGCTGTTCATCGTCCACCACCAGGGCCCGGTGGATCCGCCCCTGGAGCATGAACTTCCCTGCATCCTGGACGGTGTCCGCGGGCTTCACCGTGAAGGCAGCCTTGGTCATGATGTCGGCCACCGTGTACCCGTCGAAGACACCTTCTGGAAGAGCTTCTGTCTGGTTCTCCGTTGGATACCGCCAGTCCTGTGACTCCATGTAAAAGGCCGCATTGGACTCTTCCACATATTCCTCATTCGGAAGTACCAGGGGCTCAAAAACCAGGTCGGCCGCATTAAGCTCCGTTTCCCCAGCGCCGAGGCGTACCAAGTCGGTGGTGGAAACCACCCCTACGATCTCTCCGGTGTCCGCGACCACCGGGACCCCGCTGATTTGAGCACTGACGAGGCGCTTCAACAGTGTTCGAACGGGGGTTTCCGGGGTCACCGTCACCACTTCTCGCTGCATCACATCTTCCACTAACCGACCCATATTTCCCTCCAAGGCGCAAAGACGAGTTCATTTCCCCTCCATAACGAGATCCGTGCCGCAGGGGTCCTGGGGCACATCGGCGGGTGAAGGAGAACCTAACTGGTTGTCGTTGTGTGTTTTACCGAGGAACGGACTAGAAGTGCCGGGCCGGTGCCGGATCGGGTGAGGTGGGGCGTAATGTCACATCCGCTGAAGAGCGAGGACGGAATGGCCCGTTCGGGCCTAGAAGTCCCAATTGGCGGCTATTCTCCTCCGTACCGCTTCCGAACGTAGTCCTGGAGGATCCCCTTGAACTCCTCCACGAGACCCTCCCCCTTCAGGGTGGTGAAGTGCTCACCGTCCACATAAACGGGCGCTTTGGGCTCCTCGAATGTGCCCGGGAGAGAGATCCCGATATTGGCGTGCTTGGATTCGCCGGGCCCGTTTACGACACAACCCATGACCGCCACGTTCAACCCTTCCACCCCTGGAAAGTCATGGCGCCAGGTGGGCATCTGGACCCGAATGAACTCCTGGATCTCCCTGGCCATCTCCTGAAAGAAGGTGCTCGTGGTCCGTCCGCACCCGGGGCAAGCCGTCACCTGGGGCTCGAAGCTCCGAAGGCCCAGGGACTGGAGGATCTGTTGTGCCACCCGGACTTCTTCGGTCCGATCCCCGCCCGGCTCCGGTGTCAACGAGACTCGGATGGTGTCCCCGATGCCGTCGAGCAACAGCGGCGCCAGGCCGGCCGTAGTCGCCACGATCCCCTTCGCTCCCATGCCGGCTTCGGTAAGGCCCAGGTGGAAGGGGTAGTCGCTGAGCGGAGCCATCTGTCGGTAGACGGACACAAGCTCCTGGACATTGGAAACCTTGCCGGAGAGAACAATGGCGTCGTGAGGAAGGCCAGTCTCCTCGGCCAGGGCGGCCGAGCGCATGGCGCTTTCGACCATGGCATCGCGAAGAATGGCTCCAGCTTCCTTCGGGGAGGCGCTGGCGGCGTTCCGGTCCATGAGGTCCGTGAGGAGTCGCTGATCCAACGAGCCCCAGTTCACCCCGATCCTCACCGGCTTCCCGTTCTCGATGGCCACGTTGACGATGGCTTGGAAGTTCTCGTCTCGCCGGGTGGACCCCACGTTCCCGGGGTTGATCCGGTACTTGGCCAGTGCACCGGCGGTGTCGGGGAACTTGGTGAGAAGAAGGTGCCCATTGTAATGGAAGTCACCAATGATCGGGGTCTCGTATCCCCGGTTCCGGAGGCGGGTTACAATCTCCGGTACCGCCTTGGCAGACGGTTCATTATTCACCGTGACCCGGACGAGTTCACTTCCGGCATCCGCCAGGGCCACGATCTGTTCCACGGTCGCTCCGATATCAGCCGTGTCGGTGTTGGTCATGGATTGGACCACGACCGGATTCCGTCCACCGACCCGGACACCTCCGACATCGACCTCGACCGTTTCCCTTCGTATCACCGAATTCCCCCTCTTCCTGTCTGATCCCGACCTCTCATCGATCCCGCAGCCTGCGTCCAACCCCCCTCGATTCCCGAAATCACTCCTCTTCGCCCTCTTTCAGCTTCTCCAGAAGATGAAGGAGGCCCAGCGTTGGGTCGGTCAGTCGAACCGGGTGGAGAACCTCGTGGTACTGTTGGAGGTGGGTCATGACAAAGTCGGCCACCCGTTTAAGGGGTATGACCGTATATCCGTCGTGGAGCTGATCCTCCCCGTCTCCGAAGGCCGCGATGCGGACACGGGAGGGGATCGCCACGCCGCCGTCCCGAACCCAGGTCTCACCTTTACTCTGGAGTTCTTGGACGGCTTGATCCAGGCTGTCCTCCGGACAGAATCCGAACCTGACGAGGGCCCGGTACAGAGTGTCCTCCGAGCGCATATGGGGGTTCAGACGTGGCCGGCCAGCTTTTACCTCTCCAATAATCAGGTCCATGGCATCCGAAGGAATATCCAACTCCGGATCTGGATCAAAATGGAGATCATCCAGCGGTCCAGGTCGGCCCTGGGCCACAATATGGGATGCCTGAGGAAAACGAAGCGCCAGGATATCAATATCGGTCACTTCAAAAAAGAGCCCGTCGGAGCCCTTCTTGATGACGGGAATCTCTGTTGCGGCGAAGTAGCCGTTGATCGTCAGATAGGTTTTGACCAAAGAGACAGCTGAGTTCAACGCTGGGACTCCTTTCTCGGGGCACTGTTCAACGGATACAATACCCCTCAAGGGATGGGGCCGGAACCCCGTGGCCGAATGCGGGTTTCCCTACCGACAGCACCTCAAGAGCCTTTTTTTCTTAAACCGAAGATGACGGTAGTCCGGAGAGACTCATGTCAGACGTGAAGGTCACAGTTAACCGGGACGGATCCCTCAAGATCGAAGGAGGCGCCCAACTCCTCGACCACGACGGGAAGGAAATCCCCACAAAAGAGGGCATTCCCTTCTTCCTTTGCAGGTGCGGGGCCTCTCAGAACAAGCCTTTCTGTGACGGTTCCCACAAGAGGGTGGGTTTCGACGGGTCGTAGGCCATCCAGACGGAGATCAAAATTGATGCCGGCAGATCCAATGACTCGGCCCGTCGAGACCTGGCGCGAACTCCTGGACCGTTACGAGGAATTCAAGGATGGATGGTGGTGTTTCCGCGGGGACTGTAGTAACCCAGGGGCCCTCAAGACCAGCCTGGAACGAGCCGCCGTCGACCGCTGGGAACGGGATTGGTCGGAGCTGCCCGAGATCGAGGAAGGCCTCATCCGCCGTTTCCGGAGGGAGGCCCATCTATATCTCTCCTCCGAGCCAGCGGAAGGGGACCGGATCGGTTGGCTCTCCCTGATGCGGCACCACGGAGCTCCCACCCGCCTCCTGGACTGGAGCTTCTCCTTCTTTGTCGCGGTCCACTTTGCTGTTCAGAGGGCGGAACCGGACGGGCCGGCCTCGGTCTTCGCCATGAACCTGGTCAGGGTCCGAGAGAAGGTCGATCAGATGGCTCACCTTCGTGACCTCCTCCTTAGAGACCCAAATGCGAAGGCCAAGGACACCGTCGACGCAATTATTGATCATTCCCCTCGCGTTCCGCTGATATTCCCTCTGAACCCATGGCGCATGAACCGGCGACTCATATTACAACAGAGTATATTCCTGGTCCCAGGTGATATTACTCATTCATTCATGGATAATCTCCGGGCGGTGGACTCCCCGGACAATCTGTTGGTGGAGATTCCAATATCCAATAAAAGGTCCTTTCTCGAGGAAGCCACCCGCGAACTACTTTCCATGAATATGAGCTCTGCCACCCTATTTCCTGGCCTGGACGGGTTCGCCAAGAACCTGACCTCCCTCATCCCCTTCCCCTACCTGAGAGCTGTGGATTCGGAGGTCGGGCTGGAGTGACCTTCCGCCCAATGGGGCGCCTTCGACTCCGACCGTCTCGCCAACTGCTCGAGGCGAGATCAGGGCCGGTTGTCACGCCGATCGCTCGATACGAGACGGGCGCCGCTCGAGACGATTTTGGGC
>JANQDZ010000066.1 GCA_028278645.1 Longimicrobiales bacterium | reverse complement strand
ATCCCCATAAGACCGAGCTCGAAGAGTTGGGGAAGGAGGTCGGGGTCGTAGGCCTGGTTTTTGTCCATCTCGATCACCCGTGGGGTGATCTCACTTTCGGCAAAATCTCGGACCGCTTCCCGAAACATCTCCTCCTCTTCGCTGAGGGTGGAGAGGGCCGGGGGGGCGTCGGTGGAATTGGGGTCTGACATGGGTTTCAACCTGTTCTTTATTTTTGGCCGGGAACTGGCCCGGTCTGGCCTGAATCATGCTGTGCACACCGGGGAAAACTACCCCTGGGGCTCAGCCCGGGAAAGCCGGGGCGGACCGGGGTTCGGATCAGGGCACAGAAGGCCCGCGGAAGGCACCTTGACGCTTGCTCAAAAAGGCTTCTATTGTGCCGGTCTGGTCCCATTGTCATTTACGGAGGAATAATGTCTGAGATTCCCGAAGGCCTCTTCTACACCGAGGAACACGAGTACCTGAAACCCACCGATGAGGAAGGGGTCTTTCTGGTCGGGGTTACCGACTATGCGCAGGGCGAGCTGGGGGACGTTGTCTATATCGAGTTGCCTGAGGTCGGGGCCAGCTTCGAAAAAATGGACCCCTTCGGAAACATCGAAGCGGTGAAGGCGGTCAGCGACCTCTACTGCCCCGTGGCAGGCGAGATCGTCGATGTGAATTCGTCCCTGGATGACGATCCGGCGGTGGTTAACTCGGATCCCTACGGCGACGGTTGGATCGTAAAAATCCGAGTACAGGATCCGGACCAGGTCGTAGCTCTCTTGGATCAGAGCGCCTACTCCTCCCTGATCGGCGGCTGATCCCCTCAGGTCGACGCCCGCATAGAGGCAGCCAGGGCGTCGTACCGGCCGTGGCACACCAAGGCAGGATGGGGAGTCCCGGGACTTTTGGTCCTGGGGCTCCGAGCTGGTTCTGGAGGCCAACTCCGGTCCCGGATCCCAATTCCCAAGAACGCTGGAATACCCATCATGGCGATGACGATAGATCCCAAGAGTGACTTTGTTCGACGGCACGTCGGACCCGGCAAGGGCGAGATCAAGGAAATGCTGGAATTCCTTGGGTACTCCGACATGGAGCAGCTGGTCCAGGACACGGTTCCCGATTCCATTCGGCTGAAAGCAGACCTGGATCTCCCCCAGGCCACTCCAGAGCATCTCCTGTTAAAAGAGCTCAGGGGCATTGCCGATCAGAACGAGGTTTACCGGTCGTACATAGGCATGGGTTACTACGATACGCTGACACCCGGGGTCATCGCTCGGAACATCCTCGAGAACCCTGGCTGGTAT
This sequence comes from Longimicrobiales bacterium, assembly GCA_028278645.1. Lineage (GTDB taxonomy): Bacteria > Gemmatimonadota > Gemmatimonadetes > Longimicrobiales > Gaopeijiaceae > JABDNZ01. The sequence goes on along the minus strand of JANQDZ010000066.1, from coordinate 4,460 downwards.
ACCCAATACACGCCCTACCAGGCCGAGATTTCACAGGGCCGCCTCGAGGCCCTCCTCAACTACCAGACCATGGTCATTGATATGACCGGGCTGGAAATCGCCAACGCCTCTCTACTGGACGAAGGGACGGCAGCGGCCGAGGCCATGGCCCTGTTCCAAGGGGAAGCCAAAGGTGACCGGAGCACGTTCTTCGTGTCCGAGCTCTGTCATCCCCAGACCATCGCGGTGGTCCAGACGCGGGCCAAGCCGGTGGGGATCGAGGTGGTTGTCGGGGATCACAACACCTTCGACTTCCATGAGGACGTATTCGGAGCTCTCGTCGCCTATCCCACGACCTGCGGACAAGTCTTGGACTATGAGGGTTTTGTGTCCAAGGCTCACGATGTGGGTGCTTTTGTCGTCGTCGCCGCCGACCTGTTGAGTCTCGCCCTGCTCAAGCCCCCGGGAGAGTTCGGGGCCGACGCCGCCATCGGGAACACGCAGCGGTTCGGCGTTCCCATGGGCTATGGCGGCCCCCACGCGGCCTACCTGGCTGCCCATGAGAACTTCAAGCGGAAGATGCCTGGACGGATCATCGGCGTGTCGGTGGACGCGGACGGGAATCCCGCTCTGCGGATGGCGCTTCAAACCAGGGAGCAACATATCCGCAGGGAGAAGGCCACCTCCAACATCTGCACTGCCCAGGTGCTCCTGGCCATCATGGCCGGGATGTATGCGGTCTACCACGGGCCACAGGGAATCAAAGGGATCGCCCTGCGAATCCACGTCCTCGCCGGGCTTCTGGCCGAGGGTCTCAAGAAGCTCGGCCACGAGTTGGTCCACGAGAACTACTACGACACGGTCAGGATCCGCCCGAACGGCATGACCGCCGACGAGGTGATGAAGGCAGCCTTGGACCGGAAGATCAACCTGCGGGATTTCGGGGACGGGACGATTGGGATCGCAATGGACGAAGGCGTCCTGGCCCAGGACGTGAACGACCTCTTCGCCATCTTCGGTGGGGACGGGTCGGTGTCTGTAGAGGATCTGGCGACGCAGGAGTTCCCTGTTGAGGCCGCGCACATGGCCTTCGCCAGGACCACCCCCTACCTCACCCACCCGGTGTTCAACAGCTACCACTCCGAAACGGAGATGCTTCGGTACATCCACAAGCTGGAAGCCAAAGACCTCTCTCTGAACACCAGCATGATCTCACTGGGATCGTGCACCATGAAGTTGAATGCCACCACGGAGATGGTGCCCATCACCTGGGCTGAGTTCGCGAACCTCCATCCGTTCGCTCCCGCTGATCAGGCCAAGGGATACAACAGGATTATCCAGGATCTGGAAAGCTGGCTGGAAGAGATCACCGGGTTCACGGCTACGTCCATGATGCCCAACTCGGGGGCCAACGGAGAGTACACCGGCCTTTTGGTCATTCGTGCCTATCACGAAGACCGGGGTGAAAACCACCGCGACGTCTGTCTCGTCCCGGCCTCGGCTCACGGCACCAACCCTGCCAGCGCCGTCATGGCGGGCATGAAGGTCGTCGTGGTGAAGACCGACGAGCTGGGCAACATCGACGTCGACGACCTCCGTGCGAGAGCCGAGGAGCACGCCGAGAACCTGTCGGCCATCATGGTCACCTACCCGTCCACCCACGGGGTTTTCGAATCGAGGATCAAGGAAGTCTGCGACATCATCCACGAGAACGGTGGGATGGTGTACCTGGACGGGGCCAATCTGAACGCTCAAGTGGGCCTGGCTCGCCCTGCGGAGTACGGAGCCGACGTCCTCCACTTCAACCTCCACAAAACCTTCGCCATCCCCCACGGTGGTGGCGGACCGGGGATGGGGCCCATCAGCTGCAACGACACCTTGGCGCCATACCTTCCCAACCACCCGGTGGTGGAAGTGGGTGGAGAAAAGGGGACTGGACCGGTGAGTGCGGCGCCGTGGGGCAGCGCCAGCATCCTGCCCATCTCCTGGAGCTACATCCGCCTGTTGGGTCCAGACGGCCTGCGAAAGGCCACGGAGAGTGCGATCCTGAACGCGAACTACCTGGGGACCAAGCTTGAGGAGCACTTCCCCATCCTTTACCACGGCGAAAAAGGACGGGTAGCCCACGAGTTCATCCTCGACCTACGACCGGTCCGGAAGACATCGGGTGTGACAGACGAAGACGTGGCCAAGCGGCTCCAAGACTACGGCTTCCACTCCCCGACTCAGTCGTTCCCCGTGGCTGGGACTCTCATGGTGGAGCCCACCGAGAGTGAGTCCAAATACGAGTTGGATCGGTTCTGTGCAGCCATGACAGGCATCCGGGCCGAGATCGCCGAGGTCGAGAACGGGGAAGCGGATCCCAAAGACAACCTTCTCAAGAACGCCCCTCACACATCGGCTATGTTGGCGTCAGATGAGTGGGATCACCCGTATTCCAGGGAACGTGCGGTTTTCCCGGCGCCGTGGACCAAGGACAGCAAGTTCTGGGTGCCGGTGCGGAGGGTGAACAACGCCTTCGGGGACCGGAATTTGGTTTGCGCCTGTCCCCCGGTGGAGGCCTATTCGGACGAATAAGGGAGGAAAGGGACACCTCAGCCTCGGAAGAGGCCTCAAACGAGAAGGAGGCACGATGGCCACGCTCCACTATCACGGCCACTCCACCTTCACCCTCATCACGGATGACGGGACGAAGGTCATTATCGATCCGTGGTTCGATGAGAACCCAGTGAGCGATGTGAAGGCCGACGAAATCGAGAGTGCGGATTTTATCCTCTGCACTCACGGCCACTTCGACCATTTCGCCGACGCCATTCCTCTGGCCAAGAAGACCGGGGCTACTCTGGTGTCCACCTTCGAGATCGTGAGCTTCGCTCAGAGTCAGGGGGTGGAGAACGCACATCCTCTCCACATCGGCGGCGGGTTCAACTTCCCGTTCGGCTACGTAAAGATGACTCCCGCCCTCCACGGTGGGCAGGTGGCCGGGGACGACGAGGGAGCATTCACGACGGTGCCGGGCGGGTTCTGGATGGAGTTGAACGGTAAGACGCTCTACCACGCTGGGGACACGGCTCTCCTTACAGACATGAACCTCCTGAAGGGAACGGTGGACGTTGCCCTGCTCCCCATCGGTGACAACTTCACCATGGGACCGGTGGACGCCGCTCGGGCGGTCGAGTTCATCGAGCCGAAGGTGGTGATCCCCATCCACTACAACACTTTCGACATGATTGCCCAGGATCCGGAGGTCTTCCGCGGCATGGTGGGCCTGAGGGCCGCCGTGGAAGCTCTGAAGCCCGGAGAGACCTACGAGTTCTGAAGACATGCCCATTAGTTTGTCTGGAGGGAGGCGGGGTGACCCGTCTCCCTCCGTTCTTTCCGGTGAGGTGAGTGACCCCGGACCGTCCGGGTCCTCGGAGCCAGGCTTCGGGTCGACCCCGGAAGCCAGACCGGACCAGATCCAGTGGCGGGTGGTCAACGACCCGGCCCTGGCAGGCCCCGCCAACATGGCAAGGGACCACGCGCTGGCCGACCGCTTGGAGCCAGGGACCGGTGTCCTCCGTCTGTATGAGTGGGATCCCCCAACGGTTTCTTTTGGGCGGAACGAACCTTCAGAGGAGATCTATTCGGTCGAACGGGCGCTGGCGGAAGGGGTGGCCTATGTTCGACGACCCACTGGCGGACGGGCGGTCCTGCACCACCGAGAACTCACCTATGCCTTGGCTTTCCCTCTGGGGACCTTCGGGGGGTTGAAGAAGGCGTACCGGATCATCAACCGGGGTCTGCTGGCCGGCTTACAGACCCTGGGGGCCTCCGTCCATCTGGCTGCGAACACCGGCCCGAGCCTTCCTCCTGACGCGGGCCCCTGTTTCCGGCAACCGGCGGAGGGGGAGGTCATGGCGCTGGGCCGTAAGCTCATCGGGAGCGCCCAGACGCGCATCGGGGACAGTGTGCTTCAACACGGTTCGATCATCCTGGACGGCGATCAGGACCTGCTGCGAAGGCTCCGAGGAGACGATGAGCCTGATCCGCCTCCGGCGACCCTGAAATCCCTCCTGGGCGCAGTCCCGGACCTCCCTTCGTTGAGAGCCGCGGTTCGCCGAGGATTGGCCGAAACCATCGGTGGCTCCTGGTCGGAGGCCGATCTACGGAGTGACGAGAAGATGGCGGCGCAGGAGCTTCAAGCACACTATGAAGATCCGGGGTGGACCTGGAGGGTTTGAGCGGAAAAGGGTGTTGCGAAAAGGGTGCGGCCGCGCACAGGGGTCTTGCGGATGCCAGACAAGGAAGGACGACGAAGGCGATGCTGAAGTATCGGGGAGGAGTCCTGACGCCGTATGGCGCCGCAACCCCCCTGTGCCCTTCGGGTTACAGCGGCACGGGGCCATCTGTTTCGTTGGGGCTTCTCGACGTAGCGCATGGCTATGCGATGACCTCGCTTCGCTCGGTCGTCTCGCAAGCTCGGCTCGAAGCCCCGCCTT
>JANQDZ010000040.1 GCA_028278645.1 Longimicrobiales bacterium | reverse complement strand
TCCTCCCTGGTTGATTTGATCGCGCAACGAGGAGCTTAGCAGAGGCGGTCCGCCACCGCCCCTTCTCTTCAGGTCTTTCCATAGAATCTCACGCCTATCAGGCCTCCTCAAATGGGCCAAATCACAGTGACCGCTTTCGCCTCAAACGGAGGTGTGGCACGACGATTCAACCGAGGCCTGCCGCAAAGACCGACTACCCCCATTGGGTGGCCATTCCGCCGACTCATCCCCCCTCCTCATATCTGAGGCCAGCAACACTCCTCTTGACTTCCGACAGGAGTTAGAGAACACTTCTGTCGGAATCCAAAAGGAGATGTTTCATGGACGACCCACAGGGAAGAGATGTGCTGCGGGGAACGCTTGACCTCCTGATACTGAAAACCCTCTCCCTCGAGCCAATGCACGGTTGGGGAATCAGCCAACGCATCCAGGAACTCTCCCGAGGTCTCCTGGACGTAAACCAGGGGTCTCTATACCCGGCGCTGCAACGCCTCGAGCACAAAGGATGGATTCACAGCGGTTGGAGAACGACAGAAAACAACCGAAGGGCGAAGTACTATGCCTTAACGGAGAGTGGATCGCGGGGTCTGGCAAAAGAGGTGGACGGGTGGCGACTCTACGTCAACACCATTGAATGGATCCTGGGGACTGGGTTATGACCCCCCCGAGAAGAGGGCTCCGGGTGCGTTTGAGCGGCCTCCGGGTTCGCCTGCGGAACTCGATCTTTCGACGTTCAGCGGACAGCGAAATGGACGAGGAACTCCGGTTCCATCTCGATATGGAGATTGAACAGAACATTCGGAAGGGGATGTCTCCCGCTGAAGCCCGTCATAGGGCTATGGTGGCCTTCGGTGGTTTGGACCAGACCCGCGAAAAGCTCCGGGTCGGGCGACAGTTGCCTTTCGTTGAGCCCCTGTTTCGCGAGATGGCCCAAGCCCTACGGGCAGTCCGGCGCAGCCCAGGGTTCGCTGCTGTCGCATTCCTCATGGTTGCCATGGGTGTCGGTGCCACCACTTCCATGTTCAGCGTGGCGAATGCCTTCTTACTCCGCCCCCTCCCGATTCCTGAACCAGAGAACCTCTACGGAATCTGGGAGGACCGACAGGGGGCGATGTCGATTGGGATGGAGGGAACGAGGGTCCCTTTCAATCGATACGAATCGTACGAGGAAGGGACGAGGGACGTGTTCCGTTCCCTGGCTGCCCACGTCTCCGCAGCTTTTTCGCTCCGGACGCCCCAGGAGACGGTCTCCGTGGAGGGGATGGAGGTTTCAGGGAACTACTTCACCACCCTTGGCCTCGAACCCCACCTTGGGCACTTCTTTTCCGAGAGCGACGCCCCTGAGGTGGTCATCAGCCATGGGCTCTGGCAACGGCTGTTCTCCGGTGATTCGGCTGTGGTCGGTGGGACGGTTCACCTTGATGGGAAACCGCTCACGCTGGTGGCAGTGGCTCCAGAGGCTTTTCTCGGCCTGACTGCGGCCTTCGTATCCGACCTGTGGGTGCCTGCCGGGCGCCCCGGGGATCGAGTGGGCTCGGGGTTCTCAGCAGGCTGGGTGACACCCGTGGGCCGCCTCCGACCTGGGGTTTCTCAGGAAGACGCCTCTTCTTTGGTCCGCCTAGTGGCGCTCAACGTCCCTCCAGACGAGCCACAGACGACGGTCCGTGGCGCCCGGCTCGAACCTGTGACGGGAGTGCCTCCCCTCATGGTGGATGAGCTTCGAGGGTTCTTCACCATGCTTGTGGCAGCCGGCCTTCTCGTTCTCCTCATCGCCGCCGCAAACCTGGCGAATGCACTGATGGCGAGAGGGGTAAATCGCCGACGGGAAATCGCCATCCGTTCCGCCATCGGAGCGGGCCGGACTCGTGTCGTGGCCCACCTCCTTGCCGAGAACTTCCTTCTCTTCCTGGTCGGAGGTGTAGGAGGTGTGGGGCTCGCATATTTGGGCACTTGGGGTATGGGGAGGATTCCTCTACCGCCTCACCTGGGGCTCCAACTTGATCTTGCTCCTGATCTCCGTGTCCTCGCCGTTGCCCTTCTCCTAACCCTCTCCGTCGGCATGGTGTTCGGATTGGTTCCGGCCTTCCACGGAACCCGTTTCAATCTGGTGCCAGCGTTGAAGCTTGGTCTCAGTGGGGGAAATGGGCATCGGAGTCGACTAAGGGGAGCCTTCGTGGCAGGGCAGACTGCCATGTCGGTGCTTCTCCTCATTGTCGCCTTCCTCTTTTTCCGGTCCCTGAAGGCCGGTCTAGGGGGAGAGCCCGGCTTTGATTCGGCTGGGGTGGTGGTTGCCGGTGTGGACTTGGGTCCCCACGGCTTCACTGAAGACCAAGGGCGGGAATACTTCGAGCAGCTTTTGGAACGAGTGAGGGCGATTCCGGCGGTCGAATCGGCAGGACTGTCTATGCAGACATTGGGAATCCCCGAAGCCCCTATGAACAATGTCTCCAGTCCGGATGCCGTTCCCGAGCAGGTGAGCGTGAGGCACGCCAACTATAACGTCGTCGGGCTCGGTCTCATCGAAACGATGGGAATGGAATTGGTGGCTGGCCGGGGTTTTAACTCGACGGACGCCCACGGGTCTCCCGAGGTCGTACTGGTCAGCGAGAACCTGGCAGAGGGGCTATGGCCCGGGAGAAGCCCTATCGGACGGAGAATCCGGTTCGTTGGAGACCGGGAGCCGGAGGTGGTCGGCGTGGTCCGGGATGGTCGGTACCTCGGGATCGCCGATGACCCTCGGCCCTACGTCGTTTTCCCACACTCCCAGCTTTATGCCTCTGAAATGCAGTTCCACATACGCACTTCCGCCCCTGCCGACGTCATCGTCCGAGAGCTTAAGGACGAGGCCCGAGCTCTCGACCCCAACGTGGCTGTGGAGATGGGGATGGGCCTGCAGGAGTTGCTGGGGATCATTTTGCTCCCGCAATGGCTCGCATCTACGCTGGTCGGGGTTTTCGGTTTCATCGGTATGGCCCTCGCAGCCCTCGGCACGTACGGCATCCTCGCCTACCAAGTAGCGCAGCGTACTCGGGAGTTTGGGGTCCGCCGGGCTCTTGGGGCCGGAAGAGAGGGGATTGTTGGTCTCGTTCTGAGGCAAGGTGCCGTCCTGGCGGCATGGGGATGCGGACTCGGTATTCTCGCCGGTGTCGGGGTTTCCCAGGGCATCCGGGGTTTCCTGTTCGGCGTGGCCCCTTTGGACCCTCTAACGTTTGCCACGGTGCCGTTCGGGCTATTCCTGGTTGCTCTCCTTGCGAGCTTCGTGCCCGCTGTTCGGGCCGCGAAGGTTAGTCCAATCGAGGCGCTAAGACAGGAGTGAGCGGCGCGGGAACCCTTTCAGTTTCAAGGTCTTCTTGGGTTACGAAGGTTTGCTTCCGCAACTGACTCAGCAGGAGGAACACCGATGGCGGTCAGGGAGAGAGTGCCCTGGAGAAGGTTGGTCGCTGAGAGCACGGCGATTATGGCGAGCATCCTCATAGCCTTGACCGTTGACTCCTCCTGGGCGGAGCATCAAGAGCGGATTCGTGAAGGTGAGATCATCGAGGCTCTGTTGGTAGAGTTCGAATCCAAAAAAGGGGGGCTTGAAAGGGCGCAGGAGCGCGGGGAGCGTCAGAAGGCGGCGCTGCTAAGGGTTCTGCAAGCTGACCCGTTCGAACTCCGCTCCATGCCCCTCGAAGAGGCCGCACAGCTCACGGACGTCTTCAGCGTCTCAGCCTTCGACCCGGTGGAGGCCGAACTATCCGCAATCCTCGTGTCAGGGGAGCTTGGTCTCATACAAAGTGCCGAACTTCGGCGGGCGCTGAGCAACTGGGATAGGCTCGTGCAGGGGTCAAAAGTGCAGGCGTCTTACAGTATCGACCGGACCCTCAAACTAATGGAGGCGTTTGAAGGCCTGGGGGGCATGTACGAGGTTGCCGCGACCTGGTACGAGTCTGATCAAACTCCGAACCTGGCCGGGGCCTGGGCGGCGGCGGCGGAGGACCCCTCCTTCCGCAATGCGGCTGCGACCACACTTCTCGTAAAAGACACTTACCACCGGGACGACCTGAGCTCCCTCAGGGCCGCGATGTCTACGGTCTTGGGCCTTCTCAAGGCGCTCGAGGATGACTAGCCTCTCCGACACTCTGTCGAGCAAGCAACCTATGGAGAGGAGATCCTACCCGGCTTCCAACCCTATAGCGCTCCCGGCCGTCTAATATATGGATTCTAGATATATTGATAGTAAAAAGGTAAGAAGCAGTTTAACGGGGGCTCTTGGAGGAGGCTCCGGAGCCGGCCGACGCACCAGCGGACAAGCGGGTACGGAGGTGGTACGCCTTGTCTTCACTGGGTCGGCGAGTCCTGACTCTGGAAGCTCGTCGGCTCTGCGGAGCCCTGAGACTGGCCGTCGAAGCCGGCGTTCCGGTCCGAGAGGACATCCGGGACGAATGAGGCCCTTTCAGACCAAGCGTCGGGAGATCGGGGTGAGGTTGGCTTCGGGGGCAGGTACGGATCCCCTGACCTTCGTTGCGACGACCATCCTGGTCGCCATTTCGGGGATCCTGGCAGGTTTCATCCCCTCCAGGCGAGCCACCCGTGTGCATCCCATGTCGGTTCTTCGGGAAGAATGAAGCATGGGCCTCTACCTTTTGTTGCACCTGGTCTGGAGAACTCGATGAAAAACCCCCTCGCCATTTTCGTTCTCATGGCAACCACCGCTGGTTCGCCCACGCCCGCCTCAGGACAGAGAGTTGGCTTCGATGATGCCCATATGCATCTGAATGACCCTGCGGAATGGGTACAGCTCATGGACAAAAAGGGGGTCGGTCGCTCGGTGGCCTTCCGCGGGCGGGCGATGGATCACGATGGGCTCTTGGCCGCCGCCGATCAGTGGCCAGGACGCATCGTACCATTCGTCTCCGTCTCCCCGGAACATCGGGAATATCGAGAAGCTTGGGAGGAGGACGACGCGGCGATCGCGGCGATCGCCGATTCCCTCCTTTCAGGAGGTGGCTTTTTCGGAATCGGAGAAATCTCGGTGAGCCATTTCCCCGCTCCCGGGTTCCCGGAAGCCGACTTTAATCCGAACGGGAAAGCCATGCATGGGATCTTCGAAGTTGCCCGACGTCACGGGGTCCCGGTCTCCGTTCACTCAGAGGTTACGCGACTCCGGGAATTCGAAGCCCTGTTAGACGCGTTCCCGGATGTTCAGGTCATCTGGGCTCACGGTGGTTACACGCCGCTCTTTCTCGCCGACCGGATCCTCAAACGACACTCGAACCTGACCTATGAGTTGAGTGCCCGTACCTGGCGGAACCACCCAAGGTCGCCCGACTACACGGTTCTGGCGGACGGCCAGCGGGTGTGGCAGGGATGGCTGGACCTGATCGAATCCATGCCAGACCGGTTCCTGGTCGGAACGGATGCATCCCTCCGATCCTCCGCCAGCGACCGCGAGAAGATCGAGAGTGTCCAGCACTTCCTGTCGCAGCTCTCCGACTCTGCACGCTCAAAAGTGGCCTACGAGAATCTCACCAGGTTGCTGGGCCACTAACCAGGCTGGGGTTGTTTGGTGATGACCCAAGTATCTCGGCTTTTCCTTTGGGTCAGCCCCAGGCTTCTCCTGACAGTCAGGGGAATGATAGGCCGTTTTCCTCCTGACGGTCATGGGTGAGGTTTTGAAGCGGGAAGCCAAAGAGGTGGCCGTAAACGGATCCGCTCAGTCCTGGGGCTTGACCCTCGGCCGTCTCCCGCTATCTTCTGTAGATATACTACAGTAGGGAGTCTACAGAAAACGGCCCATTGGAGGATGGATGTTTGACGAAAGCCAGGACCTGCCCAGGGGGACCCTGGACCTGATGATCTTGAAGGTGCTTTCTCTGGATCCCATGCACGGGTGGGGAATCATCAAACGCATCCGAAATCTTTCCCGAGACGTGTTCCGTGTGAACCAGGGATCCCTTTATCCCGCGCTCCAACGGCTCACGAAGAAGGGATGGGTCACCGCCGACTGGCGAGTCACGGAAAACAGTCGGCGCGCCAGGTATTACACCCTCACGAAAGGAGGACTGCAGAAGCTCGACGAAGAACGTCGTGCCTGGGAGGTATCCACGTCGGCCGTGGGCCGCGTCCTCGAGGCCACCTCGTGATGGATCGGTTGAGAGGGGTAGCGTCCTGCTTGATGGCGTGGCTTCGGAGAGAGCAGACGAAAGTTGAGTTGGACGAGGAAATGGCGTTCCATCTCGACATGGCTACGACGGAGAACATCCGTTCCGGGATGAGCCCACGTGAGGCCCGCCGCCGCGCCATGCTGGAGTTCGGGAGCCGGGACTGGCACTCGGAACGGGTGCGGGAGGAGCGGGGTGGGTCCCTTATCGAAGACCTCCTCCGGGACTTCAGGTTCGGGTTCAGGGTGCTCAGGAAACGCCCCATTTTCGCCCTGGCCGCCATCCTGACGCTGAGCGTGGGTGTCGGGATGACCACCACAATGTTCACCCTTGTGGATGCCGTGGTCCTTCGCCCCCTCCCCGGTGCCAACGCCGAGGGAATGGTGTACTTCTTCCTCGAGACCGCGGACGGAAGTGGCGAAACCTCCCCAACGCCGGAGTTCCTGAGACTCCTTCGAGACCACTCCAATTCCTTCTCCCAGGTGGAGGCCTACACGGTCAGGGACTATTCCCTGTCGGTGGAAGGGGAGCCCCTCCGGGTGGAAGGGGCCATGGCGTCTTCGGGCTTCTTTTCCTTCCTCGGTGTCCGACCTCAGATCGGACGGACCTTCCTCCCCCAGAACGGAACCGGTTCAGGGAACCCCATCGTGGTGCTGAGTCACACGTTCTGGCTGGAGCGTTTCGGAGAGTCCCGCGACGTCCTCGGAAAAGTCGTCACCATCAACGGCCACGCGCACGAGATCATCGGTGTCCTTCCGCGGGACTTCCGCGTCGATCTCCTCAGGGAACCTCGCTTCTGGGTGCCCGAAGGAAACGCCAGGCAGCTCCTGATCGAGAGTGAGCCGGTGGAAGGGGCCCTCGGCAGGCTCTCCCCAGGCGTCACCCGCGAGGTGGCACAGGCCGAGCTGGATGCAATCGTCAGGAACAACCCGGTCACCCGCCGATGGGACAGGGACTGGGTCGGGAAGGTCCGAACGCCCCATGAGCTCGTCGATCCCTCCCTGAGACGGGCCCTGCTCTTCCTACAGGGCGGCGCTGTGCTGGTATTCCTCATCGCCTGCGGAAACCTGACCAATCTTCTTCTGGCTCAGGGTGAGGCCCGAGCCCGGGAACTGGCTGTCCGATCCTCACTCGGAGCAGGCAGGGGGCGGTTGGTGAGGCAGCTCATGGCCGAGAGTGCTGTCATGGGCGCCCTTGGGGGTGGAGGGGGCGTTCTCCTTACCAGGTGGGCTCTGGATTCTCTCCCCTTCTTCCTTCCTCCGGGGTACGCCGGTTTCTCCCTCAACCGGGGGGTGCTTCTTCTCGCTGTCGGGATCTCCCTTCTCGCGGTCCTTATCACCGGGCTCCTCCCCGCCCTGGCTGGCTCCAGAAGGAATTTGGCGGAGGTCATCAAGGGGGCTCCGCACAGGGGCACGGGCATCCACAAATATTATGGCACCCGGCAGGTCCTGGTGGTGGCCGAGGTCGCAATGGCTTTTATGCTCCTGGCTTCGGCTGGTCTCCTGCTCAAGAACTTCTCAAAGTTGATGCAGGGAGACGTTGGTTTTCCCCGGGAGGACCTGCTCACGGTCCGTGTGGAGCTTCCCGAGGAGGACTACGGAGAACCGGAGTTGCGTACGGGCTTCTACGAGGGACTCCGAGACGGCCTACGGGCCCAGCTCCCCCGAGAGTTGGGCATGGCAACAGTGGCGAACGGTTTGGTGGAGAATCTTTCCGCGGTCATTGGTCCCATCGTCCCCGAAGGGGTTTCGGCAGATGACCGAGAACCCCATCCGATCCTGACCTGGAAAGTGGCGCCGAATTTCTTCCGTGTCTTGGGCCTTCCCCTCTCTCAAGGCCGTGCTTTCCTCGAGGAGGACGCCTCGGGAGAGGAACCGGTCGTCATCATCAACGAGGAAATCGCCCGAAGGCATTTTCCTTCGGGCAGAGCCGTGGGCCGACGCCTCCAGGTATATAGATCGTGGCACAGGGTCGTAGGTGTTTCCGCTTCCATCGAGCTCCCGGCGTTACAAGGGAGGTTTGGTGAAACCCAGGTGTTTCTTCCCATGGGCGCCTCAGTGGATGACGGCTTCACAATCATTGCCCGGACGGAAGGAGACCGGATTTCGGCCGTGGATCGGATCAGGCAGGTCGTTTGGAGCTTAGACCGATCTCTTCCCATCATGGAGGTTTCGCTGATGGAGGATGCCCTGGCCGAATCCCTGAGCGAGGAGCGATCCAATGCCCTCCTCATGGTGATCTTCTCCCTTACCGCCCTCTCGCTGGGGGCCGTGGGGATCTATGGAGTCGTGGCTTACTCGGTGAGCCGGCGGATCCAAGAGATGGGGATCCGGCTGGCCTTGGGCGCCTCGTCGCGGGGTCTGGTGGGACGGGTGGTCCTGCGGGGGATGATGACGGTCGGTATCGGCCTGGTGCTGGGCGCAGCAGGAACTTTCGTGCTAGGCTCAACGCTGGCCGGGCTTCTGGTTGGGGTGGATCCCAGGGATCCATGGGTCTTCTTCCCGGTGGCAGCCGTAACGGCCGTTGTGGCCCTCACCGCTACGTGGTTTCCTGCCCGGAGGGCTACGACCTCCCCTATGGATGCCCTCAGGACGGAGTGAGTGCCGGGGGATGGTGGACGGTGGAGGGCACGCCATTCCGGAGGCCGATGCCCTGATCGGCACGATCAGCTGTCATCGATCCAGTCAGGTCCGGTCAATGCTGCAATCGCGCGGAGGTCCGGCGGCGGATCCATTTGCAGTCTGATGGTTTTTTCCAAAGAATGGGCAAGCCATTTCTTGGCGTCCGTCGGTTCACCGAGCAGAGACAGCAGTTCTTCATCCACGACTCCAGTAGCCTCGGCGGCACCGGTGAAGGCTCGAAGAGTACTTATGACCACCTTCATCCGGGGGCGTAGCGGTGAAAGGCCGATGTTTCTTCCGCACGCGGCAAAAGGCGTCCCTGGTTCGAGGTTCCCGCCGATTGCCTCGAGGACGATCCGCAGGTTTTCCATGAACCTCCAGTGGCAGGGCCAAAGCATGTCGATGGCGAGGCCCAGGGAGAGGTTTGCCTCTTCGCCATCGCAGGTGTCGCGAATGGTCGTGGTAACAGTCGTCAGCCAGAAGTCCTCGTGTTCCTCGTAGTGCTCGGGACACGCCTCGTGGTATAAAAGCTGATACTCGCTTCCGCCCAGGAGGAGCCAGGAATATTGCGCGGCCGGATCCTGAAGTGGCCGGGGCCAATCGATTGAGCTACGGATCTTTTCGATCACTCGGTGAACCTGCCACTCCCTCAAAGACGAGCGCTCACCAAGGCACGACAGCAACCGGCTCGCGGGGACGGTTCCAATGGAGAGGGTAACCTTCGATCCTGGAGTTCCGGCACACCACGCCGAGAGTGCTGCACAGGCGTTCTGCCAGACCGTTTCGGTGGGGTGGTGGTGCCCGGGAGAGCGGGTGCCGAGCCCCTTGTTCGACTTGCCTTCCCCAATGGCCTCAATGGCGTTCCGGATCCAACGTTCGGCCTTGTGATGGCACAACTCGAAGCTCGAGATCAGCTCGCGGATCCCGGAAAGGTCAGCGTCGATGGGTGCGATCCGGTCCTCCAGAGCGTCGATTTCGAGAATCTCGGAATCTGCTCTGTAGGCGCAGTTTCGCCACCAGGGCCTGCAGTTTGAGGGCATCGGCTCGCCTTCCCGGTCGATGTCGGCGTCCACCGGAAACTAGCTCCCGCACCATGGCAGGCAAGGAACGGATGGGTCCTTCAATCTTCTTTCAGGACCAACAAAGGACCCGTTCGAGCGGCCCGGAGTGCCGGGGGCCCGCACTCAGCTTAGTCCGAACTCAACGTCTCCAGCGGATCGACGCTGGCTGCCCTCCGGGCCGGCGCATAGGTGGCCAGGGTCGCTACCGAGCCCATGAGGAGCGTCACACCCAGGAAGGTCGGCGGGTCCTGCGCGGTGATCCCGAAAACGAACGAAGACAATAAAGCGCTTAAGCCGATAGCACCGAACAAGCCGAAACCCATCCCGATGACGGTGGAGCGCACGCCGCGCAGCAGGACCGAACGCACGAGCCTTCTGGGGTCAGCCCCGAGTGCTAGCCGTACGCCAAGCTCCTGTTTCCTCCGCGCCACCGTGTAGGCCGTGGTCCCGTAGATTCCTCCCAGGGCGAGAATCAAGGCGAATGTCGCGAATGCCGTGAAGGCCCCCGTGAGGAGACGGCTCTCCAGGAGCGAAAGGTCCACCTGCTCGGCGAGGGAGGCTATCTGCGGAACAGGGAGTGCCGGATCAATCGATTGGATGGCCTCCTTGATGGCACCGGCAAGCGCTTCATTCTCACCCTCCGTACGGAGCACGTACTGCTGGTGCCCATAAAGGAGCCCGTACGGGTCGAAGGGGGCAAAGACCGTGAACCCGTCTCTCTCAAGGGAAAAAAACTTGAAGTCCTCGACCACACCGACGATATGCCCCACGACCCCTCCATCGATCCGAACTGAAAGGGTGTTGCCGAGGGCGTCCCCGGCGGGAAAGAGCCGGGATGCGGTTGAAACGGTTGCGACGAGCGGTACCACCCCATCAGATGCTGCCGTGCCCGGTAGGTCTGCACCCTGACGAAGGGGGGCTCGGAGGGTCTCCAAAAAGCCCGGGGTGACTGGGTGGAACGCGACCCGCACCGAGTCTCCAACCTCCTCGCGAACGAGCGTCGCCCTCCGACAACAGAAGCCGGATTCCATAAAAGGTACGATTGCGCTCGCTGCGGCGGATCGGATCTGAGGCATCTCCGCAAACCGTTCGAGGAGCCGTTGGCTGAACTGTCGTCGCTGTTCGATGTCTGGGTGCCCCGCCTCGATCCCGAGGTTTACAGCGTAGGCGCCTTCCGGCTCGAAGCCGGGATCGACGCTCATTAGGCCGAAGAGGCTCCGGAAGAGGAGGCCGGCGCCAATGAGCAGAACGAGCGAGAGGGCAACTTCTGTGGTTACGAGGGCCGTGCCGAAGCGCGCGCCCGTGCCTACCACGCGGGTCCCGATCCTCCCGGACACCGGACCCATCCCTAGCCGCGCGCTGAGAGCCGCCGGCACGAAGCCGAATCCAACGCCGGTCGCCGTGACTAGGAGCGTCGCGAAGAACAGCACACGGCCGTCGACCTGGGGCGTCGCTATGCCGGGGAGATCGACGGCGACTGCGCCCACCAGAGCACTCACACCCACGTAGGCAAGTCCGACACCGATGAAACCGCCGATGCCTGAGAGGAGAACACTCTCGGTGAGGAGCTGGGAGACCAGCCACCTGCGCGAAGCTCCCAGCGCCACTCGGAGCCGGACCTCGGGCGCCCTCTCGCGAACCCATGCTAGGAAGAGGCTCGCCACGGTGGTGCAGGCGATGAGAAGCATGAAGCTCACGGCCCCGAAGAGTGTGAGAACCGGGGCCTGATGCGTGACGACCTCGGCCCGGTGTAGCGTTGAGATTGGGACGAAGCGTCCCCGGCTACCGTAAGTGGCGTACTCCTCGGGGTAGCGGGCCTCCAATTCTATGATCGATCGATCGACCTCTCCTTGCACCCCGGTGATCGTGGCGCCGTCCTGGAGTTTTCCGAAAACCCGAAGGTATGAGGAGTACGCGTCGCTCAACTGCTCTGGCGCGAGGATCAGCGGCGTCCAGATGTCCACGTTTCCAACGTTGAGCCGAACCGGGGGCCGAAAACCCGGGCGCATCACCCCGATGATCTCGTGAGGCTCCCCGTTGAGCCGTGCCACCCGCCCGACCACGGCCGAATCAGCGCCGAAGCGCCCAGCCCAGAGATGATAGGCGAGCACGGCAACCTTGCGTTCAAGGTCAATATCCGATTGGTCGACGAGCCTACCGTGGTGCGGGGCTGTGCCCAGTAGGCTGAAGTACTCCGGCGTCACTGAACTGACTCTGACCCGCTCGGGATTCCCGATGCCTGAGAGGTCTCGACTCTCGGCGTGGATGCCGACGAGGGTCTCGACGGTGAGGACGGAGCTTTTCCATTCGAGGTATTCGGGTACGGTGTGCGAGCCTTGGTCGAAGTATACGAGTCGGTCCGCCTCCGGGGCGTCGATTCCTTTGAGCACGAGACCGTCTACTACGGAGAAGATCGTCGTGGTCGCGCCGATTCCTATCGCGAGGATCAAGATTACCGTGGTCGAAAAACCCCGGTGCCGGGCGAGCGTCCGCACAGCTTGGCGTAGCTGGTAGCACGAGGTTTCGAGCGCCGACGCAACTGAACGCTCGGGGCGAGGGGCGGAGTGGGAATGCCGCCTTTCCTCTCGGCGGGCGCCAATTGCGTCACCGAGTACTGCCACGACCGCGCGCCACCACATCCCTGCGATTCCGATCACGCCCCGATCACGCCTGGCGTCGCGGCAGAGGTCCACAAAGGTGTCCACCAGCTCTTCCTCGGAGCCGGAACGCAGACTAGGAGGCAGCAGGAGGACCAGGGTGCTGTAGAATCGGGCCGAGATCCGGATCAAGAGCCGGTCACTTCCCTCTTTCCTCCCAGGTCGGGGACCCTCTCCACTCGGAGCGCTCACGATCCGATCACCGCCCGCTGTTCGGCCAGACGCGTAAGCTCCGCTAAACGGGTGGCTTCGGCTCGGACCACACGAACACCGAATGCCGTGATTCGGTAGTAACGACGGCGGCTCTGCGAACCCGCCTCCTCGTCTAATCTGGCATCCTCGACCAGTCCATCGCGGATCAAACGTTTGAGGCTCCGGTGCAGGTTGGAGGGATCCATGCGGACGGTCCCTCCGGAACTCGCCTCGATCTCTTTGACGATGCCGTAGCCATGCCGGTCCCCGTTGAGCAGGGAGAAGAGGACGAGGTAGTCTCGAGGGTTCATGGGTAGGAAATCGTAGCCGTCGCGGTCGTCGTGCGTCATGGGTTGCTCTCGGTGGTAACCCGGTCGCCCGGGAGGTAGATCATCCGGAACTCGACGATACTGACGGTAGTTGTCGAATGACCATTAGTCAAGCGACCATATCCCCATTCGGCTCCGAAGGGGACCCCGTCCCGTTTCCCTTGTCCTTTTTCCTTCCCATGCTTACAGTGTCAGCATGGGAAATCGCAGCGGGCTACTGGGTACGTTCGAGCAGGTCGTTCTTCTGGCGATCCTCCGAGTCGGGAAGGGAGCCTACCCCCCTCTGGTGAGAGAAGCGCTGGAGGAAGGCTTGGGGCGGTCCGTCTCCCGAGGATCGGTTTATGTAACCCTGGACCGACTCGAGGAAAAGGGGTTTCTGGAATCCACCCAGGGGGAGCGGGAGCCGGGACGGAGTGGTCACCCAAAGCGATACCTGGCCGTGACGGAGGAAGGGGCCGTCGCCCTTCGGGAGGTCCGGAACACCCTGCGGATATTCTGGGAGGATTTGGGTCCGGTTCTGGACGCTGAGGTCGAGACATGAGGCCTCCGCGTCTGGCGGAAACTCTGCTCACCGTCCTTCTTCCGGAGGGATACCGGGGAGATTCCGTTCGAGGGGACCTCTTCGAGGAGTACACGGAGCGGGCGAGGAAGAGCCGAAGAAGGGCGGCGATCTGGTATTGGGTCGAGGCGCTGAGGGTCGGATTCCGGTATGTGGGATCCCGTCGTGTTCCGGTGTTCAACGGCCCAGGGCGTCCCACTCCAGGGAGTCGACTGGATCGCGCTTCCCGCACCTCATGGATGCGAGACCTGGCCTTCGATATACGCTTCGGATTCCGGGGTATGAAGCGGGAGCCGGGGTGGAGTCTCGCCACCCTGGGGACTCTGGGTCTGGCTATTGGAGCGACCTCTGGGATATTCGCCGTGGTTTACGGCATCCTCCTTCGGCCCCTTCCGTATCCGGATCCGGGCCGCCTGGTTAGCCTGGAATTTACACCTTCGAGCCAAGCCACACTGGAGGAGGCGTCGTCGTGGGACGACCGGATGAGGCGCCACTACCGCCGCAGTATCACCTTTCCCGCGTATGAATCCCTTGCCCGCGGCGTGGTCCGGACGCGGCGGGGGCCGGGGGCCGGCAATGACCACAGGCCCTTCTGGGGTCTCGGGGCGTTCGACGCCACCTGGAGCTATGACGTGAGCCTCGGTGAGGAGGGCGGGACGCAGCGACTGGGCGGGGTCCTGGCGTCGGCCAGCCTCTTCCAAGTACTGGGGATCCCACCTTTGGTCGGCCGGTGGACATCGGAGGAAGAGGATCAACCTGACACCCGGGGAGCCGTCCTCTTGAGCTACCGCCTCTGGCAAGATCGCCTAGGGTCAAGGCGGGATTTGGACGGAGTTCAAGCCACGGTCAACGGGATCCCGTACACCGTGGTCGGTGTCATGCCACCAAACTTCGGCTTCCCGTCCGAGACTGTGGATCTGTGGATCTCGTTGAGCCACGCGAGCCGCGGACTCGGGTCCACGAATTACGAGGTCGTGGGACGGGTCGTGCCGGGCCCCGACGAGCGTCAGGTTGATGGGGCGCTGGCATCCCAGCGGGTGGGCCTGATCCGCACAGGAGGCCCGGATTGGGAGATGCGTCCCTCCGTGACCCCTCTTCAAAGTTCCTTGGTTGGAGAGGTACGCCCTGCCCTGGCTCTCCTTTTTTGCGCCGTGTCCACACTCCTGCTGATTGCCTGCGTCAACGTGATGAATCTCGCTCTCACGCGGGCCACCAGAAAGGAACAGGAGCACGGCCTCAGAGCGGCCTTGGGCGCTGGCCCAGGCCGGCTGGCCCGCCTTCTTCTCACAGAAAGTGTCCTTGTAAGCATCCTCGGGGCGGTTCTGGGCCTTGGCCTGACATGGATCATCGTGAATGCGGTACCGGGCTTTGCTCCGGAGGCCGTGCCCAGGAAGGCCTCGGTCCGATTGGACGGAGCGGTGCTGGTTTTTACCGGGGCGGTAGCTGTGGTGGTGGGCCTCGCCGTGGGGCTTGTGCCGGCACTACACGCGGTGCGCCTCCGGTCCGGGACCCGCCTCATACCCGGATTCCGGTGGTCCTCCTGGGGATCGGTTGAAAGGCGCCTCCGCGACGGGCTGGTGGTCGTTCAGCTCGGCCTGGCTCTGGTGCTCCTGGTGAGCGGGAGCCTCCTGATCCGAAGCTTCGCCGCCCTCCTGAACGAGGAAACCGGGTTCGACCCCGTGTCGGTTCTCACATTCGAGACTTCCCTACCCGGGGACGAATACGCTGAGGCCAGCGCCAGGAGGGCGTTCTACCAGGAGCTGAATGATCGGGTGCTGTCCCTTCCGGGTGTTCGAGAGGCCGGCATGACCATCTATCTTCCGGCCGGTGGGCAGTTTCACTGGGGTGATATCGAGATGGAGGGGCATTCTCCGGCCCCGGGTCAGGAGGTCCGGGTGGAGCAAAAGGAGGTGACCCCAACATACTTCGATGTATTGGGCATGGACCTTCTCGAGGGGAGGCCTTTTCGGGCTGAGTGGGTTTGGTCCGATGCCAAGGAGGTCGTGGTCACCGAGAGCCTCGGCCGGCGGCACCTTGCCGGGGAGAGCCCCATCGGGCGCCGAATCAACACCGGTGAAGACGAGTGGTGGACCGTGGTAGGCGTGGTGGCCGACGTGCGACACCGGGGCGCCGAACGGGATGTACCGACAGTGTTCTTTCCTTACTACTCCTATCGGGGCGGTTTGGATGTGGCCCTGAAGGTTGAGGGGGATCCGGGCGTCCTGGCCCTCCCGATCCAGCGGATTCTGGCGGATATGGACCCCGACGTGACACTCTTCAGCCTCATGCCCTTGGAGGCTCGGCTGGGAAGGGCCGTGGCCGGTCCACGGTTTCAGGCGTTCCTGGTGGGAGCGTTCGGCCTCCTCTCTGCCCTCCTTTCAGTGGTCGGGATTTACGGGGTGATGGCCTACGCAGTGACCCGGCGGACCCGGGAGATGGGCATTCGTCGCGCCCTGGGCGCGGAATCGAGTCGCATCGTGGGACGGGTGGCGGCCCACGGATTCCGACTGACCCTCTTCGGGGTTGGCCTGGGATTGGTGGGTGTGTTCCTCCTGACGGGCCTACTGGAGGGTTTTCTTTTCGGCGTGGGGCCCCACGATCCAACCACACTGATCTTGGCTGTATCCCTCCTTTCTGGAGCGTCCCTGGTCGCCTGTCTGGTGCCGGCGTTTCGTGCGGCCCGGACGGATCCACTCCTTGCGCTGAGGTCGGAGTGAAGTGGCGGAGAGCTAAAAGGGTGTTGGGAAACGGGGGGTGCGGCCCCCCGTTTCCCAACACCCTTCCAGGTGCCCTATTCCGCCGCCAGTGCCTCCACGGTGTCCACACGGGTGGCCCTTCGAGCAGGGATCCACCCGGAGATGAGCCCCACCAGCACAAACACTGACACCGCCGTCACCAGGGCTAGCGGGTCGCCTGCTTCTACTCCGAACAGGAGCGCTTCGACCCACCGCCCCGCCAGCCATACACCGGCAAGGCCGAGGAGGACCCCCCCTAAGGTGATGGCCGCGGCGTAGCGCAACACCATTCCTCGAACGCTGCGGGCATCGGCGCCGAGAGCCATCCTTATACCGATCTCCCTGGTCCGGTTCGCAACCGTTCCGGCAAGGACACCGTAGGTGCCCAGGAGAGAAAGGAGCATCGCCAGGCCTGCAAAACCGCCCATAAGCAGCGTGGCAAACCGGTCCTGCGCTCGCAGTGTACTCAGGACCGATGAATAGCTGGCGGGTCTGTACAAGATGAGTTGGGGGTCCATCCCGGCAAGCTCACGCCGGATGTCCGCCTGGAGGCTATTGAGATCCCTCCGGCTCCGAATCGTCTGGATGAGGGCCCAATTGCGGTCGTCGTTGTACTGGGCGTGGGGAAGATAGAGCCGAGGGAGGTGGTCACCACCGGCGTTCCACGGGATCTCTTCTACCACTCCCACCACGCGGCGCACCGCCCCGTTCATCCAAACCTGCTTCCCAAGAGCCTCAGTCTCTCCGAAAACCTGCTCCTGGATCCGTTCGTTTACCCACAGTACAGGCTCCGCTCCGAAGTCCACCTCTGACGGCCTCCGGCCACGCAGGAGGTCGATGCCCATGGCGCCGAAGTAGTCTCCGGCGATGATACGGACTTCACTCTGGCTCCAGGCCTCCGGGTCGGCCCGTGCCTCGGCGGAATTCCAGCCGAACCCCCACTCATGGTACCGGCCGTTCACCGGAAGCCACGAGACGGCGCCCACCACCTCAACGCCTGGCAGGTCCCGAAGGCGCTCGTGAAAAGCCTCATGGAACGCGTGCCGCGTCGGTCCGTCCGGATACCTGGCCGTCGGTAGGTGCACCTCGAAAGTGAGGACGCCCTCCGGATCCACCCCAAGGGGTACGTTTGTAAGGACGCCGAAAGAACGAGCCAAGAGGGTCGCACTGGCTACGAGAACGAGGGCTGCGGCCACCTGTGCCACGACCAACCCCTCCCGGAGGCGTTTGGCGGCCCGGCCAGTCGTGCTGGCCCGGTCGCCGGAGCGAAGGACCTCGGCGGGTGAGGTTCGGGACATACGCACCGCTGGGGTGAGCCCGAATATCAGCAGGGCCGCGGCGGTGAGCCCCAAAGCAAAGGCGAATACCCGTCCTCCCATCTCCAACTCCACCCCTGACGGCAGCGCGTTGGGAACAGCGGTTACCAGACCGTTTAGAACCAGCCAGCCCATCCCGATTCCCAGCCCTCCGCCCAGGACCGCAAGAATCCCATTCTCGGTAAGGATTCCGGCGATTAGACGCAGTCGACCCGAGCCGAGGGCAGAGCGAAGGGCAAGCTGCCGATCCTGACCGAGTCCCCTGGCGATGAGGAGGTTCGCGACGTTCACGCAGGCTGTGATGAGCACCAGTGCTGCGGCTGCGGCCAGGATCCAAAGCATCCGGGCTCGTGTTTCACCTACCACGTCGTTCTGCAAGGCGAGGAGATAGGGGAAGTTCCCGTCTGCTTCAGGTTGCTCTTCGGTGAGGGCGGTAGCCAGTGTTCGCACCCGCTGCCTGGCGGCCTCCAGCGTGACGCCGTCCCGAAGGCGAGCCACGGCCGAAAGGTAGGAATTCCTCCAACTGTTCGATCCACCCAGCCGGGCGTCTTGCGGTATCCAGATATCGCCCTGGGGTCCGAAAGGGTTCGTGAAGCCCGGCGGCAGGACCCCCACGACCTCGAACGAGGCTCCATCAAGCTGAATTACTCGCCCGACGATGTCCTGGCCGCCACCGTAGTGGTCCCGCCACAGGCGTTCGCTGATGATGGCGACCGGTGTGATGACGCCCCGGGTACTCCCGGCCTCCCCGGGCCCGAAGCTCTCCTCTTCCAAGAAGGCGCGGCCCGGATGGGGCGTCACCCCGAGAGCCTCGAAGTATCCTGCGGTAACACGCAGCACCGTCACCCTGACCGGCACCTCGCCATCTGTGAGGTCCGCGCCGACTTCTCGGTAGGTATAGATGGCGGCCATCGATTCGAACACCTCTTCCCATTCCCGGAATTCCCGGAACATCGGGGCCCGTAGAAACCCCTTCCAACCCGGCTGTTCTTCGTTGGTCTCGTAAACCCTTACCAATCGGTGGGGCTCGGCGTAGGGCAGCTCTTCAAGGATCACGGCATTCAGAACGGTGAAGATGGCCGTGTTTGCACCCACCCCCAGTCCCAGCGTCAGAATCACCACCAGCGAGAAACCCGGGGCTCGTCGTAGCCTACTCGCTGCTTTGGTCAGTTCGGTCCACCATTCGTTAGCCGACATCCACCACCTCCGATGCACTCCGCGGTTCCGAGCTGCGGCACCGGGCCGCGTCCTCGCGATCCTGCGTCCTACCTCCTCCGGGTTCCCGAAGCGATTCAAGAGCTCCTCGGCGGATTTCCCACCGGCTAGGCCGTCCTCGAAGTGGGCTCTGAGTTCTTCCTCCACCTCAGCCTGCCCGTCCAGGAAATCCAAACCTGCCGCCGCCAGGACGCGGTGGATCACCGATTCGATCTCCGCCGGGAGCTGTGGTCCTTTTCCAAGGCCGGGCCCCCGCCCCTTAGCGTTCCTCATCCGTCCGGCGCCGCTGGATGCTTCACCAGGCCGAGGCACCCCATGGCCGTCACCAGCTTGGTCCACTGGGAACGCTGGCCCTCCAGCCACCGGACTCCCTCGGGGGTGATGCGGTAGTACTTCCGTCGCCTGCCGCTCTCCGAGGTGCGCCAAGAGGTCGTGACGTGGCCCCGACCCTCGAGGTTATAGAGGAGGGGATAGACGGTAGATTGACCCATGGCCAAGATCCCTTTTGAAGCTCGATCCAGGGCCTCTACCAGTTCGTAGCCGTACATCTCCCGGCGGTCCAAAAGGGTGAGAACGGCCAAGGGCGCCGCTCCCCGCATCCATTCACGCTCAAGCGTCATTTCTTTCGTGTTCCCGTTGAAGGCATAGGCATCACATAATATGTACAACATAATATGTGATGCAATACTAAAGATTTGTCGATACGAGCGGTCTGCCGTCGTTGACGTCCAGACCACTTTCCACCTACGGCACAATCAAGTATAATGAACATGTTCATTAACTGAACATGTTCATTGTTCCACGGGGTACTGGTATGGCGGATTCCAGGAGAGGTGACGGAACCCGGAGCGGGACCAGACGGGACCACCAGAAGCGAGAGACTCGGGACGCGATTCAGACCGCAGCCTATTCTTTGTTTGAATCACAGGGGTTCGAGGCTACTACCATCAGGGCCATCGCATCGAAGGCAGGAGTGGGCGTGGGCACGGTCCACCTCCACTTCAATGACAAAGAGAGCCTCCTCGTGGAATGCCTAATCGACGACCTGGCCGAGAACGATCGACGCTCCTGGAGTTCTCTTCCGGAAGGTGCGCCAATCCGGGGCCAGCTTCTTCACCTTGTTCGAGAGGCTTATCTGGGTTGGACCCGGCGACCTTCTCTCTCCAGGGTCCTCCTCCGACAGATGGTGCTCAGCCAGCGCCCGGAATTGGACCGCCTGAGGGCCCTTGACGCCGACGTGAGCCGGCGCATCACGGGGCTGTTGGAAGATGCGAAGGAACGTGGGGAGATCAGAAGCGATGCCGATCCCGCACTAACCACAAAAGCCATCTTCTCTTTCTACCTCACCTCGAGCCTGAACTGGCTAGGAGGACTAAAGACGGACGGCCCATCGGAGCCGGGCCGAGAGGGGGGTCCCGCCCTCTCGGAAGGGGCTCTGGAACCCCTGATGGACGAGGCCCGTGACTTCCTTGATCTCCTTTTCACGGGGATCGGAGGTGAAGGGGGGGCAGAGAGATGATCGAAAAAGCCTTCCAGGGAAGCACCCGCTATCATCTCTGGCTCCTGTTCCTTTTCGCCCTGAGCTCCATGGCGGTCTTCCTGTTCACGCTCCAACTCAGGCAGGGGCTCACCATCACCGCCATGAGTCAGGACGTCCCGTGGGGTTTCTATATCGCTCAGCTCACATTCCTGGTAGGGGTGGCGGCCTCTGCGGTCATGGTGGTCCTCCCCTACTATCTCCATGACTTCAAGGTCTTCGGACGGATCACCATTCTGGGAGAATTCCTGGCGGTTCCCGCCGTACTCCTCTGTCCCCTCTTCGTTTTGGTGGACCTGGGTCAACCAAGCCGGGTGATCAACCTATTCCTACACCCTCGCCTCAACTCGATGCTCTTCTGGGACACGATAGCCCTCTCCGGCTATCTCCTCCTGAACCTTGTTATCGGCTGGAAAACCTTGGAGGCGGAACGCACTTCCACCTCGCCGCCAGGGTGGCTACGGGGTTTGGTGATCCTCTCCATCCCATGGGCCGTGAGCATCCACACCGTTACAGCCTTCCTCTACGCCGGACTCCCGGCGCGCCCGTTCTGGTTCACGGCGGTCCTCGCCCCCCGGTTCTTGGCCTCCGCGTTTGCGTCAGGGCCGGCACTTCTCATCCTCTTGAGCTTCGTGGTCCGACGGGTGAGCCGGTTCGATCCTGGGGATGAAGCCATCCGGAAACTGGCGCAGATCGTCACCTATGCCTTGGTCGTAAACCTATTCCTCTTCGGCGCCGAGATCTTCACCGTGGCCTACAGCGGAATGGAGCATCATACAGTCCATCTCGAATACCTCTTCTTCGGTCTTGATGGACAGGGCAGTGCCATCTTCCCCTTCATGTGGCTTTCTATCGTACTTTCCGTCGTGGCAGCCATCCTCTTATTAAAGCCGAGCATCAGGAACGACTTCCGGATCCTCCCGTTGATCTGCGGGATGGTGTTTGTGGCCATTTGGCTGGACAAAGGTGCCGGCATGCTGACGGGCGGATTTGTGCCCACCCCACTTGGGCGCGTTCCGGGGTATTTCCCCTCCCTCACCGAGATATTCATCGGTGTCGGCCTCTACTCCTTCGGTGCTTTGGTACTCACCATTCTCTACAAAATTGTTCTCTCGGTTCGGGAAGTGCAGGCGGAGGCCCAAGGAACCGATCTCCGGGTCCATACCTAGGTGGAGAGACCAAGCAGCCGGGGTTGTGGCGTCCGGGGCGGGTCGGCCCTATTCCCGGTCCTTCCGGAAAGGGATCCCCAGCTTCTTCATCCGGTACCGGAGCGTATTGGGGTTCACTCCCAGGAGCTCTCCGGCTCCCCCCGGTCCGTGGATTTTCCCTCCGGTGATGCGGAGTACTCTTCGGATGTGGTTCGCGGTGACGGCGTCCAATTCCAGGTCATCAAGGTCCTGGCTTTCAACGGCTCCCGACCCACCGAGTGGGGGCAGTCTGGAGAACGAGCCGCCAAGGCCGTCGAACCGAAGCGACTCGCCGCGATGGAGGATCATGGCTCGCTCCACCACGTTCTCCAACTCACGCACGTTTCCGGGCCAACCATAGGCCATCAGTGATTCAATAGACCCCGGGACCAATCGCGGCGTCTCGCCCACCTTCAACTCCTCGGCCTTTCTTTCGATGAAGTGCTGGACGAGTGCCGGGATGTCGGAGGTACGCTCCCTCAACGGTGGCACCAGGATCGGGAAGACGTTCAACCGAAACCAGAGGTCCTCCCTGAAGCGGCCACTTTCGACCAGGCCGGCCAGGTCCTGGTTGGTAGCCGCGATCACACGGATATCGACGGGGATGCGTTCCGTCCCTCCCACCCGTTCCACCTCTCGGTGCTGTAACACCCGGAGCAACCGAACCTGAGCGTCCAAAGGCATCTCGCCGATCTCGTCCAGGAGGATGGTCCCTCCGTTGGCTCGCTCAAACCGACCGCGCTTCCGGGCCAAAGCCCCGGTGAACGCACCTTTCTCGTGGCCGAAGAGCTCGCTGTCGATAAGGGAGTCGGGAATCGCACCGCAGTTCACGGGAATGAACGGCCCATCCTTTCTCTGGGAGCCGAGGTGGATGGCATTGGCGATTACGTCCTTCCCAACACCCGTCTCCCCGGTCAACAGCACCGGGCTCTCGGTTGGAGCAACATGCCGGACCTGTTTCATCACATCCCGAAGCCCGAAATCGGCACCCACGATCTCGTCCCCTGAGACCCGTAGTAGCTCCCGGTTCAAGTACCGGTTTTCCTCGGCCAAGCGGTTCTTCAGGCGCACGACCTCCTCGTGCTCCATGGTGTTGGCCATGGCTACGAAGAAGGGTTCCTTGAGCGTGGCATAGAGCCGAGCATGGTCTGGGTTGTATCGTTCGTCGCCTTCCGCGATCACGGCGAGTGCACCTGCAACTCGGTCCTCGATGATCAGGGGAAGACTCATGGCCGACGACACCGGCTCACCAAGGGCTGCGAGAATGCCGCGCGTGACGGGCTCTTCCTGTGAGTTGTTGATGACCAGGACGGGAGGGAGGTGGCCGGCCCTCCACACATCAGCCATCTCCTCCATGGCCCCCCTGGCCTCTTCCGAATAGGGGAGGAGCATGTCCATCCTCTCACCCCCTCCTGCATCGGCCCTGACCATGAGCCGCATAGCCCCCAGATCCGGTTCGTTTCGCTCCAGGTAGAGGCGGTCGGCAGGGATGTGTCGTGAGATGTATTCATAGCAGGCGTGGAGGCCCTCTTCGATGCGGAGGTTCCCGCAGATGCGGAGTGTCGCTTCCCGGAAGAATTCGTTCTCGTCGACCATGGTTTTCACCTGAGTCATCTTCTTGTGGTTATTCGTAAAGCTGCTCCATTTTGTTAAATACCGCAACAGCTTTTATCAATAATCACAACTACCAGGACGGGATTTCACCTAACTCGTTGTCACTAAACGGTTTGGGATTATGGCATACTCTTGGCTAAGAGGACGGTTCAAAAAGGGGGAAGCCATGAATCGGAAGAACCACCGTATCGACCTGCACTACCACATCATTCCTGAGCCCTACGTGGAGGCGTTGGCAGAGTTGGGGATCACCGGATCGACCTACGTTCCGTTCCCGGATTGGACACCGCAGAAGGCTCTCAAGCATCTGGATAGGACCGGAGTCCGGACGGCCGTCACCTCTCTTTCATCGCCCGGGGTGTGGTTCGGCGACGCGGCCTTCGCCAGACGGTTGAGTCGCCTCTGCAACGAGTTCCAGGCTCGGATGATGGCAGACTCTCCTGGGCGGTTCGGATCTCTGGCTTTCTTGCCTCTGCCGGATGTGGAGGGAGCCTTGGCCGAGATGGAGTACGCTCTGGATGAGCTGAAGCACGACGGGGTGGTCCTGCTGAGCGATACCGAGGGGCGCTATCTCGGCGATCCGGAGTACGAAGAGCTTTTCGCGGAGCTCCATCGCCGTTCGGCCATCGTCTTCATCCACCCTCATGATGATCCGACCCAGGATCGTCGCTACGATCTCTTCAGCCCGTTGCTGGAGTGGCCCATTCATACCACCAGGGCCGTCATCGATCTGCTCTACAGCGGACGGCTAGCCCGGTACCCGAACATCCGATACATCCTGGCCCACGGCGGTGGGACGATACCGTACTTGGGGCACCGGATTGCCGCTGGCCTCGGGCGTGAACGCCCCCGGCATTCAGGGGATCTGGGCTGCGATCTGGTTTCTCCGCCCAGCCCCCAGAACGGTCTGAAACAGGGGCTCGGGATCCTGAAGAACCTCTACTACGACACAGCGGCGCCGGGTGTGGCTCACCTGACCGCACTCGAAGAGTTCGTCGGAGCAGATCGCCTCGTATTCGGAACCGATGGGGGTTGGACCCCTCCGGTTCAAACATCCCAGACCATCAACGCTCTCCTGACTCACGACGGTTTCGGCCCGTCTCAGCTTCGGCAAATCGAAGTGGAAAACGTGCTTGACCTGTTCCCCAGTCTGGGGCCGGCCAAGCCGCCCTTGGCGACTCAGGAGGCTTAGAGACCATGACCATGTCCAACCAGGAAGATACCCCGCTTGCTCGGCCTTTGACGGACGTGCACCACCATCTGATCCCGCCGGCCTACCTAGCGGCGTTGAAGACCGCCGGTTTGGAAACCAAGGGATTTCCGGAGTGGTCTCCCCAGCGGTCCTTGGAGATGATGGATCGCCTGGGAATCGAAAGGGCGTCCCTTTCCATCTCCTCGCCGGGGGTGTGGTTCGGGGACGACGCCAAGGCGCGAGAATTGGCCCGGGAATGCAATCAATATGCGGCTTCCATCGTCCAATCGTACCCGGAGCGGTTCGAGGCCCTTGCCGTTCTCCCCTTCCCCGACACAGAGGGAAGTCTCCAGGAACTGGCCTACGCCACAGACACCCTGGGCATGGGCGGGGTGATCCTCTATTCCAATGTCCAGGGTAGGTACGTCGGGGATCCTGAGTTCGATCCTCTCATGGCCGAGCTCCACCGACGCCA
This sequence comes from Longimicrobiales bacterium, assembly GCA_028278645.1. Taxonomy (GTDB): domain Bacteria; phylum Gemmatimonadota; class Gemmatimonadetes; order Longimicrobiales; family Gaopeijiaceae; genus JABDNZ01. The sequence continues at coordinate 50,357 of JANQDZ010000040.1, read as the reverse complement.
CACCAGCGTCCTGCTTCACCCGAACACAGTGCCGGGGGAGGACGTCAACGCCCCCCTTTACCCATGGGCGGAGTATCCCGTCGACCTGGCTCGGGCCTATACCCGAATGGTCTACCGCGACGTCCTGGTCAGGTACCCGAGCATTCGCTGGGTCCTCTCTCACGCCGGGGGAGTCGTTCCCTTCCATGCCGAGCGGTTGGGCAAAGCACATTACGCCAAAGACGGCGGTTTGCGATGGGGCCGAATCCTCCGGGACCTGGCCTTGAAGCGCCATCGAGGTCTGGATCTGGCCAAAGGCCTGTGCTACGACACTGTGGGCGCCGCGAACCCTGTCACTCTCCCCTCACTCCGGAGCCTGGTGGGCCCGGAACAAATCCTGTTCGGAAGCAACTTCCCGTGGGATTCGACGGAGAGTGTCTACTCCTCCATTCGTTATCTGACGGAAGCCACGGGTCGGCAACAGGAAAAGAACCCGAATCTCGTCGGAAAGGCAGCGTCATGACGAAGCAAGACAAGGCGGTCCTGATCACTGGGGCTTCTTCCGGAATCGGCCGAGCCACGGCTCTGGGCCTCGACGCCGCCGGCTACCAAGTATTTGCAGGCGTGCGGAAGGTTGAAGACGGTCTGGCGCTGAAGGCTGAAGCATCCGACGCCCTTGCGCCACTCCTGCTGGACGTGACCGACGGTGATGCCGTCGCCGGCGCAGCGGCCAGGGTCGGAGAGGAAACGGAAGGGAATCTGTTCGGTTTAGTGAACAATGCCGGGCTGTCCCTGAACGGGCCCTTGGAGATCATTCCGGATTCCGAGATCCGAAGGTTGTTCGAGGTGAATGTACTCGGCCTCTTGGCCGTCACCCGACCGTTCATCCCACTGCTGCGAAAGGCCCAGGGGCGGCTGGTCAACGTGAGCTCCGGCCACGGCCTCCTCGCCGTCCCCGATAAGAGCGTTTATGCCGCATCCAAGTTCGCTGTCCAAGCCATCAGCGACTCGCTTCGACTCGAGCTCCGCCCGTTCGGGGTCTCGGTCTCCAACCTGGTGGTCGGAAAGGTGGACACGGCGGTCCTCGAGAAAATCCTCGATGAAAGGGAGCGGGTTGCGAAGGCCGCGGACCCTGCCGTCCTGGAGCTGTACTCACCCCTCTTCGAGTTCTTCGATCGGGAAGTGAAGGACCTGCCGGGGATCCCACCTGAAGAGGTGGCGAAGGTGGTTGCAGAGGCGCTGACTACACCGAAACCCAAGGCCCAGTACCTGGTCGGGCCAGGGGCGAGGAAGATGAGAAACCTTTCGAGGCTTCCCCGACGCCTCCGGGAAGGATTGATGTACAAAGCACTCTACGGAGCGAGAAGGCCATGAACATCCTCGAGACGCTCCATTTGCGGATGGCCGGTGGCGACCTGGATGAAATCGTGGATCAGGTTCGGAAAGCTACCAGCCACCTAAGGGGCTCCCCCTTCGTATCCATCTACCGCCACTCAAAGGTGCAGGGCGATCTACTGGTCCAAGTCGTCAGAGATGACCCAAACCAGAAAGGCGCGCCCAGCGCGTTGAGCATTGGGTTGGCGGCTCTCCTCCGTGCGCACGGTCTGGTGGAGCATTCGGTATGGGAAAGCCCCGAGGTACGGGCCGGGGGGAATCACAGTCTCGTTCAAAGGGAGAACCGAACATGAAGTTCCTGGATTCATCGGTCCCCATCGCAACCTGCGATGCCACCGGGTGTGAAGGGTGCAAAGTGTCCAACTCCGTCCAGTGTCATTTCGGCCCCGGTGACCTCTATCACTTCTACCTGATCTTCTTCCCGATCTTGCTTGTTGGAGGAGCGGGCGCCCTAGCCATCGGTGTGGTGCCGTTACTGATCTGGATCGGGATCATCATCTCTTTCTTCGGTTTCATCGAGATCAGGGTCATGTGCTCCCACTGCCCCCATTACGCCGAGGAGGGCTCCACCCTGCAATGCTGGGCGAACTACGGGGCACCAAAACTCTGGAAGTACCGACCGGGACCGATGTCCACGGGTGAAAACGTCGTGTTCTTCGCGGGGCTCGCGGCCGTCTTCGGATACCCCCTCGGTTTCTTCATAACCGCGGGATCCTGGTTTCTCCTGGCGGCATACCTCCTCGTCACCGCGGCATTTGCCGTGACGCTCAAGAGATTCCTCTGTTCGCAGTGCATGAACTTCGCCTGTCCGCTGAATGGGGTCCCAGAACCCGTCCGGCAGCTGTTCTGGGCGCGGAATCCGTCGATTCGTGAAGCTTGGGAGACGGAAGAATGAGCACCGACATGAAGCGAGTACTTGTGGCCGGTGCCACCGGGTATCTGGGTGGATTCGTGGCCCGGGAATTCAAGAGCCGTGGCTACTTCGTCCGAGCCATGGCCCGGTCACCCAAGAAGCTTGATCCGATCCGCGACTCCTTGGATGAGGTCTTTCAGGCTGAGATCACACGCCCCGAGACTCTCGACGGCGCCTGCGATGGGATGGATATCGTCTTTTCCTCCGTGGGGATCACGAAGCAAAAGGGAAACCTGACCTTCAAGGATGTCGACTATCAGGGCAACAAAAACCTCCTAGAGACCGCCCAGAGGGCCGGTGTCGGGAAGTTCATCTACGTATCGGTCTTTCGCGGACCCGGCCTCCTTCACCTGGACATCGTCAAGGCTCACGAAGACTTCGCCTCGGCACTCAGGCACTCGGGGCTCTCCCATACGGTGATTCGTCCAACGGGTTTCTTCTCCGACCTGGGCGAGTACATGAAGATGGCGAAGAGAGGAAGGGTTTACCTCTTCGGCGATGGAAACAACCGGATCAACCCAATCCACGGCGCCGACCTGGCAGAGGTTTGTGTTGACGCGGTGGAGGGTGACTCGAAGGAGATCGATGTCGGGGGACCTGAGGTTCTGACACATCGGGAGATTGCCCGACTCGCCTTGAGAGCAGCCGGGAATCCGGAGCGAATCACCTCTGTGCCGGTCTGGATGATTTGTGGTCTCGTTTCCCTAAGCCGGATCTTCAACCGGCATCAGGGAGAACTCTTGGCTTTCATGACGGAGGCCATGACAGGCGACGGGGCCGCACCCCAGGTAGGGGCTCGACTGTTGGCTGATTACTTCCGGGAACTGGCCGCTGAGGCACCTGAGAGTTGAGGAAAGGAATAGACGATGAAGATCCTCGTTTATGGCGCCGGCGTTCAGGGAAGCGTTTTCGCGGCCCTTCTTCACCGGGCTGGTCAGGACGTGGAGATCCTGGCTCGCGGCCAGCGCTTGGCTGATATCCGTGAGCATGGAATCGTCCTCGAGAGACTGGGCACCCCCGACCGGCAGGTGACCCGGGTGCCGGTGGTGGAGCGCCTGGGAACTACCGATTTCTACGACCTGGTCGTGGTCACCCTTCAGAAGGGGCAAGTGGCGGATGTCCTTCCGATCCTGGCGGCCAACGATGGCCTACCGTCCATCGCGTTTTTCATGAACAATGTGGCGGGGCCGGACGAGTTCGTTCGGGCCCTGGGTGCCGAACGCGTGCTCCTGGGTTTCGGGCTGATGGGAGGCATCCGGGATGGAGCGGTAGTCCGGTGGGCGTCGGGCGAGAAAGATTCTCACTCGTTCGAGGTCGCCATGGGCGAGGTGGACGGTTCCGACACCCCGAGGCTCCGGAGGATCCTGAATGCCTTTGGAAAGGCCGGGATCGACGCGTACGCTCAGCCGAACATGGACGCATGGTTGAAAGCCCACTGGGCCCTTGTAGGGCCCATTACAGGAGCCCTCAACGAGACTGGGAACGACCCCTACCGACTAGCAGGCGAACGAGACCTCCTCTTGCGGATGGTGAAGGCCCAACGCGAGGGCTTTCGAGTGATCAGAGCGTCGGGTCTCCCGCTGGCCCCGACGCGGTTGAAGGTCATGCTCCGATTGCCGAACTGGGTGTCGGTGGCCGTGGTTCGCAAGCTCCTCAAAACGGAGTTCGCCGAGCTTGCCCTCGCGGGCCACGCCGCGGCCGGCGGTGACGAGTTCAGTACCCTCGACCGGGAATTCCGGAGTCTGGTTGAAAAAGCCTCAATACCTACTCCAAGCCTCGACGGACTTGTCGGGAGGAAGGAGGCGAGTTGAGAGTACTGGTCTTTGGGGGCTACGGATCTGTAGGTACCGAGATCTGCCGACTGCTTGCTCAAGAGAGTGCTGTCGATGTTCTGATCGGTGGCAGAACCCTGGCGAAGGCTGAAAAGCTCGCGAAGGAGCTCGGCACTTCAGCACGTCTGATCGACGTCAACGATATCGAGTCTCTCACGAGCGGTCTCGCCGAGATCGACATCGTGATCAACTGCTTTGTCGATCTTCTGGAGCCCGGCCTCAGGCTACCCGAGACCGCCATCTCCCGCGGTATACACTTCCTTGACCTTGCAGCGGTACCGGTCGGGTATGTCGAGGGCCTTCTCGCACTTGACGAAAAGGCCAAAGCAACGGGGGCCACGTTGGTCACCTCCCTCGGCGTCAACCCCGGCATCCCGGGGCTTCTGGCGATTAACGAAGGCCGACGGTTCGATAGGGTCGAATCCGTGGACGTCCACTTCACGATGGGCGGAAGGTTGGGGGGTCTCTCGCCCCTCTCCCTACGTGGGGTGAGCCTCATGCTCCAGGTCCCACCGATGCAGTGGAGAGAACAGAAGTGGTGCAAGGCCTCTTCGGGAGGGAGGAAACGGTTCGTAGGTGCTCCATTCGACAAGAATGTCTACTTCGGCGCTGGGATGATCACGGCTGATCTCCACGGGGTGCCGGAATCCATTGGAGCAGAGCACTTAGCAGTTTGGTCAGGAATGGAGAACTCCTTCCAAGGGCTGGTCTTCCTGTTTGGGATGAAGCTCGGCTTGGCAGCGAGACAGAGGCGTGCTCAGGCCTTTCTGCGGGTTCTCCGATGGTTGGGGAGGGGTGATGACACGACGAACGACATCGGCCTGGAACTCGAACTCGTCGGCGAGACGGATGGCCGCAGAATGCGACGGTTCCTCTCCATGCATTGCAGTGAGGAATACGCTACGGCACTCCCGCCAGTGGCCCTTTGTCGGCAGCTCGCACGGGGCATGATCAAAGACAGGGGAGCCTTCGTGCCACATGAGGTGACGGCAATCGACGATTTCCTTGTGCAACTCCGCGGAGGAGGGGTGAATCTGGTTGAGCGCTGGGAGGAACTCGAAGGCAGGGAAGAACCGAACTAGAGAGCTTGGAGATAAGTGGCAACCCGAGAGGAAGGTTTCATGGGCAACCCCACCGAAGTCCCAAGGATTTCCGTTGCGTCAGAAAGGCCGCTCCTGGTTTTTTGTAGTCTGCCGGGTTTCGAATATCAGCTCGATCCCTATGTCGGATGTGGGCACCGCTGCCACTATTGCTACGTGCTCAACCAGGCAGAGACCGACTGGAGTGAGGAGATCCTGGTCCATCCGGATTTCGAGAAACGACTCCGCGAAGAGCTCCAGGACGTTCGGCCACAAAAGATCTACCTGGGCTACTTCACCGATCCTTATCAGCCCTGTGAGTCTGATCTTCGACAGACGAGAACCGCGTTGGAGTTGCTTCGTGAGAAAGGGTTCTCAGCTAGTCTTCTCACCAAATCGGACATGGTCCTCAGGGATCGGGACATCCTAAAGGAGATGGTTGACTCCAATGTCAGCGTATCTGTGGCGTTCGATGACCACGGTGTGATGAGGCTCTTTGAAGGCAACACGATGGAGACCTCTCGGAGGATTGAGGTCCTGCGAAAACTCAAGGAATCCGGTGTCGGGACCGCTGCGTTGATCTGTCCGGTGATTCCCGGAATTACGAAGGTCTTTCCTCTGCTGGAGGCCCTGGTTGGCAAAGCGGATAGGATCTGGGTCTACGGTCTAAGCGTTCAAGACCGGTCCGAGCGGAGTTGGCGAAACGTGCAGGCTATCCTGGAAACCCACTTTCCTGACAGAAAGGAGACGGTCGAAGGGATCGTGTTGGACAAAGAACACCCCTACTGGGTTGAGCTCAGAGAGAAACTGGTGGGAATAGGGGAGTCGGAAGGGATCGATCTCCGGGTCTATCTTTAAGGCGGGAATCCATGCCACACCGAAGAGAAGGTATCGCTATGTATTCTATCCTGGCCGAGCATACCCACCGGCCTCCTCTGTTTTCGGTCTATACCACAGAAGAGCTCTGGACCGATCCGCACCTGGCCGGGCAAATGCTGGCTTTCCATCTCGATCCGGACCAGGACCTTGCCTCTCGGAGCCACGCGTTTATCCAAAGGTCCGTGGCCTGGCTGACGGCTCGGTTCAACCTTGGAGAGGGCAAACGCGTCCTGGATCTGGGTTGCGGCCCAGGACTGTATGCCAACGCATTGGCGGAGCGGGGAGCCTCGGTGACGGGAGTCGATTTTTCCGAGAACTCGCTGGCATACGCCCGCTCTGAGGCAGACTCCCGCGGACTTCCGGTAACCTACCGACATGGGGATTATCTTGGCCTTGAGCTCGCTGGCACCTTCGACCTGATTCTCCTCATCTTCGGTGATTTCTGCCCGCTAGGGCCGGACCGTAGGAAGTCCCTTCTGGACCGGGTGAGGAGTTGGTTGGCCCCAGGGGGACGGTTTGTTCTGGACGTCTCTTCTTCAACTCAATTTGAGAGTCTCGAGGAGTCCTCCACCTACGAAGATGTCCCCGAGGGAGGGTTCTGGTCACCCGATCCCCATTTCGTCTTCACCAAGCGATTCAAATACTCGCCGGAAATGGCTTATCTGGACAGATATCTGATCATCGAGGCGGGACACCAACGGGAGTTTTTCAACTGGATCCAGTGCTATGACCCCGTAGGCCTCGAGGTTGAGTTGAGGGATGCCGGATGGGGCGTGGAGGAGACCTTCGGGAATGTGGCTGGAGACCCTTTTGACCTAAACGGGCAGTTCTTCGCCGTGATTGCCGAACCCAAGGCATAGGAACTCACGCCCTTATGAGGTTGAGGAGCGAGCCATGGGCAAACGAATCCTGATCCTGGGCGCCACTGGCACTCTCGGAAGGCCGGTCGTTCAGGCCTTCCTCGAACGGAACCGTAGAGTCCGAGTCCTGGTCCGAAGTGAGGAAAAGGTTCGAAGCATTTTCGGGGTAGGCGTGGAAGTCCTCCAGGGGGATTCCACCAGCCGCGCGGACCTAGGAAAGGCACTGGCGGGATGTGACGCGGTACACGTCAGCCTCCCCGTGGAGGCGGAGTTGAAAGCTGTCGAACACCTTGTCGACCTGGCCCGAACCGAAAATACCGAGGGCCTAGGCCGGATCTCCTACGTTTCCGGAACCTCGGTTCGACAGGAGAACCGTTGGTTCGATGTGGTGGATGTGAAGATGCGGGCCGAGGACCTCCTCGGCCGCTCCGGTGTTCCGCACACCGTCTTTTGTCCAACCTGGGTCATGGAGGTTCTGCCCAACTTCGTCCGGCCGGAACGGGCTGTGGTCATCGAAGGAAAGAGGCCTCCGGGACTCCATTTCTTCGCCGCGGTTGATTTCGGAAGGATGGTGGCAGCCTCTTACGAGAATGATCGCTCCTTGGGAAAACGGCTCTTTATTCACGGGCCAAAGAGAATGACCCTGCCGGAAGCGATTGGAAGCTTTCATCAAGCTTGTTTTCCTGAGGTCAAGCTCAGGCGCCTAAGGCCCTGGCAGGCCCGATTCGTGGCGAGGCTCACCGGAAATCCCTCCTTGGCTGGAGTGGCTAGGCTCATCGCATATTTCGACACGACAGAGCAACATGGGGACCCGACCGAGGCGAACCAGCTTCTCGGAGCTCCAACCACAACCCTGGAGGAATGGATCGAGGTCAGAGAGGGTGAATCATGAAGAGCGAGATCGGCCGTGTTCAGCAAAGGCCTGCGGCCCGCCAAGGATCAAGACCACTACCGATCAGAAACATAGGCGGCTCCCAAACGGTGGCGCTCAATCCTCTCTTCACCTGTCACAAGACCCGCGGGACCTGATATGGGCGAGTGGGAGGCTCGATGGACCTAGCCATGACGGGAGTCGTCGCCGGAGTGCTCGGGACGGTGGCTATGGATCTTGGAAACCTGCTTTTTTCTCGGGCCGGGATCATCTCGAAGATCGATGTGGGAATGATCGGAAGGATGGCCGCAGGGTGGAGCCGTGGCCGCTTCCGATATCGGCACCCCAGCGAGATAGAAGCAGTCCCAAATCGGACTGGGCTTGGCCGCCGGGATCGCGCTGGTTTGAATCCAGCAGGAGGCCGTCAACCATGAGCTCAGAGAAGTCCCAGCAAGTTGTTGCTTGCCTGCTTCAGTACCTCGATGGCACTGCCCAAAAACCCGGCCTTTGGTTCCAGGCGACCGCCGTCGAGCCAGATCGTTTCATCGAAGATATAGGAAGGATGGGGCTTCGAATCTCTATCGCTGACTAGCCCGGACTTCCCACGGCATTCTCCGCCCCGAAGGACATTACCGAGGTGTATCGACATCTGGAACCAACCCACGCCCAAAGGAGGCACAGAGGAAGTCGGGGGATCGAATCACCACTCCCATGGTTCCTTGGGTGATTCACACCTCATCCGCTCTCGCCGACGCCCGGGCGTGCGCCTTGGGGCTACGCGATGACCCGCTTGTTGACGGCGTGTTCGATCACGCCGACACTTACTCTTCGTTGATCACGTATCGAAAGGGGACTCCGGAATGCACTTGCGCACTTGGCCGGCACCAGCGCTTGCACTCCTCGCAGCCTTCGGCGCGGCCATCACCGCGTTTGCCCCTAGTACGCTCTCGGCTCAAGCCGACGACTTGCGTGCGTTCGGCGGCGAGTGGCTCTATGTCGAGGACCGCACCAACGGCCGCCCCAGCGAGGAGCAGCAACCCCCCATGAGCGTGAGGTTCGCGCTGCGCATCGAGGAGGATGCGGTCGTCATGGTGCGCGGCATGGGCGATAGGCGCCGCGAAGAGTCCATCGCGCTCGACGGCTCGACCACTGAGGAGGTTGGGACGAGCACGGCGACGCGCTACCGCGGCGAGTGGAAGGACGGAGCGCTAGTGTACGACATTGAGATCGTGCGTCTGTCGGACGATTCGCTCATCTCGCTTATCCGGAGGGAGTTTCGGATCACGCCCGACGGGCTGCTGGTGCACGTTGTCGTCGGTGACCCGGTCCAGTTGGCCTCAGTGGCGCTTTACCGCCATCCGCAGGACATCGCGCTGCCCGCCCCGGCCAAGGCCACGATTGCCGACATGGCTTGGCTGGCCGACGCTTGGGTTGGAACGAGAGGCTCGTCGTCGATCGAGGAGCGTTGGACCCCGCCGTTGGGCGGCACGATGCTCGGCGTGTCGCGCACAGTCAGGGGCGGCTCCATGGTCGCGTTCGAGTACCTGCGCATCGTCGAGCGCAACGGAGGGTTGGTCTATGTCGCGCAGCCCGGCGGCGTTCCGCCAACCGAGTTCGTGCTCACCGAGCTGGATGCCACGCGCGCCGTGTTCGAAAATCCCCGCCACGACTCCCCACAACGCATCGTGTATGAGCTCTCAGCCGGGGATTCCCTGACCGCCTCAATCGGCTTCGCCAAGGGCGGCCGCCCGCAGCGCTTCGAGTTCACGCGCGAGGGCAAATAACCTAGAGGTCCAAGCATGGTGGTTCACCCATGCACCAACAGCTCCATTTGAGAACGAAACAGCCGACTTGGAAGCAGGTAGTCGCTATCGGGGCCGGAGCCAACTTGAGGAGCGGCCGGAGGCAGGCCTGTACATTAGCAAGAGTGGCTTAGACTGCTATCAAGCCCTTTCTAGTCCCTCAGCGACACCACCGCGTCCACCCGACTGGCTCTCTGTGCCGGGAGCCAGGCTGCCGCCGTGCCGGCCAATAGGAGCAGGACACCGCAGCCAACGAAGGTGGGAAGGTTGGAGGAGCCCACGCCGTAGAGGATGCCTTTCAGCGCCCTGCCTATCCCGAAGGCCACCCCCAGGCCCAGTAGCAATCCGATGCCCGAAAGGACTAAGCCCCTGGTCAAAACGAGGCCGATCAGGTTCCTACCTGGGGCCCCCAGCGCAATGCGGATGCCCATCTCCCGCCTGCGCTGCGCCACTCCGTAGGAGACGAGGCCGTACAAGCCCACCACCGAGAGAACCAGGGCCAAGCCGGCGAAGACCGCCACCACCAGGCCGAAGGTCCGTGTCTCACTCATGGAGCGGGAGAGACCACTACGAAGCTCGGTCACCCGCGTCAACGGGACTTCCGGGTCCACTGTGGTCACCGCACCCTTCAAGGCCGGAATTATGGCGGCCGGCGACCCTTGGACCCGCGCCTGAACCACAAGGTCCGGGTCAATCTCCTGGTGGAAGGGATAGTACACACCGGGATTGGCCGGGGCCCTGAGGGACCGCATCTGAACGTTCCCCACGACCCCCACCACGCGCATTCGTGCTTCCCCCCTTACCAGAATCTTCCCCACCGCGTTCTCGTCGGGCCAGAAGCGTCCCGCCAGGGCTTCGTTAACCACCACCACCGGCTCCGGCTCTTCTGCCGGAGGCCGGAGGACCCGTCCCTGGAGGAGGGGAATCCCCATGGTCTCGAAGTACCCTGGTGTTACCACGATATACTCGGCCTCGAAGCGACCAGCGGGATCGTCGGGACGATCCGGGTCGGCTACTGTGGAGCGGGCATGGCCACCCAGAATCGGTGCCTGGCCGGCCAGGGAGGCTCCGGTCACGCCGGGGACCCTCTCCAGCTCCTCGAGCAAGCGCTGCTGAAACCGAACCACTTCTTCACCTTCATGCCGGCCGGTAGCTTCCAGGTCGATGAATCCCACAATGAGGTTGTCAGGGTTAAATCCGGGATCGGCTCGGTTCGCATTCAAGACACTCTTCCCGAGGAGGGCGGCACCGGTGACCAAACCCAGGGAGATGGCCAACTGCCCCACGACCAAGCCATCCCGCAGGAGGCTCTTCCCGCGGCCTCCGCTGCTCCCTCCCTCCCGGAGCGCGTGAGCCAGATCTCCCCGGGCCAACCCAAGGGCCGGAGCGAACCCGAAGAGCATTCCCGCCGCCACTCCTACACACACCAGAAAGAGATAAACTCTGAGGTCGGGAGCCAAGGATACCCGAAGGGCCATTGGGAGAAGGGCGTTCAGGGCCCCCCCGGACCAAGCCAGCAGGGGGGCTGTCACCAGGACCGCTGCCAGAGCAAGTGCGACGCTCTCGGTGAGGACCTGCCGGGCCAGCCGGACCCGTCCGGCACCCAAGGCCTGGCGCACGCCCATCTCCAACCCCCTGCCGGCGGAGCGAGCAAGAAAGAGGTTCCCTACGTTGGCACAGGTCAGAACGAGGACGAGGAGGGCGAGCACTCCCAGGAGGAGGGTGAGCTGCCTTCCCTCCTCCCGCTCCTCCGGAGTGAGGCCAAGGCCCGGAGCCATGAGGACCCGGATGTCTTCGTGTCCTTCCCAGGCGGTCCGAAGGATCTGGCTCACTCGGTCCATGGAGGCCTCGGCGACCCGGTATTCCACCTCTGGCCCCAGGCGCCCAAAAACGTAGAACCAGCTCGCGCCCCACTCGCTGAACAGATCGTAGTCGCCGGACCCCGGACGTTGGAGGGCCGAGACCCAGATCTCCGGGGGAGAGCCCATGGCGTCCACACCTACGAAGCCTTCCGGAACCACGCCCACGATCTCGTAGGGTACATTCCCAATGTGGAGGACCTGGCCGACTGCGCCGGGATCACCGGCGAAGCGCCGTTGCCAGAAACCGTGGCTGAGAACAACAACGTTATGGGCCCCAGGGGCCACCTCGTCCATGGGACCAAGAAGTCTCCCATGGGCCGGGACCAGCCCCAGGAGATTGAAGTACCCACCGCTGACGTATTCACCCTGGACGGGCTCGATGCTCTCCCCCCGGCCCACCAAAAAGCTGGAGCCTGAGAAGCCTGCTACACCTGTCAGGAATTCCGACTCCCGTCCGATGAGTTCAAAAGCCGGCCAGGAGAAGTTGTCCCATCGGGGCGCCGTGTCGTAGCTGCGAGCGAGCTGGACAAGCTCATTCGGCTCCACCACTCCCGGAACCGGTCGCAGAAGGAGGCCGTTCACCAGGGAGAAAATTGCGCCGTTGGCCCCTATCCCCAAAACCAAGGTGAAGATGGCCACGAGGCTGAAGCCTGGGCCCCGCCTGAGGATCCTCAAACCGTAGCGGATATCCTGTCCGATGCTTTCCACCGTCCACTCTTCCCTTCGAGTCCATAGCGCATGGGGGAGGGCGCCGGCCAGGAATGCCACCCGTCCGGGATACCCCACTCGTCGTGCCCGGAGGCCCGAATGCCTCAAGGCTTCCAACTCCCCCGTCCATTCCTCCAGCCACTCTGCCCTACGATCGCCGGGAACCAGAAACGAGCAGGCCCTCAGGAGTAGACTGCCCCAGCCGGGAGCGTCTCCTTTCATGCCCCTGCCCTGCCCGTTGGAAGACTGATGACGGCCACGGCTTCTTCTAACCGTGCGGCACCCTCGGCCAAAGCCCTTTCACCCTCGCCGCTGAGCTCGTAGTAACGCCGGCGGGAGCGACCGTCGCGGTCAGCCGTTCGCTGATCCTCCCACCGGGCCCTTACGTGGCCGCTTCTCCGGAGCCGGCCCAGAGTGGGATAGACCGTTCCGGAGGGGAGGCGGGTATGGGCAATGATGTCCAGGCCGTATGCGCTTCCGTCCCGGATGGCAGCGAGGATCTTGAGAGAAGACAGTCCGAGGGGACGGGGCATGATTTCTCTCCTGGCAAAGGGATGTAGAAGTGTAAGATACCTTACAACCATCCTTGAGACGGATCAAGCGCCGAGAGGGTTGCATCGAGGGCGCTGCACCCCCTGGCAGGGGGTGCAGCCTGACCCGGATCGAAAAGAAGGACTCCATTTCCCGGAATCCGATCTCTTGATCCGAAGGCGGTTTCAAGGTATTATCGGATTCCGATAATCGATGGGCGATAATCCGGAACCATCCACCAACAGGGTACGTCACACATGCACGACGATCCGAGGATCGAAACGGCGCTGCCTCTCAAGCCGGCCCACTTCCACATCCTTCTGAGCCTGGTAAGGGGACCAACTCACGCCTACGGAGTTCGGCACCAGGTGGAAGAGAGGACCGAAGGACGCATCCTGCTTCCGGCCGGAACCCTCTACGAGACCTTCCAGCGAATGGAGCGGGACGGCTGGGTGGAAGAAACCGACCCGCCGAAGGACCGGGAGGGCCCCGTGAGCTCACGCTGGCGCTTCTACCGAGCCACGTCGTTTGGACGCCGGGTGCTCGAGGCAGAGATTGCCCGGCTGGAATCGGACCTGGCTGTGGCCCGAAAGAGCATTCTGCCAGCCGGTTGACCATGCTTCGACTCCTTCTGCTTTTCTACCCGACCAAATTCCGTAGGGACTGGGGCCCGGAGATCCTGGTGTTCTGGCGCCTCCAGGCCGTTGAGCCCCGTTACCGGGGTCTCCTGGGCAGCCTCCGTCTGGCGATAGCCGTCGGAAGAGACGCCGTAATGGGTGGGATTCGGATCAGGGTCGTGAACTGGCGAACAAGGAAAAAAAGCCGCGAGGGGGTGGAGAGTATGTGGAGATCCGTGAGGTCGGACCTCGCCTACGCCATGAGGTCCCTGAGAGGCTCCCCTCTCTTCAGCCTAGTCGTCATCGGCACGTTGGCCCTGGGAATCGGGACCACCGGAGCCGGCTTTTCGGTGGTGGACAAGGTCCTTCTCCAGCCCCTCCCCTTCCCTGAGCCGGAAAGCCTGGTACAGGTCCTTCGGACCATGGAAGAAGGGAAAACCCAATCCCTAAGCTGGCCCGACTACCGTGACTACCGGGAGCATGCCGGCGGGTACGTGGACCTCACGGCCTACGTCGAAACCCAGACCACCGTGCCGTTGGACGGGGGTGCCGAAGCCTTGGACGGGGCTGGGGTGGCCCGAGAGTTCTTTTCGGTAATGGGAGTCCAACCCCTCATGGGACGGACCTTTACCCCAGAGGAGGATCAGATGGGCGGGCCCCGTGCCGTGGTCCTCTCCTACCGGTACTGGGACCAGTTCATGGGAAGGGATCCCAACGTCCTTGAGGAAACCATGCCTATGGGAGAAGAGGAGGTCCCCATCGTGGGCGTCATGCCCCGGGGATTCTCTTTCCCCCTCCGGGAAACATGGTTCTGGACCCCACTCCGCGAGGACGAGCTCTTGGCCCAGGTGGGTCTTCCCACCGGCGTAAGGACGCTCCATTTCCTCCAGGGCCTGGGAAGGGTTCGTTCGAACGTCGATATCCAGGAAGCCGAGTCTCGCTTGAGGACCCTGGCCAATACCATCGACGTGGAATCGGGAATGGGAGAGGATATCCACTCCGACATCCACTTCATCCCCCTGAAGGAGGGGCTACTGGGGGACGTTGACACCCTCCTCACCTTCCTCTTCGGGGCGGCGGCACTGGTGCTCCTCGTGGCCTGTGCCAACGTTGCGGGCCTGGCTTTCAGCCGTATGGTGTCTCGGGAAAGGGAGCTGGCCATCCGCTCGGCCTTGGGAGCCCGTGAGGGCCGCCTCCTTCGGCAACTCCTCTCGGAGAACCTCCTCCTCTCCCTTTCGGCGGGAGGGGCGGGGATCCTGGTGGCTTTGGGTGTCCAGCGGGCCCTGTTGGAGCTGGTTCCGCCGGACTTCGTGGACCTGGAAGGGTTGGCCATCAACCCGGCGACCCTCCTTTTCGTAGGGGTAGTGACGGTCCTGAGCGGACTGGCTTTCGGCTTCCTTCCGGCCCTCGGGGCCTCCCGGACGAACCTCGCCCGGGGCCTTTCCGGCGGTCGTGGGTCATCTGCGGGATCGCGGGCCCTTCGGCCCCAGCAGCTCCTGGTCACCCTCCAGGTCAGCCTGGCGGTGGTACTGTTGGTGGCTGCCACCCTTTTGACCTCCAGCTTCCTAAGGCTCACAGGAGTTCATCGTGGCTTCGAAGCCGAGTCGGTGCTGGTGGCTACCGTGGATCCCAGCACCGACCGCTACGACACCCCAGAGGCCGTGGACGGATTCTACAGAGCCCTGCTTGACCGGATCCGGACTATCCCCGGTGTGACTGCAGCATCCACCACCTATTCCCCACCCCTCATGGACAACGGCTTTCAGACGTCCGTCCTGCCCGAAGGCCTAGACGAGGAGGCCACGGAAGCCTACTGGGCCGGGATGGTCATCATCCGGGAAGGATACTTCGAGGCTAATGGAGTGCCCCTCCTCCAGGGCCGGGAGTTTGACTCAGGAGACAGGCTTGGAGGGGCCCCCGTGGCCATCGTCAGCCAGGCCATGGCCGAGAATCTATGGCCCGGGGAGGATCCCCTTGGGAAACGGTTTTCCTTCGCCGGAGGGGTGGGGGGGAGTGCCGAGTCCTTTGACGAGGCCTTCTTCCCGGACGACTACTACACCGTGGTGGGGGTCGCCGGGAATGTCCGGCGGAGATCCTTGGCTGAGGCCCCGGCCATGGAGTATTACCGACCCCATACCCAGGTCACCTGGGCGTACCAGTACCTGGTGGTCCGGACCGAGGGGGATCCGGTGTCCCTGGCTGGAACTCTACGGGAAACTGTTTGGGAGGTGGACTCCACCGTGCCTGTCCGGACCGTGCAGAGCCTCGAGGCACAGGTTCAGGAGTCGATAGCGGTCCAGCGCTTCCAGACCTTGCTCCTGCTGACGTTTGGAGGGTTGTCCTGTTTCCTGGCCATGGTGGGCCTGTACGTCGTGACGGCCCTGGCCGTGAACCGAAGGACCAGGGAGGTAGGCATCCGCCTCGCACTGGGAGCCCGGGAGGGGGTGATCCTCAGGGACGTCCTTCTGCGAGGCCTACTGTTGGTGGCCTTCGGCCTAGCCGCCGGTTTGGCCATGGCCCTGGCCGGTTCCAAGCTCCTCGCGGGCATGCTCTTCCAGGTCCAGTCCACGGATCCCATGACCTATCTCGCCGTCTCCCTCCTCACGGCGACCGTGGCCCTTCTAGCCTGCTACGCCCCGGCGAAACGGGCTTCGGTAACGGACCCTCTTCTGACCCTGAAGGAGGATTAAGCTCAGGAGGGACTCGGCGCCTACCCTCTTCACGCTGCTTTCGTCGCCCATCCCACTCTTCCCCTTGACATCTTAGGGGAGCCAACCATCTTCTCCCCATAATCGTCTTAGGGGAAGACGATGACACTGAACCGGCACGAGCCGCCTGCCCCCCGGAGCAGGCGAGCCCAGCCGAAGACCAAGGGTGATACCGTGGCAAAGATGGAACTCCTCCAAGGAACGTTGGATGGCCTAGTCCTCAAGGCGTTGAGCTGGGGCCCCCTTCACGGATACGCCGTGGCCCGCTGGATCCGGGCTGCCTCGGCCGACGTCTTCCAGATCGAAGAGGGTGCCCTGTACCCGGCCCTCCATCGCATGGAGCAGAAGGGGTGGGTGGAATCGGACTGGGGCCTCTCGTCCAACAACCGGCGAGCCAAGTTCTATCAACTCACCGAGAAGGGTCGAAACGCCCTCGAGCAGGAGCAGGAGGCTTGGTCCCGCTACGCCGCAGCGGTGGCTCAGGTGTTCGCCTCTCGGCAGGAGGCGACGGTATGACCAGGATTCCCGGCCTCCGCCGTGTCTTTCGTCTGGCCGTGGGCAGGCGAGGCGTCAAGAAGGACATCGACGAGGAGATCCGTTTCCATCTCGATGTCAGGACCGAAGAACTGATCGGCGAGGGATACAGCCCGCAGGAGGCGGAGGACGTGGCTCGGAGAGAATTCGGCGACGTCGCCAAATACCGGGCCCAACTCGAAAGCCTCGGGTCCCGGAAAGTGTCCCGGGCTCGCCGAGCCGACCTGAAGGAAGGAATCCGCCAGGATCTGTCCTTCGCGTTCCGGCAACTCTGGCGGAACAAAGGATTCAGCCTCGCCGCGGCCCTCACACTGGCATTGGGTGTCGGCGCCACGACATCGATGTTCAGCGTGGTGAACGGGGTTCTCCTGAGGCCCCTTCCCTTCCCGGAACCCGATCGCCTGGTAGCGGTCCGGTATCAGTTCAACTCTACCGGCGAGACGGCGAACTCTCTCTCCCAACCGGATATCCAGGACCTCCAGGCAGAATCGTCCTCTCTTCGGTTCGTGACGGGGTACACTGGGACCCGTCGGACCCTGACGGGCTCGGGCGAGGCGGAGATCATTCGCGGAGCCCGGGTGACCCAAGGCCTCCTGGCAACGTTTGGGGCCACCCCGGCCCTGGGCCGGGACCTGATGGCCGAAGAGGATGCGCCCGATGGACCGAGGGTAGCGGTCCTTTCCCATTCCTTTTGGCTCGAGAGGTTCTCCGGCGACCCGAACGTTCTCGGCCAAAGCCTGATCCTGAGCGGAGTGAGTTTCGAAGTCGTTGGTGTCGCCCCGGAAGGGTTCGACTTCCCACGGGGCGCCCAGTTCTGGGTCCCGAACTACACCAACACGGAAGAGTGCGGCCGGGGTTGTCATGTTCTGGAAGCGGTGAGTCGTTTGACGTCCAGCGGGTCACTGGAGACCGCAAGACTGGAAGCCTCAGCCATCGCCAGCCGTCTGGAAGAAGCCTATGTGGACTCGAACCACGATCGGGGTTTTCACCTGATCCCGTTGGCCGCGGCCCAGGTCGAGGACAGCCGCACAGCTCTTCTGGTCTTGCTCGGCAGCGTGTCCATGGTCCTCCTCATTGCCTGTGCCAACGTGGCGAACCTCCTCCTGGTTCGCGGGACCAGGCGCCGGGGGGAAATGGCCATCCGTTCAGCTCTTGGAGCCGGACGAGGACGGGTCCTGACCCAACTCATGGTCGAGAACGGAATGCTTGCCGCCATGGGTGGAGGCCTGGGTCTTCTTCTGGCCTACTTCGGGTTGGACGCCCTCCTGAGCCTTGCCCCAAGCTCCCTTCCCCGGCTCGATCAGGTGTCTGTAGACGGGCCGGTCCTCCTTTTCACCTTCGGAACGGTCAGCCTCGTCGCCATCCTCTTTGGACTCGTCCCGGCTCTTCGACTTTCCAGATCTTCCCTTTCGAACACCATGCGGGAAGGAGGCCGGGCCCAACTCAGCGGAGCGGGTCGGGATCGGTCCCGGTCCATCATGCTCATGGCCGAGATGGCGCTCTCTCTCGTTCTCCTCCTGGGGTCGGGACTCCTGCTTCGGAGCTTTTCACGCCTCTCCGAGGTCGACCCTGGGTTCATTTCCGAGGACGTACACCGATTCACGGTCTCCCTCCCCAACGCACAGTATGAAAGTCCTGAGGAGTGGATCGGGTTCTTCGAAGCTCTGGAGGAGGAGCTGAGACGAGTACCTGGGGTCCGTTCGGTTGGAAGCGTTCTTGGCGCGCCCATGGGCCGGACGGACATCAACGCGAGTTTCGAACAACCGGACCGACCGCCGCCGCCCCCGGGGCAGGATCCCTCAGCGGATTGGCACGTCGCCACCCCTGGGTTCTTCGGAACCATGGGCATCCCGGTCCTCACGGGGCGGTCCTTCCAGGCCCAGGACCGCCTGGGAACCCAACCCGTGGTCGTAGTGAGTCAGCGATTCGCTGAGCGCTACTTCCCGGGTGAGGATCCCATCGGAAAACCCATTCTTCCACGGGTCAGCTTCCAGCTTCCCGAGGAGATGCCTCGCACCGTCATCGGAGTGGTCGGGGATGTCCGTTTCGATGACCTCAGCAATGAGCCCGTCCCCTCGTACTACGTTCCACAAGCCCAGGTCGGTGCAGATTTTCTCACCATCATGGTCCGAGCTCAGGAAGGGACTTTCACGAGGGTCGTGGTCCAGGACATCCTCAAAGGCATGGATCCGGATCTCCCCATCCGGGACATGGAGTCCATGACGGCAGTCGTTGACCGGACCCTGGGACCAGCCCGTTTCAATCTTCTCCTGCTGGGGATATTCTCCACCCTGGCCGTGGTAATGGCAGCGGTCGGCCTATACGGGGTGGTGGCTTATCTCGTATCCCAACGCACGCGGGAGATTGCCGTCCGGATGGCCCTGGGGGCAGCCAGCGGCAACGTGGTCCGGATGATCCTCAGTCAGGGGGTTCGTCCGGCGTTGGCCGGCATCCTGGTGGGACTTGGGATCGCCTTCGCAGGCTCCCGGACCCTCGAGGCCCTTCTCTTCGAGGTGGAGCCCACCGATGGGTTCTCATACCTGAGCGCCACCGTCCTACTTCTCATGGTGGTCGCGGTGGCCGCTGCCTGGCCCGCCCTACGCGCCAGCCGAATCGCACCCATGACCGCGCTGAACGAAGAGTAAGAAAAGAGAACCGGGGCACCCGAAATGGGCGCCGTGAGTTTTCTGCACAGCTTCGGCTCCTGACACCACCCCCACCCGGCTCTCCAAATGGGCCACCCTTCTGGCTCGGATCTATGAAGTCTTCCCCCTGGTCTGTCCTACCTGTCAGGTGCCTCTCACGTTCATCGCGTTCCCGACAGATCCAGAGGCCATCACCCGTATTCTGGCCTCCATTGGCAAGCCCACTTCGCCCCCACTCATCCACCCCCCAAGGGGGCCACCCCAAACTGAGTTCGATATCGGGTTTGCAGGTGGAGGGTCAGGAGGGCCGCTCAGGAATCCTCAATCGACGACCTCGACCTGAGCCCCGAGTTCGATCTGCAGAGCCTGAGCCCATCCCCGACCACGCTTCGCGCGGTGCCCGCGACTTCGACCAGAGTTGGGGCGCCTGTTCCCGAGCACCAAGGACCCCCGGGCCTGCCGGAGGCACGCCCGGAATTCCCGCACCGCCTCTCCCCACCCCCGAGAAACCTACCCCGCCCGCCGGGCTTGACCCGGCTGACCCGACCCGTCCGTCTCGCTCACCTTCCCTCAGCACCCTCTGGTCGTCGTAGGGCCCTTGAATTTCCTATCCCTGGTGACGTTGGTCGAGCCCTTCGGTCGGTGCAAGAGGTATAACCTGTAACATTACACCGATGCTGGGCCAAAGTGCACCGCCGGGACCACCGGAATCGCGGTTTCGCTGGTCTACTCTCCTTTCAGCACTTGGGCGGGATCGACCCGACTGGCCCGGTACGCCGGAAACACAATGGCCACGAATGCCACCATGGTGAGGAGTGCACCGACACCGAGGAAGGTGGCCGGGTCGGTCGCCGACACCTCGTAGAGGATGCTGGAGAGGACCCTGCTTACGCCTAGGGCTACCACGATGCCCAGGAGGATGCCCACACCAGAGACGGTGAGGAACCGTCGAACCACGCCGGCCATGACACCTTTTCCGCCCGCACCCAGGGCCATCCGAACGCCGATCTCGAACGTGCTTTGGGTCACGGCATACGATGCCACCCCATAGACACCTACGGCTCCGAGCGACAAGGCGAGCCCCCCGAACACCATGAGGAGAAGGGTGGAGAGGCGGGAGTCGGCCATGGTCCCGTTGACAACGTCTTCCATCGTTCGAACGAACGTCATGGGGATATCCTCGTCGACCAACCAGATTGCGGAGCGCACCCCCGAGAAAAGGGTTTCGGCATCACCCTCCGTGCGAACGAGGAGGTACATTTGATGGGGGCTCCACAACTCCCAAGGGATATAGATGTCCGGCTGGACGGCCCGCTCGACAGAGCTTTGGGCGAAGTCTTCCACCACGCCCATGATCCGAGCCGGCGTCTCGGACCCGAAAGGCAGCCAGACCGTCTTGCCGACAGGCGTGTCACCGTCGGGCCAAAGCGAGACGGCCAGCGCTCGATTCACCAGCACCTGCTCCACGGTGTCGCCGACGGCGAGTCCATCGGGATACCCTCCGTCGGTTACGGGGACCCGGAGGGAGGAGAAAAAGTCGGGAGACACGGCTCTCACCCCGGCGTAGGCCGTCAGGTAGTCCGTCGAGACGGGGCTGTCGTCGGAGCGATAGCGGATCCCCATCCCTCCGCCGCCAAAGGGAAGGAAGTTGGTCAAGCCCACCCGGGTGACTCCCGGCAGACTTCCCACCTGTCTAGCCACTTCCTGGTAGAACAGAAGTCGTCCGGCCTCGTCGGGATACCGATCGACGGGGAGATTGATGCGAAGGGTGGCCACCCGGTTCGCGTCGAATCCAAGGTCCTTGTGCTGGAGCAGCCAGAAGCTCCTGAAGAGGAGGCTGGCACCCACGACCACGACCACAGCCAGGGCCAGTTCCGCCACGACGAGCCCGCTCCGGAGCTTGTGACCGGATGGGCCCTGCTTTCGCCCAAGGCCGCCGTCTTTCAGAGACGCTTGAACGTCTCGCCTCGCCGTCCGGAAGGCTGGGAGTAAACCGAAGAGAAGGGCCGAGATCACCGAGACGAAGAACGAGAAGGTCAGAACCTTGCCGTCGAGGCCAATGAGATCGGTCCGAGGAACCGACGCCGGGAGGATTCCGACGAGGGCCGGCAGGAACCAGAAAGCGAGAAGAACGCCGACGCCTCCCCCGGCCAAGCCAAGGATGAGGCTCTCGGTGACGAGTTGCCGGATCACCCTGCCGCGGCCAGCGCCCACAGCCAGCCGGATTCCCAGTTCCCGCTCCCGTCCCTGCCCCCGGGCCAGCAGAAGATTGGCCACGTTGATGCAGGCCAGAAGGAGGACCAACCCCACAGAGCCCATGAGGATCAACAACCGAAGCCGGACGTCTCCCAGGAGGGCCTCCTTCAACGGATGGAGTCCCGCGGCGGCCCGCTCCTCGTCGGTGATGAAATCCAGGTTGGCGGTGAGGCGACCCGCCAACTCGTTGAACCGAGAATCGGCTACCTCCAGAGACGTTCCTTCGGTCAAACGCCCAAGAAGCCGGAGGGAGGCCGTTCCTTCATAGTCGGAGAAGTTGGAAGGGTCGACCTGGAACGGCACCCAGACCTGGCTCCCCTCGTAGACGGGTCGATAGTCCCTGCCCATGACGCCGACCACGGTCCGGGAGGCCGCTTCACCCTCACCCACGGATACGTTCCGGCCCAGGATATCCGGATCGGACCCGAACCGTCGTTCCCAGATCCCATGGCTCAGCACCACGACTTGTCCCTGGCCCGGCTCCTGGTCGTCCTCGGTGAAACCGCGCCCCATGACCGGTGCGGCACCGAGGACCTGGAAGTGGTTGTGGGAAACGGAAGCGCCACGTAGCTCCTCCGGTTCAACCGAGGCGTCACCCGGAAATGTGAAGAAGCGAATGTTGATGGCCGACACATCCTCGAGAGCACTTGCCTCGGCCTGGAATTGGACGAGCATGCGCTTGGTGAAGGTGCGCTCAGGCCAAACCTGGACCAGGCGGTCGGGTTCCTCGAACGAGAGCGGGCTCAGGAGGATTCCGTCGACCACGCTGAAGATGGTGGTGGTAGCCCCGATCCCCAGGGCCATGGTGATGATGGCCAGAGTGGCGAAACCGGGGCTCCTCCGGATCTGACGTATGGCATACCGCGAATCCCGAACGATGTCCTGCACCGGCCTCACACCCCTCTCATCCCGAGCTCTTTCCCGGTATCGGTCCACACCGCCGAAAGCGATCCGAGCCCGGCGATGCGCTTCCGCCGGTTCCACCCCTTCCCGGATCATCTCATCCGCCGCCATCTCAAGATGGAAGGCGATTTCATCCTGGAACTCACGGTCCATCCGGTGCCCACCGAAGAGGGCTCTGACTCGGAACCAGAGATCGGTCAACCGTCCCATGAATCGTTCCTCACGCCATCCCCAGGATCTGGTCGACCGCAACCGTCAGCCTGGTCCAACGTTCTTCTTCCGCACCCAACTGTTTCACCCCAGCGCCGGTGATTCGGTAGTACTTCGCCTTGCGATTGTTTTCCGTGACCCGCCACTCAGCCTTCACCCATCCGGCCCTCGTCATGCGCAGGAGGCTCGTGTACAGCGATCCCTGGTTCACCTTGAGAGCGCCGTCGGATACCTGTTGGATTCGTTTGGTGATGCCCCATCCGTGCATGGGTTCGACGTGAATCACCTTCAAAATCAGCATGTCCAGGGTGCCCTGGATCATATCGGGCGTCTTTTTCTCTCGGGCCTTCCTCGCCATGGATAGGTCCTCTTCACGCTTCAGGCGGCGGTCTGCAGCTTACTCCTGATGATCAGGAGAAGGATACCGTGTTTCCTCCTGACCGTCAATAGGAAGAGAGGGGGCAGGTGGTGCGTTCTTCCGGCCGTTCGAAAACTCCCCGACGACCGGGAAGACGAGATTTCGGCGGTGGGGTTGAAGTCCTTGAGGTCGGTATGGGTCCTGACTCCGATTTCAACGCCCCCTTCCATCTCCTCAAAAGATCCATACATTGTAGAATCCGATTCTACATTGTATAAGGGGGGGTGGCATGAGTGATTCGGGCGTCCTTGGGGCTTTCGAAGAGTTGGTCCTCCTGGCTTTGATCCACGTTGAAGACGAAGCTTACGGTATGGCCCTCCGCAGGGAGATTGCGCAGCGAAGCGGCCGGGATGTCTCCATCGGGGCTGTCTACGCCACCCTGACCCGTCTTGAGAAAAAAGGCTATTTGGAGTCGACACTCCAAGAGGCGCCGGGTGGCCGGCCACGGCGGACCTACCGTCTGTTGCCGTTTGGGCGTGAGGTCCTTGCCCGTACCCAAGAGCTTCGCGCCCGGATGTGGGAAGGGGTGGACGTGTCGGCCTTGGGTGGCGGAGGTGGATCGTGATGACCTGGTTGGGTGAGAGGATCCTGAGGTTGGTGGCGGGGCGGAGTCTGGGCCCTTCAGCGGCAACTGAATTGGACGAGGAGTTTCGGACGTTCATCCTTCCGGAGCGTGGGACCCTACGGGCTCGACTCTGGTACGGTGGCCAGGTACTGCGATCGACGCCGCATTTCCTGCGTTTGAGGGTCCGGGGCGAAAGTGAGGCCCCGAACGGCGTGGGCGGCGCTTCAGGGTTCGGAGGTCCCGGGCCGGAAGGGCCGGGTGACGGTCGGGTTCGTCGGATCCTCCGCTCCACCAGGTTCGCTTTTCGGGTCCTTCGTCGCCGACCCGTCCTTTCCGGTGCAGCGGTCCTGACGCTGGCTCTCGCATTGGGTTTTTCGACGGCGGCCTACGGGGTATTGGAGGCTGTTCTTCTGAGGAGCCTGCCCTATGAGGCGCCGCAAAAGCTGGTTTGGGTCCACCCTGATTGGCCGCTGGCGCCGGCCCACATCGATGCAATCCGAGCCAATGCTCGCTCCCTCACGGAGGTCGGCGGGTTCGAGCGGCGCCTCCTCAACTTCCTTGACGGAAACCAGGACCCTGAGCAGGTCAGGGGCGCCGCGGTGACGGCGAACCACTTCGACATGCTGGGGTCCGGGCCTGTTCTAGGCCGAGGCTTCCTCCCCGAAGAGAGCCAGCCGGATGGGGGAAACGTCATCATCCTCAGTCATGCTCTCTGGGCTTCCCGATATGGCTCCGATCCTGGGATCGTGGGCAGGACTGTCGATCTTGGCCTCCCGGTTCCCTACACGGTCGTCGGGATCATGGGCCCCGGTCACCGGCCCATCGAAGAGGACTGGGCCGCCTGGGTCCCGTTGAGGCTCGATCCGGCTTCCGAAGGATGGGATTTCTGGAGGAGTGCCTACGCTATCGGCCGCATGGCCGACGGCTCGACTCCCGACGGCGTGAATGGGGAGGTCGCCCAGATCATCGAAGAGTACGTGACCCGGGTGCCGGGTACCGCGTTCCGGATCGAGGACCTGGCTGAAGCCCGCGTTGTTCCGTTGGAAGAAGTGATCGTTGGGCCGGTCCGGCAGGGGATCTGGGCTCTGGTGATCGGAGTCGGACTCCTGCTCCTGATCGCGTGTGCCAACGTAGGAAACCTCCTGATGGCCCTGGCCAGCGCCCGGCAACGGGAGTTGGCCGTTCGCAGGGCGCTGGGAGCCGATCGCGGGCAAATCGTCAGGCAGTTGTTTACGGAAAGTATGGTGTTGGCTGTCCTGGGTGGGACGGGCGGAATGGCCCTCGCTCATGTCGCCCTGCCGGCGGCGGTCAGGTTGCTCCCACCCGATATGCCTCGGACCGATGAGATTGGCATCAGCTTCACGGTCCTGATCGTCGGTGTGGGCCTCGCTCTCGTCTCCGGGGCCCTTGCCGGTGCCCTGCCCGCCTACCTGCAATCTCGAAATGACCCCGGGGTGGCTCTCCAGGGATCGGGTCGGAGCGGTGTGACGAGGGTCACCCGGCGGACCCACACGGGCCTGATTATCCTGGAATCGGCCTTGGCCGTGGTGGTCGCCGTGGGAGCTGGATTAATGCTCCGAAGCTTCAACGCCGCCCTATCGGAGGATCCTGGATTCAATCCCCAGAACGTGGTGGCCGTGCGTCCGAGCCTGGCCCGGGCCCGTTATCCGACCGACCAGGATCGGGCCCAATTCTTCATGGACGCTCAGGAGCGACTTGCCGCCCTCCCAGGTGTGGAGGAAGTGGGGGGAATCCTCTTTCTTCCCATGACGTCGGGCGGGTGGAGGGGTTTATGGGCTGTCATCGGTACGGACCTCGAGGACGAAGAGTCATGGAAAGGGATCTCGAACCGGACCGTCCTTCCCGGCTATTTCGAGTCCATGGGGATGCGCGTCCTGCACGGACGGTCGCTGACAAGGGAAGACCTGGCCGAGAACCAGGTCACCGTGGTGAACCAGGCGGCAGCTCGCCTCCTGTTCGGTGAGGACGACGTCGTAGGCAGGGAAGTGACCCGTGACTCTGAACTCCCGCCCCGCCGGATCGTCGGGGTGGTGGAGGACGTCCGGCAGGGAGGTCTGGACGCGGACCCGTTGCCGGAGATGTATCATCCTCTCACGGCCGAGCAGGTGAGGGGCGGGCTCTACCTGACGGTCAAGGCGGCGGGTGAAGCGGAGCCGGTTCTCCTGGCCGCGCGCCAGGCCCTGCTGGATCTGGATCCCCGGATCCCCATCCCCCACGCTGAAGCTCTGACCGCGACGGTTCGCCGGTCGGTCACCATGCGTGAAGTGTCGGCGTTGGGTGCCGGAGCCTTCGCCCTCTTCGGCCTGCTGTTGGGTGCGGTGGGAATCTATGGCGTCACCTCATTCCAGGTCTCGACGCAGATGCGTGAGGTAGGGGTCCGTGTGGCCCTCGGCGCCCGGTCCACCAGGATCGTACGGGGGGTCGTGGTCCGGGGCCTTCTTCCGGTCCAGGTCGGGGTCGGTGTAGGGGTTGCCTCGGCTTGGATGGCAGGTGGTGCCATCGAGTCGCTGGTGTACGGCATTCCGGCTCGTGATCCGACTACGCTTCTGGCGGTAGCCGGGATCCTGACAGGCGTGGCCCTGATCGCACAGGTGGGCCCTGCTCTCCGGGCCAGCCGGGCTGATCCGGTCGAAGTGTTGAACCAGGAGTAGGTGGAGCCGGGAACGCCAGTGCGAGGGGCCGCCCTCGGCCGTGACGGTTTCCGGGTGACTCGCTTCCAATACTATTGGAGGCTAGAGAGGCGGCTGGCTCGTTCGCCTGGCCCGGGGCCCCTTCTCCCATTCCTCCGCCCCAACCCTCTGCCGTCCTTGACGTCGAGACGCCCAGCTCCACTCCTCTCGACGCCGGGGGTCGCTGGTGCCGGTTCAGGCCCACCCTACTCGCCGGAAGACCCGGTGGTCCACACCACCACCCAGACCATCGGTCGGCACCCATGCCCAGCCCTATCGCCGGCGGCGCCCCGAGACCACCACGCTCCACCGCATCGTCGGAGAAAATCTCGGGACCTACCTCGCCCTGGCCAACGAGGTTGCTGTCCCTCGTGCTCAGCCCTCCACATCCTCCTCCGGGCCCTCCAGGCTACGTTGAAGGAGGCTTGTCCCACCGCTCCGGCAACGTCCTCCATGGGCACGGTCAGCTTCCTGCATCGCTTCGGCTCGTCTTTGAGCCCCCATTTTCACTACCACGTGTGCGTGGTCGATGGCTCCTTCACCCCCGGCCCAGAAAGGCTCCAAATCTAACCTATCGGGTGGACTCGCTTTGGGGGCAACCGCAGTTACCTTGGCATTAGCACGCCGGGTGGGTCAAATTTAAGGGTGCGGTCCTAATGAAAGACCTGGAATCGCGCAATCGCCACGGCGGGCACGACCACATCGGAGGCAAGGTCCTTCACCGTGGCTGATGTGGGGGAGTCAACTGACTGAGGATGCCCCCTTTTTGTGGAGAGGGAATCCGCCCTTCTGATCAGATGCGCAGCAGGGCCGAGATCTCTCTGAGCGACAGTCGGGATGATCGCTGCCCAGGCCCACCCCCACAAGCAAGAACTGACCTCCAATACAACCGTTCCGACTCCAAAGGCCACAAACAAGAAAGAAAGGGTCCCTTTGCGTCAACAACCCTTGAGGCGAAAATGAGGTTTCGCGCAGTCGACTGTCCGAGAAACCGAATTCTCTCCACACCTTCCTTCCTTGTTGTGATCTTCAGCGGCTTAGGATGCGAATATCACCCCTCCCCGCAGGAGGCTGGTGTATCGAGGAGGGACAGTGCAGGTGTTAGCATCGTGGAGAACCTCAGGGGCACCTGGGCAGCCCCGTGGCAGGTCGATCCGCAGCCGCGGATGTCCATCGGCAGCGTCGGGGGGGATGAGCGCTATGAATTAGACCAGGTCACTGGAGCCATTGGGTTTCCGGACGGACGGATCGTGATTGCGAATGGCGGGCGAATGGAACTGCTCATCTATGACAGGGATGGTTCGTTCCACCGCAGGGTCGGGGGGCGTGGGGAGGGGCCCGGTGAATTCCAGTCGTTGGAGTGGCTCTCCCGGTTCGGGCCCGATTCCATCTTGGCTCTGGATGTTCGGGGCCAACGCGTTTCCTATTTCGACGTCGATGGGAACTTTGCCCGCTCGGTCCGCCTTGAACCGAATGCTCAGCTTCCGTTTCCGCGGCCAGTGGCGTTCTTCTCCGATGGTAGCTTCCTCGGCACAAAGGGCACCTTCTCCTTGGGAGGGGAACCCCCGGCGGGCCGAGTGGTGCGGGATCTAGAACCCCTCTTCCACATTTCCTCCGACGGGCGGAACGCCACGATCCTTGGATACTTCCCCGGGCAGGAATGGGCTATCGTTCCTACCGGTCCCGGAGGGCGCTTGGAACGGCGGTCGAGACCCTTCGGACGGGAAACGGCCTTTGCTGCTGCAAGAGACCGATTCTACGTTGCCGACAACGAAAGCTTTGAGGTCCGCATCTTCTCCGCAAATGGGGAGCTTCTCCAGGTAGTTCGAAAACAGGCTCCGCTGTTTCCACTTGAACTCCCTGATATCAAGGCATATGAGGATTCGGTGCTTTCGGCCGTGGAAACCTCGGCTCGGCGTCAGATGCGGACGCTATTCGCCAACTTACCTCCAGCTCCGCCGACCTATCCCGCTTTTGAACCGAAAATTCAGATCGACAGTGATCTGAACCTTTGGATCAAGGAGTCCCGCCGACCCGGCGGACCCAATGCATCGTGGAGTGTCTTCTCGGAATCCGGAGACCTCCTCGGTATGGTTCAGATGCCTTCCGGAGTTGAGGTGCTGGACATCGGAGCCGACTACCTACTCGGACTCGTGCGCGATGAGCTGGATGTGGAATACGTTCAATCTTTCCACCTCCGTCGAGGGCGATGAGATCGCCCCTTGACACAAGCCTTTCCTTCCCGAGGAGACCGAGGTAGCCTGTGGCGACCGCGCGCGCCTGGGCCAGCCGGGGTCCTGCCCCAATTCCGATAGCGGATACCTCCAAACCCTCTTGCCTCTGGCGATCTACCTTCCGGAAATCGGGGGGATAGAGAAGAGACTTCGACCTCACGGTGGTCTTTGACGACCGGGCCTGAAGTTGCCCATTCCGGTTCCGCCATTTTCGAATCCCTCGCCCGGTCTGGACCGGCCGATACCAACTAATCGGTCTTGTCAAAAGGGCGGCCTTGGCTTACAATGTAAACATGTCCACGCAAAGATACATCGGCACTTTTGAACATCTCGTGTTGTTGGCGATCCTACACGCCGGAGCCAAGGCGTACGCGCCCAACGTCCGAGCGACAATCGAGGATCTGACTGGTCGACCAGTGAACCGAGGATCCCTCTATGTGACCATCGACCGACTTGAACGGAAGGGACTGGTCGCATCTCGTCTTGAACGTGGCGACTCTGCCCGCGAAGGCCGTCCACTTCGGCGTCTGAAGATTACGTCCGAGGGCGTGGATGCCATCCGAAGCGTTCGCGAGGTTTTCCTTTCCGCTTGGGAGGACTTGGGCGAGGTGTTAGAGGGCCGGACTTGAAGGTGCCGCGGACGCCGAGACTTGCCAGGCTCCTCTTGGGCCTCTTTCTCAAAGGGGATCAGCGTCGAGCATTGATCCTCGGTGATCTGGCTGAAGATTTCGGCACGACCACGATCGCGCGTGGTTTGGTGGCGGCGAGACGGGAATATTGGATGGGGGTCGCGCAGATCATGTTTGCTTTCACTCTTGAAGGTGGTCGAGCAGTTGTTGCGGATCTTCTGCAGGATATACGCATTGCCTTGCGTAGCTTCTCGAAGAACCCTGGCTTCACGGCGTCAGTCGTCATCACCCTCGCTGTAGGTATCGGTGCGACTACTTCGATCTTCAGTGTCGCCGACGCTACGCTTCTTCGACCGTTGCCATTCCGGGATCCGGACCGTTTGGCCCGCCTCTATTCAACAAACTCGCTCCGGTCCGAATTCGACAACCCGACGGCTGGTGCGACCTACCTGGATTGGAAGGACCACAACGAGGTTTTTGAGGACCTCGCCGGTTTTCGTTCCTTCAGCTTCAATTCTCTTGACGGAGATTTCCCAGAGCGAGTTGATGGTCTTTCCGTCACGGCCAACTTCTTCGCTATCCTCGAGCCGAAAACCGTGATCGGGGGGCTTCCAGTTGGGACGTCGACCAGCCCCAACACCGTGGTGATTTCCTATGACTATTGGGTGGGACGTTTCGGAAAATCCCCTGACATTGTCGGGATCCCCGTTCGGCTGGACGGAAGCGAATACTCTGTGGCAGCGGTACTCGCTGCGGAGTTCTCTTTCCCTGGTGATCCCAAGGTCTTCGTGGTTTCCCCCTTTCGCGTCCCGGTATCGCCGGTCGAACACCAAGATCTGAGCTCAGATCGATCAGCCCAGTTCATGTCTGTGGTTGGCCGTCTTTCGGATGGTATCAGCATCGAAGCAGCCCAATCCGCAATGGGATCGGTCGCGCTGGCATTGGCTTCGGAGTACCCTGAGACTCAAGAAGGGGAGGGGATCCGAATCGTACCGCTGCACGGAGACTTCGTCGGAGAAACGCGTGGGACGCTGTACCTTCTCCTGGCCGCTTCGGCATTGGTAATGGCGATCGCTTGCGCGAACGTCGCGAATCTAGCTTCGGTTCGAACGTCCAAACGCGGACATGAGTTAGCCCTCCGCCTCGCCATCGGCGCCCGAACTGGGAGGATTCGACGACAGCTGCTCACTGAGAGCCTACTGCTTGCGGCGCTAGGGATCGGCCCTGGCATCGCGCTCGCCGCGTGGAGTACACGGGGGCTTCTGGCGTTGGCTCCGCCTGGACTTGTGCTCTTTGACCGAGTAGACGTGAACTTGAGGGTGTTCGCCTTCTCGGTGGTGCTGGCACTGGTCTCAGGTGCTGTGGTCGGACTCCTCCCTTCCCTCGGTCTGGCGAGAAGGAAGGGTTCTCGGCTCGAGAACTCTCTACGGAGTGTCAGGCAGGGGGACCACCTCCACGGTCGGCTAAGAGATGCGGCCGTCGTCTCAGAGGTTGGGTTGTCCCTCCTGCTCCTCGTAAGTGCCGGCCTCATGATCCGCACGATTCAGAATCTTGAATCTACGGATCCTGGTTTCGTGTCTGAAGGTGTGCTGGTGGCGAGCCTCTCGCTCCCAGAGTCCACCTATTCCGACGATGATGCCGGTGCGTTCTACGCCGAGGCGCTGGACCGGATACGAGGGTTAAGGGGGGTCGCTTTGGCGTCGACGATCCTCACGCTCCCCATTGACTGGGCATTACGTGGTACTTTTGGATTTTCCCTCGAAAACCAGATCGATACCGAGGAGGTCAAAGCCGCAGGGTATCAAATCACTGGGACGGACTATTTCAGAACCCTTCGAATTCCGATCCTACGCGGTCGGGACTTTTACGAATCCGATACCAGGGAATCAGGCCTAGTGGTCGTTGTGAATGACCGGTTCGTACGGCAGTTCAGCCCAGAGCAGGAAGTGATTGGAAGGAGGTTGACTTTCTGGGGAGATCCGGACGATCCCGAGACCGCATGGGCGACCATCATCGGCGTGGCAGCTGATGCGGCGAAGGAGGGTCTTGACCGACCTCCGGTGGCCGAGGTCTTTATTCCGCAACGGCAGGCACCCATGCGGCAGGCAACGTTCGTGGTTCGCACAGAAGGAAATCCAGAGCTGATAATCCCCGACGTTCGCCGCGTGATCCGCTCCATTGACCCACTCGTGCCGCTGTTCGACGTTGTCCGTTTTGACGAGATTGTCTCCATGTCTCTAGCCTCCCGCCGGTTCAGGATGGTCCTTCTCACTGTATTCGCGGGTGCGGCGGTTGCGATGGCGGCAGTCGGTCTGTTCGGCGTTGTCAGCTATTCGGTCTCCCGCAGAATGCGCGAGATTGGCATTTTCCGCGCTCTGGGTGCTCCCACCCCACTCATCCTCCGCCAGGTGATCATGAGCGGTCTGGGGAGAGTCGGAATCGGAATAGCGCTCGGGACGATTGTCAGCATCGGAGCTGTCCAGTTGTTGGCGTCTCAGGTATACGGCGTGAGCCTGTCCGATCCCACCGTTTACCTCGGAGCTGTCGTCTCTCTCGGACTTCTGTCGGTCGCCGCTTGCGTTGTCCCTGCCGTTAGAGCGTCGCGGATCGATCCGGTTCACACGCTCCGGGAAGAGTAGGGCGTTGGCAGGCCTTCCTCGGTCCCTCCTGCCCCCAGGGAGTATGAAGAGGTGTAATTTCAGAGTCAGGAAGGATCAACCGAAACGGTAGGACCCCCCGAAATCAGCCTCCGATGATCCAGGGGTGTTTCGGCCCTCGCTTGAGCTTTCGAGACGGAGGAAGGCGAATCCCCGAAGAGTACTCCTTGGGCTCCCTCGCTGGTGTGGCCCGGTTCATTCTCTCCCCAGCACTTGTTGGGGGGTGGTCCTCGCACCCCTCAGAGCAGGCACCAAGGATGCCGTGGTTGCTGTTCCCCCGAGGACGACCGCTGTCAGGAGATAGGTCAAGGGATCAGTCGCGCTGACTCCGAAAACCAAAGTCTCCATGAGATTACTGATGAGAAGCGATACACCCACACCCAACGTCAGCCCAATCCCGGTGATTCTGGCCCCCCAACCCACCATTTCTCCTAAGATCCTCCCGGGCTCGGCCCCCAGCGCCAACCTCACCCCGATCTCCCGAGTGCGGAGGGAAACGGCGTTGGCCATTAGGCCATAAACGCCCACCAGGGCTAAGATAAGCCCCGCGAGTCCAAACCCACCGACCAACACTAGGTTGAATCTTGGTTGAGACAGTGATTCCGAATAGAGCTCAGCCATTGGCCCTACCCAAGCAACGGGCTGATCGGGGTCGGTCTGCCAAACGGCATCCCTGAGAGGATCGATAAGGTCTCTGACTTCACCATTCGCTCTCGCGACCAAGAAGAACTCGCGGGCGTTCGCTCGATCCTGAGGTTGGGGGATGAAGACCTCTGGAAGGGCATCCGAACCAAGAGTTCTGCGCTTTACGTCCTTGACCACGCCGACGATCGTGCGCCAAGGTCGTTCAGCCATTCGGTCAGACTGGATGAGATCATCTGGGGGGGCCAGGCGAATACGGTGTCCAATGGGATCCAAACCGTCAAAATGGGCCCGGGCAAGCTCCTCATTGACCAGGGCCACCGGAAGGTCCCGCGCTCCATCGGAGGGGAGGATGGACCTGCCCCCCACAATCCGGATACCCAACGTCTCAAGGAAACCTGGAGAGACAACCGAAAGGTCCACAACCGGAACCTCCGGCAGGGTCGAGGCCGGACGCCCTTCCACGGTTGCGAACTGTCGCCAGAACAGTGAGTAGAGAGGCAGACCAATCGACGCTCCGACAGAACTTACTCCGGGAATAGCCTCCATCCTCTGAAGGGTTTCTTCCAAGAACATCTCCACCCTTGGGATCTCGCCGTACCTCTGTTCCGGGAGGCTTACCATCATCGCTATCCGCCCTTCCAGGTCGAACCCTAGGTCTGCCCCAAGGAGGTTCTGGTAGGTCCTGAGGAGAAGCCCCGATGCAACTAGAAGTCCCACCGAAAGGGTTATCTGGCCGATCACGAACATTCTCTGGATGCGGTGCTGACCTGACAGCCCTGGCTGACGGCCCAGGTTCTGGAGAGCACCCAAAACGTCGGCCTTCGATGATCGGTAAGCGGGTAGTAGGCCGAAAAGGAAGGCGGCTGCCAGTGCGGAAACCACAGTGAATCCTAAGACGAAAAGGTCTACTGATGCTGTGGAAAGCCGGGGGATGCTCGACACCGGCCCATACACTCTCATGGCTTCCACACTTAGTCCGCATAGGAGCAAGCCGAATCCGCCACCGATGAAAGATAGGAGGAGTGCCTCCATGAGCAGTGGCTGCATGAGGCGGTACCTTTGAGCTCCCAGCGCTTTCCGAACGACCATCTCCTTTTCGGCTAGCGTAGTTCGTGCCAGAAAGAGACTCATAAGGTTCACACACGTCATGACCAGCACTAATCCAACCGCACCGAAAAGGAACCAGAGATTCTGCTTGACCGGCTCGACGGTCTGCTCGTGGATGGGTTTGAGGCGTGCTCCTATCCCTTGGTTCGATTGTGGAAGGGTTTCCCGAAGAACGGCTGCAACCCGATCCAACTCAGCGGCTGCCTGCTCGACGGTCGCGCTAGAGCCCAGCCGGGCAATCACGGTAAGGTTGTGGTTACTTCGATAGCCTGGGTCGTTGGGATCTAGAATGAGAGGCGTCAGCACAGCAGGTGAGTTTTGCCGGCCAGGGATCGAAAAGCCTACTGGAAGGATACCGACAACCTCGTGGACCACTCCATCCAGCGTCACCGATTTCTCCCGAAGATCGGCCTCTTCACCAAAGTGTCTCATCCAGAAAGCTTCACCTACGAGGCAAACTGGTGTTGACCCGGGAATCTCCTCAGCGGGTAGGAAGGTTCGTCCTCGGAGGAGGGACACGCCAAGGGTGGCCAAGAGGCCAGGGGAAACATTTAGGCCATCCACCCTGATGGGTTGTTCCAGGCCGGTGAGGTTGTAGGGGCGGCGCTGGACCGCCGCCATCCCGACCATCGACGAGGTGCTCTCCCGCCATGCGTGGAAGTTCCCTGGTGAGACGGCGCTCTCGACTACATCGCCCTGATTCCTTGTCTCCCAGACATAGACGAGTTCTTCAGGCTGGGGATACGGAAGAGGATCCAGCAACACGGACTTCACGACGCTGAACAAGGCGCTATTCGCGCCGATCCCCAAAGTCAGGGAGACGATTGCGACAAAGGAGAGGCCTCTATGCTTTCGTATGTGCCTGAAAGCGAGCCGGAAATCGAGGATGAGCGTCAATATCCACTGTCCGCCCCTAGCTTCTCGGACTTGCTCCTTGTACCGGTCCACGCCCCCGAAGGCAATATACGCACGGCGTTTTGCCTCCT
Organism: Longimicrobiales bacterium; assembly: GCA_028278645.1. Taxonomy (GTDB): domain Bacteria; phylum Gemmatimonadota; class Gemmatimonadetes; order Longimicrobiales; family Gaopeijiaceae; genus JABDNZ01. Next base: position 15,842 of record JANQDZ010000040.1, on the reverse strand, counting down.
TTGGGTCGTATCCTGATCTGATGTTTGCAGAGACAGCCTCTTCGAGATGGAATCGGATCTCTTTGTCGAGTTCGCCTTCCAGCTCCTTTCTCCGGAAAAGAGCTTTGAGTGGCCCCCGAATCCCCTTAATTCGGTACCAAACACGCTGGAACCAGAGCATTCTCCACCTCTTCAACTCATCTGAAGGACTAACTCCACCGCCACAGCGAATCGACGCCACTCTTGAGATTCCTTCTCGAGTTCTGCTCGACCTACTGGAGTCAGGGTGTAGAACTTCGCTTTCCGATTGTTCTCGGAGGTCCCCCATTCGGACTCGATCAATCCCCGTCGTTCGAGGCGCTGGAGAGCAGGATAGAGTGAGCCATCATTCACTTGGAGCGTATCCCGCGATGTCTCTCGAATGCGCTGTGCCACAGACCATCCGTGGCTTGGACCAAGTGAGAGCGTCCGCAGGACCAGGAGGTCGAGGGTTCCGGGGAGGAATTCGGTTCGGGTATTTCCCACTTGGGCCTCTACTTTCTCATGTGCTCGGGTTCTTCGTTCCAAAATCTTGAGGTGAGGAGGTGGGAAGTGCCTTCCAGATTATTGGGAATAATATGCCATTTCATATCGAAGATCTAGGGGTAAAATGCCAGTCCCAGAAGAAAACGACCCTAAAAACAAAGACTTTATGAAATCCTTTTCACTCCATACCCCTCCCTAATCGATAGGAGAAGAGAGGAACGTCTGTCCGCGATTCTGATCCACTATGGGTGCAAGTTTCGACGCCTGAGTCCAGACCTCGAGTGAAGAGCATACGCCAGCCCAGGCCGCCAACGGACTTCGCAACTCCGAAGGGGGGCATCGGAAAACCGGTCCGGAAGATGTGCAGATGGCCGCGGATTAAAGAGCCTACCTTCCGCCAGTGTCAGCGGGAATCCCGCAGAAGGAACGTGGCTCAGGCCGTGGAATTCGAGAAGAAGAAACACCGAGAGGGGCCCGAGAGGGCCGGTAGGTTTTCTCCTTTTGCTTACTCAGCTTTCAACGCCTGCGCCGGATCCAAACGAGTGGCCCGTCGTCCCGGGAAGTAGCTCGCAGCAAGGATTACGACAAACAGGAAAGAAACCCCAAAGAAATAGGTCTGGGGGTCCTGGGCGCTGGTTTCCCAGAGGAAAGTATCCAGGAGCCTGGTCCCAGCGAGGGCGCCACCGAATCCACCGGCCAAACCAAAAAATGCAGCCGTTGCAGAGTCCCTGGCAACCTGTCCAAGGATTACTCGCCGGTCCGCTCCCAGGGCAATGCGAAGGCTCAACTCTCTCCGCTGGTTTGTCACTGAAGACGCTACGATTCCCCATGTTCCGATGGCCGCCAGGAGCACCGAGACCCCTGCGAAAAGACCAAGAAGGCCAAAGACAATCCTTCTATCTCCAGCGGAACGAGAGACGAGTTCTTCCGCAGAGGCTATCCCACTCATAGCCACTGTGGGATCCATCGCATGGATCTCACTTCGTATTGCCCGCACCGCAACGTTCGGTCTTACGGAGGTACGTATCAGGGCGTGATTGGCAAACCGTCTTTCCTGAGTGGAGAAGTAGGCCACAGGGACCCCAGTGGCATCAGGAGGCCCGTAAAGTACATCACCGACAACTCCGATGACCTCCGCCTGCTCACGGCCTCTAACAGCGAACTCGATGGTCATCAGGTGGCCTACCGGGTTAACTCCAGGGAAGTAGGTTTCGGCGGCTGAAGCACTCAAGACCACCACGGGGTTGGAGCTTAATCCATCCTGCGGCGTGAATCCCCGTCCCCTCAAGACGGGAATCTCGAGGACCTCAAAGTACCGGTCGTGGACTGTGATGACAGCGATGGAGGGAGGCTCTTCAAGCCGACGCCCATCCACTCCCATTACCCCCACCACGGCGCAGTATCCCTGCAGGACTCCACACCCAACAGTGGCAGCCTCTACCTCTGGTAGGGCATCCAGGCGTCGGATGAGACGGTCATCGAAATCAGCCGCCGAAGTGATACGGTCGGGAAGAGTGGAGTTGTCAACGTAGTCGATAGGGGGAGTACTCTGGGAAAGAGAATACTCAAACGTCAGAACTCGCTCAGTCCGAAACCCTTCGTCCACAGTCATGAGCCGCCTGAGGCTCTTACTCACCAATCCAGAACCGATAAGGAGGATGAGAGCCAGGGAGACTTGCCCGCCCACCAAGGTCGCCCGAGTATCCAAACCCCAAACGCGCTTCCCACTCCTTGTCGCACCGGTGCCTTCCTTTAAGTCTCGGGCGAAGTCCCCTTTCGAAACTCGGAGTGCCGGTGCCATCCCCACGAGAACAGCTGTGAGGAACACAATTAGGAATGCGAAACCCAGCACTGTCCCGTCGAGTGCGAGGTTTCGGGGATCGTTTACCCGAAGGCCCAAGCCCGCCCCATTCAGGAATCCATCGGGCCAGGCGGAGGAGAGCCCCCGGTTGCCCAGAAATGCCAGGCCGATTCCCAGAATCCCTCCCAAAGTGGAAAGGACCAGACTCTCCACCAGGTAGAGCCGAATGAGACGCCACCTCGCAGCCCCTAAGGCCATTCGAACCGCCCCGTCCCTTACCCTCCGGCGGGCCCGAGTGATAAGGAGGCCCGAAAGGTTGGCGCACGCCACAAGGAGGACCATGGCTGCTGCTATGGCAAGGAGCTTTGCGGAGGTTTCTGCCCTGGGGTTGACCCAAACCTCAGGGAGAGAACGGGCTGACATCCCGTAACGAGATCCCGGCCATCTGTCCGACAGGCCCTCGGCGATAACACCCATCTGATCCCGAGCCGCTTCAATAGTGGCGTCGGGCCGAAGCCGCCCTACCACCCAAATCTGATGGTTAAAATCCTGGGCACGCCTACCCGGGCGGAATACCGCTGTGGCGCCCAGAGGTAGCCACAGTTCCGCATCTCCTCCGAGCCCCGCAAAGCCTTGAGGTGCTACTCCGACGATCTCGAAGGATTCACCACTGAGCTCGAGGACCCGGCCTAGGGCTGATGAGTCTCCTCCCAATCGACCCCGCCAGAAAGAATATGAAACCACGGCAACCCGGAATGGGCCTCCCTCCTCCGCTTCGTCGGCAGTGAAACCCCGACCGAGAGGAAAGGGAATGCCGATCACTTCGAAGTAGCCGGGGGACACGATCTCCATCCCGATCTCGGTTGCAGGTCCCATCCCAGTCAGCGTCACCGTCCCGTCGTCGAATCCCGCCAACGGTTCAATGAACCGATTTTCCAGCTCCTCCACCGCCAGAAGCATGGGATAGGGCCACCTCCCCGACCGACCCGCGTCTTCCTCTCCGTCTTTCCGGAGCATGTCCACCATCACCACCCGGTGGGCTTCCGGGAAAGGAGGCGGCGCAAGGACTGCCATCTTCACAACGCTGAAGGCTGTCGCGTTGATCCCGATCCCCAGGGCCAGCACCAGGATAGCGGCGACCGTGAACCCCGGCGCCTTTCCCAACCCCCTGGCAGCTACCTTCAGGTCCGCCGGGACTCCGGCTAGGCATCGAATCCCCCTCTCATGATCCCCCCGGATCGGCCCGGGATTGTGCCCTGAACCCAATAGGCTGACCCCTTCCATACGCAAGCGGATACCCGCTCGGAACATGGCCCAGAACTCACGAACCGAGAACTGGAGAAGCCCCTTCGTGGACCGGTCCATCACAACGTCTGCCGCACGCCTGAAAAAGGTCTCTTCCATCTCTTCGGACCAGGAATCCCTGAATTCTCGGGGATAGAAGCGGAGGGACACCCATAGGAGGCCTGACAAAAAACGGGGGGGAGAATACGGCTCGTGGAAGGTCATGAAGCTTCGCCAGGAATCACGTTCTTCTCCTCGGCGACCCGCAGAAGCTTGCGAAGACGAAGCGACTCAGCGACCAGGACTTTCCGGCCCCAGGGGTTTAATCGGTACACCCTCCTCCGTTGATCCTCTCCCTCAGGGCGTTCTGAACTCGGAACCGACTCGAGGAGCCCCTCGTCCAACATCCTCTTGATTGCGTGGTAGAGGGTCCCGGTCTCAATCACTACTTCGCCACCGGTTCGCCTTTCTACTTCCTTGATGATGCCGTAGCCGTGGCGATCCCCGTCGGCCAGGGTCAAAAGAATGTGGTAGGTGAGGGCTGTGAGCGGGAGCGCTTCTCGAGGGTCGTTCACCGCGGGCTTCCGTTGGTGGAAGGAAATAAGTGTATGGTTCCTATAGTAATGATTCATCTAGTAGTGTGTCAATACAGCTTGGGGGGCCATTTTGGATCTCGGAGGAGGTGAGGCCCTCAAGCCGGAAAGGGTCGGTCTCAGTGGACCCAGAGAGGTAAACGGGGAGCATACCGAAAGCCGGGTGGTCTATTTTGCGGATCGGGAGTCGAACCGCCGACTCTCTCCTGGAAAAGCGGAAGAGGGGATTCTCCATTTGGGCGAGAACTTCGCAGGCGGGATCGAGGAATACCAACCAGGGTGACTCTTAAGGCTATTGGTCCTCACCCGTGAAGGTCTTACCGTCTCTCAGATCGAGACGCAGAGTGTGCGATTTTGGGCCGGCGCCAGCAGGAACAAGGTGGCCTGTATGAGGCGACCAGTTCCATCCCCCTCGGGATCCTCTCGCTAGATGGTCGAGCGGAGACTGGGCCCAGACCTGGTGGCCATCAGGAAGATTCGATTCAGAGCCGGCGGGCTTTTCAAGGCGGGGTGGACATACCCGGGGATTGGGTCCTGTTCAAGGTATACATCTGCACGTGCTCGACGTCGAACTCACTCCGCCACACTCCAAGAACAAAGTCCTCCCCAACTTGATGTACCTGGAAACCTTCGGGGGTAGCGACCTCCCCCAACATCCGACCCTCTGGATCGAACACTTTCCATGCACCGGTTCCCGCAGGAAATGGTTCGTATTCCTGAATCCAGAAGTATCCCTCGGAATCTACGAGGACTCTTCGATATGCTGGCATAGTCTCCGGGGGAATTGTCTACTCAGTTAAGCCCTCCAAAAAACGTCGCATCTCTTCATCCGAAGCTTCATTCAGGACCCCCTGTCTCCACCGCGCCACGTCGTCATTGGTAACCCGCCGGAGGACCCGATCCCAGCGGATCACCCTTCGGGGGCCATCGCCGAATCCAACCACTTCAAATCCGGGAGTCTCGTTGTCTCCGAATACCAATCCCTCGGTGCTGAGGGCAAAGGATGATCCTCTGGCAAAGGGCACATCCCACCTGGGCACATCCGGTCCGGTGAAGAATTCTCCAACCGGAAACCGGCCGACGGTGTCGATCAGTTCCCCCTGTGGAGTACACAGGACCACCGTCGTAGTGTCTCGGCTGATTCCACCCTCCACCTGTTCTGATTGAGAGCGGTAGGGAAAAGCACTGGCTATTACCGAGCCGTCCGGTAGGGGAAGGATCTCGTGGACGAATACCGGGGGTGAAACAACTACAGCGAATGGATCACCGTCTGCTATCTCGGGGACGCCAGAAAAGCCGTCACGGCCGCCATCAAACACCGCCATCGGACGACTCCGATGATTCGGAGCCGTCCTTTGCTCTCGTCCACTCCGACCCTTGACACCTTCCATCGATGTCTTCATCATAGGCGGTGTCTGTTTTGTAGACTACTGATAGAGGCAGCCCGATGCCCGGCTCTAAATCGTTAGGTGAATTCGAACATCTGGTCCTTCTCGCCGTTCTCCAGCTCAAAGCGGACGCCAGGGCCATCGACATTCGAGCCCACATACTTGAACAAGTGGGTCGATCGGTCTCGAGGGGAGCGCTCTATTCTTCTCTGGAGCGGCTAGAAAAGAAAGGGTTCCTTTCCTGGGAAGTTGAGGACACAACACCTGAAAGGGGGGGAATCCCGCGGAGACGGTTCTTCGTAACGGAGCCTGGCCTGGAGGCTGTGCGCAACTCCCTCCGCGCCATCTCGATCCTGTCCGATGGGCTGGGGGAGGTCTTGGGCTAATGGAGAAACCGGGAACTAACAAATCTGACTCACCGAGTTCCAATCCCGAAGGCTTGCTCCGCCTTCTTACAAGAAACACTGCCCATGGCCCGTACATTTTGGGCGACCTGAGGGAGGAGTTCAGGGACATCTCCGACCGACGGGGCCGGCTTCTGGCCGTTCTCTGGTACTGGGTTCAAGTCCTAGGAATCGGCATCCCCGCCGCCGTCAGGGCGGTGGTCAGGAATCGTGGGGGAAAGGCCGAGCAGATTCTCCAGGACATTGGTTTTTGCTTGCGCACACTGAGGAAACGACCGCTGTTCACGGTCATTTCCGTGGGCACACTGGGACTGGGGATTGGCGCAATGACCACGATGTACAGCGTGGTTCATACGATCCTCCGAAACGATCTACCCTACCGGAACGCTGACCGGTTGGTATCGATCTGGCAAACCAGCCGGAACACCGAAGAGGGGGGGGACGAGTCGGGAAACCGTTGGGGGAGGATTCAACTGACCTACCCTCAGTTCAACCGGTTGAGTGAAGGGAGTAGATCGTTCGAGAACGTGGCCGCCTTCCACCGTGGACCATCCATGATCCTTACCGGCGGGGATCAACCCCTGAGGGTGGGCGTGGGTGTCGCGAGCGCCTCCCTTTTCTCAGTCCTGGGATTGGAGCCCGCTGTCGGCCGTAGCTTTCAACTGGGAGAAGCGGCCGGTACTCCGGGTCAGGCGGCGAATGTCGCGGTCCTGGATCATGGCTTCTGGATGTCCCGATTCGGCGGCGAAAGGGATGTGATCGGCAAGTCCCTGATGCTCGACGGCCGGACGTTCCATGTGGTGGGTGTATTAGGTCCAAGATTTCGGCTTCGCTCGCGTGATGAGCCCGGTTCGGGTAAGGGGAGGGCAAACCTCTGGATCCCGATCGGCCAGCCGGGTCGGGGGCTGAACGATTCGGCCTTGGATTGGGAGGTCGTGGGACGATTGGCCCCGGGCGTTACTCTCGAAGAAGCCGAGGCCGAGGCCAAGGTGCTGTTGGCAGGAGTCTATCAGGGCTCCGAGACCGAAATCCGGGTGGTCCCCAGAGCGGCGGACGAAAGCCTGACGTTGGATCCCCGGACTGCTCTGATGACTGGCGGCGCTGGTATCCTCCTACTCATTGTGTTCTTGAACGTGGCCATCCTCTTTCTGGGTGAGTTCCATGGCCGAAGACAGGAGATAGCCACGCGCGTGGCACTTGGGGCCGGACGGTCAAGAATCTTCCGGCAACTCATGACCGAGGGTGCGGTCTTGGGATTGATGGGCAGTGGACTCGGAATCCTATCTGCCGTTGCGGGAACAAGAGCCCTTGTAGCCTTGGCTCCGCCCATACCAAGGATCGACGAGCTGGCTGTGGAAAGCCCCGCTCTACTATGTGCGATCCTCCTTGGACTCGTGGGTGCCATCGTAGTTGGGACCCTCCCTGTATTCAGCCAATCGGAGGGAGTTAGGTCGGCGTCCATCACCACCGCAGCCAACCGGACTACCACCGGCAGGAGCGAACTTTTCCAAAGCGGTCTGGTCGCTAGCGAGATGGCGCTCACGGTTCTGCTCCTCGTGTTCGGGGGTTTGCTCACGAGAAGCCTCATCAAGCTCCAGGCCGTCGACACCGGGTTCCGAGCCCAGAAGGTCGCTACGGTAAGGGTTTCCCTCCCGGCCTCAGCTCAAGATCCGGAGGAGTTCTTCGCCTTCGCTCGAAGCGTTGTGCGAGAGATGGAGTCGGACCCGGAAGTCATCCGGGCGAGCGCCGCGGGAGGCCTGCCCTTCGGCGCAGGGATGATCGGAGGAGACGGCCTGACCCTGGGGGCCGGGGACCCGGAATCCCCAGATCAAGCGTTTGCTCGGAGGATTCATGTGCTTCCGGAATTCCATGAAACCTTGGGCATTCCCCTTCTGGCTGGAAGGGGTATCACGTATTCCGATGGGCCGGAAACGCCCGCCGTGATGGTTGTCAGCGAATCCTTCGCCCAAAGGAGTTGGCCGAATCGTTCTGCGGTTGGGGAAACCGTTCGCCACTGGGGTGAGCCACGAACAGTCGTCGGCATCGTCGGGGACGTGAAGCTGGAAGAGCTGGGGATGGACCACGAGTCTTCTTTTTACGTACCTCTTGCCCAGATTCCTCGGTCGGAAGTCGATTTTGTGGCTCAAACCACGGGTGACCCTGCTCGGGTCCTGCACCGGATGCGTCAGGCGGTATGGGCCATCAGGAGCGACCTGCCCGTCACCCGCACGTCGACCCTGGCGAGATTGGTTGCCGATTCGGCCGCAGCCGAGCGCTTCAGGGCCTTCTTCATGGTAGCGTTCGCCGGCGCAGCCGCGATCCTCGCCGCAGGTGGGGTTTTTGGGGTCACCGCCCGGAGCGTGGCGCTGAGGAGGCGGGAGATGGGGGTCCGTTTGGCTCTGGGTGCACAAAAAACCGCCGTGATGGGACTGGTGATCGGGGGAAGTCTCCGGTCCGCACTCATCGGCACGGCTTTAGGTCTGACAGGCGCTCTCGCGGTATCCCAACTCCTCTCCGGATTCCTGTTCGGAGTTCGGGCCTGGGACCCCCTGACCTACGTCGGCGTCGCACTTTGGGTTACGGTGACCTGCGTGGTTGCGAGCTTCGCCCCAGCACGGGTCGCGACGGATGTTGATCCTTTGGAGGCGTTGCGTGTCTAGGGAAGCTGGGCTGCAAATATCCGCAGCCTACTACGTTCAAAAAAAACCGATCCCAACGACGGTGCTCAGAACTCCGGACCCCGATTTGGAGACGATCCCTGGCTGCTTCCTGGGATAATACGGGAACGGGTCGAACGTATCTGGCTGCAGGAGGGTCCGAATGTGCCGACGAAGCAGCCGAAACGGAGCATTGTTTGGTTGAATGCCGGATCCTGCATCCGTCTGAGGCCCTAATACCGGGACCACGTGTGGTCCGATGACGACGTGGCAGTCCGGACCCATTATGGCTAGCCCTTTGGAATGCTGACGGTTCTCGACGAGCACAGCCGGGAATACCTGGGCATCGAGGTGGATCGGAAGCTGAGCTCGGACGATGTCCTGGAGACGTTGACCAGGCTATTCGCGGAGCATGGACCGCCGGCCACCGTACCGGAGGCTGGCGAAAGGTTGGTTCGGCCACGCCGACAGTTCGATGGAAAACAACTGGTTCCATAAGAACATCCCGTCGCTCGGCGCGGAAACAGCTGAGGAGGATGGGATAGGGACGAGAACGAAACATGGTCACCTTCTCCAGGGGGAGGCAGGATGAGAATCATGGCACGACTCGTTGAGAGCGATATCACCGGCCCGATCGGTTTGTCCGCTTCACTTTTCTCCCTGATCGGTCCTTCTTTACCCGTCACTTCCGGTCGGATCAAAGCCCTCGCCGTCTTCTCTATTTTTCTGTTTTCAGCGGAAGCATGTGGACCGGCGGGAGAAGCGGAGGCAGTCGGGACGGGAGTCGCGGACAGACCCTTCGCGACCCTCGAGGTGGACCAGGACTTCCCGGAACCCTTCAGCTACCTGAGCGGGGTAAGGGAGCTCCCGGACGGAAGGCTCCTTGCCGCGGATCCCATGAGCGAGGTCCTCCTTCTCTTGGATCTCGGGACAGGAACTGCCGACACCCTGGGCGGGCCGGGGGAGGGGCCCCAGGAATATCGGGGCCCCGATCACGTTCTTCCCCTACGAGGCGATTCCACCCTGTTGGTGGACCTTGGAAACGGTCGCTTGACGATGGTGGACCCCGAAGGGGTCTTCCGAGAGTGGATCCCCATGGCTCGGCAGACGAAGGACGGCCGAGCCCGGTCCATTCATCCTCGGTTCGCCGATTCGGCGGGATTCCTGTACGTCGTGGGCCCCTCCGATGCGGACGGGATTCCTGAGGACTCCACATCCATCAACCGTTTGGATCGGGCTTCGGGGACAGAGACGGTGGTCGGTTGGAGCTGGCACCCCGACTGGAGGGCCCTCCGTCGTGGAGGCAAGCGGCCCCTCTTCACCTCCACGGACGACTGGGCCGTGGGCCCCGACGGCAGAGTGGCGGTGGTGAGGGCCAACGGGTACTCAGTGGACTGGTACTTCCCGGATGGCCGGACCGTGGTAGGCTCCCCTCACGACGCAGAGCTGTACCCCGTAGGGGAAGCAGAAAAGCTAGCCCAGCTGCAGCTCTTCGCTTCCAGCGCCATCATGACCTTCGGAGCTTACGGAGCCGATGGGTCCGTGTCTTCCCGGCAACTCAGGAGAGGCGTCCCCTCTGGATCCGGGCCGGAAATGGACGAGTTCTGGTCCACGGAGGACCTTCCTCTCTTCCGGGGGGGCTCTACCCTCGTCTCTCCCTTAGGGGAAGCTTGGGTCTTTCGGCACCTTCCCCACGGCGCCTCGTCCCGATACGAGGTCTTCGATTCCCGGGGGATTAGGAGGGGATTCGTGGAGCTCGATGTCGACTCTCGCATCATCGGTTTCGGGACCCGGCCCGAGACGGAGGATATGGCCTACCTCACCCGGACGGATGAGGTGGGATTGGTCTGGCTGGAGCGCCACCGAATCCTGAGGGAGGAAGGGTAGGAGGCGAGCTGGGGAGGAAGGTCACTCTTCCGGTCCCTTCCTGCCCCAGACCTTCAACGCAGCCTCCAGTACTGTAAAGTTAAGCCCGTGGTCGGCAAACTCACCTGACGATTGGTCTCCTCCCCGAAAACGTGTCTATCTAGACTAGACGCATCTGGAGAGGTGTGAGGCAGCAGGTGGCACCGTGACCAGGAGCACGTCATACCCCATCCCGGTGATGACTCCCTGGGCTCCCACGCCGGAAGCCGACAACCACCCGATGCAAGGGATCGTGGTCAGCCCCGGTACCGATCCGGAGCTTCACGTTTAGGAATCTCGGCAGGTAGGGCTCTTCAAGCCTCCAGGAGGTCCCGTCCCCTGGCGTATCGGACGATCTCGTCCATGCGCTGCAGTTCCTCTGATAACGCATCCTGGCCAGCGGCTGTCAGGGCAAAAAAGCGGCGAGGCGGACCACCGGAAGGAGGTTCACGGTCGGGAGGAGGGACCTCTTCGATCCAACTCCAGATCTCCATCCGTTGGATCGCCTCGTACAGGGTCCCGGACCCCAAGTTCACCGCTCCACCCGTCCGCCGGGCGATGTTCTGTTTGATGCCGTAGCCGTGCAATGGCCCCTCGGCCAGGGAGAGGAGGATCTGGAGGGTGCGTTTGGTCATCCTGTCCATGGATCAACCCTCCTCTCGAAGGGTGGTGGCGGGATCGATGCGACTGGCGCTGGCCGCCGGAAAGAGGGCTGCCGTAAGGCCGACTATCAGGACGAAAAGGCCAACGGCGACGTAGGTGGCGCCGTCCCGGGAAGGGACGTGATACAGGAAACTCGAAAGGAGCTGAGACAACCCGAAGGCGCAAGCGAGCCCGATGATCACACCTATGCCAACTGGAATACCGCTCCGCGTGACCATCCTGCGTATCACCCTGCTCCGATCGGCTCCCAGAGCCAGGCGGATACCGATCTCCCGGGTGCGGCTTCGGGTTGCGAAGGCCGTGGTTCCGTAGATCCCCACGGCCGCCAGGACAAGGGCAAGTGCACCGAAGGACGCGAAGAGGACGGTGTAGAACCGTGGTCTGGCCATGGCTTCCCGGAAAAGACTCTGGACGGTGGTGATGGTGACCGGAAGGTCGGGTAGACTCTCCCGGGCCAAGGACCGGAGGCCGGCGGTGACCCCGTCCAGGGTCTCGGGGTCGGTTCTGGCCACCACGGTCATATTCCTCCATGACTCCGCCCGATACGGCCGGTAGATCTCTTCGGGGACAGCCTGCCCGGGTTGGGCCGTGACATCGGCGATGACGCCAACAATCTCAAACGAACCCTCGTCTTCTTCCAGGTCGGGTGCCCCTGACTTGATCCACTTCCCAATGGCACCCTGACTGGGCCAATAACGGCTGGCGAGAGCCTGGTTGACGATGATCCCGTCGGTCTCGCCCCGGAGGTCGGCTTCGGAAAACCACCGTCCGGAGGCGAGCCTGATACCCATGGTAGAAAAGTAGTCCCGGCTTACCAGGACCGTGGGGAGCCAGGCTCCCTCCCCCTCGTACCGGGCATCCCTGGGGGTCATGATCTGGACCAGGGCATACTGTCCATAGGGCAGGTGGGTTGTGACGGCCGACGACTGAATCCCCGGGAGTCCCTGGGTTCGCTCCAGGAAGGTACCATAGAAGGATTGCCACTCCTCTCTCTCCATGCTGCGGGGGAGTCGGAAGCTGATACCCACCAGACCGCCCGGCCTGAATCCGGGGTCAGCCGTAGTCAGGCGAACCAGCTCGTGAACCATGAGCCCCGATCCCACCGTGAGGATGACGGCCAGAGCCGTCTCCGCCAGGATGAGAGCGCCCCGGAGGCGGGCTGCCCGCTGACCCTGAGTGGCACGGCGGGCCATGCCCGAAACCGAGTTTCCGGCGCTCCGGGCGGCTCGGACTGCCGGGACGAGGCCGAAGAGGATGGCCGCGGCAAGGGAAACCGACAAGGTGAACGCCAGGGCCCTGTGGTCCACGGTGACTTCAGTCAGGCGAGGAAGCCCGCCAGGCGTGACCTTCCGAAAGACATCGACGGCGCCGTACGCCACGCAGGCTCCAAGGGCCCCTCCTGCCAGGCCCAGGATTAGGCTTTCACCCATGAGTTGGCCCACCAACCGGCATCGCCCTGCCCCCAGGGCCGAGCGTATGGCCAGCTCCGCCTGCCTCGTCGCGCCTCGGGTCAGAAGGAGTCCCGCAACGTTTACGCAACCGATGATGAGGAGGAAGAACACCGAGGCTAGGGCAACGCTCAGGGTTCTGCCCATGGCTCCAACCGTGGCCTCCTTCAGGTCCACGACGACGCTGCCCTGGATGAAGTTGGCCCCCTTATCGGGACCGTAATCATCGGAAAGAACCCGGCCCACGTGGGCCCTGCCGTCATCGGGCGTTGACTGGATTTGTCTACGCCCCACTACCCCCATGCCAAAAGAGCTTCGGTCCGGTTCCCCTACCGAAAGGCCCATGGGGAGCCAGGCTGCGGCGCCCGATCCAGGAAGGACCTCGGGGGGGATGAACTCCGGGGACAGGGCGCCGATGACCTGGAAAGCTTCCCCGTCCAGGGTGAGAGTGCGGCCTAGGACCGACGGATCGCCTCCATACCGGTCCTGCCAGAATCCGTGGCTGAGGACCATCACCCGGAGACCGTCGTCCTCGGGAAGGAGAAGCCGCCCCAGGGCGGGTCGGGCGCCGAACATCTCGAAGTAGCCTTCGCTGATCCTGGCCAGGTGAATCCGTTCCGGGTCGCCCTGGCCCGTCAAAACGGCCCGAGATCCTTCCTGGGCAACCAGGACCTCGAAGGGTCCTGGGTCGGCTCGAAGGTCGAGGAAGTCCGCGGAGGAATACGGTCCCGGGGACCCGCCGGGTTCCTGCCCCCGAATCAGCGTGCCGATGAGCATCATCCGGCTCGAGGCCGGGTACGGCAGCGGTCGAAGCAATACGGCATCGAGGACGCTAAACACTGCCGTGGTGGCACCGACGCCAAGCGCCAGAGTCGAAACAACAAATGCGACGAATCCCGGAGAGCGCCGAAGGCTTGTGGCGCCCTGCTTGAGGTCGAGCATCATTCCGCCTCCCGGTCTTCGGGCCTGGGATGTGAGGTGAGCTCCACCAGGGCCGAACCGTCGGGGCTGAGTATGGAGGTTAGGCTTCCCGCCGGTGCGCATTCTAAACGCGGAAAAGAGGAGGTCCGTCAGTGTACACAGCCAGAACCGGCACAGGCCGAGGAATCCCCTGGAACTCGCCTCGGCCCGTTCCTCTCGGAAGAACTCGAGCATCTCCTCCATGAAGCGTTCCCGGAAGTTTCGAGGGTACAATCGGAGGAGGCGGCGGAAGAGACTCCGGCCCGGATCAAAGCTGGCCATGGATTCCTAACTATATCGACGAACGACTGTCGGGAACCGACATAGTAGTAGGTGCGCTAACTGGCGTCAAGGACTTCGGCCTACCCCCACTTCTTTCGCGAAGTGCCCGGCCGAGACTACCGTAAGGCACGACACCAAATCGGAGAGCACCATGCCCAGCACCCCGCCGAATACCAGAGCCGTCAGGATCATCCCGTTCGCTCTGCTAGGCTTCTCGTTCGGTCCCGGGCCCATCCTGGCACAGCAGCCAGACACGCTCCAGATCGGGATCATGGGTGATCGGATCACGCCCGAAGTTCGTCCCCTGATCGAGGGCCTTCTGGAAGAAATCACGAACCTGGTCAACGCGGAGGCGGAAATCAGCTTCTCGGAGCAGAACCTCTACTCCGTGGACTTCGACCTGGATAGGGCCGCCGAAGCGTACGAAGCCATGGTTCGGGGTGAACCCGACATCATCCTCGCTTTTGGTCCGGTGAGCAATGAGGTGGTGGCGGGGCGGCCGGAATACCCGAAGCCGACCATGGTCTTCGGCGGGTTGAATCAAGACTTGACCGGTCACCCACCGGACCGACCTACATCCGGGATCCACAACTTCACCTACGTGGTTACCTCCCGGTCTTACGAACGGGACCTGGCCAGCTTCCGGGACTTGGTGGGTTTCCAAAACGTGGGGATCGTCCTCCCCACGGAACTGGTGGAGCTGCTCCCGGTCCTCGACGCTTTAGACGCATCCCTTGCTGACCTGGGCGCAACCTACGAGCTGATCCCCTTCGAGTCTCCGGCCAGCCTGGATCCGTTCCTGGGAAGGATCGACGCGGTTTACTTCGCCGAAACCTTCGCGATTCCTGAGGGGGATCTTCGCCAAATGGCGGAGAGGTTGCTTCGAGAGGGACTCCCGTCATTTTCCGGCGTCCGAACGCAGGATGTCGAGGCCGGGCTCCTGGCGACCAACCAGGGGGCCGAAGAGGTCGGGCGGTTCTTCCGGCGAATAGCGCTCAACGTGGAAGCGGTTCTGAATGGGGAGAATCTGTCTTCTCTTCCCGTCCTGGTTGAGCTAAGCCAAACCTTGACCATCAATCTCCGGACGGCCCACGCCCTGGGGATATCCCCTCGGTTCAGCCTTCTCACCACCACCGCATTCGTAGGCGACTACGAGAACCCTCTGGCCGTGGAGACGTACTCCCTTTCAGAGTTGATCGGCGAAGTGTTGCGGGAGAACCTGGCCCTGGAGTCCGCCCGGAAAGACCTGAGCCTTGCGGAGCAAGACACCAGGACCGCCTGGAGCAGCTACCTTCCGAGCCTCTCCTCGAGCGTCGCGGGAAACATGGTAGATCCCGACCTCGCCCAGCTATCGGCCGGCCAGAACCCTCAGTATTCGGCTCAGGGTCAGCTTTCCCTGAGCCAGGCTCTCTTTTCCCCGGCGGCGAACGCATCCATCTCGATCCAACGAAGCTTGGCCCGGGCTCGAGGCCAGGAGTTTCGGGCAGCGGAGCTGGACCTGATCCTGGATGCGGGCAACGCTTATTTCAACGGAGGATAGGCAATTTAAGCACCCTACGACGTCCAGGGCCTCCTCGGAGAATGAGGGCGGAGCGAACGGGAGGGGTCAAGAACGGTGGAGGGGGCGGGATCCCGGGTGCTGCGGGTGCTGACCTGCGGTTTTCGCGCGCACCTGCGGTGGGTCCGACGGGCCTCAGGGGTCAAACGCCGCCGCTCTGATCGAAGTCGTCTTCTGGAACGGGTTCGGGGTCGGTGGGATCGAACTCGGAGGATTGGTCGAGGTCGTCGGGGAAGGATTCCTGGGCGGCCTCGTTGTGGTTCCCCCCGTCGGGCCCGATGAGTCCCATGGCGATCTCAGTTTGGGGCGGTCCCCTGGCGGGGTGGATGAGGGGGGGTGAGGTAGGCTCGCCGATGTGGGCCAGGATCTGTGTGATGGGGTCCGGGTCCGTCAGA
>JANQDZ010000013.1 GCA_028278645.1 Longimicrobiales bacterium | reverse complement strand
CTTGGGAGGGGCTGTCAGGTTGGAGGAAAAGGGCTATGTCGGACTCCGCAGCACCCGCCGCTGTCGAAGCTGTCAAGCTCGGTTCGGGCGTCCTCATGTCGGAATGGGACACGGCTCTGGCGGAGGATGGAGACCGGTGGAGGCCTGCCCGGGGAGATGGAGACTCGGAGAAGGGAGTTTGGAATAACGCGATCCTCAGCCCGATCACTCAGGGTGAGCCGAGCGACCGGGTGCTGAGGCCAAAACGTTTCAGCTGAAACGCGAGACCGCCGAAGGCGCCGCGCAAGACCGCCGAGGGCGCCACGCAAGGCCGCCGAAGGCGAAACGCTCCAGCCCAGCTCAACAAGGGGGGTGGTTCCTAACCAATCCTATTGCGCCCCAAGCCGCCGTCTCGCCCACACCCCATAAACCGGAATTCCTGAGGCAATCACCCCGAAGCTGAAAAGGGTTGAGAGGGGTTGAGCCACCAGTGCGTTCAAGAGCATGCTCGCCGAGACGCCCAGGAATAGGGTCGGCACCACCGGGTAGCCCCAGGTCCGGTACGGGCGGGGTATGTCTGGCCGCGTTTTTCGGAGGCGGAAAACGGCGAGAACGGCGAGCATATAAAAAGGCCACAGGCCGATGATGAAGGCTCCCGCCAGCTCCTCAAAAGTCCGCAGGGAGACAAATCCGACCCCCAAAACTGTAGCCGTGAGAATGGCTATGTGGGGAGTCTGGCCTTTCGGGTGAATGGCTCCCAATTGTCGGAAGAACAAACCGTCCTGGCCCATGGCGAAGAAGACTCTGGGCCCGCTCATCATCGTCCCGTTGAGCGCGCCGAAGGTGGAAAGGAGCACAAGCGCCCCCACCACTGAGGCGCCGACCCCGCCCAGCGCCGCAGACGCGGCATCAGAGGCCACCAGGTCCGATGCAGCCATGTCCTGGAGCGGCAGGACGAACAGATAGGCACCGTTCAGGAGGAGGTACACTCCGACAATCACCCCGAACCCCCCGATGATGGCCCTGGGAAGGGAACGTTCGGGATCCCTGACCTCTCCTGCCAGGTATGTGGCGTCCGCCCATCCGTCGTAGGCCCATAACACGGCGATGAGAGCAACGCCAAACCCCGTCCAGCTGAGCGGGAGGAGAAATCCACCAGGTCCCTCGGATCCGAGATTCGAAAAGGTCCCCTGAGAGGGATCGCCGAGGAGAAAGACGGCACCAGCCAAGCCCACGAGAGCCACGACCTTAGCGATTGTTGACAGGTTCTGGATACCCGTCCCCAGGGCCATGGACCGGTAGTTCGCGCCGCCCACCATGAGGATGGTGACCACAGCCAAGGCCCGGACCTGGAAGTCGGGAAGGGGAACAAAGGTGGCTGCATACGAGGCAAAAATCAGGGCGATCCCGCCGATAAGGGCGGGGTGAATCACCCAGAGCCTCGTCCATCCGAAGAGAAAGGCCGGGAGTGGCCCAAAGGCTTCGTGGATGTAGACGTAGATTCCCCCGGGCCGCGGAAACATCACGGCCAGCTCAGCCACGGTCAGGGCTCCGAAAAGGGTTAGGAGTGCCCCCGCCACCCAGAGGAGCGCGACCGCACCCAGCGTTCCCCCTTCGGCGGCGGCCACAGCCGGGACCATGAAGATCCCGGACCCGATGGTGGACCCGATTAGAACGGCTGCGGTGCTCCCCGCCGATAGCCGACGGGGGAGGGCTCCGAGCCCCCGTTGATTACCGGCTTCAGGCATTGGGGTCCAGTTCCCTTCGCAGGACCCCGGTGAGGCATCCGATGCTCCCGGCGGCCTTCCCGATTTCGCCCACCTCCACGGTCCGGCAGGTGATCCCCAGATCTTCGAAGAAGGCCTGGGACTGGGGGTTCCCCGACGGCATCACGATCTCGCTCGGACCGAGGACGACAAAGTTGAACGCGAACCCGTATTGAGCTTCTGACTCGTCCGGCAGGAAAACGACACGATAGCCCCTGGATTCCAGGGCCCGAACCCCATCGGGCGGAAACCGTCCTTCCCACGCAATGGCCAGGTCAATGTCTACGATTCTGAGCTGGCCCATGAGGTGCATGGTGCCAGGAGGAAGGCGGGTGATGACCGTCTCCACCCCCATGGCGTCGAGGGTGGCACCCACCTGCTCTGCGCCCACGGGATTTGTCCGAAGCCCTTCCGCTACCATGGCCGTCCCGGGAGCCAGCCACATCAGGTCAGCGCCCTCGAACGTTCCTTCTCCGCCCACAGACCGGACGATGGGCACACCCAGGTCGGCAAGGGCCCGGGCCACCCATCGCTCCTCGCCGGCCCTTACCGCGGAGGCCGGGCGCCCAAGGATGGCCCCCTCGGGGGTCATGGCGAAAAGATCCGCTGCAAAAAGCTGGTTCGGAGGTGGCTTCACCGGAGGCTCCACGTAGGACACGTCCACGCCGATGGATCGATAGAACTGAGCCAGGTCGTCATGTTGGGAGGGAATAGCCGCCGGATCGATATCTCCACGCATGAGGGCCGTTGTGGGGTCTTCGAGGACCTCCTCCAACTCCCGCCCCGGTCGATGAAGCAGAACCGATTGCAAGGGAAGCCACTCCGAGTCCAAGCCACACGCTCCCCATAACGAACCAAGCTCATCCCTCGACCGGCTCGCCCGGGGCTCCCACCCTGGGCCTCCATAAGCTGGCAGTGACGAAAGATCGGACATGGGAGCCACTACCTCCGTTCGGGTCCGGTTGTGGGATGCGGGGTCTGTTCCAGGAACACAGGGAACACTCGGGAGAAGAGGAGTTCCCTGAACCAGTTGAGGATGGCGCGGGTGTTTGGGCGAGCGGCTCCATTCCCTGGCTGGCCGTTGGAGTTGAAGGCGACTATGGCGCCGGTCTCAGAGCCCGGATGAACGTAGATAAAGGAGAAGAAGGCCTTCTGGCTTCCGGTGTGGCCCACGTACCGAACGCCTTGAAATTCCTCCAGGAAGAAGCTCAGGGCCATGGACTCCCTCAGGTCACCGGACTCTTGGATGATGACCTCCTCGTTCCACATCTCCTCCAGAGATTCCCTGGCCAGAACGGTCTGGTGGCTCCTTGTCTCCTCTTCCGAGCCCGAACCCGTGAGGAATGCCAGATAACGGGCCATGTCGCCAAGGGGTGCGTTCAGGCCCCCATTCGAGACCGTAATCCCGGTGTCGAAATCCAGTCCGTTGGCATTCGGCACCCCGTCCTGGACGGTGTAGTTGTTGGAGCGGTAGGGAAGAAGGTGGTAGGGGGTATAGTCGAAGTAGCTCCTCTGCATCCCCAGCGGTCTGAGGATGTTCTTCTCAACGTAGACCTCCCACTCCTCGCCGCTCACCTCCTCGATCACCCTGCCCAGGAAGATGATACCGGGGTTCGAGTACGACCATCGACTCCCAGGGTGGAAGAGAATCTCCGTGTAGGGTAGCATGGCGACGATCTGGTCCCATCGGGTGGGCTCATGGGGGTGCCACTCTTCCGCTCCACCCCACGGCCAGGTGGATCCCCGGAAGCCCGAAGAGTGACTCAGCAAGTGACGGAGCGTGATCTGGTCCATGGGGCCGAACGGATTATGGACCCTGGCCAATTCCGGCACGTAAACCAGGATCGGATCGTCCAGCCCGATGAGCCCCCGGTCACGAAGTTGGAAGATGGCGATCCCGGTGAGGGTTTTGGTGATGGAACCCCAGTGAAAGATGGTCGCCTCGTCCACACGGCGGCCCGTTTCAAGGTCGGCATGCCCGAAGGTTTCATGGGCGAGGACCCGGCCCTCTCGGAGGAAGGCCCATGATGAGCCGACCATCCCCGTGGCCTCCAGAGTGTCCCTCAGCTCGGCCGACACCTGGCTCCAGGCGTTCTCGAACTGGGTGTTGGTTTGGCCGAACAGGGGGAGGGGGAGGAGGAGGAAGAGCCAGATCCACATCCCCGAGGCCCGGAGGGAAGTAAAAAAAACCATGGTCCGCACTCGTTGAAGGAAGGGCTCCTGGCCCTGGGTAAAGTCCTTCAGGGAGAATGCAGGATGGCCGCCCAGAGCGCAAAGCGGATCGGGCCGGGCTCCATGGCCGGGCCTGAGGCGCCTTGGCTGGCTGGAAAAGGGGGGAGGCTGTCTACCCGCCCTGGGGTGGACTGCCCCTAGGGGCCGGCCGGCGGGTTTGAGACAGGATCTGCTTGAACCGTGGATCCGACCGGATGGAATCCCAGGCCGGGTCGGTCAAAAGGGAGACCAGCTGGCGGTCCTTCTGCCTCACCGCCGACCTCAGCTCAGTGAAGGCTTCCTCCACCCGGTCCAGCTCATAGTAAGCTCGTGCCAGTAGGACCGGGGAAACCCTTTCGCCCTGGGCTTCTCTCCCCTGGAGCTCCTCCACCCGCCAGGCCCAGAAGCCTTCTTCCCCTTCTTCCTCGAGCAACCGACCCAATTCCAGGAGTTTGGCTTCTTCCTCTGGGCCGGGAGTCGTCCGGGCGATCCGCTCACTCCGGACCTCCACCACGCCCTGGTAGTCCTCCTGAGCCGTCTTCAGCGTCTCGAGGGCGTCCCACGCCTCCACGGCCCCAGGCGCCTGTTCGATGGCGGCCCGGATCACCTCCTCGGCGGTCGCGAAGTCTGAGGCTGCCTGAAGGCGGCGTGCGCTGGCCAAGCGCTGAGAGTGGGAGAGGCCCGATTCCCTGGTGGCCCTTCTCCCTTCCTGAACAACGACTCTGTGGAGCTGCCGGCCAAAATCCGTGGCGGCCAGAGCGACCTCCGCCTCCAAGATCGAAACCGAGTCCCCTACGACTCTTACGCCTTCCAGAAGATCGATTCCCGGAACCTCTCCGATGGATTCCTGGAGGGATAGAAGGACCGCATGGGCCTCAGGTGAGTTTTGATCCAGACTGAACGCGACCTGGAGGGGCTCCACGATGGCTGGGTCGTCCAAGGTCTCAACTAATCCCGAATCGGCGGTCTGCAAGCCCAGGAGAAACCGGGCCCCGGCCAAGCCTGCGTAGGCCGGTGCAAACGTCGAGTCTTCCTCCAAGGCCGCTTCGAAGTGACCTATGGCTGAAGCCAACGCTTCCGGAGTGGCTTTGGACCGCTCGTACCGCCCCTTCATGTACTCCTCTTGGACCCGAGCAGTGGCCGCCACCCGGGTTTCCGGGGGGATCCATTCTTCCTCCGGCGAGAGCTCGGCTTGGATTTCCCGGGCGATGGCCTGGGCCACGGTCCTCTGCAGCCCAATGGCGTCCTCCAGCGTTCCGTCGTAACTGTTGGCCCAGAGGTGTTGGTCGGTGGGTCCATGAATGAGCTGAACCGTGATCCGGACACGGTCTCCGTCCCGGAAGACTGAACCTTCCACCACCCCCTCGACTCCGAGGCCGGCGGCGATGGCCGGCATGGTCTTCCCCGTGGCGTCGAACTGAACGACGGATGTCCGGGACACGACCCGGGCGGCACCGATTTGGCTGAGCTGGGAGATCAACTCTTCATGGAGCCCGGCCGTGAAGTATTCCCCCCCTTCCGCTTCACTGAAGTCGTCCAGGGGCAGGACTGCCAGGGAGCGGACCTGGAGAGGGGAGTCTTCCAAGGAAGCCTGGGAGGGGAACCCGTCCTGGGAGCCGGTTGGGAGATTGTCAGGGGAGGTGCTTTCCGCGCGGAGCGTGTCTTGGACCGTCCACCACCCGACTCCGCCAACGGTAATGACGATCACCGCCAGAAGCGTCAGGCGTGGGAGGGTCGTGCCGGTATACTCCCGGGTATCCAGGGCCCCCTGGCCAGTCCCAGCGCGCTGAATTCCCTCGGGGGTGATGTCGAAGGCCCAGGCCAGGGCGAGGGCGAGGGGGAAGCCGAGGAATCCGGCGATGACCAGGAGCCTGAGAGCCCAATCCGGGGCTCCGAAGGCAGGGAAGACGATTTCACCCAATTGGAGGAGAACAAAAACGACTGCGGCATAGGCAAAAACCGTCCGCCACACCCTCCTCCGCCCCGCTTCCTCCAGGAATCGGCTGACCCGGTAAAACAAACCCGACTTTGGGAAAGATCCCGTCCCCGTCTTCATCCTTCTTCAACTCCCCCCTGAGATCCGCTCCGAAATCCGTGGTCGCTTTCTTCTGAGAGTCCGGGTGGACCGGCGTTCGATTGCCTCCTTGTATATAAAGACGCGTGAAAGGGCCGTTTGGTTGGCCCTTCCCGGTCCCAGGGTGCCGCTTTTACGCCTTTTTTACGGAGCGGGACCGGCCTTTGAGCTTCCGGACTCCGTCACGATGTCCTGCCCCACCCAGGCCTTGACCCCGATGGTCAGAGGGAGTCCTTTCCCAGGTCACAATCCACTCGGCGTCCCTCGAACCCCGGATCCGGTCCCGGACTACTGCAACCTCGACCATGTCCACTACAACCAATCCAGATATCCTCGTCGTCGGGGGTGGCATCGTTGGCCTGGCCGTGGCCAGGGCGGCACGGGTGCGTTGGCCCGACGCGTCTGTGGTTTTGTTGGAAAAAGAGCCCGAGGTGGGGCTCCACGGTTCAGGACGGAATAGTGGAGTTCTCCATGCCGGCTTCTACTACACAGCCGACAGCTTGAAGGCTCGGTTTTCCCGGGACGGAACCAGGCAGTGGACCGAGCTCTGCAAAGAGCGGGGGTTGGCAATCAACCGCTGCGGGAAGCTGGTGGTGGCCAAAGGACCGGAGGAGTTGGACGGGCTGGACGAGTTGAAGAGGAGGGGCGACCGGAACGGTGTCCAGCTGGAGGTGGTGTCGAAAGACGAGGCCCGGGAGATCGATCCGGCTGCAAAAACGTTCGAGCGGGCTCTCTTCTCCCCGACCACAGCTTCCGTAGATCCTCCCCAGGTGACGCGGACTCTGGCTGCTGATGCCCTGGAACTCGGCGTGGAGATGGTCTTCAACGTTCGAGCACGGGGAAGAAAGGGAGCCTCCCTCTCCACGACGGCTGGCGATTTTCAGCCGGGATACCTGATAAACAGCGCCGGCCTGTACGCGGACAAGCTGGCCCAGTCTTTCGGGTTCGGGAGAGACTTCGACATTCTCCCGTTCAAGGGGATCTATCTGTACGGCGACCCCAAAGAGAAGCGACCGCGGGTCCACATCTACCCGGTCCCAAAACTCTCCAGACCCTGGTTGGGAGTTCACTACACCATCGGCGTGGAGGGCCAAGTGAAGATCGGGCCCACCGCCATTCCGGCGTTCTGGAGGGAGAACTACCGGGGTTTGGAGAACCTGGACCTCAGGGAAGCCTTTTCCATCCTCGCCATCGAAGCCGGGCTCTTCCTACGCAACGACTTCGAGTTCCGGGAGATCGCCTTCGAAGAGCTCCAGAAATACAGGAGAAGTGTCCTGGTGGAACAGGGCGCCCTGCTTGTAGATGGAACTCCGATGGAATCTTTCCGTACTTGGGGGAAGCCGGGGATCCGGGCGCAGCTCTTCCATAAAAAAGAGCGGAAGATGTTGATGGACTTCGTCCTGGAAGGGGACGACCGTTCCCTCCACATCCTGAATGCCGTTTCCCCTGCGTTCACGTGCGCCCTTCCTTTCGCCGAATTTGTTCTGGACGAGATGGAAGTACGGACCCGCTGAGCGGCCACCGGCCGCCGGTGCTCCAGGCGATGATTTCACCCCCCATTCCAAGGATCAGGTTGATATGCGAGCGATGTTTCCCAGCCTCCTTTTGGCGGCCGTCCTAGCCTTCACTCCCTCCGTCCAACTGGCCGGCCAGTCGGGCTCCAGAACCGATGCCGACGGGGCCCGAGAGCTTGTGCGCAGGGTCCTGGCCACCACCCCCCTGATCGACGGCCACAATGACCTCCCCTGGGAGATACGGAACTCTGCGGCCATGGATGTGAGAGCCTACGATCTGCGGACGCGTACCTCCGGCCATACGGATCTGGATCGCCTTCGGGCCGGGGGGGTGGGGGCCCAGTTCTGGTCCGTCTATGTCCCGTTCGAGGCGGTTCAGGAAGGCGCGGCCAAGGTCCAGCTGGAGGAGATCGACATCGCCCGGCAGATCATCTCCGGCTACCCGGACCACTTCGAGCTGGCCCTCAGCCCGTCCGACGTGGAACGGGTTTTTGGGGCGGGAAAAATCGCCTCCATGCTGGGCATGGAAGGAGGCCACGCCATCGAAAACTCTCTGGGTGCCCTCAGGGCCTTTTTTGACCTGGGTGTCCGGTATATGACACTGACGCACGGCGGAACCATCGACTGGCTCGATTCGGCTACGGACGAGTCTCGGCACAACGGACTCACCGCGTTCGGGGTCGAAGTCGTTGGTGAGATGAACCGGATGGGCATGCTGGTGGACCTCTCACACGTATCCCCCAAGGGAATGGCCGATGTCCTGGATGTGGCCGAGGCGCCGGTGATCTTTTCCCACTCCTCGGCCCGTGCGCTTACGGACCATCCACGGAACGTGCCGGACGAGATTCTGCGGCGGATGCCCGAGAACCGCGGCGTAGTCATGGTCACGTTTGTTCCGTCTTTCGTCAGCGAGGCTGTCAGGACCTATCAGGGACCGGCCGGCGGTGTGCCCCGGGCTACCATCGGGGACGTCGCCGACCACATCGAGCACGTCAGGGACGTGGCCGGGATCGATCACGTCGGAATCGGGAGTGATTTCGACGGGATCTCATCCACCCCTGTGGGCCTGGAGGACGTCTCTACCTACCCGGCGTTGTTGGAGGAACTGGTTCGGAGGGGATGGACGGAAGGAGACCTGAGGAAATTGGTCGGGGAGAATCTCCTCCGAGCCTGGAGAGAGGCGGAGGCCGTCGCCCGCCGAATCCAAAGAGAACGGGGACCGTCTACCGCCACAATCGAGGAGTTGGATGGAAAGGGGCTGATCTGATGACGCCCGAGCACCGTCACCCCAGGCGCCGGGACCGATCAAAAGATGAGGGGTGGATCCGCGCCCTCCTCCACCGGGGGGATGCCGGCGTGTTCTCGGCCGTCCTCGATGGATCTCCCTTCTCTCTCCCCCGCATCTACGCCTACGGGGAGGAGAAGGGCGCCATCTATATCCATGGGGCATTCGGGGGGCTGACGGGGAAGGTCCTGGAGCAAACGCCGGTACCGGGTGGGACCCAGGCCGGCGGGGGAATCGGGGTCCCCATGAACCTCACCGTGTTCGAGATGGGGCGCCTGTTGCCGGCGGATGAAGCCCTCGAGTTCGGAGTGGAATACCGAAGTGTGGTGGTCTCGGGATACGCCACCGAGGTCGGTGATCAGGCGGAAGCCGAGTACGGCCTCGAGCTCATCATGAAGAAGTACGCCCCCCACTTGGAACCCGGGAGGGACTATCGTCCCATTGCCCCGGAAGAGCTGCTTCGCACCTCCGTGATCCGCCTGGATATCGAAGCTTGGAGCGGGAAGGAGAAGGCGGCCCCCGAGGACTTCCCCGGTGCATACTGGTTAAAGGACGTACAGTAACCAAGAACCCTCAGAAACTCCGGATCAGCTCTCCGTCCCGCCCTTCTCGTTTTTGGCCAGGACAACGGCAGCCCCGACGTTTGCCGTAACGTTCGCGGTGGTTCGGAAGATGTCCGGAATCGTGTCCACGGCCAGCAAGATCCCGATCCCCTCCACAGGGAGGTCGGCGGCCATCAACACCGGAACGGCGGCTATTACCCCACCACCTGGTACCCCTGGTACAGTGAAGCTCGCGAGTATGGACGTCACCAGCATGGTCAGTAGCTGGAAAGGCTCCAGAGTGATCCCGTAGAAGTAGGCAATGAAGTAGGCGCCCACGATCATGGGTACCGGTGCGGTGATCCGGAATACGGAGAACCCCAGGGGTAGAAGAAAGCTGTTGATGGCTGGAGGGAGTTTGAGTCGAACCTCGCACTCTTCCACGGCGGGGGGCAGAGAGGCGAGGGAGGATCGGGAGCTGAAGGCCACGGCCTGTGCCGGGAGGCTTGCCGCGCTGAATTCCTTCAACGGAAGTCGTCCACCGTATACGGCCAGAGGATAGACCGCCCCGAGGAGGATGATGCAGAGGCCGGAGTGGAGGACGATGTAGGCCAGGATGGCTCCGGCGGCGTTCAGGCCCATGTTGGCCCCCAGGCTCAGGGCCAACGCGAACACCCCGATGGGAGCCAGGTCCAGGATCCAGCCGATCAATACCAGCATGGCCTCGGAGATGGCTTTGAACAGGCCGGTCAGGGCTTCCCTATGGTCTCGTGCCACCCGGGCCGCGGCCAGCGAGAATAACAGGGTGAAGATGATGAATGGGAGCATGGCCCCATCGGCCATGGCCTCCATGGGGTTTGTGGGCACGAGGCTCACTAGCCACTCCCTCATGGTCTGAACCTGGCTTTCCACAGGCCCCGATACCGCGAGACTCTCCCTGAGACCCGCCGCGGCCTCCTCATCCACCGGTAGACGGGCCACCAAAGGAGGGGTCACGATAGCGGTGAGAACGGCCGCGAAGGCGATCAAACCCAGGAATAGGCCGATTGCCCGGGTTCCGATCCGACCCACCGCCCGTACGTCGGTACCGACGATGCCCACCACCAGGAGAGAACCCACCAGGGGGATGACCGTCATCCGGATGGCATTCACCCAGAGTCTCCCAAGGGGTTCAATCCAACCAACAATGCCGTCCAGGGTGGGAATGCCGGCAGCTCCCACCCCGAAGCCGGCGACGAGCCCGAGAACCAGACCGAGTAGCACTCTGATCGTAAGGGACATAACCCGACCTAACCTCCGAATCTTTCAGCCATGGACTGGAGCCATTCGTCGATTTGCGCCCGCGGGATCCATCTTCCCTGCACCATCACTCCCTCCTGGTCCCAGAGGGCTTCCAGGTCGTCGAACGGATTCCGCCGGAGCAGGACCAGATCGGCCCGGTTTCCCTCCTCCACCGTACCGAAGTTGCCCGGTTCCAGTAGCTCCCTTCGGGCGTACTCCGCCACGTTCCGCGTGCCCGTAACGATGATCTCGTAGGGCGTGAGACCAGCCCCCGACATACTCCTGAGCTCGCGCCGAAGGGCGAACCCGGGGATGTTGAACATGGCCGGGGAGTCGGTGCCCATCAGCACCCCCACGCCCGCCATGGTGAGGGCTCGCAGGATCCTCCCTCTGACCTGGATCAGGAGTTGGGCGGTTTCTTCTGGCAGTGGGCTCCGGGCGGAAGCCTCCAGGATCCAGCCTTCCGTGATGAAGGACGGTACATAGCCCATCTCGGGCTGGGCCAGAAGGGAGTCGACGTTCAGGGGCCCGTACCGGGTCTCCCATCGATAAAGGGTGGGGACCACCCAACTGTCGCTCGAGCGGGTGTGGGCGGATATGGCCCTGGTTTTCCGCCCTTCGACGGCCGTGAGTTGGGTCTGAAGGGGGACACTTTCCCCTCGATCCAGCCGGCTCTTCACGTCATCCGAGACGACCTCTTGGAGGTAGCCGTCCAGGTGCTCAACCGTGGAGATCCCGCTGGAGAGGGCTCTCCGGAGGCCGATCCCCGGGGGTATGGTTCCCCCGAACGTATAACCTCGGGAGTGAGCTTCTTCCGCCAGAGAATCCCAGACCACCGGTGGCACATCCCCGTCGATGGGAAGGAAATCATATCCGGCCGAACGGTGTGACATCATCAAGCCGATAGCCCCCTGGGGGTCCTGGGCGTTTCGCCCCCCCAGGGGTGGAGCCCCGACGTATACCGTTGGGCCCAGGAGAGCGCCCGAAGCGATCTGCCGTTTGAGCTGGAGTTGATTCGAAGATCCTTCGACGCCCCGGATTACTGTCACTCCGTTGGCCAGGAACAGGTGTAAAAAGTCTCTCACCTGCTCGTCGGTAGCCTGGGAGGACGGGAGCGTGACATGCATGTCGGCCAAACCAGGCATGAGGAACAAACCCTCGCCTTGGATGACCTCGGCCCCGGGAGGGACGGGGACCCGATGAGCCGGCGCCACCTCCTCAATCACCCCGTCACGGACCAGAACGTTGTACTCTCCCAGGATCCGTTCCCGATCCATGGGCAGGACATTGACGTTCACGAACACCGTGGTCTGGCCCTGGAGGCCCGGTCCTCCGAAAAGGAGGAAGGCCAACGTCAGGAGAAAGACGGGCTTCATTCCCGACCCTCCAGCTCCGGGGAACCGCCGATCCTCCGGACAATGGTCTGCATCTCCCGCCCTAGCGTGCCCACCATCTCTTGATAGTAGTCCCGCCGGGAGACCTGATCCGAAGTGAGGGGTCCGACCCAGCCTTCCACCTCGCGGGCCAAGCCTCTGGTTCGACTGCTCAACTCATTCCACTGGCGTACCAGGTCCTCCGACCAGGTGGACAGGGCCTCCTGGAAGGTCACCTCCTCCCCAACCCGCTCTGCGACGTTCCTCATCTCCCGTGCGCCCTCGGCGGATTCGGCCGCCAGAGCGTTTAAGGTCAAGAGATCGGCGGTCCACTGGCGTCGAACGGCAGGTTCAACCTGGATGCGAGGGTCTTCCCTGACCTCGACGGGGGTTTCCGACACCGTGCCGTCCACCTCGACGCGGGCCAGATAGGTCCCGGGAACAACCAGAGGGCCCCTGGGCTGCGTGTTCTCCGGCTGATTTGGGTCAGAGTGACGCATGTTCCAGATGACCCGATTGACACCCCTCACGCCCCTCACGGGTACTGTTGCCACCACCGTCATGTCTCCGTCCAGTAAGGAGACGGAAGTCCGGCGTTCGCTGTCCAGCCAGAGGTCGATGATGGCTCCCGCCGGCGGGTTCTCACCTCGAAAGATCATGTCCCCTGTGTGCCCTTTTTCAGACCGGTATCGGATCTGCTCCGCCGGTTCCGCGGAGAAGAGGTGGGCCGGGGATTGGGTGATCCCTGGAGCTATCTCCTGAAGGGCGTTGATGTTGTCCAGGACCCAGATGCCCCGGCCGTGGGTCCCGAGGATGAGGTCGTTGTCCCGGGGATGAACGACCAGATCGTTCACTGCCGTCATGGGGATGCCCGCGGCCAGCTCGTTCCAGGAAACCCCCCGGTCAAGGGAGAAAAACGCCCCGAACTCGGTGCCCACGTAGAGGACATCCGGATTTCTGGGGTCTTCTCGGACGGTCCTCACGACACGGTCCGCAGGTAGCGTGCCCGTCAGGTCGGTCCAGGTGGCGCCATAATCCTCTGACAGGTAGAGGTAGTTGGCGTAGTCGTCGTTCCGGTAGTTGTTCGCGGCTACATAAAGCCGGCCCGGGGTGAACCGGGACGCTTCGATTCCGTTGATCCAGGTATCCGACGGAAGCCCCGGCATCAGATCGGCCACGTCGGTCCACGAGCGCCCGTCGTCTCGCGAGACCCGGACATTCCCGTCGTCGGTTCCGACATACAGGATTCCCCGCTCGAGGGGGGATTCGGTGACGGCGGTCAGCGTCGGGTAGTAGGGGATGCCGTCATCCAGGGAGAGCGTCTCCGGGGTTGGAAGCTCACCCATGATTTCCAGCGTGCGCCGATCGACGCCGGTGGTCATATCCCCCAGGTTCTGCCATGTGCGCCCTTGATCTACGCTTTTCCAGAGGATGTTCGTGCCGCTGTAGATAGTGCTGGGGTCATGGGGTGAGATCAGGAAGGGACCATCCCAATTGGCCGGCGCCATGGCATTTCCCAGGCGCTGTTCGGAGGCTTCCAGGTCCTGCCACGTGGTCCAGTTCTTCCTTGGCCCGATCGCCCCCGTGGGATCCCCGGGGCGGATGCGCTGGCGCTGGCCGGTGACCAGGTCCACCCGGTCCAGGCCCAGGTACTGGGATTCAACGTAGAGGGTGCGGTTGTCGGTGGTGTCCACCAGGTTCAGAAAGCCGTCCCCGCCACCCCACTTCACCCAGTCGTGGTTCAGGATTCCCTCGGACCTGTAGGTGGCGTTGGGCCCGGCCCAACTGCCGTTGTCCTGGAGGCCCCCGTAGACCCAGTAGGGGTGCTGATAGTCGAAGCTGACCCGGTAGAACTGGCTGACGGGAAGATGGGTGATGTAAAGCCATGTGAGAGCCCGGTCATAGGAGATGCCGAGGCCTCCATCATCGGCTTTTACCACGTGCCGGGAATCATCCGGGTTCACCCAAAGGAATCGGTCGTCACCATGGAGTGACTGACGTGCGGAGGTGAAGTTCCTCCCGCCATCGTCGGACCAGGAAAAAGAGTTCTCCATATAAATCCGCTGGTCGTCGGAAGGGTCCACCAGGATCTGGCTGGCATACATGGGGCGGGGGTTCCAGTCACTCATGAACTCCCAGGTCTCACCCCGGTCTTCCGATCGATAAACCCCCGCAAGGCGTTCTTCATACGCCGTCGACGCGTTATACCGGAGGCCTTGTTCGACGCTGACGTAGACGATGCGGGGATCGGAGCGGTAGACAGAGATCCCGATCCGGCCGATATCACCCGTTGGGAGGCCGTTGTCCAATCCCGCATTTGTGAGCTTGGACCAGCTTTGCCCGGCATCGGTGGACTTCCATAGAGCGCTTCCGGGCCCGCCGCCGTGGAATCCAAAGGGCCGGCGGCGTCGCTGGTAAGAGGCGGCATACACGATGGTCGGGTCTTCCGGGTCCAGGGTGACGTCTACTACCCCGGTGTCCTCGTCCACGAACAAGATCCGCTCCCAGGTATCCCCCCCGTCCGAGCTCTTGTACAAACCCCGCTCCTCATTCGGGCCCCAAAGGTGGCCCATGGCCGCCACGTAGAGGATCCCGGGATCCGTAGGGTGCAGGGCGATCCGACCGATGTGGCGAGAATCTTCCAACCCCACGTTCTCCCAGGTCTGCCCGCCGTCTCGAGACCGGTACACGCCGTCTCCCCAGGAGGTGCTCTGCCGGTTCGCCCGTTCCCCGGATCCCAACCAAACGAGACTGGTGTCCGCTTGGTGGACCGCGATGTCTCCGATGGAGTGGACGGCCTCACGCTGGAAAAGAGGTGTGAAGGTCACGGCGTTGTTTGTGGTCTTCCAAAGGCCCCCAGTGGCGGATGCCACGTAGAACACGGTCGGATCCATTTCCACCACGGCCAGGTCGACGATCCGTCCACTCATGGTTGCGGGCCCGATGTTCCGGGCCGTCAGGCCAGCGAAGGTTCCGGGGGCCACGGCCTGGTTCTGAGCACCCAGTCCTGCGGGAAGCCCCGCGGCGAGGAAACACGTCCAAACGAGGAGTCGTCTGAAAAACATGGAATGTCCCTTCCAACTTGATCTCTGCGACGGGATTCTGTCTTCTGCGTTTTGGCCGGCCACTTTTGGTGCGTACCACCCTGGCATCAGAATACGTCCAGGTCCTTCCCGTAGGCGATTCGGCCTTTGAACCCTTGCCCAACCTCAGCCACCAATTCTTCCGGAGTCGCTCCCCACAACAATTGGTGAGTGAGAACCAGGAGGCCGGGCCGAGCCCGGGCCGCGATCTCGCCCAACTCAACGCCGGAGGTGTGGGAAGCAGCGTGATAGACCTGCCACTCCGGCTCTCTCAGTTCCCACTTGGCTTGAGAATAAACCTCGTGAACCAGGATGTCGCACCCGTCACAGAATTCCACCACGGATTTTGAGGGGCGGGTGTCTCCTGAAACCACAATGGTTCGGTCAGGGGTATCGAAGCGGTATCCGAAGGCCTGATCCCAGCCTCCGTGCGGAACCGCGAAGGCCGTGACCGTGACGTTCTCATCTTGAAACACCACACCCGGCTGAACGTCTTTGGCCTCTACCCGGTACCCGGTGGGGTTCGCCGGCTCCAGCCCCTCCACCCGGAGCCGGACGTCGTCCTGGTAGGCCCGAGAAATATGGCTGGCCATGGCCTGGGTTCCGGCGGGCCCGAGAATGGTCAGGGGAGACTCTCTTTCCAGTACCCACGGCGTATAGATCAGGTCGGGGAGGCCCACGGTATGGTCGGTGTGAAGATGCGTCAGGAAAAGGGTGGAGAGCCCTTTGACCGCCAACCCTTCCACACCGTTCTCGAACGCCTCGTTCGCCCTTCGAACCACCCCCGGTCCGGCGTCCACCAGGTAAGGGGTCCCGTTCACGACCACGGCCAGGGACGAACCGGCCCGATCCGGTTCTGCATTGGGTGTCCCCGTTCCCAGCAAAACCAATTGGGTGATCTCCGATGGGCCTACCTGCGACTGGGCCGGGTCCGACGGCGAGAAGAGGGTAGGAAGGAAAAGAGCTAAGGCTGTAAGAGCTGCGACCATGGCTCGCCATCCGTATGTCTGAACAGATCGATACACGTGAACCGTATTTGCCAAGGGAAAGCAAGAATAGGGGCCTTTTGCCGGCCCGGTCCAGGAAGGACCTCTATCGCGCTCTCCCCTGGCCGTCGATAAATTAAGAATAATCGTAGGGCCCGAGGTACTTCCCAAAGGACATCATCAACACTCGGAACCCCCGAATGGCTTCACCCCAAGAGCTCCTGGCTGCACTGGCCCAGGCATTCTCCACAATCGGTGGGCCGGAGGAGGACGAGCCCCGGTTTTTGGAGGCCGTTGACCGGGTGCGGACGATTCACGGCGAGACCGGGTGGACCACCGCAACGGTGGAAGAGGGCGGATTGTCCGTCCGGGGAGACACCATTTCGGACGGGGATGGACCGCTCGACGCCTTCAGGCGGGCCCTGCAAGACGCCGGCATCCGCGAGCTCCGGCTCCAGGAGGTCATGGCTCCGGAGGTGCTGACCGACTTCCTCCAGCGACTGACCTCGATGCCGGAGGAGGCCGGCCCCCTCCCTTCTGCCCGGTTCAGGGGGCTGGAGGGGCAGGTCGGGATCTCTTTCGACCAGGTGCAGAGTGCCCTTCCCGGTATGGTCGGTGGCGTTGTGGACCTATTCGAAGAGTGGGGTGCTCGTGAGGAGGATGTTTCACCGGCCGAGTCGCAGGACCAGGTGGTCCCGGGGTCCGGGTTGCCGGATCAACTGATGAAAGAGGTCCAGGAGTATTTGGCGGAACCTGACGCGGACCGATCGATGAACGAGGTTCGGCTCCGGGGCCACGCGGAGGAGCTGTCGGCTTCCCGGAACGCCGTCGCCTTGGCCGAGTTGGCCCAAGCTCTCCTGGAGCCCCATGAGGACAGGCCCCCGGACTGGGACGCTGTCGAGCTGGGTCGTGAGTTTGTCACGCCGGCCGTTGCCAGTCAGTTCGTGGCCCAACTAGGAGCGACAAGGGACGAGGCCGAACGTGCCCGGTTGACCGACCTCCTGACACGAGTCGGCAGGGAAGGGGCTTTGGCCTTGGCCGACGCCCTGGGGGAAGCCAGAGATCGGGGCCAGCGACGGGCATTCATGGACGCCATGGGATCCATGGGACCCCACGGGGTGAAACGGGCTCAGAGGATGGTGGAGGATCCGCGTTGGTTCGTCGTGAGGAACGGAGTTGCACTCCTGGGGGAACTGGGTGGAGAGGACGCCATCGGCTACCTCACCGGGACTCTGGCGAACGATGATGCCCGTGTGAGGAAGGAATCGGTCCTCAGCCTGGCGAAGGTCGGAGGGATTGACGCAGAGCTCCTGATCACCGGTATGCTCGCCGACGGGGATCCGTCCGTGCGGGCGGCCACCTGCCGGGCCCTCGGGGTCCTGAAATCTACCCGTTCCGTAAAACCCCTCACCGAGGTCCTGATGGACGAGGACCCGGAGGTTCAGGTCGAATGTCTCCGGGCTTTGGGCCAGATCGGGGACCCGGGGGTGGTCCGAACCATCGAGAAGCGAGCTCTGGGTGGCCTCTTCTCCAAGGCGCCGGCGGACATCCGCATTGCCGCCTTCAGGGCTCTGGCCGGGATCGGGACCCCGGGAGCGCTGAGGGCGTTGGAGAAGGGCACCAAAGACCCGGACCAGAGCGTCCGCACGGTAGCGAGAGTCCTCATGGGGCAGGACTGATCGCAACACCCTTTTAAACGATCGTCAGCAGGTCCGCGAGAATCCCGAGGAAGTTCAGCTGCTCTTCCACCCCGGTCTCACTTTCTCCCTCATCGTCCTCCCTGGAGTGGGAAAAGAGGGAAGTGACGTGGGCTCGAACATCGGTTCCCATGGGGAAAGCTGCGGCCAACCGCAGGCTCTCTGAGAAAGGGATCAGGCGATCGCCACGCCCGTGCACCAGGCGAACGGGTAGCGAGATCCCCTCGAGGAAGCTCAGTGGTTCGGAGTGAGGTACCGTAGTGCGGGCGGCTTGCGCCAAGGCCGGAACCAGTTCCTTCACGACCTCTGTCGGGGGCTTGATGCCGGTTGGAGGAGCAAAAGCCTGGAACAGCTGGCGCCTTTCCGGGTGGATCCCGCCAATCAACTCTTCCTTATAAGAATCGTATCTGGCGTCCCAAGCCCCCACTTGGAGATCGCCGGCCCTCTTGGCCAGCGAAACCAGCGCTTCGGCTACATCTCCCGCGGCCTCCATCCCCGGTACGGAGGTCAGGTAGTTTCCGCCAACGATCCATCGGCCGTACGGATCAGGATCGAGGTAGTAGTTCCGGCCATCCCACTCGTGTTCCCCTTCGAAGAGAAAGTGGATGGTGCGATCCAGGTCTCCGTACCCGCCGAAGCCGGCGACCCCTCCCAAATGGCCCTGGAGAAGGGGATCGGTTGCGGACAAAAGCACCTGTGGAACCCCGAGGGAGAACCCCATCACGCCGATGTGGCCGGGTCTCCCCAGGCCTCTCTCCTCCAGCTGAAAGACGGAGGCTCGGATGGTGGCTGCCGCCTCGTCCGGGGCCAGGTAGAGGTCGCGCCATTCGGGAATCTCCGGAACCAAAACCACTGCTCCGGTTCCGGCCAGGGCTCTGAGGAACCGGACCAGGACCGGGTGATGCCGGCCGGGGCGGGTCACTCCGTGAAGGACCACCCAAGCAGGCGGCGGAGAGGAGGGGGTCTGGGGCCGGGCCAACGTGGCTGGGACGGCCCGGTCCCCTCGGAAGATCTCCCACTCCTCCTCGGAGACCTTCGACGGTTCCCGCTTCCACGCCCTGGCGAAACCCAGGGCTCGTCTCAGTCCAGCAAACATCCGAGGAACGTATCGGTTTTCCAATTCCCTTCGCCACCCACTAACTTCCCCCGGAAGCGTGCCGGACGCAGTGCGGGCCGCGATCCGCGGGCATCTGCCGAAGGTGGAGCCAGCGGTGGCGGGGCCGCCTAGGGCCCGGCACGAGTCAGGTGACCTTTGATCCGAGAGAGACTCATGACCAGACGTGTCGCAGTCCTGATACCGCTACTCGTTCTCGCCTGCCAAGCCCCGGCCTCCCAGGTCCAGGCCCCCCTAACCCGAGAGGCCATCAACTCACAACTTCCGACGCGGCCCTATTCCCAGGCGACGAGAGTCGGGAACACGTTCTATTTCTCAGGGAAGCTCGGGGTGACGGAGGAAACCCTCGCGATGGAGGAGGGGAGGATCGAAGCCGAAACCCGAGCCATCATGGAGAGCTTCAGAGAGCTATTCCAGGAAGTAGGAGTCGAGTTCACCGACGTGGTCCAGGGAACCGTTTACCTGTCAGACGTGAGCTACTACGACGGAATGAATCAGGTTTACGGGGAATACTTCCCGGAGAACCCCCCCGCTCGTGAGTGTATTGCAGCAGGGCAGATCCTCAGCGACGGTCTGGTGGAGATCAGCTTCGTCGCCGTGGTAGAGTAGAGAGGTGAGAAACGAAGGACCTCTCTGCCCTCAGGAGAAACAGCCATGAGACGCAGAGCTTTCCTTTCTCTCTTAGGTGGTACCGCTTTGGCCTGGCCCCGGACCTTGGAAGGCCTCGCCAGGGATTTTCAGGTAGGTGGAGACGCCCAAGACGAAGATTTCTGGTCCCGTGTGAGGGGCCGGTTCCTCATCCCGCCGGAACGCATCTATCTGAACAACGGCACCCTGGGGCCGTCACCGGAGGTGGTGGTGGAGGCTGTGAACGAACATGCCCGGCGGGTGGCGTCCACCTACCCCCCCGGAGTGGATTGGGATGACTTGAAGGGGTCTGTGGGGGCTTTCATCGGGGCTGATCCAGAGGGGCTCGTTTTCCCCAGGAATACGACCGAGGCCATGTCCTTCGTGGCCCAGGGGTTGGACCTGGATCCGGGCGGGGAAATCCTCACCTCGGACCATGAGCACATCGGGGGGCTCTGCCCATGGCAGGTCGTATGCAGTCGGAGGGAGCTGCCGCTCCGGGTATTCTCCCTGCCGGTACCGGCAAGCACCCAGGAGAGCCTCCTCGACACGATCATGGGCGCGGTCTCGGAGGAAACCCGTGTCCTTTCCCTTTCCCACGTCACCTTCACCACCGGAACCAGGCTTCCTCTCGAGGAGGTCGCCGAACTGTGTCGTGAACGCGGGATCATCCTCGTAGTCGACGGCGCCCATCCCCCGGGAATGGTAAAGCTCGATTTAGCTTCATGGGATCCGGACTTCTACGCCTCCTCCCCGCACAAGTGGCTCCTGGCTCCCCAGGGTTCGGGGCTCCTCTACCTCGGCGATGAGTGGAGGTCGAACCTCTGGCCGACTCTGGCATCGGGCGGTTGGGATGACCGTGAGTTGGGTGCGCAGAGGTTCAATCACCTGGGCACCTTCGACGAGTCACGAATGGCCGGCTTGATCGCGGCGGTGGAATTCCTGAATGCCATTGGCATGGACCGGGTGGAGGGACGGGTCCGGTACCTTCGGCAGCGGCTGGAGGCGGGACTCAGGGGAATGCCAGGTGTAAGAGTGGTGTCGCCGGTGGAGGAGGACTTGGCCACTGGCATGGTCTCTTTCTCCTTGGATGGAGTGGATTCTCTCATCCTTCAGAGACACCTTGCTCGGTCGGCCGCGGTCAGAACTCGAGTCATCTCCGAATACGAGTACGGCTGGATGCGGCTTTCGACCCACATATACAACCTTCCCGGGGAAGTGGACCGGGCCCTGGAGTTATTGGACGATGTCAGACGGAACGGGCTTTCCTAGCCGGTTCTCACAATGGACCTGATCTGGATGACCGAATACAAACCACCTTTTCGATGGGGTTTTGGAGCCGGGCTGGGAGTTTTCCTCCTCTATGTCCTGACCCTCTCGCCATCCACGGCCATGTGGGACACCAGCGAGTATATCGCCACGGCCCATATCCTCGGCATTCCTCATCCGCCGGGGAATCCGCTGTTCGTCGCGCTGGGGAGGGTCTGGAGCGTCCTCTTGGCGCCGACGGGACTGTCGGTGGCCGTACGTTTGAATCTCCTCGCCGCAGCCACCAGCGCGGCTGCCGCCGGCTTCTACTTCCTCGTCGTCCATCGGCTTTTGTGGGGCTTCATGCGGGTAGGGGAGGGTCGGAAGAAGCGGTCGGAGGGGAACGGCTTCGCCGCTTCGGTATGGACGCCTCTGGTGGGAGCCGGAGTGTCGGTGCTCCTCTCTGCCACGGCCTTCACCGTTTGGAACCAATCCACGGTGAATGAGAAGGTCTACACCATCAGCGTTGCGGTCATCGCGGCGGTGGTCTGGCTGTCCCTCCGATGGATGGACCTCAGAGATCAGGACCGCGGCCTGAGATGCCTTTTGGCGGCGATTTACCTGATCGCCCTGGGATCGACGAACCACCTGATGTCCGTCCTTCCCCTCCCAGCCCTGGGCCTCTTCGTGTTGCTGGTGGGCCCAGCCGTCCTGTTCAGCCGGAAGTTCCTGATACGGGTCGTCCCTCTGATTCTCATCGGAGTGTCCTTCAACTTTTTCCTTCCGATCAGAGCCGCCCAGGACCCGGTCATCAACGAGGGTGATCCGACCTGCAACGGAGTTGTCGAGGCCGCCGTAGCCGTGTTCACGAACGGCCAGAGCGGATGTGAGAACCTTGCCCTGGTCCTTTCCCGGTTCCAATACCAAAAACCCGCGCTCTCGGACCGACAGGCCCCGTTCGAATCCCAACTCCTCAATTACCTCCAGTACTTCGACTGGCAGTGGGCCAGGGGGTTGGATCCGTCGGAGCAGCCCAGGAGTGGGAGGAACCCTATTACGCTGGTGTTCTTCGTGTTGGGGCTTTGGGGTCTTTGGATGGTGTTCAAGACCGATAGGGGGGCGTTCCTCCTCTTGGGTGGCTTGGCCGTGACGTTAACGCTGGGCCTGGTCTTCTACCTGAACTTCAAATACGGGTATTCCTTGGCTCCCGAGATCCAACCGAGGGAACTCCACGAAGTGAGGGAAAGAGACTACTTCTTCATAGCCAGCTTCGGGCTCTGGGGCATCCTGGCGGGCATGGGCCTCACGGGCGCCTGGCTCCGGGTGTCCGAAAGCCTCTCGGTGGCAAGACCTCAGCTCATGGCGACACCCGTCTTGCTCGTGGCTTTTATTCCCCTCGGCTCAAACTGGGTATGGGCATCGAGGGCGGACGACTACGCCACGCGGGATTGGGCCTATGATTTGCTCATGAGCGTTGAGCCATACGGGATCATCTTTACCAACGGGGACAACGACACCTTTCCCCTATGGTATATCCAGGAGGTCGAGGGGATTCGACAGGACGTGACGGTGGTTGTGGGCCAGTACCTCTACACTCCTTGGTATCCCAGACAACTCCAGGAGCTCACCAGTCCGGACCGCCAGCGGCCCTTCCGGCCGGAACAGGGTGGAGGCATCTATGAACCCCCACCCGAGCCGCCTCCGGAGCCCATTATCACTCTCTCCGGCCAGGAGATGGATCAGATCGTCGGAGGATCCTTCGCTGAGTCCATGACCATCCCCCTGGGCCCGGTGGGGGTCCAGTATCCCCCCAACCATTACCTGGACAGGGGGGACCAGCTCACGTTGGCCATGATCATTGCCAGCTTCGATGAACGTCCTATCTACTTCGCAACGCCATCGGGCATCCTGGGCCGGCTCGGCTTGGAGCCGTGGACGGTTCGCCACGGGTTGGCCGCGAAGCTGATACCCCGGGACCTGACCGCCGATCCGGAGCCTGGCCTGATCCAAAGCTCTCCTGGATATGGGGAGGACTGGTGGGACGTGGAGAGGACCGTGGCCCTCCTGGATACCGTCTATTCCTACCGGGGGCTGAAAGACCGGACCGTATGGGCGGATAAATCCACGCTGAATATCCCCTGGTACTTTTACCTGACCGCGGTTCAGGCGGCGGACATCCTGACGCGCTGGGACGGTGCGACGGAGAGTCAGGTGGAGGCGTTGTTAGCTGAAGCCGAGGCCTTTCTGGTCACCGCCCGAGGAGGAAGGTTGGCCTATTCAGATGTGGAGGAAAGCCGCTGAAAGGAACCGGATCAGTGTTTAGTGAAGATCTTGATTACTCCTCCGGCGGCCCGTTCACCGTACAACTGGGCGGCGGCCGGACCCTTGATGACCTCGATCCGATCGATCATTTCCGGGGTGAGGCTCTCCCTGAAACTCGGGTCGGAAACGATCACGCCGTCTACGACGATCAAGGGTCGGAGGCCGGCGGAATCGTCTTCGTTGACCACGACCCTGCGTGAGGACTCCACCGGAGCCTCCTTTTCCAGGAACGTTAGTGAGACGTTATCCGGATCCTCATTGACCAGGTCCAGCTCTCCTGGGTCAACCGAGCGGACGTACTCCACGCCGTCTTCGGTAGCCCGAACGAGGTGGTAACCCGCCTCAACCCCTGAGAGAGTGTGGGCCGCTGCGGAGGCCGGTGCGGTCTCGATCCTGAGGTCCGGTTCGACCGCGGGTGGCGGTGTAGGGGTTTCGCACGCCAGTGAAACAAATCCCGCACTGAAGACCATCGTCGCCAACGCGGCCGGGATACTCTTTCGTCGAACGGTTTCTCGAATCATCAGCAATCTCCTTTCAAGGTTCGTGTCCCCGCCTTCAGCCAGGGCCGGAGAAAAGGCTGACAGGGGCCTGCTACTGGAAGCCACCTCCAAGAGGAGTTTTCCGTACCGCTTCGGGGAAACGCCTCGGGCCAGCACCCGAGCGTCACAATCACCCTCGACCGCCAGATGGAGGCGTCGGGCCATCCACCAGAGAGCCGGGTTCCATGGCGCCAGTGTTGCCAGAAGGAACCCCCAGACCAGGGTGGCTGGATCTCGGGCGGCTTTGTGTTCTATCTCGTGAAGGAGGATCAACTCTCGCTTCTCCTGGGTGAGTTCCAGCGTCCATCGGGGGAGGACGATCCGAGGCCTCAAAAGGCCAAAAACCGCCGGCCCCAGGCCGTCCGAGACCAGGACCTCTTCGGACCCGTGGGTTTCGCTATCCCACCCTCTGGCGGCTCGGTTCAATCGGGCCCATGTGCCGACTCCGATAAGGAAAATCGAACCCGAAGCCAGGAGCCAGATTGGGAGCAGCCATTGGTCGATGGACGAGGCCAGATTCCCGAGGCCAGTCGGCTCCAGGGCCATCCCTCCCACGACTTCGTACAGAAACTCGGAGGGGAGGGAAGTCTGAGCAGGGAGAGGCTGAGGCCCCCGGGCCAACAGGACGGATGCAAAGGGAGCGCCCGCTGCCACCAGCGAGCCGGTTACCCAAACCCAGCGTGTGGGGCGTTTCAGGCTCCTGAGACCCCGGTCCAGGAAGTAGCATGCCGAGGCCAGCAGGACGGAGACGGTGATCCCGTAGACGATCAGGGCCATGGTCATGACTCATCCTCCTCCGAAATGTCGTCCAGGAGCTTCCGCATCCGGGCCAACTCGTCCGGAGAGATCTCCCGGTCGGACACCAGCTGTGTCAGGAGCATTTCAGCCGACCCGGCGAAGATCTTTTCCAGGATCTTGGAAAGGGCGCTGTCGCCGGCCGCACCCGGGTCCACCAGGGGAAAGTACCGGTACGCCCGGCCTTCCGATTCGTGGCGTACGGCGCCTTTTTCCTCCAGGATCTGAAGGATCTTGAGAACTGTGGTATAGGCGACCGATTCCCCAAGAGCTTCCCGAACTTCCGCAACGGAGCCGGATCCCGTCCGCCAAAGGACACTCATGATGTCCAACTCTCGCCCGGTGAAGACTGGCTCATCCACGTTCGGTTTCCTCGGGAAGGGGGTGTCTACGAATTTCTTCGTAGATAGTAATCGGTGGGGACCATGTTGTCAACGAAAACTTTCGTAGAAAGATTCCCAGGGACCTTTTACAGCATCGAGGGTTTCATTTCACCAGACATGAGCGACTCTACGGCACACACGCCCAACGGTTCCCCCAAGACTCCGGATTCGGCCTATGCCGGGTTCCAGAGGGAGGACCTCCTCCGGTACGCTCGGCATTTTGTCCTTCC
Organism: Longimicrobiales bacterium; assembly: GCA_028278645.1. Lineage (GTDB taxonomy): Bacteria > Gemmatimonadota > Gemmatimonadetes > Longimicrobiales > Gaopeijiaceae > JABDNZ01. Next base: position 67,808 of record JANQDZ010000013.1, on the reverse strand, counting down.
CCATGTGGGCCCCGACGGACAGCGGGCCCTGGCAGAGGCGAAGGTCCTCTTGGTGGGTGCAGGGGGGTTGGGATCCCCTGTGGCCTCTTATCTCTGTGCCGCCGGAGTAGGGACCCTGGGATTGGTGGATCCGGACCTGGTGGACCTCTCCAACCTCCAGCGTCAGGTCCTCCACGGGATTTCCCAGCTCGGCCAATACAAAGTGGATTCGGCTCGTGACCGTCTTTGGGACATCAACCCCAACGTGGAGGTAGTGGGTCACAGGGCACGGCTCACGTCAGACAACGCGTTGGAGATCGTAAGCGGGTACGACCTGGTCGTGGACGGGAGTGACAACTTTCCCACCAGGTACCTGGTGAATGATGCCTGTGTCCTGTTGGGCAAGCCGTTTGTGTATGGCGCCGTAGACCGGTGGGAAGGACAGGCATCGGTCTTCGGGGTCGGCGACGCTCCCTGTTACCGCTGTCTGTTCCGAGAGCCCCCTCCTCCGGGTCTCGTCCCCAGCTGCGCCGAGGCTGGAGTTTTGGGCGTCCTACCCGGGATCATCGGCTCCATCCAAGCTGCGGAGGCCATCAAGATGATCCTGGGAGTCGGGACCGGCCTGGCCGGAAGGCTTCTGATCTTCGACGCATTGGACCTTTCTTTCAGGGAGGTCCGTCTACGAGCCGACCCTGGGTGCGCTGTTTGTGGCGAGGAGCCCACCCTGACGGAGCTGGTGGACTATGACCTGTTCTGCGGGATTGAGCCGGACACGGCCGCTGCCATTCGGAAACCTGTGCCTCAGGTCACAGTCGCCGAGTTGGAGGACCGCTTGAAGGACGAGCCCAGGCCCTTCCTCCTGGACGTCCGTGAGCGGTATGAGTGGGAAATAGGGAATCTGGGTCACGAAGGGGCTGTCCTTGTCCCCTACGCCGAAGTCTGGGGACGCATCGATGAACTTCCCACGGATCGTCCCATCGCGGTCTATTGTCATGTGGGTGTCCGGAGCGCGCTGATCGTCCAACAGCTCATGGAGAACGGCTTCACGGACGTCCTCAACCTCAAAGGGGGCTATCTCGCTTGGGTTGAAGAGATAGAGCCCGACCTTCCAAGGTACTGACATGCCCCCACGTCTCCGGCTCAAAGCGTCGATGGCCCTCACCGTCGCGACGGCTATCCTGTTCCTCCCTGCGAGAACTTCAGGGCAGGAGCGGTGTCCCGCAGCCGGGAATCCCGCGACGGCGGAGGGGTGGACCTCTCTGCGGTCCGGGGATCTGGACCAGGCGCGGGTGTTGTTTGTACGAGCCATCGATCGGTGCCGGGACCATCTAGGGGCCAGGATCGGCCTGGGCTATGTCGCGCTGAGAAGTGGGGAAGACGAGGAAGCCAGATCCCTGCTGGAAACCCTGCTGGTGGTGGATTCTACAAACGTCGATGTGCTTGTGGGGCTGGGCATTCTCGCCTGGCGCCGCGGGGAGCTCTCCGAGGTCAGTCGCTTTTTTTCTGCGGTCGAGGCCCTGGAGCCCGGAAACGAAACGGCACTGGAATACCTCGAACGCCTCCCGAGAGAGATGAGGCCTCCTCCTCGCACGGACACGGCGGGTGATCCCGAGGAGGAGGTTGAAACTGAAACCCCCGGCGCCGTCGATTCCCGCGGTGCTGCGGAGGCCTGGGCAAGGGGGGATACGGAAACGGCGGCCCGGCTCTATGGGGCGATCCTGGAAGCGGATTCGACGGACGGCGTGGCGTTGCATCGGCTGGCTCTGATGACAGCCTGGGAGAACCGATATGACAAAGCTCTCGGTTTGTTCGATCGCCTACTCTCTCTGGAGCCCACCAATCTGGATGCCCGGGTGGCAAGAGCCCGGGTCGTGGCGTGGAGCGGAGATCTGGGGGCGGCCCTCACGGCCGTTGATGGCATCCTGGCTGACCACCCTGGGCAACCCCAGGCGCTGGAGGCCAGGGCCCAGTTCCGGTCATGGGCTGGAATGCACTCGGCGGCCCTTGCCGATTATGAAGATCTGGTCGGGATCTCCCAGGATCCCACGGGCCTACTCCTGGCCCAGGCGAGGATCCTCGGCAACGCTCGGCGGTTAGGGGAATCCCGGGCGGCATACGATAGCATCCTGGCCTTTAACCCGGACAATCTGGAAGCCAGGCTGGAGTTGGCCCGGATTGTGGCCTTCTCCGGGGAGCTGGATGAGGCTGAGGTCCGCTACCGAGGCATCCTCAATGATCATCCGGACAACCTGGAGGGGAAGAGGGGGTTAGCCAGGGCCCTCACCTGGGCAGGCAAGTTGCCGGAAGGAGAGGAAGCATGGCGTTCGATCCTCGAAGCTTCACCCACCGATCTCGTATCCAGGGTGGGCCTGATCCAGAACCTTCGCTGGCAGGGGAGAACCGGCCCAGCAATGATGGTCTTGGAGGAGGCCAGCGACGAACAGAGAGGAAGTCCTGACCTGGTCGAGCAGCTGAAGTGGATCCGTGCCTCGAGGGGGCCGAGGGCCGACGCCTACGTCATCAGGGAGGGTGATTCCGACAAGAACGCCATGACCACAGCCCGGGTCACGGGTCGGTGGAGTCCAGGGACCAACCTGGCCGTTCGTGCGGAGGCCTACACCCGGGTCCTCGAGCAAACAGATGTCGATCTCTCCAGGGACTCCTGGGGGGTGAACGTGACGGCCTCCTACCAGCTCCATCCCGGGTGGACTTTTTCAGGAGGTCTGGGCGGGACCCGCACCGACGCCGCTGAAGAGACCGCCTTCACCTCGGTGAGAGCCGGCGTTGACTCTCCTGGGCGCTACCGGGTGGGTGGCTCTCTCCGACTCAGCCGCCAGCCTCTGGATGTCACCGCCCGATTGGTGGAACAGGGGATTCAGGTCTCCATGGCCGAGATGTCGGGCCGGTGGGCACCATCGCCCACCTGGCAGGTCTCTGGATCGCTGGGGGTCGGAAGCTACGAGGGATCCGAAAAGAACCAGCGGCTCCATCTGACACTACAGGCGAATCGGAGGATGATCGGTGGCTGGACGCTGGGCATGAGCCACAGGTACTTCCGGTTCGACAAGGACCTGGATGAGTTCTACTTCGATCCGGATTATTTCGGACTCACGGAGTTGATGGCGAAAGGACTCTGGGAAACCGGTCCTTGGGCGCTTCTCCTGGAACTTTCCCCGGGGGCGCAGAAGATCTATTCAACCGGGAGCTATGAAACTGCGGTCCGGACCTCCGCCCGGGTTTCTTACCGGGTCGCCCCTGGCCGGGAAGTCTCGCTGTCGGGGGGATATTCTTCCGCGGGACTCCAGAGTTCTAACACCGGCGCTTCCGACTACCGGTACGGGGCACTGATCCTGGGATTTGCCTGGGTGTTCTAACCTCGACGCAGGGGCCCGAGGACTCCCTCAAAACCCGGCCAAATCCAGAATCCCTTCCAGAACATCCGCGGTCTGCGGTAGGATGGTGTTTTCCAGTTGGGGAGCATACGCCACCCAGGTGTCCAACGAAGCCACACGGCGCACCGGACCGTCCAACCAAGGGAACAGCTCGTCGGCGATTCGGGCGGCGATTTCGGAGCCAACGCCCCATGAAAGAGAGTCCTCATGGGCGATGAGGACCTTGTTGGTCTTTTTCACCGATTCCGCGATGGTCTCCATGTCGAACGGCGAGAGTGTTCGGAGGTCGATGATCTCCACCTCGATGCCGTGATTGTCGGAGGCCAACTTCGCCGCATCCAGCGACCGTTTCACCAGAGCACCAGCGGTCACCAATGTCAGGTTGGCACCTTCCCTCACGACCTTGGCCTTCCCGAAGGGAATCATGAAGTCGGGGCCGGGATGCCTTCCTTTGTTGTAGACCTGCCGGTACAGGTGTTTGTGTTCCAGGAAGATGACTGGATCCTCACACCGGATTGCCGTCCTCAGGAGTCCGTTGGCGTCTTCAGCGGTGGAGGGGAGGACGACCCGGAGTCCGGGTGTATGTGTGAAAAGGGTTTCACCCGTTTGGGAATGGTAAGGCCCGCCACCCTTCAGATATCCCCCGTATGTGACCCGGACCACCACCGGGGCGGAGAAGGTCCCGTTGGAGCGGTACCGAATCATGGCGAGCTCGTCCCGGAGCTGCATAAAGGCCGTCCAGATGTAGTCAAAAAACTGGATCTCTACGACGGGCTTCAAACCCCTGGCCGCCATGCCGATGGCTCGGCCTACGATGTTGGCTTCGGCCAAGGGGGAATTAAAAACCCTCGTGCCGCCAAAACGGCGTTGTAGCCCATGGGTGACCTTGAATACGCCGCCTTTTCCTGACACCTCCTCCAGAGCCTCTGACCGTGAGGCGTCCGCCACGTCCTCCCCGAACACCACGATCCCAGGGTCCCGCGCCATCTCGTCCTGGAGGCAGGCATTCAAGAGATCCACCATGGTGAGGAGTTTCCCGTCCTCCTGATAGAACGGAGCCTCTTCCGTGTCGAACTCCGGGCCCGTGGGGTCCACGGTTTCGGAGTAGAGGTGGAGGAGAGCCGTTTCCGGTTCCGGTTGGGGATGTTTCACCGCTTCGTCGGCCGCGTCGGCTACCTCTTTGACGACCTCCTCTTCCAGCTTGTCCAGCTCCTCTTCCGACGCGATTCCGAGCTCGAGGATGGTGGCCCGAGTTCGGGTCAGGGGGTCCCTTCGATCCTGCTCGTCTCGTTCCTCCTGGGTCCGGTACATCCGTTCGTCGTCGGACATGGAGTGGGAGTACGGCCTGGTGGTGTGGGCGTGAAGGAGGGCAGGTCCTTTACCGGACCGGCAATGGGCCGCGACCTCCCCGGCCGCCTCATAACTGGCCAGCAGATTCGTGCCGTCACACTCCTTCACGAACAGCCCCGGCATGCCGGCCAGCACCTTCGAGATGCTCCCGCCCGGGGTTTGAACCTCCACCGGGACAGAGATGGCGTAGCCGTTGTCTTCGATGAGGAAGATGACCGGGAGTTTCAGGGTGCAGGCCGTGTTCAGGGCCTCCCAGAACTCCCCCTGGGATGTGGTACCGTCACCGGAGGTGGCCACGGTCACCGAATCAGGTTGGAGGTTCGTCACCCGTTCACCCAGCTCGGTTTGCAGCAGTCCCCGATATCCCGCCTCGGCCGCCCCCACCGCCTGGAGGAATTGGGTGCCCGTTGGGGAGGAGGAGCTCGGGATCTGAAGCTCGACGCTGGTCGGGTGACCGGGCATCTGCCTACCGCCGGTTTGAGGACAGTCCGCCGCTCCAACCGCTTGGAGGAGTTGGGCGAGGGGCGGCATCCCCAAACCGAGGCTGAAAGCCCTGTCCCGGTAATACAGGTAGAACCAGTCATGCCCAGGCCGGAGCTGGGCTGCCATGGCTACCTGTATGGCCTCATGGCCGGCGCCCGATATCTGGAAGAAGATCTTGTTTTGTCTTTTGAGGCTGATCTCTCGGTCGTCCAACCTTCGGGCCGTAACCATGGTTCGGTACATCCGAAGAAGGTCTTCAGGCCGGAGATCTCCTGGTAGGTTTTCAGGCCCCAATTTGCCCCTCCTGGCACGCAAGGGTGCTAAGGGTGTGCGGTAAAATGGCGATGGGCAGTAGAAAAAAAGATAGCGATACTTCCCGTTTCGCCACCCCCCTGGGGGATTCTGCGTGTAGGTTCCTCCTGCCAGCCCGAGTCATCCTCGGGTGGTGCCGGTCGCCCGCTCCAGCTCCGCTGCCAACTCTTCGGAATCCGTCAATGGGAGGGAGCATGTGAAGTCCTTGCAGACGTAGGCCACCGGCCGCCCGTCAGCCGGTTCCCGGCCTTCCAGGAGCGGGAGAGACGGGAGGTTAGCGGGATTCCCCCCCGCCACGACCTTGGCAGGGAGGTAGCGCTGGTACGTGATCGAGAGCCACTCAGCCATCTCCTCGCTTTTGGGATCTCCCAGGATGACCACCTCTGTGGGGGGCGTCAGAGCGGTGGCCGTGGCCGACAGGAACCGTCCGAAGGCCGACGGAAACCGGGAGGCGGCTTCGAACTCGGCCAGAAGGGCTCGCACCGCAATCCGACGGTGATCGTCCGACCCGAAGAATGAGGATGTCCTCAGGAGAAGCTCCACCGCCATGGAATTCCCCGATGGTGTGGCATTGTCCATGGCCTCCCGGGGGCGAACCACCAATCTTTCCCCGTCTTTGGCGGAGTCGAAGAAAAGCCCTTCTTCTTCCTCCCAGAAGAGGTTCACTACCTGGTTGGCGAGATCTCGACCCTCCGATAGCCAGCGTGGATCCAGGGTGGCTTCGTAGAGGGTGAGGAGGGCGTTTCCGAGGCCGGCATAGTCCTCGAGGAAAGCCGGGATCTTGCTCTTGCCGTCCTTCCAACTCCGTAGGAGCCGGCCGTCTTTCCGAAGGAATTCCAGGAGGAATCCGGCCGTTTCCAGGGCCGCCTCCAGGTAATCCGGTCTGTCCAGGGCAAGGGCAGCTTCGGCCAAAGATCTGAGCACAAAGCTGTTCCAGGAAACCAGGACCTTCTCGTCCCTGAACGGATGTTCTCGGCCTTCCCGTTCGATCCTCAACGCTTCTCGGCTCTGCTCAAGGCGCTCCCGGATTTCCTCCACCGGGACCCCCGCCGACTCGGAAAGAGAGTCGAAGCTTCGGGGTAGGTGGAGGATGTTCTGGCCCTCGAAGTTGCCGCTTTCAGTCACGTCGTAGGATCGGCAGAAGAGGCCGGCTTCCTCCTCTCCGATAACCGAGTTGACCTCGTTCGGGCGCCAGATGTAGAAGAGTCCTTCCTCTCCTTCCGAGTCGGCGTCTCGTGCGGAATAGAACCCGCCGGCTGGATCCCGGAGGTCGGTGAGAAGATAGTCCAGGGTGGAGGTGACGAAGTCCCGGAATTCCGGGTCACGGGTGATCTGGAAAGCGTGGAGATAGATTCGGGCCAGGAGGCCGTTGTCGTAGAGCATCTTCTCGAAGTGGGGTACAAGCCAACGTTCGTCCACCGAGTATCGGTGGAACCCTCCCCCCAGGTGGTCACGCATCCCCCCTCTGCCCATGCACCGCAGCGTAGTCAACACCATTTCGAGAGCCTTCGGGTCACTGGTTCGGTCGTGGTACCGAAGGAGGAACTCCAGCGTGACTGGTTGGGGGAACTTCGGTGCTGGTCCGAACCCTCCGTGTGTTGGGTCGAACTGGCTGGCCAGATACCTGGCCGCTTGGTCCAGCAGCCCCGGCCCCTCCTTCTGAAGGAGATTCTCGACTCCCTCCCCGCCCCTGCCCCCCGAGGAGATAGACGGCTCTCGGTCTTCCGGTATTCGGCCTACACCGGGCGGGGTCCCCCTCAGTACCCCAAGGAGCTTGTCGGATCCCTCCTCGATCTCCTGGCGCCGGGTCCGGAAAGCGCTACTGATGGTGGCGAGGACCTGCTTGAAGGAGGGCATCCCGAATCGGGGTTCGGGCGGGAAGTAAGTTCCGCCATAAAAAAAACGACCGTCGGGGGTGAGGAAGGCAGTGAGGGGCCAGCCACCCCGACCCATGGTAGCCTGCAGAGCCCTCATGTATATGGAGTCCAGGTCAGGCCGTTCTTCCCGGTCCACTTTGATGTTCACGAAGTGTTGGTTCATCAAAGCGGCGGTCCCCTCGTCTTCAAAAGACTCTCTCTCCATGACGTGGCACCAATGGCAGGCTGAGTAGCCGATTGAGAGGAGAATGGGCTTGTCCTCTTCCCGGGCCTTTGAGAGGGCCTCGTCGTCCCATGGAAACCAGTCCACCGGGTTTTCGGCATGTTGTTGGAGGTAGGGGCTGGTCTCTTTTGCCAGGCGGTTTGCCACAGAGTCTCCTGAGTGAGGGTGACGCGTCCCACACCACTACTCCCCTTTATCGCCAGAGGTCCGCGTCCGTCCCCTCTTTCGCCCGATCGGCTTTGTATGATCGTTGTTCACCGATTCGCTCAGATCTAGATTAAGAAATAGGCCAGGCGGGGAGTGCTCTCCTACTCCCGCTTCGACCTGGCCTACTTTGGCGAAGGGACGGAGGGTATCTCGTTGCTAAAAATCATTTTCATGCTCTTAGTCCTCCTGGGAGCGGCCCTGTATTTTCCCCAGACTCGACCCACGGTGGTGGAAACCCTGGGCCCGGTGATCAATCCGGTCTTGACCTGGCAGACGAACGGAGAGATGGACCGGATCGTTCGGGAGCTCCAGGCAATGAACGAGCAAGGAACGACCCTTCCGACCCCGGGTGACCGGTTTCATCGGTGGATGGAGCGGCAGTTCTTTGGCGGGGCCAAAACCGATGCGTGGGGTGTCGAGTACACCCTTAAAGTCAACCGTGACCAACTGTTGGTGGTGTCAAACGGGCCGGACAAGCAGCTCGGGACGGCGGACGACCTCACCCAATTGGTCATGAGACAACGTCGCCGAGACGGCCCGTAACGGACTCCTCAGCCCCCGTTCGGTCGCTGGGCGTCCAAACCCCGAACAGTCCTGAACCAACTGAAGCTCTCCTGGACGGGAGGGCTTTCTTCTTGTGGGGTCACAGGGCAGCGTTGACGGAAAAGATGTAAAAAGCATTCAAGGCACCCTCCCCGATAAGGACGCCCAAGAGGCACTTCCATAAGGGGATCTTCAGGGTGCTCGCCACGTAGATGATCAGGTCCGTGGGGACCACCGGGAAGAAGCTCCAACCCACGATGATGGGGAGCTCTTTTCGGTCCAATGCACTCCGGACTCTTGCCACCTTTTCCGGGTACCTATTCTCGAATGCCTCCCGAAGCCCCAGGAATCCGGCGAAGTGATATACGATGGTGGATGAGGTGATGATTCCCACCAAGTTCAGGAGGTAGGCAAAGGTGGGGTCAAAGAGAAACACGCCGGCGATGGCGAAGGGTGTAGAAGGAATGAACGTGAGGCCCAGAAGGGAGAGGAGAAGGAGATAGAACGGGACGATGAGGACTCGGTTGTCGTGGACGACACCTCGGATCCAGTCCACATCGATTCGGTCCTGGTTTGTCAGGTAGAGGGTGAGGACCACCGCCACCACCAGGAGCCAGACGACGAAGGTTTTTTTCTTGAAGCCTGTTCCAGCTTCTTCCATCTCGATCCCTTCTCCTTGGCGAACCGTCTTCTCGGCGCCAGCTTCTTTGAGTCACGGCTACCAGAGCTTTGGACGTCGCACACCCGCCACGTACAATGTCGTGGATGGGGAAGGAGCGGAGAACCCCCGACCCTGGGCCGTTTCCTTCGAAACCGTATACCAGGTAGGAGCTATTACCGATGCTGACCATTGCCCTAACCGGGAATGCGGCTTCCGGAAAGTCGACGGTTGCCGGGATTTGGGCAGCTGCAGGAGTCCCGGTGGTTCGGGCGGATGACCTGGCAAGGGAGGTCGTGGCGCCGGGGACCGAGGGCCTGGCGAGGGTGTTGGAGGCCTTCGGCGCCGGGCTCCTGGGGGCGGACGGTGCGTTGGACAGGGGCAAGCTGCGGGACCGGGTGTTCAGGGTCGATGACGACCGCCGGTTGCTCGAGGAGATCCTTCACCCCCTCATCGAGGCCGAACGAAACGCATGGGTGAGTCGGCAGAAGGAATCCGGAGCAAGTTTGGTGGTCGCGGAGATCCCGCTTCTTTTTGAGGCTGGGCTGGACGGGGATTTCTCCGTCGTCGTTTTGGTGGCAGCCCCCCCGGAGGAGTGCCTTAGGAGACTGACGGAGGATCGGGGATTGGAGGCAAGGGAGGCCTCTCGAATACTCTCCGCTCAGATTCCGCAGGAGGAGAAGCTGCCTCGGGCCGACTATGTCGTGGAGAACGGTACCACCTTGGAGGACTTGGAAGTTCGTGCCCTCGCTTTGCTCGACCTACTGAGAGCTCGAGCCCGGAAGGGGGACCTCGGTTGACCACGCCTCCGAAGCCCACGATACGAGTGGACCTCCACAACCACACGAATGGATCGTTCGATTGCCTCTCCGACCCCGAGGCTCTTCTGAACCGGGCGCTGGAAAGAGGTCTCGACCGGATCGCCATCACCGACCACAACCGCCTCAGCGTGGCTTTGCAGATGTTCGAGCGGCATCCGGATCGGATCATCCCGGGGGAGGAGGTCAAGACCGGGGAGGGTTTCGACCTCATAGGCCTTTACCTGAAAAAGGAGATCCCCAGAGGGACGCCGGCTCGAGAAGCTTGCGAGCTCATCCGGGAGGACGGAGGCCTGGTGTACTTGCCACACCCCTTCGCGCCCGGGAAAGGTGGACGCGGGAAACACGCTGAATCCATGGCTCCTCACGTGGACGTGATCGAGGTGTTCAACGCCCGCCTTCACCCGGGGCGCTTGAACGAACCGGCCGAGAGCCTAGCGGCCTCACATGGAAAACTGAGAGGAGCCGGGTCCGACGCCCATAGCCTTCGCGAAGCGGCAGGAGCCTGGGTAGAGCTGCCCACTCATGAGAACGAGCCTCAGGCGCTGATGCACGCCCTTGAGAAAGCCCATGTTTCCGGACGCACGGCTCCGCTCTGGATTCACCTCGCGTCCACCTGGGCGAAAATCAGGAAAGTGATCCCGGGTTAGGTAGGTGTCGCACCTCTTTTTGGGAGAACCCTTCCAGCAACTGCTCCGGCTTGACGATGGGAAACGCCAGTCTCTAACCTTCTCCAGCCCATGACCTACGAAACTCCCCTGTCCAGGCGACAATCCGTCTTGGAAGCCCTAGAGGCTCTTGGCGAGGCGGAACGGATCCTCCTGACCACCCATATCAATGCGGATGGGGACGGAGCCGGGAGCGAGGTGGCTTTGGCCGCCTGGCTCCACGAGACCGGGAAACAAGCGCGAATCGTCAATCCGACACCGTTTCCCGAACCGCTGGGTTTTCTGGTTCCTGATCGATCGTGGGTCCTGGATTCCGGGAGCGAGGCCGGAAGGGAATGGGCGGCACGGGCGGATCTGGCTGTTGTGCTGGACACCGGAGAGGTGCCCAGGATCGGGGGAGTCTCGGAGTTGATCGAGGACACCCCCAAGATTGTGGTCGATCATCACCCCCCCGGCCCTGCGCCTCTGGCAGGCGTGTCCATGCGAGATCCAGCGGCGTGCGCCACCGGGGAGTTGGTTTTTGACCTGATGACAGAGGCCGGCGGGCCGTGGCCGCCCGAGTCGGTCCGAGGCCTTTATGTGGCTATCTTGACCGATACCGGTGGGTTCAGGTTCGGGAACACGTCGTCCGATGCCCATCGGATCGTCGCATTCTTGATCGAACATGGCGCGGAACCCGAGGCTCTTTACCGCCTGGCGTATGGGAACGCCCCTCTCAGGAAGCTCCGACTCCTTCACGCTGCTCTGGGCGAACTCGAGATGGATGCGGAGGGCAGGTTGGCCTGGATGACGGTTCCGGAGAACGCCCTGGACGAAACAGGCGCCACGGCGGACGACATGGAGGGACTGGTCGATTATCCAAGGGACATTCAGGGAGTGGAGGTGGGCCTGCTTTTCAGGGAAACCGTCAAAGGGTTCACCAAGGTCTCTTTCCGATCGAATGGTGACGTGGATGTAAACGCCCTGGCCCGACGATTTGGGGGAGGGGGCCACGTGAAGGCCTCGGGAGCCTTGGTCGAGCGCCCCATCCAGGAGGTCAGGGCAGAAGTCCTGGAGGCCGTACGGGAGGCCATTCAAAAGGGGAGCGGAGATGCTTGAGGGGAAGAAGACCTCCACCGGCGGGGCCTCGTCGGAATCCCCCGTTCCGGAAGCTCTCGGCCGAGTGCTGGAGATGTTGGCCAGAAGGGTGGCGCCTGCGTCCATAGACCGCATTTGGATCTTTCCGCCTCTCGTAAAGGGTCGGAAGGAGTGGGGTTTGGTGGCGGCTAGCTGCATGGAGGACTCGGGGACGCTAAGAAGCCTGGTGACCGGGCGATATACGGCTGAGATGACCGGAAAAGGGATAACGTTCGAGCCCGAGTTCATGTCGGAAGGATCCGCCCCGAAGGAGAGGCTCCCATCGGTCATGGACGGGGTAGTCCGTAGAAGCGATCTTCAACTCGGAGTCCCTCGTGAGGTGAGGATTGGGGGAGATTCGGACAAGTTCCTGGACCTCCTTAGAGAGCACGGTTGGAAGGAACCGCCGGAAGAACCGGCGGTGAGTTGAGTGAAGAGTATGGTTGAGATGTCTCCGTCCCAGCGCTTGTTTCGACGGTACCTGAAGGAGCAGGGCCTCCCGGTCACCCACCAGCGGGAAGCCATCGCCCAGGTCGTATTTGCCTCTGCCGAACACTTGTCCGTGGAGGACATGGAAGGCCGCCTACGATCAACGGGGGACCGAATCGGGAAGGCCACCATCTACCGCACCCTGGACCTCCTGGTGCGAAGCCGCTTGGTGGTTGAGCATGATTTCGGAGAGGGTTTTAAGCGGTACGAGCACCGGCTCTCTCAAGGATCGGCCTTCGAGCACCTTATCTGCCTCGAGTGTGGAAGCGTCACCGAGTTCGAGAGCTGGGAAGTCCAGGAGGTGAAGACCAAGGTCACTCAAGAACACGGGTTCCGGCCCATCCGTCACAAGCTGGAGATCTACGGCCTGTGCAGACCCTGCCAGGAGGCTGGCGTCGAGCTGCCCGACGATGGGTTGACCTGCCCAATCGAAACGGTTTAACCCGCCAGGATTGTCGAACGGAACGTTCTATGCCGAACCGCAGATCGGATAGCGCAAGGGGAAGGGGAGCCGGCCGGGCGGAAGGTGATCTCACACCCCACCCGGACGGCCCCGTTCCCCCGGGTGGCCGGGAGGGGGCCGGACCGGTGGGCCGGTTGGACCTTCCCTGGGAGTTACCGGGCACATTCCTGGGCCTGGACGAGGAAGCTTCTGCATTCGATGAAGCCCGAGCCGTTCTTCTGCCGGTTCCGTACGAGTCCACCACCAGCTGGGGTGGAGGGACCCAAGCTGGGCCTGGGGCCATCCTCCACGCTTCTCGATATGTGGAGCTTTGGGACCAAGAGCTGAGGGTCGATCCGTCCACCGTGGGTATCCACACCCTTCCCGCTCTCGAGCTGACTCGAGCGGGAGCCGAGCCGGCGATGGAGGAGCTGGAAGAGGCCTACGGGAAAGTGTTGGACGCCTCCGGGGATCGGTTCCTCGTGATGTTGGGCGGAGAGCATTCCGTTTCGGCCCCCGCCATCCGCGCGGTGGCATCCCGGGCCGAAGCCAGACTCACCGTCCTCCAGCTCGATGCTCACGCCGACCTCAGGGGCACCTATGAGGGGACCCCGGCCTCCCACGCTTCGGCCATGAGACGGGTACTCCACGTGGCGGACCTGGTGGGCATCGGGATCCGAGGCATCAGCCAAGAGGAAATGGGGGTGGCGGAGGACGAACCCGGGGTCACCCTGATCTACGCTGACGAGATGTGGGAAGATGACTCCTGGATGGACCGCGCCATTGAGTCCCTGGGGGACCCGGTTTATATCTCCTTCGACGTGGACTTCCTGGATCCGGCCATGATGCCCGCAACCGGGACCCCCGAGCCCGGCGGGGGAGATTGGTACCGAACCCTACGGTTTTTGAGGAGGGTGTTCGCCGAGAGAACTGTCTTGGCCTGTGACGTGGTGGAACTTGCGCCAATCCCTGGTATGCCCGCTCCCGATTTCCTGGCGGCCAAGCTCGTCTATAAGCTTCTTGCTTACCGTTTTTTTGCCTAACCCGGCTCCACCCCTAAGGGAAACGGTCCGTCCCGGGCCCAAAGAAGGTTGCCCGGGAGCCCCACCGTATTGAGCTTTCACAGGCGATGAGCACATCCCACTTCCCCGAGGAACGGAGCCCGGTCCCTGGCCTCCGGAGGGAACTCCCCGATTGGGTCCTGAAAAGGGCCACGGGGGCTTCCCGCGTGGAGGGGAACGCCCTCCGTCTGCAGTTCGACGGACCGTTCACCTTCGACGCCTGGATTGAGGCCATCGATGGGGCCAGGGGTTTTGTCCATTTCGAGAACTACATCCTTCGAGACGACAGGGTCGGAAGAGTCTTCCGCGATGCGTTGGTCAAGAAGGCCAAAGAGGGGATCGAGGTGAGGGTTCTCTACGACTGGATGGGCTCCTGGGCCACCGGACGCCGGTTCTGGAAACCGTTCAGAGAGGCCGGAGTCCAGGTGAGGGCATTCAACCCTCCCTCAATACGGAATCCGTTCGGTGTGCTGCAGCGGGACCACCGGAAGATGGTCTGCGTGGACGGAGCCGTGGCCTTTATCGGAGGGTTCTGCGTTGGGGAAGAGTGGGCCGGTGACGGGAAGAATCCCCCGTGGCGAGACACCGGGGTGGAGATCAGGGGACCGGCCGCGGCTGTTTGTGCGGGCGCCTTCGAGCGGATCTGGGGGCAGATCGGTGACCCGGTCTCCCACCGTGCCCGGCGGGACCCGGCCGAGATCGAAGCCGTGGGGGAAACCCCGGTATGGATCATCGAGGGGGAGCCCTGGAGGTCCCGGGTGTACCGGGAAACCCAACTGATAGCTGCCTCCGCCAGGGAACGGATCTGGATCACGGACCCTTATTTTGTTGCTCCGTTTCCCATGGCAGAGGCCCTGACGGCTGCAGCCAGGGACGGGGTGGACGTTCGTATCCTGTTGCCGGCCCACAACAACTGGCCCCTGGTCGGCAGTCTCTCCAGGGGTGGATACAGGGGGCTTCTTGAAGCCGGAGTGAGGCTTTTTGAGTGGCAAGGGCCAATGATCCACGCCAAGACCATGGTTGCCGACGGCATTTGGTCGAGGGTGGGCTCCAGCAACATGAACTCGGCCAGTCTCCTGGGGAACTGGGAAATCGACGTGGGCGTTTTGGATGAGCGGCTCGCCGGCCAGATGGAAGGCCTCTACCTGGCTGATCTGACATCCGCGACTGAAATCGTGCTTCCCCCCAGGCTGGCCTCCCAGATCAGTCTTCCACTTCCGCCCCGGGAGGAAGGGGACGAACCGACGAAGGCTACACTGGATCCAGGCCGGACCCTTCAGGAGAGATTCGAGCGTCTGAGAACCGGAACCGGTGCCACGGCGCCCTGGGGTGTGCCGGCTTTGGTGAGGGCCGGATCCAGCCTCGGAGACGCCATCGCTGGCCATAGGACCCTTGGCCGGGAGGACCGAACGGTTCTGGGCACAGTGGCTGGGCTGATTCTTCTGATAGCCTTGGTCGCAGGGTTTTTCCCGGTTATCGTCGGCTGGTTCGTGGCATCGGTTGCTGGCTGGTTCGGAATTGTCCTCGGGGTCAGGGCGTTCCTGCAAGCCCGCCGAGCCAGGAGGCTTTTAGAGGACCCGGAGGAGCCCAGCTCGGAGGAGGTAGGTGAGAATGATGAGGGAGAGGAGATTCGTTGACTGAGTCTATCGGGATTGCCATCGCATTTGGTGCTGGAATCTTGTCCTTCCTCTCTCCCTGCGTCCTTCCTCTGGTCCCCAGTTATCTGACCTTCGTTTCCGGAATGTCGCTGGAGGACCTCCAGGACGGAGTGGATCGAAGAGCCACGCTGATCCACTCCCTCCTGTTTGTTGCCGGGTTTACGGGGATTTTCCTGATTCTGGGCGCCTCGGCCTCGTTCCTGGGTCAGTTCCTTCGGTTATACGAGGAATGGATCGCCCGGGTAGGCGGGATCATCATCATCATCCTGGGCCTCCATCTGGCGGGAGCGTTCCGGCTGACGCCTCTGATGCGTGAAAAGAGGGTCCACCTTCACGACAAGCCGGCCGGGTACCTGGGGACGGTGGGGGTAGGGGCGGCTTTTGGCGCCGGTTGGACGCCGTGCATCGGGCCGGTGCTTGGAGCAATCCTCACATTTGCGGCGTCCCAGGAGCAGTTCTGGTCCGGTGTCGGCCTCCTCTTCGTCTACTCGCTGGGGATGGCGGTGCCGTTTCTCCTTTCCGCCCTGGCCCTGGATGCGTTCCTTAGGACGTTTTCCCGGTTCCGCCGGTTCCTCCCAGCGGTCCAGATCCTCTCAGGGATCCTCCTGATCGTCCTTGGATTATTCCTGGTGACGGGCACCTTCGGGGCTCTGACAGGTTACCTGAGCCGATTCACTCCGGAGTTCATCCTGAACCGGATTTGAAGGGACGGTTGGATCGGATATGGAGGGACGGCTGACCTAAGAGGCGGTAGCCTCCTCCTTTTCCAGTTCCTGCTCCAGAAGCTGTCTCCGAAGTAGGGTGGCGTAGGTACCGCCCCTTGCCAGCAGGACGTCGTGGGTACCGCGCTCCACGATCCGACCCTCGTCCAGCACCAAAATCTGATCCGCGTTCATGACCGCCGAAACGCGGTGGCTGATAATGAACGAGGTCCGGCCAGCCAATACGGTCTTCAGGTCCTTGAGGATCTTCGCCTCGGTGTGCGTGTCCACGGCGCTCAGGGCGTCGTCCAGGATGAGGATCACCGGCCTTCGAGCCAATGCTCGGGCCAAGGCCGTGCGCTGCTTTTGCCCCCCGGAGAGGTTGATCCCCCGTTCACCGAGGAGAGTGGAGTACCCGTCCGGGAAGTCCACGATGGTCTCGTGGATCTGGGCCACCTCGGCAGCTTCGTAGGTCCGGTCGAGGTCACGGTCCCCCAGCCCCAGCGCGATGTTGGCTTCGATCGTGTCCGAAAAGAGGAACGTGTCCTGGGGCACCATCCCGATGAGCTCCCTCAGAACCTCCGGGTCCAGCCGGTCGAGGGGAGTGCCGTCCAAACGGACTTGGCCCTCCGTCGGATCAAAGATCCTGGGAATCAGCGACACGAGGCTGCTCTTCCCCGATCCGGTCGGCCCCACGATAGCCACCGTTTCTCCAGGCTTAGCCACGAACGAGACGTCCCATAGAACATCCCGATCGGTCCCAGGGTACCGGAAAGCCACGCCCTCGAATTCGATCTCCCCCTGGTGGCTCGGAGGAGGTGAGGGTGCCGCCGGGGGCTTCACTTCCGCCTCGGTGGAGAGGATCCTGTTGAGCCGGCCCATGGAGGCCGCTCCCCGCTGGAAGAGATTCACCACCCACCCCAAGGCGATCATTGGCCAGGTGAGAAGAGCCAGGTAGAAGGTGAAGGCAACGAAGTCTCCAACGGTAATTCTCCCGTCCATGACCTGGATTCCGCCGTACCAGAGGACCACCACCATGGCTATCCCGGCAACCAACATGAGGAGGGGGAAGAAAAACCCGGAGGCCCTCACCAGCCCCATGTTCCGGTCCATGTAGTCGGCATTCAGGAGATCGAACTGTTCCTCCTGCTCGTTCTCTTGGACATAGGCTCGAACGATCCGGAGGCCTGTGAGGTTCTCCTGGACCATGGTGGAGAGGGTGGCGAGTTGTTCCTGGATCTTTTCATACCGGGCGTGGATCACCCGCCCGAACCCGATGACGATGGGGGGGAGGATCAACATCGGGATCAGAGCGACGACGGTCAGTCGCGGGCTGATCCAGATCATGAGAGCCAAAGAGAAGGAGAAGCTCACGACCGTATTCACTGAGTACATCACGGCCGGCCCGGTGGCCATTCGAACCGCCAACGTGTCGTTGGTGGCTCGGCTCATCAGGTCCCCCGTTCGCGTGCGGCCGAAGAACGATGCGTCCAATCGGAGGAGATGCTGGAAGAACCGGTCCCTGAGGTCACACTCGATCCGCCGGCTGGTGCCGTTCATGATCTGGCGCATCCCGAACTTGGCGGCCCCTCCCAAGACCGCCGCCAGGACGATGAGACCGGCGTAAGACCCGATCATTCGGGCGGTAACATCGGGATCGTTGAGGCCGTCAAGGGCCAGTTTCATGAGGTAGGGCCCGGCGATGGTGAAAACGTTGGAGATCAACACCATCAGAAGTCCGAGGCCGATTTCCTTACGGTACGGTCGAACGAAGGGGAGGACTGTTATTAGTTCGTTCATGGACTTCCGGTTAACATCGGCGGGCTCCGAAAAAGCCCTGGGACATACCTCAGGCAGAAGTCTCCTTCTGGTGCCAAACCGTGAAAAAGTTCCAACTCTCCTCTAACTTCCTGAGTATGCAGGACAAACGACTAACGGAACAGCGGAACCCCAAATCTTCCGGCATCGACCTTCTTTCGTCCGTGGAGATCGTAGACCTCATCAACTCCGAGGACCGGCTGGTCTCGGAGGCGGTGGGAAAAGAGCGCGAGACGATTGCCCTCGCCATGGACCTTGCCGTGGCTGCCTTCAGGAAGGGAGGTCGTCTGATCTACGTTGGCGCCGGGACTTCAGGTCGGCTGGGAGTCCTGGATGCGGCGGAGATGCCCCCCACGTTCGGGACCGATCCCGAGATGGTGCGAGGAGTGATGGCCGGAGGCCTTCCGGCCCTGGTCGAGGCTCAAGAAGGCGCCGAAGACTCCCCCGAAGAAGGCGGAAAAGCCCTCGAGGCGCTGGCGGTCGGTTCAAAGGACTTTGTGTTTGGGATCGCCTCTTCCGGAACAACGCCCTTCGTACATGGCGCGTTGGAAAAGGCTCGATCGTTCGGGGCGACCACGGGCATTCTCCTCTGCACCCCCCCGCCAGAGGAGTTGGTCAAAGGCCACGATGTGGTTGTCGCGCCCCTCGTGGGGCCGGAGGTCATCACAGGTTCGACCCGAATGAAGGCCGGGACCGCCACGAAATTGGTCCTGAACACGATTACCACCGGGGCAATGGTCAGGATGGGGAAGGTCTTCGGGAACCTGATGGTCGACCTTCAGGTCACGTGCGCCAAGCTGAAGGACCGAGGGGAGCGGATCCTCATGGAAACCCTCGGCCTTCGTAGGAAGGCCGCCGAGGTGCTGTTGGAGGAAGCCAAAGGGAGCGTCAAGGCCGCTATCGTAATGGGCCGGCTCGATGTAAACCGGGAAGAAGCGGTCAGGTTGTTGGAGGAGGCCGAGGGGCAGGTGGGCAGGGTAGTGGGGGACCTCCCGTGAAAGTCCTCGGATTGATGTCCGGAACCTCCTTGGACGGGATCGACCTCGCTCTTATGGAAGTGGGTGACCCGCGTCCATATGTGGGGTCCCAACCTTCCCGCCTTCTCCAATCCCCCACATGGGAGCTTCTGGCGTTCGGGACTCGAATCTACGACCCAACTCGGAGGGCCCAGATCCAGGAGGGGATCGCCTCGGGGAATGCCAGGGATTTGGCCCTTCTTCATACGGCCCTTGGGGAGTGGTTCGCTGAGGCTACCCTGGAGTTCTTGGAGAGGATCGGGGTTTCGTCGGAGTCTATTTCGGCGCTTGGATCCCATGGCCAGACCATCTGGCATGAACCCCCACACCAGGGCGTCAGGGGTAGCTCGTTCCAGCTCGGGTGCCCCGCAACCCTCGCCGAGAGGACCAAGATCGATGTAGTCAGCGACTTCCGGTCGAAGGACCTGGCCGCCGGTGGACACGGGGCTCCTTTGGTCCCCTGGGCGGACCGGATCTTCTTCTCCTCCCAGGGAGGACCAAGGGCCATCCAGAACCTGGGAGGCATGGCCAATGTCACATGGCTTCCGATGGAGGGAGATCCCACCCCTGTTCTGGCATTCGACACCGGTCCCGGGGTGGCTCTCCTAGATGCTGCGGCGGAGCTGGCGACAGGTGGCGAAAAAGCCTTCGATGAAGACGGCGATTTGAGCAGGGCAGGGAAGGTCCACGAAGAAGTGGTGGCCCGGGTCCTGGCTCACCCGTTCTTCAGGCAACCGCCACCTCGCTCCACCGGCCGGGAACTGTTCGGGGCCGGCATGGTCCACGACCTGTCGGAGGAGGTGGCTCGGGGCATCGGCGTTGATCTCCAGCCCGGCCGGTCCGCCGAAGGATGGCCGGACGTCCTGGCCACGCTGACGGCTCTTACGGCCAAATCAGTGGGAGACGCCTACCGTAGGTGGGTGATCCCCAGGGGCGTGGACGAAGTGTTCCTGATGGGGGGAGGGTCTAGAAACCCGGCCCTCTTCCTGGCCATTGAGGAGGAGTTGTCGCCAGTGCCCGTCCGTTCCGGGGAATCCCTGGGGATGAATCCTGATGCGAGGGAGGCCGCCGCCTTCGCGCTGCTTGCGTGGGCTCACATGAGGCGGATTCCGGCCAACGTCCCTGAAGCCACCGGCTCCCAAGGGCTGCGAGTCTTGGGTTCTTTGACGCCCGGGGGTGGGAGAGGGGGCTCGTGAACCGTAAGACGCTCCTGGTGTTGGGGGGCCTCCTGATCCTCCAGAGCATCGCGGTGGCGTTGGTCTTCACTCCTCAGCCCCATAGCGGGGGAGACAACGCCGGGTATGTCACGCTGGCCCATTCGATCCTGGAGAGAGGGTCCTATCAGGAGCTTTGGGACCCGGCCGAGCCACCCCACACCAAGTACCCTCCTGTTTTTCCGGCCCTCTTGGCGTTGACCGTCCTGGTGGGTGCAAAGAGCTGGGGAGCCCTGAAGCTGCTGCCGGCCTTTTCCGTGGTGCTTGCGGTGGCCTTCACGTTCCTATGGGCACGGGATCGGAAGGGGCTAACCACGGGCCTGGCCGTCGCGCTCCTACTGGGTATCTCCGAGAGTGTCGTGTATTACAGCCAGTGGATCCTCTCTGACCCGACTTTCCTGGCCCTCACACTTGCAGCTCTCTGGGCGTTGCAGAGAAGCTCGTCCGTGGGGCCTCCCGAAGAGGAGAGGGGGGCGAACTTTTACTGGCTGGCCCTAGGGATGGGGTTGGTCGTTTTGGCCTATTTCACCCGATCGGCCGGGTTGCCGCTGGCCGCCGCAACGGCCCTTTGGCTCACTTGGCGGAGAAGATGGAAGGCGGTCCTGGGGTTCGCTGCGTTGTTCGGGGTCCCTGCCTTCCTGTGGTGGCTCCGGGGAAAGACCCTGGGCGGGAGCGAGTATGTGTCAGAGTTCTGGATGGTCAATCCCTACCAGCCCCACCTGGGAATGGTGGGACTCGGGGGCCTGTTGGATCGCGTCGGCGGGAACCTGAGCGCCTACATCCTCTCCATCATTCCCGCCGGGATCGTTGGCGATGACGTCCCAGAGTTCGCGAGGGTTTCCGTCGGGATCGGGTTGGCTTTGGTCGCTCTCGTGGGGTGGATCAGGGCTCTCCGGGAGGAGCTGGGGCCAGCTGAGCTTTTCCTTCCCTTTTACCTGGGACTGATCCTCCTTTGGCCCGAGGCCTGGTCGGGGGATCGGTTCGCACTCCCACTCATCCCACTCCTGTTCTTCTATTCCGGTACGGCCCTCCAGTGGTTGCTGAGTTCCTTTTCGGAGCGGGTCCGTGGGGTTCTGGTTTCGGCCGTGGTGGTGGGACTGATCCTCCCGGCTGCGTTCCAGCTGGGACGTGTGGCCGAGAGTGCCGGTGCCTGTAGGGGTTTGAGCCAGGAGGGACGGGAGAGGGAATGCCTCTCCGTGGCTCAGGGGGAGTATTTCACCCTAGCCGAGTGGACTGGCCGAAACCTCCCGGCCGGGGCTTCGGTCACAACCAGAAAGCCGCGGATTTTCTTCGTGATGAGTGGTGTGAAGGCACACTCGATCCCGTTGGAGGCGGATACGGACCTTTTCCTGGAGCGGGTGAGGACATCAGGGAGCGAGTACGTGTCTCTCGACCTGCTCGACGCGGTATCTGGATATTACGTGTACCCGGCTCTACAGAGCCGAACCACCGAGTTTTGCGGGCTTGTAGAGGTTGGACAGCTCGGCACCCGTCTCTTGGGCCTTCCCGCCATAGGTCCGGGACCGACCACCCAGGACTCGGAGCCGGGCCTATCCCGGTGTCCACCGGAGATGATGCTGACAGAGCCCAGGGATACTGGGCCGGTGGAGGGATGGGAGATCCCGCTACTGGTTTGGTGAGTTGCTCCCTAGCGGGTGTAGAGCAAAGCCAGTGCTACACCGAAGGCGATCTGTTCCACCAGCTGCTCGTCCGCGCCTCTGTCCTTGAGGAGAACGCCCAGAGCCGGGATCTTCCCCTGGGGCGAATGGGACCCGGCCAGCTCGCTCAAGCCGCCCCACGGAGAAAGGGCGTATTCCAGGCCACCATAAACCGCCCCTTGAAGGACGGGGTGTCCAGGGATCCGTGGCTCGACGAGAGCGGCGTAGAGGAGCCCGCGACCGGCTCCCGCCAGGAGGACGTCCGTGATCTCTTCTTCGATGGGGGAAGCTGCTTTTTTCCCGGTGAGGGCGGGCCGAACCAGCTCTGCCAGGAATGCAGCGGCAGCTCCGGCCGCCCCGGCCCGGAACAACCGGAAGAGGCCGGGACCCCGTCGGCTGGGCCAGAGGGAAAATGCCCGGGTCAGGAGCGACCCGGCGCCCACGGTGAGGAGAGTGTCTAGGACCTTGTTCGACACTTCGGGGGTTAATCCAAGGGTTCCCCTGGAGGACGGTTTGGAGGGGGTTGAGGACCCCTCCTCGGACGGAGCCGCGTCCTGTCCATCCCCTTTTGGTGCAGGGAGGTGGGTCCGTACCGTCTCTAGCGCGTACCCCACTCGGTACCAGAGATTCTCTTTCGTCTGCATCTTTCGGTGGCCAATGCGAATGGTATCCCCCGTTAGGGTGAGGGTCATGGCTCGATTTGACAAGATGGTTGCTCGACGACGGCCGCTCTGGGTCTTTGCTGTGGCCTTCTTCGTTTCCACCGTCCCTTCCATCGTTTCTGCCCAGGCACCCCCCGGGGAGGACTGGAGGACGCTCGAGACGGAACATTTCAGGGTAACCTATCCGAGCGAGCTCCTCCCCCTTGCCCAACGTGCGGGAGAGAGGGCCGAGCGGGCATGGACGGCCCTCTCCGAGGTACTGGTGGAGCCGCCAAAAAAGAGGGTTGACCTCCTCATCACCGACCACGCGGACATTTCCAACGGATTCACGCGGGTTTTTCCGTCCAATAGGATCGTGGTTTTTGCACCACCGCCGGTCGATGGGTTTGGGTTGCCTTTTATGGACGAGTGGTTGGAGCTGGTGGTGACGCACGAGCTCGTGCACACGTTTCACCAGGATCGAGCCCGGAATCTCGGCGGGTTCCTCAGGAAGATCTTCGGGCGCGTCCCCCTCGAATGGCCCTTTTTCCCGGGATCGGCCACTCCTGCCTGGACGGAAGAAGGGATGGCGGTCTACTACGAGTCGGAATTGACCCAGGCTGGGCGGGTTCGGGGGAGCTTTCACGAGATGGTCGTCAGGACGGCGATCCTGGAAGGGAAATTCGAAAGCATCGATCAGTCCTCGGGGAACTCACCGGTTTGGCCTGGTGGCCAGAGGTACTACATCTACGGCTCCCTCTTCCTCAAATACTTAATGGACTCTCAGGGCGAAGACGCCATGGGAGCCTTCGTGGAGGCGGTGGCGGGGCAGTGGATTCCTTACCGCCTGGATTCTGCGGCGCGAGAAGCTTTCGGGGTCTCGTTCTCGGATGCATGGAAGGAGTGGGAGGGGGTTCTGGAGGAAAAATACGCCGCCCTCCGGGATTCCCTGGCTCGTGTGGCTCCCCTGACAGTGGGCGAGCCCCTGACGGAGGACGGTTATTACGCATGGAGCCCCGAACCCTCTCCGGATGGGCAACACCTGGCGTTTGCCAGGATAGACGGCCGAAGCGACCCGCAGATCAGAGTACTGGACCTCAAAACGGGCCAGGAGAATAAGCTGGTCCGGACCAACAACTTGTCCCAGTTCTCCTGGACGCCTTCCGGGGGAATCCTCTTTTCACAGGTAGAATTTGTCGATTCGTACCGGCGGCGGGGGGACCTGTTTCTCTCTGGCCCGGAGGGTGAAACGAGCCGAGTCACCCTGACCCGGCGGTTGGACCACCCGGACGTGTCCCCGGACGGTGGCCGGGCCGTGGCGGTACAGGAAGGGGACGGGACGAACCGGCTGGTGATGGTGGACCTGGCTGAGGGTTCAGTGACCCCCCTGACGGAGTTTCACGTGGAGGCCCTCTGGTCCTACCCCCGGTGGTCCCCCGACGGCCGATGGATCGCGGCATCACGTTGGCGGCCTGGCGCCTTCTTCGACGTGGTCCTCATGGACCACCAGGGTGAGGTTTTGTGGGAGGTGACCCATGACCGTGGGGTGGACAACGCGCCGGCTTGGAGCCCGGATGGCCGGTGGCTGCTTTGGTCGTCCGACCGAAGCGGCATCCCGAACCTCTTTGCGGTCTCCGTAGATCCTGAGACCGCCCGTCCGGGTGACCTCCGCCAGATCACCAACTTCATGGGCGGCGGAGCCTTCCCCTCGGTGGACCCTGCCGGGGAGTGGATCTATTACTCGGGATATCACTCGGACGGTTGGGGGGTGGAGAGGATCCCGTTCGATCCCGGCCAGTGGTTCCAGCCCCTCCCGCTTCACCCCCGCTTCGCCTCCGGCGTAGAAACGACACACCTTCAGAGTACCATCGACGCCGAGGGGCAACCTTACAACCCATTGCCGTCCCTCCTCCCGACCTATTGGGCGCCCACGTACAGGGAGGGGGATCACGCCGGGGATGTGGAGGTCCTAGGGCCCGGGTATGGCCTCTCCACGTCGGGTGAAGACCTGGTGAGCCGGCACTCGTATTCGTTCTCGGGGACCTATTCCGGCGGGGCCGCTTCATTCAGCGGGTTCGGTTCCTACTCATACGGCGGGCTGGAGAACCCTCTCTTCGGCCTTTCGGCCAGCCAATTTTACGACGCAGGGAGCCAGCCCTGGGCAGGGATCACCGAAGCCGGGGACACCGTGCCGATTTTTCTCGTGGAACGGGAACGGGCGGTTGGGGCCAGCGTCGCTCTGGTCCGGAGACGGCACCGAACCAGTACCACTTTGAGCTTCGGTGCTTCCCATATCTGGGAGGAGCGGTTCTTCCTGGAGGAGGACCTGGAGGAGAGCAACCGGTTCAGGTTGGGCAATCCCGATGTTCGCCTGGCTGAGGTCCGGTCCACCTTGTCGTTCGGGAACGCTCGCCGGTTTCCGTTTTCCGTGAGCCCAGAGGACGGCGTTGGTTTCTTCCTGCGGGCCCGAGCCAGGAAGGACCTCACCTTGGCCGATTCCCTGGATGATGTGGCGGGATGGGATCGTTCTTTCACCGACCTCATCGGCCGATTCGCGGCCTACAAGGGGCTTCGGGCTCCAGGCTTCGGGAACCACGTGCTGGGTATCCGGGCTACCGGGGGGGTGGCTGGGGGACCCGGTGCCGATGCGTTCCATTTCGAGGTGGGCGGTGCCTCTGGGGCCAACCTCCCAGTGGAATTCATCGACTTGGGCCAGGGCCTCTTCTTCCCCGTACGAGGGTATCCCACGGCGAGTAGGTGGGGTCGGTATGCATGGTCCGCGTCCGTGGAATACCGGTTTCCCATCAAGCTCGTGAACCGGGGGGCCGGGCTTTTTCCTCTCCATCTGGACTGGATCTCCGGAGTCCTCTTCTTCGACGGTGGGAATGCCTGGGGGCCGGAACTGGGGATCAGAGGCTTCGAAAACCCCGTTCGGGACGCACTTTATTCCACTGGGGCGGAGATGGTGATACGGACCTTACCCCTCTGGTTCTCCGAGTTCGACCTCCGGGCCGGAGTGGCGTTCCCTATGGTGGGTGACGCGGGGACACGTTCCTATATCCGTCTGGGGTCGTCCTTCTAGGATCCCTCCGGGGCCTTCTCCCGGCCCCGGACACCTCGTTTGCCCACAATCCGTCCAGAAACCTTGACCTACTATATCTAGTGGTCCTAATATGTGAGGGCCGCAAGATTTTGTGGTTTCGGCCAGTTTCGGTTTTCCACACCGATGTGCCGCTGGCGAGCAGGCCTTTCGCCGGTTTTTAACACTTTGGATGTCTTTTTTCCACCGAACCTCGATCCAGTTTCCAAGGAGAACATTGTCAATGACCGACTCCGCCGGGCGTTCGAACGAGCCTTTCATCTTCGACGATCAGACTCCCAACGATCTGCCCATCCCGGAATTGACCGAAAACGCGAGAATTGTCCTTGAGAAACGGTATCTGAAGAAAGACGCCGAAGGGACTCCGGTCGAAGAGCCGGAGGTCATGTTCTGGCGGGTTGCCTACACGATCGCAAAAGAGGATGCACGCTTCGGAGCCTCCGAAGCCGCGGTGGAAGAGGTGGCACGGCAGTTCTACGACCTCATGATCAATGGGAAGTTCGAACCCAACTCCCCCACTCTGATGAACGCGGGCCGGCCCCTTGGACAGCTTTCCGCATGTTTTGTGCTCCCGGTGGATGACGCTCTTTCCAACGGCCAGAGCGGGATCTACGACACGCTAAAATCCATGGCGTTGGTTCATCAGTCCGGTGGGGGCACCGGTTTCGGGTTCTCCCGCCTCCGACCCACCGGGTCCACCGTCCGTTCCACCATGGGAGTGGCATCGGGACCGGTGTCCTTCATGACCCTCTACGACTCTTCCACGGAAGTCGTAAAACAGGGCGGGACCCGTCGAGGGGCCAACATGGGCATCCTTCGGGTGGACCACCCCGATATCCGGGAGTTCATCACCTGTAAAGCGGACACCTCGAAGATCACGAACTTCAACATCTCCGTGGCCATCACCGACGCCTTCATGAGCGCCTTGGCAGCTGGCAGGGAGTACGAGCTGGTGAGCCCGAAGACCGGCGAGGTCATGGGGACCGAAAGTGCCCAGGAGATCTTCGACCTCATTGTCAAAGGCGCCTGGGCAACCGGAGAGCCCGGTGTCTTTTTCATCGATCGGGCGAACGAGTTCAACCCGGTACCGCACCTGGGATCCTACGAGGCCACCAACCCCTGTGGAGAGCAGCCCCTTCTGCCTTACGACGTCTGTAATCTCGGCAGCATCAACCTCGGGATCTTTGTCAAACAGGGCTTTCAGTGGGGAGACGACCCGGAGAGCGGCGTGGACTGGGACGGGCTCCGGCAGGTGGTTCATCTGTCCACCCATTTCCTGGACAACGTGATCGACGCGAACCGGTACCCTCTGCCTGAGATCACCGATCTTGCCCAAAAGATTCGCCGAGTGGGCTTGGGGGTGATGGGTTGGGCCGATATGCTGGTTCGGTTGGGGATCCCATACAACAGCCCGGAAGGGGTTGAGATGGGCCGCCGGGTCATGGGCTTCCTGAACGAAGAAGCCCGGGTGGCTTCGGAGAGGCTCGCCGAGGTGAGGGGCACCTATACCGAGTGGGAGCAGTCCATGTGGGGTCCGGATGAATCGTGTGCCCGCGCTGAGGACGGGGAGCGGATCCGGCCTGAGCGGAAGCTTCGGAACTGTAACCTCACTACGGTGGCCCCTACCGGCACCATCTCGATTTTTGCTGGATGTTCCGGGGGCATCGAACCGCTGTTCGCCGTGGCGTTCATGAGGAATCAGGCCGGGACCATGATGCCCGACGTCAATCCGGATTTTGTCCGGATCGCGAAGGCTCAGGGATGGTACTCCGAGGAGCTGATCGAGCGAATCGCCACGGAGGGACACATCCACTTCCCCGGCGTCCCAGAGGAAATCCAGAAGGTTTTTGTCACCTCCCACGATATCACACCGGAATGGCACGTCCGGATGCAGGCCGCCTTCCAGGAACACACCGATTCGGCCATCTCCAAGACCACCAACTTCGCAAAAGAGGCCACGGAGGAAGACGTCCGTGAGATCTATGAGCTGGCTTTCTCCCTGGGGTGCAAGGGAGTAACGGTCTACCGCGACGGTTCCAGGCCGGAGCAGGTCCTTTCCACCGGGAAGACCACCCAGGCGGAGGAAGATCCCGAAGCCCTGGCACGCCGGGAGGAGCTGGAGCAAGAGTTGGCGGATACGAGGGAAGAGCTGCATCGCCTGCACGGTGAGCTCGAGCAGGCCAAGGCCGAACTGGAGGACAGGGACCTCACGGCGGCCTCGGCCAGAAAGAAGCGGCAGCGTCCGCCCATGCTCAAGGGCCGGACCCTCAAGATGAACTCCCCCCTTGGGGACATGTACGTCACGATCAACGAGGACGATGCGGGGCGCCCGTTCGAAGTTTTCTGCACTCTTGGGAAGGCAGGCGGTTCCGCCTTCGCCCACGCCGAAGCCATGGGTCGCCTCATGTCGCTGGCCCTCCGCTCCGGGGTGCCCATCACGGCGCTGCGGGACCAGATCCGGGGGATTTCCTCGGATCGGGCCGTGGGGGTGGGACCCAACAAGGTCCTCTCCGCGCCGGATGCCATCGGACAAGCCATCGAGCGGTACCTGGAGGAGCAGGCAGGCATCCAGGAGGAGCTTCCCATGGAGGTGCCCGCTCCGGTTTCCCAGGGTGGCACTGAGCCTAAACCCATGACAAACAACTACCACGGCCTCCACGAACCCTTCATGGGGAGTTGCCCTGATTGCGGCTCGGGCCAGCTGGCGTTCGAAGAAGGATGCGTGAAGTGCCACGTATGTGGCTACAGCGAGTGTGGTTAGATCCGGTGTGAAATGTCCGCCCTCCAGGGGGAACCCACCGCCCTGAGGGCACCGGCCCCGCTGGCCTGGCCAGCGGGGCTTTTTTTTTGATAGGTTGAGGTCCTTAAACGCCAACGGGACACGACCATGAGCTCAACGCCAGAAAAAGTGAAAGTCGCAGTGATCCAGGGAGCTCCGCTTTTCTTCGACAGGGAAGGAACTGTGGAGAAGGTGGTTCGGATGACGGCCGAAGCGGGGGGAGGCGGCGCGGAACTGGCCCTCTTTCCCGAGGCTTATGTGGGCGGTTATCCCTGGGGTCTCGCCTTTGGTACTTCGGTTGGGGGGCGGAGCCCTGCCGGCCGGAGGACCTGGGAACGGTATTGGGAGAGTGCCATCGACGTTCCCGGGCGGGAGACCGGCCGAATGGGAGAGGCGGCCCGGGAAGCGGGAGTCTATCTGGCGGTCGGGATCGTCGAGCGGGATACCACGTATAGCCGGGGGACCCTGTACTGCACCCTTCTCTACTTCGGGCCGGGCGGAACCCTGCTGGGCAAACACCGGAAGCTGAAACCCACGGCAGCCGAACGGTTGATCTGGGGGGAGGGAGACGGGAGCACGATGCCCGTGGTAGCCGCCCCCTTCGGGCGAATCGGGGGGTTGATATGCTGGGAGAACTACATGCCTCTGGCCCGGATGACAATGTACGGGAAAGGTGTGGAGATCTACCTGGCTCCCACAGCAGATGCCCGGGATCGCTGGCAGTCCACCCTGCAGCACATCGCCCTGGAGGGCCGGTGCTTCGTTCTCGGGTGTAACCAATACGTCACCCGGGACATGTACCCCGACGACCTGGAGATCGAGGACGAACTGGATGCATGGCCAGACACCCTCTGCCGGGGAGGAAGCGCGGTCTACGGACCCCTGGGCGACCTTCTCGCGGGCCCCCTATGGGGCGAGGAGGGAATCCTCTTCGCCGACCTCGATCTGGGCGAAATCCCTCGGAGCAAATTCGACTTCGATGCCACGGGGCACTACGCTCGACCGGATGTCTTCCACCTCAGGGTGAATCAGGAGCCCTCGGTCCCGGTGGATTTGAACCGGGATGACGAGTGATCGCCGCATAGAACTTTCCATCTGAAAAGGGGCATCAGACAAGGCGGGGAGAAAAGGCCATCCCCCGGATCGATTCCCTACGCGCACACAGAACGATTCAGGTGTCGGACGGTCAGCCGGGAGGGTACGCGCCAGAAGCGCAGCCGGGATGCCGGGCTAGAACTCGATGTTCCCCTTCTGCGACGTGTCTACCCGCTCCCCACTCTCCCCCTTCAACAAGACCGTTTCGACCTGCGAATAGAGAAACTGGCGAGCCTTCGGATCCCGGGGATCCAGCCCATAGTGGTTGATGAGCAGCGTCTGGTGTTCCAGCCAATCGGCCCAGCAATCCTGACAAATCGCTTCGTGGACCCGGTCCCCAATGGAATTCCGAAAGGGAGCCTTTTCCAGCTTAGGGGCGTCCTTCTTACAGCGAGTACATCGAATCGTATCCACGAGCACCTTCTTGTTACAGGGACTGCTTCGGGTTTCCTGCAGAAGGATAAAACTCCAAGAACCCGTCCCTCCGTCAAGGCGTAGAACCAAGGGACCCGAGGGCGGGTAGACGCTTCATAAAGGCGTCGTTAGTTTTATTGGCTTCCAGATACTAATGGCCACCAGGAACGCGGCTAGGGGAACTGGAACCAAGCTCCTAACATCCACGGTTTAGAATCAGAATGCTCACCAAGAAACAGCTCGAGCACATCGAGAAAAGGCTCCTGGACGAGCGCGACAGGGCCCAAAAGGCCCTGGGGCTTTTCGACCAGATGGCGAAGGCGGACCGCGAATCGGGAGACTCGGCGCTTTCGGCGTATACCGATCACATGGCTGATCAGGGGACCGAAGCGATGGAGCGGGAGAAAGCGGCCCTGTTCGCGACGAAGGAGGGTAGATACCTCTATCGTCTCGAGGAGGCACTCCGCCGCCTTTATAACGACCCGAAAAACTTCGGAACGTGTCATACCTGTGGCGCTGAGGTTGGGTTCGAACGGTTGGACGCTCTTCCCCACGCCCGGTATTGCATCGACTGTAAAGTGAAGGAAGAGGAGGACGCCGCTTAGGGGTCCTCGGTCAATACCGCGTGGCGGTCCCGTGAAGCGAGCGGGCCCTGGCTGACAGAGCCAGAGCCCGCTTTTTTTTGGGTTCCGACCAGGTCCCGAGGTCAGGTTCTTAGAAACCCGAGGTCAGGTCCTGAGGAACCCGAGGTCAGGTCTTTAGGAGGTCGAGAATCCCGGCTCCGAGGATCTCCGCTTGCCACGTTCTCATCCCCGGGAGTCCTTCGAGGTCTCCGACGGATCTTGGAGCCGACCGAACGATCTCTTGGATTTGGGTGTTGGAAAGAAGCACGCCTTTGTCCAAACCAAGCTCCTCGGCTTTTTCTGCCCTGAGCGCACGAATACCTTCGGCCCGGTCCTCCTCCTCGGGGGTGAGGCGCCCAGGCCCATTCCGGCTACTGCGGGGGTAGGGCTCGAGCTCCGAATCGGGCAATCCGGCCACGGCCTGGAGCTGGGCGAGAAGCCTCGGTCCTTCGGTCTCGGCCAGACGTGGGGACATGCCCTTGATGGCAGTCAGGGCCTCGACGCTCGAAGGCCAGCTCGTTGCGATGGAGAACAGAGTCGGGTCGCCGACGACCCTGAATGGCGCCCTGTCCCTGGCCTTGGCGATTCGATCCCTCCACGTTAGGGCGACTCTTAGAGCTTGGAGGTCCCTGGGTGGAAGGTGCCGAGCACCTTTGAAGCGGGTAACGGGGTCGGCTTGATCTTCCTTCCACCGCGTGTCTTCCAGGACGCGGAACTCTTCGGCCGCCCAGTCCGACCTCCCGGCGCTGGCCAGCTTTGAGGCCAGGATGTCGCAAAGCGGAATCAGGTGTCTGGTATCAGCGGCTGCATAATCCAGGAGTTCCTCCGTGAGGGGCCTCCGCGCCCAATCGGCCCTCTGGTGCTTTTTCGACATGGACACCTGGAGGTGCTCTTCCAGTTGGGAAGCCAGGCCGATTGACCCTGCGCCGAGAAGACTAGCCGCCGATTGGGTATCGAATAGGCCCCGGACCCCTATACGGAGATCCCTGCGTAAGAGACGGAGATCGAAGTCCGCACCATGCATGACGACTTGCACGTCCGGGTCTTCCAGGACCGGCCTCAAAATCTCGGAGGGGTCCACCGCCAGAGGATCGAATAGGTATGTGTCCGAAGTCGTGGAGAGCTGAACCAGGCAAAGCCTATCGGTATACCGATGGAATCCAGCGGCCTCACAATCCAGGGCGACCCTGGGATGGTCCTTCAGTCCTGGGGAAACTTCACGAAGGTCGGAGTGGTTCGCGACAAAGCGATATGTCATTGCTCCCCGATGCGCTCCTGGGGGAAAGATCTGGTTAATAAGCTCGAACCACTCGGCCAGAGCTCGTCAGGGGCCCGACGGTATTGGTTCGAACCGAATCACGAACCCCTTCCGTACCGACCCTGGTACCCATACGATGCCAGGAGTACCTCGTTGAATCTACCCCAAAGGACGAGTTGTAGCGGCGGACGCCCCAGGAGCCAAGTGTGAGACTCACCTTTCTCGGGACAGGTACTTCCTTCGGCGTGCCGGTTATCGGTTGCCACTGCCGCCGGTGTACGTCGCCGGATCCCAGGGATCGTCGGTCTCGGCATGGGGCCCTCCTGACTTTCCCAGAGGGGCGCCTTTTGGTCGATATGCCCCCCGAACTCAGGCTACAGCTGGTGGCGGCCGGGGTTGACCATGTCGACGCGGTGTGGGTAACCCACCTCCATGCCGACCACGTCCATGGTGCGGACGACCTGAGGATCTTCCGGTTCCGGGCAAGGAAAGACATGCCGGTGTTTTGTCCAGAAGGGTCTCATCACGAGCTCCTCAGGCGGTTTCCCTACATCTTCGACGACGCCATCAATCCGCCGCCCGGGAGCACAATTCCCCAGTTCCGCCTCTACGGCTACAAAGGCTTCGAGCCTCAGACGATTTTCGGAAGGACGTTCCTTCCCCTGCCGACGCCCCACGGGCCGGCAACGGTTTACGGATTCCGGGTCGGCAGGCTTGGTTACATCACCGACGCCAAGAGCCTACCTCCTCCCACTCTCGAGGCTCTGGAAGGTGTTGAGATCCTGGTTCTGAACGCTCTTTGGCTCGGGAATCCCCATCCGACGCACTTCAACGTGGAGGAGGCGGTGGAGGCTGCTCAAGAGGTCGGCGCGGACCGGACGTTCTTGACGCACATGACCCATGAAGTTGGGCATCAGCAGCTGTTGGATGTGCTTCCCCCGGGTGTGGAACCGGCATACGACGGACTCACGGTCGAGATACCTGAAGACTAAAAAAGAAATTGATGGAAGTTGAGAGGGAGTATCCCCGATGAAATCTGTGACGTTGGATTACGCCAACATGCTTTCTCCCAACCTGGGCGGTGGGGGGGTCGAGCCAGCCGATCTCGAGGGAACCTGGGCCGAGACCTTCCGAAATGCCTTCGAGGATGTGGACGCCAGGATCGAGTCCGGCGAGATGGGTTTTTTCCACTTGCCGGATGCCCGGGAAGCCGCGTCGGCGGTCCAGGAACTGGCAGATGGGTTCGGCCAATGGTTTGAGAATCTGGTGGTTTTGGGTATCGGGGGTTCAGCCCTCGGCACCACCACGTTGAGGGACTCCCTCCTCGGTCCCCATTGGAATGAGCTGGACGACGAGGCGCGAGACCACTACCCCCGGCTGTTTGTCCTGGATAACGTCGATCCCAGGTCGGTCTCCGCCCTCCTGGGGCGCTTGGATCTGGGGCGGACGTTGTTCAACGTGGTATCCAAGTCCGGATCCACCGCAGAGACCATGTCACAATACATGGTGGTTGAGGGGCGGCTTCACGAGCTTCTCGGGGAGGAACCCACCAGGGGGCACTTTCTGTTCACGACGGACCCTGAGCGGGGGATCCTGAGGCAGATCGCCGACGAGGAAGGGGTCCCGTCCCTGGAGGTGCCGGGGAACGTCGGAGGGCGGTTTTCGGTTCTTTCGGCCGTGGGTCTCCTCCCAGCCGCGGTCGCTGGGATCGACATAACCGAGGTTCTCGAAGGCGCGAGAGCCATGGGCCAGCGGTGCCGCACGCCGGTCCTCAAAGACAACCCGGCCGGGCTGCTGGCCACCCTTCTTCACCATTCCGACACCGTCCAGGGAGCTCCGATCCACGTTCTGATGCCGTACTCCGATCGATTGCGGTCGTTTGCGGCCTGGTTCCAGCAGCTCTGGGGCGAGTCTCTAGGAAAAGCCAAGACTCGGGATGGGCGGGAAGTAAACGTGGGGCCCACCCCATTACCGGCTGTCGGAGCAACGGACCAACATTCGCTCCTTCAACTCCTCATGGAGGGCCCTCGGGACAAGGTGGTCGTTTTTCTCGGGGTCGGACCGGGTGACGATTCAGTCGAGATCCCAGCGATCCGGCAGGAGTTTTCGGCTTTGAGCTATCTGGGGGGGCATTCGCTTCACGAGCTCCTGGATACGGAGCGACGGTCGACCATGGAGGCCCTCCGCCAACAAGGACGCCCGAACCTCTCCCTAGAGGTGGAGGACCTCACTCCGAGGGCCATGGGGGAGCTGTTCATGCTCTTCGAGACCGCCACGGTTTTCGCCGCGGCCCTCTACGGCATCGATCCCTTGGACCAGCCCGGCGTGGAACTGAGCAAGAAACTCACCTACGGTCTTCTCGGTAGGGAAGGGTACGAGCGGCCCGATCTGGGGACCGGGTCGAACGACTGGAGGGTATGAAGGCAGGAGATTACCTTAGGAAAATCGGGAATCAAGGGCCGACTTGGGCGCGTTCGCCTCAAGTCTTCCCACTCAAGGAGAGTCTCATGCGCGATCATGACGATGTGCCCTATCTCGTTGTTGAACGGGAAGGCGGAGGTGGTCTCGGGTCCTTCATTCTGGGGGCCCTGGTGGGTGCGGGCCTGGCACTCCTCTTCGCCCCCCAGTCCGGGGAGGAGACTCAGGAAGAGATCAAGGCCAGGGCCTTGAAGTTTCGGGACGCCGCCAAGGAGCAGGTCAGGGGGGCCCAGGAGAACATCGAAGGCCGGCTCACCACCGCCAGAGAGCACGTTCAGGCCAGGGTGGAGTCGGTTCGGGAAGCGGTGGAATCCGGGCGCCAAGCGGCCGTGGAAGCCAGGGGTGAGTTGGAGAAGAAGTTGGAGCGGTCCAAGGCTGCCTACCGTGCCGGAATCGAAGCGGCCCGAGAGGTGGGGGCGGAAGCGGGAGAGGACCTAGTGGAAGAGATCGAGGCTAACGAGGAGGTGGTGGAGGGTTAGGGACATCTCTTCTCAAGGGGGGCGAGACCTTAGATGACCGATTCTCGCGGCAAAGCCCCCGTCCTTCCCCCTGACCCGGGCTGGGCCAGGCGTCTTCGGAATTTCGTTTTCCGGGTCGTCTCGAAGGCTGACGAGGACAACATCTTCTTCATGGCCGGGGCCATCACCTTCAACCTCCTGGTGGCCCTGGTTCCTCTCATTCTTCTCTTCATCGGTATCTCGGGTTTTGTCCTCACGTCCAGATTCCCGGACCCAGCATCGGTGCTGGTTCCTTTCCTTCTCGGAAACCTCCCGACGGTTGGTGGCGAGGTGGACCTGGTAGCCCGGGTCCAGGGAGTGATCGAGTCGCTCCTTGCCGAGCGGGCAGGCTTTAGCCTCGTGGGGTTCCTCGTTTTTGTCTGGATCTCCACACGGTTGGTGGGAACCCTACGAACGGCCCTTCGGGAGATCTTTGATTTTCCTCATGGCAGGGGGATCGTCCGCGGGAAACTGTTCGACGCGGTCATGGTGGTGGTGGGGGGCTTGTTCTTCGTCGTGAACATCGGGATCACCGTGCTCGTGGAGGCAGTGGAGGAATTCGGGATCGGGTTGGTCGGGTTGGAGGGTCAGGGTTTGAGCATGTTCCGACAAACGGTTGCCCAGCTTCTGGCCTTCGGCTTCATCTGGGTCCTGTTCGTTCTGGTCTATCGGTACTTCCCGCCGAGGCGGATCCCGTGGCGGACCGCCCTCACCGCGGCAACCTTCACCGGCCTTCTCTTCGAAGTGACGAAGTACCTCTTTTCGTGGTACCTCACCAGCGCGGCCAACTACAGTACGGTGTACGGTGGATTGGCCAGCGCCGCGATCCTGTTTTTCTGGATCTATAACAGCGCCATAGTGTTTATTCTTGGTGGTGAGGTGGCGCAGGTTTATACGATGAGTCGCACCAGGCGGCTCCACGCTTCGAATCCCGTAACTCCGGTCAATGGCTGACTCTTCTGATAAGAAGAAAGTGGTAGCCACGAACCGAAAGGCTCGCCACGAATACGAGATCCTCGAGACCTTCGAGGCCGGTCTGGTCCTGAAGGGTCCGGAGGCAAAATCCCTTCGGGAGGGAAAGGTGGGATTCCAGGATGCGTATGCCCGAGTAGAGGGGGGTGAGGTCTGGCTCCACAGCCTCCACATTTCCCCCTATGAACAAGCGAACCGGTATAACGAAGACCCGCTTCGCCCGAGGAAACTCCTCCTCAACCGCCACGAGATCCGTCGTTTGATCGGAAAGGTGGAGGAAAAAGGCCTCACGCTGGTCCCGTTGGACATCTACTTCCGAAAGGGGTATGCGAAGCTCACCCTCGCCCTGGCTCGTGGGAGGAAAACCTACGACAAGAGAGAAAAGCTCAAGAGAAAGACACAGGAAGACGAGGCTCGAAAAGCCATGGATCCCTACCGATGAAAGTCAGGATCCCTTTCCAGACAAGCGCCGTTTTGGCGTTTCTACCCCTGTATGCATCTGGAGCCCCGCTCCTGACGCCGACCGAGGAAAAGTCAGGACAGGAGACAGTATCGGTGAGGGTCCAGACGTCCGAGGGGCGTCTCGATCCCGGGTTGGACATCGTGACGGTGGCGGGATACCCGGCCGTGCCGGCGGGAGAACTGACCCGCCTCGGATGGACCGTCTCGGATTCGGATCGAGAGACCGTGGCCAGCTGGAGGGGGGGCTCTCCCCGGGTGGTGTTTCGACCGGACAACCCATTTTTGTCCTGGGCCGGCCAGGGCGTGCATTTGGCCGAACCGTCCTACCGAGCGTCGGGGAGATTGTTCATCCCCCTCCAGTTTCTCATTGATATCCTCCCTTGGAAGCTGCCGAACAACTACCGGTTCAATCCGACTACTCGAACACTCACCGTCTCAGAGGCCGCCCCATCGGGGAGCGTTCCGTTTGATCCGGTAAGGGTGGTCGTCATCGATCCGGGCCACGGAGGCAGGGACCCTGGGACCAGGGGGCGGGGGGGGACGCTGGAAAAAGATGTGGTCCTGGCCATCGGGTTGGCCCTCGCCCGGAAGCTGGAGGTTTATCCCGACCTGGATGTCTATCTGACCCGGGACTCCGACACGCTGATCCCCATTTGGAAGCGCGGCGAGATGGCCACGGCCTGGAGGGGTGACCACCCGGGTGTATTCATCTCTATTCACGCCAACGCCGTACCAAACTCCAGATCTACCCGTGGGTACGAGACTTTTTCTCTCGGGGAAGCCACGGACGAGCACGAGAGGCGAACCCAGGCCTTGGAGAACGCGGCCCAGGAATTCGAAGCTGAGGACGAGCGGGCCCCCAACGGGTCTGATCTGAGCTTTATGCTCACCGATTTGCGGAGACTCGACCATCAGCACTGGTCCCTGCTGTTGGCCGAGTTGGTTCAAGAGCAGCTCGGTAACTTTCACCCGGGCCCGAATCGTGGGGTGAAGCAGGGGATGTTGGCAGTGATCACCAACGCTCTCATGCCGGGGGTCCTGGTGGAGGTCGGGTTCCTCACGAACCCGGAGGAGGAGGCGTTGCTGACTGACGAGGCCTTTCAGGACAACACGGCCACGGCATTGGCGGCGGCGGTGAGAGAGTTCCTCCGTCGGTATGCCGGGCAGGAGCAGGCCCCCTCTCCCCCAGGGATCAGGCCATGACAATCCTATTGATGGCTTTGGCCAGCCTCACGGCGGGTTCTTTCCCCGCGGCGGCTTCTTTCCACCAGACGGTGTTGGAAGGGGAGGCGGAAAAGGTCGCTTACGCCTGGTCGGAAAAAGACGTAGAGGCCTTGGCGGGGCTTCTGGCGGAGGACGGCATCCGCCTCCATTTGCCGGATGAGGAGCATGCCAAGATCAGCCCGAGGCAAGCCCGGGCTGCCATCTCCTCTTTCCTCGGGCGGTACGGAGCCGGTGCAGTGGCCGTCTCGCGGGTGTCTCTTTCGGGAGGGGCGGGGGAGAAGGGCTTCGCCGAGATCAGATGGAGAACCAGCTCACCTGGGCTCTCCGATGCTGTTATCTTCACCGTCTTCGTTGGTTTCGTCCAAGCTGATGGACGTTGGACTGTGACAGAGATCCGGGTCCTTTACTGATGACGCTCAGCCTCTACAACACCCTATCCAGACAGCTGGAGGAGTTCGTACCGTTGGTTCCCGGTAAGGCCCTCGTCTACGGGTGCGGGCCCACCATCTACGACTACCCCCACGTTGGGAACTTCCGGTCGTTCATCGCCTTCGATCTCCTCCATCGGTATCTGGAATGGAGTGGGTACGAAGTCAGGTTCGTGAACAACCTGACCGACGTCGACGACAAGGTCATCAACGGAGCGCTGGCCGAGGGAATCAGCATCCGTGAGTTCACGGCCCCCTACGGGGATGCCTTCCTGGCCGACTGCCAAGTCCTCGGAATCCGGCCCGCCGACCTGTACCCGAAGGCCACCGATTATGTCGAGGCGATGGTGGAGTTCGTCCGTCGCCTGGAGGGAAAGGGGTTGGCCTACCAGGCCGAGGATGGCTCGGTCTACTTCTCCACTTCGGGGTTCCCCGAGTACGGGCGTCTTTCCAGGGTGGACCCGGAAGCCATCAAGCCCGGGGCCCGGGTTTCCATGGACGACTATGCGAAGGAGGATGTCCGGGACTTCGCTCTGTGGAAGGCCGCGAAGCCGGAAGACGAGGAGGCTGGGGCGGCGTGGGATTCACCATGGGGTAGGGGACGGCCGGGGTGGCACCTGGAGTGCTCGGTCATGAGCATCGCCGAGCTCGGTGAAACTCTGGACATCCACCTCGGTGGTGAGGACCTCATCTTCCCGCACCACGAAGACGAGATCGCCCAATCGGAAGGCGCCACCGGGAAACCGTTCGTCCGGTACTGGTTACACGTGAAGCACCTTCGTCTCGAAGGACAGAAGATGTCCAAGTCCATCGGGAACACGGTCTCAGTGGGAGAGCTCGTAGCCCATGGGCACGAGCCCGCAGCGATCCGTCATCAGCTCATCTCGGCCCAGTACCGGAGGGAGCTGAACTTCACCATGGAAGGCCTGGAGGGCTCAGCCAAAGCGGTTCAACGCCTCCTGGACTTCGAAGCCCGCCTTTCCCAACTGACGGTTGAAGAAGGGGCTCCGTCCACCCGGCTTCCGGAGCTGGCCCAGGCCGGTCTGGACCGATTTCGGGAGGGGATGGATGACGACCTGAATTCTGCAGAAGCCCTGGCCGCCGTCTTCATCTTCCTGAACGAAGCAAACGCCGAGCTGGACAAAGTCGGTCAGACGGTTCGAACCTCCGACCGGACGGCGGCCCTGGAAGCCCTGAACAGCATGGACGAGGTGTTGGGGCTTCTGGAATTGGCCCGGGAAGCTCGTGAGGTGGATGACACCACCGGAGACTGGATCGAGGAACAGATCCGGCTCCGGGAGGAGGCCCGGAAGGGTAGAGATTTCGCAGCCGCCGACGCCATCAGGGATGAGCTCGCCGACCGAGGCGTAGTCCTGGAGGACTCCCCTGAAGGGACCAGGTGGAAGG
This sequence comes from Longimicrobiales bacterium, assembly GCA_028278645.1. Taxonomy (GTDB): domain Bacteria; phylum Gemmatimonadota; class Gemmatimonadetes; order Longimicrobiales; family Gaopeijiaceae; genus JABDNZ01. Next base: position 28,747 of record JANQDZ010000013.1, on the reverse strand, counting down.
TGGTGAAGTAGGTGCTGGTTCGTTAAAGAACCAGGACCACCTTCTCGGTGAAGTCCATCACATCTTTTAGCTGTCGCCGCCGAGGGACGCGATGAGGTCGAGGTGGGCCCGCAGTGCAGCGGCGCGCCACTCAAGTTCCTCGCGAGCCGCCCGGGCGGCATTTCGTCTAGACCTGCGGAGGGCATCTTCTTGGATCAGCCCTGCGGCGCGTTTGCGGGCCTCAGCTTCCGCGATAGACGACAGTGCTTGGTACCGGGCTTGCATCTGCCCGACCATTTCTTCAGACCGGCTGCGTTCCACCCATGCCCGGTCGATCTCCTCAACTGCCCGGAGACTGACCGCGCGTAGTGTCTCTTCCGCCGCTTCCTCCCGGGCTCGGGCCCACCTGCTTTGCGCCTGGTAGCCGGGGTTCCAGACCGGCAGCGATACGACCGGTCCCGCCCAGGCGGCCCAGCTTTCCGGGTCGCCCGCGTCGCTTCCGTCCCCCGCTGCAGAAACGACGAGAGACAAAGATGGCAGTCGCGTGCGGGCGGCGGCGACGGCTTCTCCTTGCGCCTCCAGCCAGGCGTAATGTGCCTGCACCACATCCGGGCGTCCCACCAAACGTCCTTCAAGGTCGAGGTCTGGCTGCGGCGGCAGCGTGAACCCGGCCAGGGACGTTGGTTCTTCCCCGAGGGGTGTTCCCCCGACGAGGCTGGTCAGCCGTGCCCGTTCCTTGTCGCGTTCGGTCACGGTCCGCGCCAGTGTATGCTCTGCCTGTTCCAATGTTGCCAGGGCCCGGGCGCGGGCGGTGTCCGGTTCGAGCCCAGCTTCCGTGCGTCGCCTCGCTCGCTCGTAGATGGCCCACGCATCTTCCGCTTCCTCGCGGTTCCAGCGGGCCTGCTCGTTCAAATGCGCAAGGGCGACGTAGGAACGTGCAATCTCGAGCGATAGGAGCAAGCGAACGCCGGCGAAATCGGCCTCAGACTGTCCGACGCGGGCGGACGCGGCGTCGATGGCAGCCCCGGTCTTTCGGAAAATGTCGAGCTCCCAAGACAAACGCGCGGAAGCGAAGAGTGGGTCGATGTCATCCTCGACCCCACCGGTCTCCATGGTTTGTTCGCGACCTGAGCGATAGCCGGCGCGCACGCCCAATTCAGGCCGGCGGCCTGAGCGGGCCAGGGCGACGCCCGCCTCGGCGCCGCCGAGACGGGCCAGCGCGGAGCCCATGGTCGGGTGTGACGAGAGGCCCTGCTCAATGGCCGCCGTCAAACCTGGGTGCCCGAAGGCTTCCCACCATGGCTGAACGCCCTGGGCATGGACCGGACCCATCAGCGCAGCTATGAGCATTCCTGCTGAAAAGAGCTCTCTCATGTTGGACCTTCTAGCGGCCGCTCGTCGAGCAACCCTGTCTTCACAACACTTCGATCTTCGTTGCGTTGACGATTAGGGCGGCCTCGGTCGAGTTGGGCGCCACGACACCAGCGATACGCAGGCGCGAGAGTTCCTTCAACCCGGACACGCCCTTGATCCCGTGGCGGAGGATGTTCCCGTCCGCATCCACGACCTGTATGGTCGCGGTGCCAGCGAGCACCAACTCGGGATCGTTGCAGCAGTTGTCCCATGGGGTAGAACATTCCGATCCAGGGAGAAGGTCACAGGAGGTCAGCGTCCCTTCATCCCCCACGACAAAAATGGCGCGGTTCTCGACGAACGGTTCAACGGTACCCATCACTTTCGCTTCCAGGACGACTTCGTCGCCGGGCTTGGCCGCTAGGCGCAACTCGGGGATCGGCAGCAATGCCTCCGGCGCTGCCACGTCGGCGAAAACCTCGGCTATGGCCGCCGGCACCTCAGCAGGCGCCGAGGCTTCAGAGGACTGTTCGCCGCTATTGCCGCAACCGGCCAGAATGAACGGGGCCGCCACCACCGCGGCGAGGGTTCTGATCGTCTTCATGTGTGCTCCTTTTTGTTCTAGTCCCGCAATGCCTGCGGGAGGCTTGGTTTTAGACAACGGAAGGCCGGGGGCAGTGCGCCCACGATCCCCAGGATTACGCCGGTGATGATGCCGGCAAAAAGGGTCTCGGGACCCACCGTGAGCCGAAAGGTGCCCGTGCTGAGGTGAATCAACCGGTCAGTCAAGAGGATGCTGGCCAGGACTGAGCCCAGCAGGGCTCCGAGGAGAGAAGTCATCATCGATTCCTGGATCAGCGAGACGAGGACGGCGCTCCGCCGAAAACCGATGGCCTGCAAGGTGGCGATCTCGCGGACCCGCGAGGCGAAGGCGGCATAGAGTGTGTTAAACCCGGCGAATATGGCGGCCGTAGCAATGAGCACGGCGGTTATCCATGTCATGCTCCGCACGGGGGCGTAGAAAGCGGCCAGGCGTTCGTAGTATTCCTTCTCGCCAATCGGGCTGAGCTCCAGGTCGAGGCGCTGGCGCGCGAAGATCTCCACGTCCTCCCGCTCCCCGCTTTCGAGCCTCACCACAACGCTGCTGACCGTTTCGCGTTGCGCGGCGGTGCGTAAGTCGTTGAGGTCCATCCATACTTCGGACTCCATGACTGTCCCCGGTGCGGCGAAGATCCCAGAGAGGGTGAAGGGAATCTCGTCGAGGAGGATCGTCGTCCCGGGCTCCAAGGCGTCCGGCGTTACGCCGAGCCTCTTCCATGCCAATCGGCCCACCATCATCTGGCCGGGGCCAGGAAAAATCCCTTCCTGGATTGAGACCCTGCGGTGCGTGAGGAGGGCTCGATGCGTAACGCCGCGCACCATGCCGCGCGATATCGACCCGTCGGGCATCTCGAGATAGGCCATGTGGAAGATCTCGGGGGAGACCGCTCGAGTATCCATGACGGTGGCCACGCCGGCGAGGCTGGCTTCGGCGATACCTGCGGCCTGCTCGCTGACTTCGCTGCGCTGCACGCTCTCCTCACTGCCGGCGCCGAGGAGCATCACGTTGTCGGGCGAACCGGATGCGTTCAGGGTCCTCCGCATGCCTGCGTTCAGGGCCTGCGCGCCCATGACGAGGAGCACCACCAGCGCGCTCCCGGCCAATGTCTGGGCCAGCCGCGTCTTGTTGCGGTACAGGTTGCGAACGGCATATCCAAAGGGAAGCAAAACCGTTAACTCCTCAGGCTTTCTACGATTGGGTTTCGGACGGCGATCCACGCGGGATAGAGGGCGGCGAGGGCACCCAGGCCGAGCGCGAGTAGAAGACCGCGGACCAGGATCGTCGGATCGGCCAGGACGGCGAGGACCTGCCCTTCGTTGCCGAACGTGATACGTGCGGCGGCAAGGAAGCCCATGGCGCCCCCGGTCCCGAGTAGGCCACCGGCCATGCCGAGCAGCATGCCCTCCAGCAGCACCAGCCATCCTACCGCCGGATCCGGGTAGCCCAGAGTCTGCAGCACCGCGTTCTCGCGAATGCGCGTCCGTACTACGAGCAGCACCGCGTTGGCCACAAGGCCCAATACCGCGATTACCGCTCCCAGGCCGATCCACCGGGTGAACCCGGTCAGTTCGATCAACTCCCGGGCCGTCTGGGCGAAGAACGCTTTCTCCGGTTGGGTGTGGGTCGGTTCTTCTGACGAGGCGAAGCGTTCGTCGATGGCGTTGGCCACACGTTCCACCTGTTCTGCGTTGGAAACGCGCACGTTGAACTGGGTGACTTCCCCGAGCCCGCGCCGGGAGGCCTGCTGGAGGAAGGGCAGGTGCACGTATGCCACGTTGTTGTCCTGCGGATATGGGGAGTCGATGATGCCCGCCACCCGGACCCGCACCCCGGCGGCTTCGAAGGCTTCGCCGGGAGCCAGACCGCGCTTTTGGGCGAAGGTCCGTCCCACGAGTGCCCCGTCGTCGATGCGTCCCCATTCCTCGAGCGACCCGGCTATTACCTCAATTTCGGGAGCGTAGCTGGGGAGCCGGTTGGGTGGTACTCCCCGAAAGGTGATGATGTCCAGGCTGGCGCCGCAGTTGTTGACGGTGATCTGGATCGGAATCACCTCCCGCACACCGGGGATCTTGCGGATCTCGTCCTCATAGTAGATGGGGAGCCGGCTGGTCGAGGGGCAGAACCGGTTCTCGCGGTACACCACGAGCGTGACGTCTTCCGCGTTGGCCTCCGTAGCCCCGGCAACGGCCTGTTGCATGCTCTCGACCAGGGAGAAGAGAAACATTCCCGCGCCGATCCCGGCGACAGTCAAAAGGGTGCGTATGCGGTGACGGTAAAGTTGCTTCGCGGCAAGCGGCACGAGGTTGAGCAGGACCCTTAGACTCATACCGCAGCCTCCTGGAGGCGTCCCTTTTCAAGGTGCAGTATGCGCATCGCCGCGTCGGCGGCCCGCGGATCGTGCGTCACCATAACGACGGTCTTGTGCTGCTCGCGGACGAGGGTTTGGAGGAGCCCGAGGATTGCGTCGGCGGCCTCGCGGTCGAGATCGCCGGTGGGTTCGTCGGCCACCAGCAGTGCGGGGTCGGCTACCAGGGCTCGGGCAATGGCCACGCGCTGTTCCTGTCCGCCGGAGAGTTCCCGAGGATAGTGGTGGACGCGGTCGGCCAACCCCACAAGGGAAAGGGCGGCCTCGACCCGTTCCCGCCGGTCGCGCCGACTCATGTCGTCAAGAAGAAGGGGGAGCTCCACGTTCTCGAAAGCGGTGAGAACCGGGACGAGGTGGTAGAGCTGGAAGATGTATCCCACATGACGCGCCCGCCAACCGGCGAGTTTGCGGCGCGGGAGGTCCTGGATCTCCATACCGTCGAACTCGATGGTACCGGAGGTCGGTTGATCGATTCCGGAGAGCAGGTTGAGCAGCGTGGTCTTACCGGAGCCCGAGGGTCCCATCATCGCAAGGAAGTCCCCGCGCGGGACGTCCAGGTCCAGCGATTCCAGCGGCGTGACCAGCGTCTCACCCTTCTTGTACTGTTTCGTTACCCCTCGGCAACGGACCAGGATGTCGTTTGAAGTACTCATTCGGTCCGATTCGGTTAGTGCGAATTCCGTAGAGCAGTCCGAAAAAACCGGTTGTCTATGCTTCTCACCCTCAGTCCTCCCTAACGGTCACGAGGGACCCGGGCCGGAGGCGGCCGTTGTCGTCCACGACGACCTGTTCGCCGGCCCTGAGGCCGTTGTGAATCACACGAAAACCGTTACGCCTCGCGGCCCCCACTTCGATCTCTCGGGGTGAAACCGTCTCGTTGACCGGGTCCACGACCCAAACGGTGACCATCCCCTCCGAGCCGTCGCCCAGTGCCTCCTCGGGCAACCAGACCTGCCTGCCTCTACCCGCGGTTCTCACCCCACCCGCGGGGGACTCGAAGAACTCGACGCGGCACAGCATCTCTGGGCGCAACGCAGGATCCGGCTCTTCGAGGGCAACCTTCACCTGGAGGGTGTTGCGGGTGATGTCGGCCTCCCCGGTAATCCGGGTGATGTGCCCCGCGAAGGTCTGCCCGGCCAGCGCAGCCGTCACCACACGGGCGGACATGCCCGGGAACAGGCGCCCGGCGTCCGAGAGCGGGACGTCTACCCGGACCTGCAGGCGTTCCGGATCATAGAGGGAGAGGATCGTTGCGCTCTCGATGTCGAGCCCCTGGGTCATGCGTTTCATGCCCGGGGCCGCGAATCGCCGGAGCACGATGCCGTCCATCGGCGAGGCGACCGTCGTACGGTCGAGGTCCACCTTCGCCTGGGCGAGCTCGGCCCGTATGGTAGCCACCTGCGCTTCGCGGCCGGCCAGATCCGCGAGGCGGGCTTCCAGCGTGGAGCGGGTCTCGGTTTCGGCGCGCTCCGCCGCGACGATTTCCACTTCCGAGACATCGCCGGGATCCAGGGTTCGAATCCGTCTCAGCCGGTCATCTGCCTCGTGGTGACGGGCCTGGGCGGTGGTCATCTCCGCCTCGGCCATGGTGCGATCGCTCAGCGCCTCTTCCAGAGACGCGGTCAGCCTTTCCACGCGTAGCACGAAGTTGGTCGGGTCGAGGGTAGCCAGCAGTTGGCCCTCTTCGACGGCGTCGCCCGCGTAGACGAATACCTCCTCCACGAAACCATCGACCTTGACCGGCACATGGATCGGGAAGGGATCGGGTTCTATCCAGCCGGAGGCTTGGGCCAGCATGCTGCCCGTCCCCTCCGGGGCGGCTTCCGCCACGGCTTCGTCAGACTCGAGTAGGACTGCCGAGACAACCGTGACCGGGACGCGGGGTCGCAGCCGGTTGCCGAAGACCAGAAGAAAAACCAGGGACACTCCGGCCACGAAGGCCAGCAGCAACAGGAGGCTGCCCAGGTTCCGTTTCCTGCCGCCGCGGGAAGTGGGGCCCGAGCGGCTGAGGGATTCCAATTGCTCCTTCTGATTCATGGTGACCTGCTCAGTGACGCGGTGTGACCGGGCGCAGACGGGCCCTGTCAGACGGAACGAGACGCGACTATGGAGACAGGTCTAGGCCAGAGGGCAGCAGAATTGGATGTGAGCAGGGACCGGCGCTGATGTCCGGCCGTTGAGAAGAGGAGGAATCAGCCAGCGTCCGTTTGTGGACTCCTCGGCCGGGAGCGGTGAGGCCACACCGATGGCGGATACCAGCTGGACCGGTGCCCCGGTATTTTTCCCCAGCGTGGGCGGTAGGTCCATCGGAACACAACAGACCGGAATGTCGGTGGCCGGAGTTTCCCCGTCGCAGCAACCGTCGTTCGCTGCCACCGGCCCAGCGTGCAACGGGGAACAGCCCACGTCAGCGCTGGCCAAGCAGGTCATGGCGGGTCCCGTCAGGAGGACGACGGTAACGACTAGGACCGCCGACATAACGCGATGCCGGAGCGAGGTTTCCGAGACTCTGTGGGTCTTCAAGGTCATAAAAAATTATAGTTCGCGGCGTGTAGACCGTCAAAGGGGAAAATCGAGGGTCTCCTTTGTAGTTGACGCAGGGCCTCCCTGGTGGAAGGGATCTACCAGCATGCTGATGATGAGACTACCTTGAAGGTAGTCCTGGAGGATGGCCGGCCCAACGGGACATTCGCCACATATGCTGACGTAGCTCAATTGGCAGAGCAGCTGCCTTGTAAGCAGCAGGTTATCGGTTCGAGTCCGATCGTCAGCTCTAAGAAAGCCAAGCACCGCAAGCATTTCCGGCCTGCGGTGTTTTTGCTTGAACCGACCTGTATCCCGTTTGTGTCCCGTGCGGAAGAATAAGTACACTGGCTGCCGGCCCGTTCTGGGGTTCGACCCGCGACAATAGGCGCTAAACCCGGGTGTTCCCCAACACCGTCAATACCAGGGATCGGCGAGAGTGACAGGTCGGGAGGGGCCTACGTTTGTTTCCGCAGTCAAGATGATCAGGGTGCTTCTGCCATTGGTTGACGGCGAACCGGACATAGGAGGGTACCAGGTCAGCGTATCAACCCAACGCGTGGAGTCAAGCAGGCGGTGGAGGTTTGAATCGAAACCATAGATGGCCATCTGAACGGTGTCTTCACGGAGGGTGGGGATAAGGCGGTGCCGCTTGGCGAGGGATGAGTCACTCTCGATTATCCGGAACTCGGTCGGAATGTGTAACTGGAACATTAGGCCATTATCACCAACAATCGCGTCCACGGGCACGCTAAGCTCAACCCGAGACAGAGGACACTCCGCACGGGTCGTACCCTCGACCGACACGGTGGCGACCCGAATGGGTTGTATGGAGTCCAACAACGATTCGATCGGTAGCGTGCCCTGAACTCCCCGAAGGTCGAATTCGGCGATGGTGACACTATCGATGAGTGCATAGTCCACCCTGTCCGAAAGTGGGGGAAAGCATGCACCGGCGCTGCCCGACTGAACGTCGACAATTATGCGTTCCAGGTGGACCGGGAAATCACCGTTGTTCAGGACCGGCACACTCAGAACCGCCACTTGTCCTCCGCGCTCCCACCCGAAACTGGGGGACCCGAGGAGTACCTGAGGTGCGAATCCAGCCACGGCCCGCAAAACGAACACCGCAGCGAATCCAAGGACTGCGGCTGGGTACTCAGGCTTCCATCCCTCTTGTTGGTCAGTCCCTTCTTCTTCCGCCTCCTTCCCAGCACTTTTCCGAGCCCTCACCAGCCCATAAATAACCAAGACAAGTGCTGGACCCAGGCCGATGGCCAGAGCCAGTTCCGGAGAGGACCCCGGGAATCGGTCTAACCCTTCTTGAGCTATGAGCCCCGCGGCCCCGATACCAGCAAGCGCGGACGTGATGTTGTTCCTCAGCAAACGGGTCATCCTACTCCCCTCGGTCTTGGATACGATGCCTGAAGGTGAGGAAAAGGCCGATCGTTCCTTCTATGGACACAGCTTATCCTCCCTCCAGATCAGGAGCAACGATAAGCTGTATTTTGAGGGCTGGTTTCGACAGTAGAGTGATGAATCATCCGCCCAAGGCTTAGCTTCCCACTTGTTCGATCGCTCCTAGGACTCCCGCTGGTTCTGCACGCTGGTAAATCTGCTGTACAGTCCGGACGCTTCTCCATCCACCAACAGCGGCTACGTCATGAACAGGCAGTGCTCTCAACTCGATGGCGAACAGCCGCCGATAGGGGTGGAAGATCCCGCCCGCCAGCTTCGGAAGCTTTGCGCGCTTCTCAGCCTTCACGAGCCACTTGGAGGCGATGTCGCCCCGGAAAGGCTTCGCTGGATCCTTTGGAGAAGGGAAGAGGGGCGTGTTCCCGATACGGGGGTTCCTCTCCAGGTAGCGGTCCATCTCTTCCCTCGCCTGGCCATTCAGCGGCGTGATGGAATCGAGTCCGACCTTGTCGGTTTCGGCCCTCCATCGGATGCCGCCGTTAGGGAAATGGTCAGCGGCGTTTTCATCGAGGCCCAGGGCTGCCAGCGCCGCTCTGACGTCTTGCTTTCCCCTCAGAACGTCGTCGGCCCTGAGTTGGCATATCGCACCCTCCCTGCGACCCGTGAAGCGTGCGAGGGCGAGCATACACTGGAGCCGCCCTTCGGGATCGACTTCATCACACTTCGCCAGAGTTTTCAGGTAGCGGTCATGGGATGCGACGGGCCGTCTGGGATTCTCCTCCCTGGGCCGTCTTAGACCAGTCAGAGGATTTGAGGCCAAGAGTCTCTTCCGGTTGACCTTCACGCCCTTCGCCCAATTGAACACTGACGCAAGCCACCGGAGGTCGGCTTCGATCGTCCCGTCACGGACAGCTTTCACCCTGGAGCCCGGTGGCTTTAACGCCCCTGAGCGCCTCTGTGAGGCGTAGCGGTCCACATCTGACTGTCCTATGTCCTCAACCCGTTTATCAACACCCCAAGCTGCTATAAACAGGTTCCTGCGGGTCTCGGCGTGCTTCCTCCACCGTTCGGTATATGACGGCGCTTTTTCGGCGAAGAACTTTTGGAGGACCTGGCCCAAGGTAAGGGACTGGAGGTCCTCGGCGTTGATGATCAGTTTGGCCACGCTCCTGGCGACAGCCCGGGCCTTCTCTTCGGCATCGGATTTGTTTCTGAGCCCGGTGGACTTCACGTACTTCTGGGCCTCCCCGTCCTTCCTGCCGGTCACGATGGACAACGAGATTACGCCGCCCGTCGTCCGCTCGAACAACCGGATCGAAAGTCCAGCCTCCTCGATCTGCTTCGACCAAAGCTTCTTTCGTTTTGCCATCGTCACACCTCCTTCGGCATCCGACAGCCGACAGGCCGGATTAACTCGAAGATTGCAGCCTCCGCCGAGGCAGCGTGGATCGGTTCAGAGACACCACTCCAGAGCGGACGAACGATGACCACGGGGCCAGGCTGTTTGCCGCGTTGTGCCATGCTGTTCTTCAGGTTTCGGCGAAGGGTCCGGTGTGGGCTGAACCGGGCGACCAGCTGGAGTGAGTTGAAACCGTCCAAAAGAGCCTGGTACTTCGTTCGAGGTAGTTGGGTGAAGGGGACACGAATCCTTTTGAGGTGACGCTTCTGCGCAGAATAGGCATGCACCACCCAATCACCCTCAGAAATCCCGCAGTCTGGGATATCCTCTATGGCCCGGGGCGTTTCGCGAAAACCGCGCCCATCGATTGGATTAGGTGTCAGATCAAACATCCTGAATTGAGGGGAAAAGAGGTCCACCATACTCGGCTCCAGTCTCTTGCCCCAGAGAGGCAGCGCGCATACCCTTTTGGCGCGATCCCTCGGGGTCGTGGTACTTTGCCCGTCGCGGAACCTTGGAAGGGGGGAAGCGGCGGGCTTGATTCGTTAGGCTGCTTTTTTCGCCAACCGATCAGCTGCCGCCTGGATCGCCCTCCGGATGAATTCGCTGCGGTTAATGCCGAGCCCTTCGGCTGCGTCGTTGGCTCGGTCCGTCACAGCGTTCGATGCTCGAAACGTCCATACAGGTTCTTGTTTCCGTTTGCCTTGTGTCATCTGTCTCCTCTGGCCTAGGTTTCCAGGAACGGAGTAACACCTACACGGATGCTGGTAGTACTACCCCGCATCCTGGCTATGTCAAGTATCCTGGGAACGGTAACGCGGAAAAGTGAAACAGAGCGAGTACGCGAAACGGCTTGAAGATGTGCGAGAGACTGTCGGCATCTCTCTCCGTGCCTGGTGGCAGAGGCTCAGAGAGGGCGGCGATTTCGATCTGTCGTACGAGAGCGTTCGGCAATACCACCAGGACAGAGAACCTACCGTCTCCTACCTGGCTAGGGTTTCCAGTTGCATTGGTGTTTCCCTGGTTTGGTTAGTAACAGGAGAAGGATCCAGATGGGCGGAGATGCAGGAAGAGCGGGGGGAATTGGAGAGGTTCATGCTGGACCTCAAGGCCGCTCATCCTGAGTTAGATGGAGTTCATCCAGATGCCTACGGGAAACTGTCTTCGCTTCTCGTGCACGTGGGGGCTGCCTCCCCCGCCGAGTGGTCTGAAGGTCTCCCGGACGACCTTTCGCAGCTCGCTGACGAAGTGGCCCGTTGGGTGTTGGCACCGCTGAAGGCCATTGATCCCGAGGGGGTGGGCTGGAATCAGCGGATGGCCTATTTCCAGGCCCTCCTCGCTGCGATTCAAGCGATCATCCCGGAGCCGGGGGACGGAAGCTCCATAAAAGAGATGGCCGGAATCTGGCGAGAAGTGATGCGGGGGACCGGTCCTCCAACCTGACCTCAACCGTGACAGAAGCTCAAATCCTCACACCAAATCAGCGGCGGCATCCCCAGTGAACCAATCAACACGGGCCTCCAGCCGAATTGATGCATTCTTGCACCCTCGGATTCTTAAAGAATGTCTTGACCTCTTCGATTCGGGGTTCTTCTCCCAGGCGGCTTTGGAAGCCATGGAACAGGTCGAAGTGGCCCTTCGGGATCACTCAGGCGGATCGCCGAATGAGTTTGGAGTCCGTCTGGTTCGGAAGGTTTTAGATCAAGAAAAGGGCCTCTACCTCCACCTTTCGCTTGATCCGAAACAGCAGGAAGCGGGCCGGATGCTATTTGAGGGTGCATTCCGGTATTACCGGAACTACGCAGCCCATGATGGGCGCAACATTACCGGAACTGGCGCAGGCCGTGTTTTGATCCTGGCGAGCGAGATGTTGGACATGCTCGGTGCCTCGGAAAGGTACATTCGAGGGAGGGAGGGGTTGGAGCGTTTGATTGCGTCCAAATTTGGAGAACCTGAGTCTTTTGTGGCGGCTCTTCGTGCATTAGACGGGGAATGGTTCGTAGACGACGTCGTGGATGGGTTCTTCGAGAGACTGGCGGAGGCGGGTATCTCGGATGATCAGATGTCTGTTCTTGTGGAAACCGGCCTTCTGGAAATCGACCAAAGCCCATCGCGCGATCCCGAGTTCGACACTTTTTCTTCCTTCCACCTGACGCAAGAAGGCCGAAAAGCCATCGACTTGATAACGGGTCTCACCGCGGAAACCACGTAAAACGGATCGTTTCGAAAAGGTCAAGTTCGCGGAGATGCTGACCTCTATAGGTCCACCGACTGGAAACAGACTCCCCCGTGAACCCGAGTACCGCGAGAGCCACCCTGGTTTTCAGGTGGTGGAGAGGTAGGCGCCTCCAGCAACCCACCGTCACGTCGATTGAGGACACGTCAGGGCCCGGAGGTAACAAGACCCTCCCGGGCCTTTGTCGTGTCCCTAGAGTTGAAGACAGGCTGTTCACTTCCATTGGAGTCGCCACGGATGGATCAATGACCCGAGCTAGCCTTCGCCCCCGAATCATCGTCATGCGATGCCAGGCCGGCGATGAAGACGCTTTCGGGCAAGTCCACGCACGGTTTTCCGATGGGACCTATCGGTATGTGGAGGGGATGCAAGCGTGTGTCCGGAGCATTGCGCTTATCCTTGCAACTCGGTCCCGGGCCGTGACACATTTCTTGAGTCTGGGTCGTTCCTAGGGAGAGCAGACCGGCCAACACGGAGGATATCCGAAATGAGATTGACGGCTCCTATCGTGGTTGCCCTCCTGATAGTCGGGTGTAGTGGCCCGACCGATCCGGGACCGGACTTAGCGCCGGCTCTCATCTCCGGATTCAACGACGACGACCCACGTATCACGCTCGCACTCACCGGCTCCACCCTCACGGTCGAGATTCATAGCTACGGGAACGCATGCCGGTCCAAAGGGGAAGTCCGCGTTTCAGTAGACAACGGGGCGCGAAGCGTGGAATTTTCCCCGTTCGACTGGGAACAGCGGGATCGTATTTGTGCCGACATACTCCTCACCTTCGAGCATCTAACGACAGTCGATTTGAGCGAGGCCGGGGATTGGGAGGTGGCAGTGATAGGTGAGGGCATTGGTCCGGGGATAGCCAACAGCGAGCCGGTCCGGTTTACCTATACGGTCCAAGTGGAGACCTGACCGGGAAGTCAGGAGAGTAAGGCAACCCCCACTCTTGGCTCCCAAGCCCATAGCACCTTGTAGACCGCCGTCAACGCCCCTCCGGGACCTCGCCGGGCGGTGACCGCAGGATAAGGGCAAGCAGCCAGGCGCCCGGCTCCGGCCGGGAACCGAATGGTTCGTTACGGGAAAAGGCGGCCGGCAGTAGAATTGAGAGTTGGGCTGCAAACCTCCGGTCCACCGCTTTCCGGCCCACCGATTTTTTCCCTTGACAGTTAACCGGGTAAATAGGCGGATTAGATGCTTATCCAAGCCAATCACGGGTTGGTGGTGGCCGGCCGGATCCACCGGCCGGGGTTTTCCCGCCTCTGGAAGAAACCCATCTCACTTGGATGCATCGGGGAAGTCGGGTCCCGGTTCTCCATCACTGCGAGTGTAAGCTCGGGTCGAGTTCCGAGGAGCTTCCTTCCCCAGAAGAAGGGGTTGGACTCCATGGTCCAGAGCGCGGCTATCTTCTCCCGATCCGGGCGGCCGTAAGGAGGTAACAGCATGTACCAGTTTCAATCTATCCGGCAGAATCGAGCAATTTTCGTTGCGGTAGCCTTGTGCATGGCCAGCACAGTTGCCGAAGCATCAGGCCAGATGGATCCATGTTCGGCCATAGCCTCTCTCGGATGGCCGGCTGATGTCGCGGCCGCAGACATCGGCTACGAGCAATGGCGGCGAGCGGTGCGCTTCTACAAGTACGACAGCAGTTCAACTTACTCTTCCAGCCTGTCCGGGGGGGTTTCAACGGTGATCCCCGTCGAAGCGGTTCTGGTTCCTCTTAACTTCTCAGCATCGAGTTCCGGTTTCGAGGCATTCAGGCGCAGTTCCACCGATTATACCCAGCGCGAGTTCTTCGATAGGTTCAGGGAATCGCAACGTTACCAGCGCATCAATTCTGATGCATTAGAAGTCGTCGCAGAGTGCGTTCGCCGCCCGGGCTTCTATGCTTACTTAAGCCAGTCAGAGGATAGTCCCGAGTTCGGCCTTCTGTTGCGTTATAAGATCATCCCAGGAATCGAGGCGATCTCGGTATCCGTCCAGCCCGGTTCCGGTGTGGAATGTAAAGAAAGAACTGTGATGCTATCAGCATCTGGCACCAATGTTCGAGCTCTCTCATGCACCCGCCCGGATGAGGACACCCGTACCAGGAGAGTGCTGTTCAACCTCGACCGTTCCGAGCCAATCACCAGTGAGGTTCTGATCCCTCCGCCCACGCGTGTTGCTCCGGCTTCGGGGGAGGTGACCAGACCGGAATACCAGCATTTCCGATTTTCCTTCCCGCGTGCGTCACCTATGAGCCCAAACCAGCTTGTCCTCGTCGAAATGCGATTCGAGTGGGACGGTGAGTGGCAGCCGAACGCTTTGACCTCCTGTTCTGAAGGAACAGTCGGAGGGATAAGGGCTCAGGTTCGACCGAGCAATCCTGACACTGACTGCGTAAGTGGTGGGTGGGCCGCCTGGAAGGCACTTGACGGGAGTCCAGCCCACGGGAACGGATGGCTCGTGCAGAATTCCTTCCCTGCAACGCTCACCCTATCGCTTGCTGAGCCAAAACAACTAACGCAATACGCGATAAGAGTGAGTAATTGTACAGGTCGCCATGCACCATATACTTGGGAGGTTCACGCGTCCAACGACCTCAGGTCGTGGAGGCTCCTGCACGCCGAGAATAATCAGGTTGGGTGGCGGCATGTAGAAAGAGTTTGCAATGCCCAACTGGGAGAGGAGAGGTTCTTCCGGTTACCTGAACTATCGGTTGGCGGTGGGAATTGATGGCCAGTGGGTCGAACTCACTCGCGGCTGGGACTGCTGGGATGGACCTCAGGACTTATGCTACCTAACGGATGGTGGGGCTGCTCAGCTCTCTTGGGGACACCGGCCTAACCGAAGAAACCGCCGGATACTCCTGATGACCCTAAGCGATTCAGACAGACAAAAAACCACATAGGGGGGAAGGGCCAGCCGAGGATCAATCAGGGCGGCGTGTTCCTCAAATCGTCTCTCTTGGTCTCTTACATCTTCTGGGAGGGTGTCACGGAACTTATCGCCGTGGGCTAGAGCATTTCTCACACCCCTTACTCGGTCCAGGCGACGGTAGTTTTCCTCGCCGAGGAGGTCAGGTAACTGGATCCCAAATGATTTGCGTAAAGCCCCATTCCAGCTGTCAGGTCGTCTGCCGTGGATGGCTTCTTCGGTGGCAGACTCCACGTATGAATCAACCGCTGCAACCGCCAAAACCGGAGCCACCATCGGTACCCGAGCTCCCGATATGCGGGATTCCAGAATCAACTTCCTCCAGGGTTCGAGCTGAGGAGACCGTTCGGTCCTGCCAATAACCGAAAGGCCCAGGCTTCTTTTTCGTGATTCACTAACCCGTCGGTTGGGGGGAACCGAAATGGATATCCAGCCACGGTCCCAATACTGTGCAGACACTCCTCCCGTGCTTCACCTTTGCCCAGTGCCCGACCCCCGGTCTCGGAATCCCCTCCCTCTTGCAGATCTTGGCCAACCAGACGTCGGAGAGGCCCCTTTCAGAGGCCAAAGTCCGCATAGGTTTCGTCCAGACCGCTTCGTACAGCTCTTCTCTGGTGAGTACTTTTGATTTGTTCGCCCTTACTTACTGGAAGCCTGATCCAGGACTCTCCGAGGTCAGCCGCCCGGCCGGCTACATTTGGCCCGGCCCACGACCGGCGCATCGTAGTCACTAAGACGGCGGTCTCCGTCGAGATCGAATTGGGTTAAGAACGCCCCGTCTTGGCACCAAGGTGGCCCCCAACCGTGGCTGTTGATCCCCTCCTTTTCCACGCCAATCCAATAGGTCGATCCCCATTCCTGAGAATGGCCGTCCGCCATGGAACAACAACGGACCTGGCCGACAACCGGAGAGTCGTTTGCACTTGCTCCGCTATCACGGTCCAGATCAATCTGGGTGATATAGGTGCCATCTGGGCACCACGAGGGAGTGGGTTGATGGCTGTTGATGCCCTGTTTTTCCACCTGTTCCCAGGAACACGAGCCCCAGCTGGAAGCCTCCGGTTCCTCCAGACCAGCGCACAGAACCTGTCCGATTACTGGAGCGTCAGCCGAACTGATTTCCCGGTCCCCATCTAGATCAAACCCCGCGATGAAAGTCCCTTCCGGACACCAGGCTGAGCCTGGTTGGTGGCTGTTGATCCCCGCCTGTTCCACTTTTTCCCATGAAGACCATGCCCAACCCGGTCGGGGAAGGTTGAATACCCAGTTGTAGCTGAACGATGTCGGTCTGTAGTGGCTGTCTCCGTTGTTGTCATTCCAGGAGGCGACCCCCACAACATGGCCGGCAGTGTTTAGCAGGGGGCCTCCAGAGTCCCCTGGGCACGCATACGCCGGCTTATCGTCGAAGTTGATGACTGCCCAGGCGCTTTTTGAGGCATGAATGGTCACCTTCCGCTTTCCGGCGGAGGGTCCGCTGCAGTTTTCGCCGGTCCTTCCGTACCCAACAAGCGCGAGTGCGTGACCCTCAAAAGGCGTGTTGGTGGGAGCCTCCACAGGGATCGGTGTCACATGGGCAACCTGGTCGATGGGCTGGTTCAGGTCGATGACTGCGAGGTCATCCCTTAACCACCCCCGCTGTCCAAACTCGGGGTGTACCCGGACCGAACCGGCGATGGTCAAATCAGTTCGGGTACTCGATTCATCCACCGCGGTAGCCGGGTCGTCGACTGGGAATACGTCGTGGAGCCTGAAGGTGGCCGTCGGCGCACACCCTGTGGTACCGAAGTCGGTAGGGCACACGCAGTGTGCAGCGGTCAACACCTGGGTGTTCGTGATGGCCGTTGCCGTGCAACCTCCAACAGTGCCAACCGCTTCGTATTCGCCCGGCTGTGTGGGGGTGCCCCCTTTAATCGGGGTCCCATCGTCTGGACCCGCCACCGGTCCAGTAAGTGTGACAGCCATTAGGACGGTAAGTGTGATGGCCAGGGTCTGTCGCATGATGACCTCCTTGGTCCGACCTGCCTCGGGAGGGCAATTTGCCCGCCCTCAACGTCATCGTTGAAACTTCTACTCTTGGGCCGGGGAGGTCCTGCAGGGATGAAAATGAAGCACCCCCACCGGCCATCGATCTGATTGACATCCGATGGTCAACTTCCGGGGGGGATGGAGGTATGCAAATCTGTCTGTTTGATTGCGCCTATAATGTGTTTTTGGCAGAACGCTGGCAAGTGATCTTACTCGGGGGAGCCTGGAGACACGCCTGACTGGATTGAAGTGTTAGCGCCGGCGACCTACTTGCGCGGAGGATAAGATCCTCCCAGCTTGTCCGCACGCCGGAAAGACCAGCCCCCCCTGAGTACTCGAATAGAGGAATGGGGGGATTTCTTTATGGGACAGATCATCGCGTTTCGTTGGCAACTCGATCGGGACTGAGGAGGTGTCCTTCACACCTTCATCGACCGCCTATCCGTAGTGATTCAGACCAAAGACGTTTTCGACTCTCTCGGCGATCTGCCCGGGTGGATCTCCGACACGATAGGGGAAGACGGCAGGGCGGCTGGTGAGTGGATCGCGAGGGGCAATGCACGCCAGGCTTAGATGCACGTCCTTTTCTTCGCTTTTTTCTGACCTCCCTCCCCGCCTTTCCCGCCGGAGCGGCTGGGGATTGATCCTATTGAAGTGCTGGAGGCTGCTTGAGCGACGAATACGGACTGTTGAGGTAACTGGCTAACCCACACGGATTCTCTGGAAAGGAGAAGATCAGATGGCTCTGACGGCTGTTTACTTTAAACACGGTGGGACGGGATTCTATCAGCCAGAGAAGAGAAAGGGAGGCGGGAATCCCCCTGTTCCGGAACGAAGAGGGCTGGATGTCGTTCGTTGCACGTCAGACCAGTTTGCTTTCCTCTCCGGTTGCCTGATTCGCCGGGAGCAAGCTCGGGAGAGCATTGCCCAAAAATCTCGGCGAGCGAGACACCTCCTCGTTGGTGTTTCTGTACTATTCCTTACGCTCTATATCTCAGCTCCCGGTATGACCTTCACTGTAAGTCTTCTTGGCGTCGAACAGACGTTAACCCTCCTTCACTTCGGAGCTGCTGCGCCTCTATTCATCGCCTACCTAGTCACGTATGCGACCTACCTGAGCATGAGGCGAGTGAAGATCCTCCATGAATGCCAGTTCATAGATGCAGAGTTGAGGAAGTTCGGACTGCCGACGAGCCACACCTTGATAGGTGGGTACAACCATGCCTGCCGGGCGGATACAAGTGCACAGACCAGTTATGCACGCTTAGCATATGACGCGGTCTTTCGAGCCCACGATCTGGTGTTGGCTGTACTAGTGATGCTGTCATTCGTTGGCTCTGTGGCTATCGCATTCCAGGCGTACGCGGAAGGTGCCCTCGTCGGGCCGCACTCAACCGTCGGCCTTTTTTCGGCTCTTTTCCTGTCGATCATCTCGGCATCCGTTTGTGTGCCCGCTTACTGGATCGCCAGGATAAAGAAGGGGCGGCATGCGACGGCATACCTCCAAACCCTTCAGGTACAGGAGCCTCTGACTGAGGCTGCGGCATGACGAAACCGAAGCTGTCGATTGTTGCGTACGTACCACCCGAAACCGAGTCGAAGGTAATCGCGACGATGTTCTCTATCACGGACCTCCTTCAAAAGCTATCGTCGACAAAAGACGGGCTTGGGGTTTTGCCGTTCGAGGTGAGTGTGCTTGTGGAGGTCGACGAAGAGCCCGGAGTCCCATCTGACCTGTCGCACTCTGGCGGAGTGTGAGGCAGACATCGAGCGGTGCCTGAAGTCGTTCTGGGAAATGGGCGAAGTGTACCGCTACATCCGAGACAACGACCTGTACAAAGAAACGCACTCCACCTGGGCTAGTTACTGCAAAGATCGGTGGGGGTTGGAGCGCGGGACCGTTCAAATGGTGATCCGCTCAACAGAGGTCCGGCAGCGGTTGGCTGGTGGTGGGCGTGGCCCGGGCCACGTTTTGCCCACTACAGAGAAACAAACCCGACCCCTCACCGTACTCCCACCCGACGAACAACCTGAAGCCTGGGCCGAGGCGGTAGAAGAGGCGAGGGCTAAACCCAACCCGCACAAACTGCCTCCATCAGCCTTGGGAAAACCACACTCCTGTACTCAGTATCGTCTTTCGCGTGGAGTTGAATTGGCGGCTTCTCCCAGTTGGGAAACTCATCCGCCGCGCCGATTCGGACAAAGATGGTCCTCTCGAACCTCTCGGTTTCGGCAGGCCACTGGAGGTTCTGCCGGATTTTCCTGAATCGCGCCTCCGAAAAAAGTTCTCGGCCTTCTCCGGCTTCTTCATACCGGTTGAGGTAGATGTCGTAGCTGATGTCTAAGAACACGAACCCTCTCAGGAAGGCATCTCCCAAGGCATCCAACAGCAGCCGCCGATCATATACAAATGGGACAGGTTTCTTCTAGGACGAGCGGGTGACCACGTCCAGCAAGGAGGTGGGGACGGCGTCGTCTTTTACGATGCCGGTGCTGATCGGCTTGAAAAGGGCATTCAGGATCAGATGCCGGTCTGAGTCAGCGAGGGCGGATTCACTGCGAATCAGGGAAAGGAAGACTTCGACCATGACCGCCCGGGCGTCGGCGTCGGCTTGTAGGTGGAGATGGCTGAGCATCACTCGCACTAGGATCCGTAAGGACCAAACCCCGATCACGGCGAGCGCACCAACGATACCGATCTCCCAGAACTCGGCTGGAGAATAGGTGGTGGCGTCTCCCAGGAAAGCATTGAATGCATAAACTAATCCGGTTACGACTCCACCAGCCGCGACGACGGTTAGTGCGGCGAATACTTTGCTCCACCTTCCGTGGTAGGTGCTCTTGTCCGTCCAATACTTGACTGGGGCCTGGAGTGAGAGCCTTTCGTCATAAGTACTGGCGATGGCTTCTAGATCCTTGATCCCCTTCTTTAGAAAAGCGTCTTTCTTTCCCACAGCTTCTTCCAGAAACCGATCGAAGGTTTTTACGCGAGCCACCTCAGCTTCATCGCTGGAGTTCGTTAGGATGTCCCCCCTATCCGCTGATTGACGGAATCTTGCGTCCTGTTGAATTAAGGTTTGCTCCCAGCGATTCCGAAGGGCTTGGAGTGACGCCCGCTCGCTTTCGGCGGTCTCGTACATCCCCCGTTCGTATAACACGGCTAACTGGGCACCCTCGAAGAACCCTTTATCAGAAACCTCTAAATTGGTGACCTTGGGGAGAAAGAAAGAGGTCGCTCCTGCTCCGACGGCGGGTTCTCTTTCCCCCAATTCCTTCAGGAACCGGCCTGTGGGGGATTCGGTCGTCGGCAGACCTTCTCCCTGGAATGCGGATTCAATTCGTCCCTGAAGCTTCGAAACCTCGTTAGGAGTGGGTTCCTCAGAGATGGCGTTCACGTACCCAGTGACGTTGTCGAAGTAGGTTTGCACAGTGTTTGACACCTGGCGTCCCAAGCCCAAAAGCCAGTTCCAGGATTTCTTCTCCGCCTCGATCCACCTCTTGACTTCTTCTTTGGAGTGGAAGACGCGGGTCCCATTCTCTTCCCCAAGATCAACCTGAAGGAATGGTGTTGGTTCTCCGGTCATAACGACCTCACTTATGAGGTGGACGCGTCTCGGATCGCGACTATGTTGTGGGGGGGAAAGGCAGGTTACCTGATTGATTGGATCCCGGCAATGGAGAAAGGGAACAGGAGGGTAGGATGGAATATCTCGCTGCCGCGCGGAAAGCTGGTCTCGGGCTAGACCAGTTCAACGAAATCTTGGTGGGACAAGGCAACAACGCTACTGCAGGACGACTCGGTATCTCGACAAACCTCTTGCAGGATTGCTTCGATGGGATTTCGCACCCAGCATTTGCTAATATGGTGGGTGTCCCCTGGCTCTCCTTCAACCCCCTGCTGGCGGACCTAGGGCCGAAGGGAAGAATAGGGCTGTTGCTGGGGGTCCTGTTTTCCAAGTAGGGGTTGTGCCAGGAATTGTGCCATGAGCCGCGGTTGCTGGCGGTTGGGACCACGGGAAGGCACACCAGCAGGACTCGGGAGCTGGCCAAGAAGGAGGGACACGTCGATCACTAGGGATCGGGAACCCGGGAAAACACCTCCTTACCCTCAAAACGGAAGCCCAAAAGGGCATCTACCGCAGCTTCGGCATCATCACCTTCTGCTGATATCCTTACTACATCGCCCCTCTCAACTCGTAGGCCGTACATTCTAAAGGTCTTCGCGTCAATCGGTTCAAGACCTTCCCTCGTGACAAACACCTCAGCACCAAAACCGCCTACCTTCCCAGGAATCTCCTGGGCAACATCTCTCGTGACTCCACCCTCTATGACAATTCTTGCCGTCCGTTCTACTTTTCGGCCTCCTATCTCAGGAAGCTCAACTCCTGTCAGAATTCCTAATGCATCTCGGATCGGCTTTTGGAGAGGATTGATGGTCGAATGGGATGATACGATCTCCTCTTTGGCTATATCCATTAGCATTGTCGCCCTTTTTGCTTCAGACGGGATCATTCCCATCACCATGCGGAATGCCTTTTCAGCAAGCCGGATGCTCTTCTCGTCTCCGTACTCCTTTATGGCCTTTGCGGCATTCCTGATCAGAGCCGCAACCAGATTCACCTCGTCCGCATCAACGAACGTATGCGCTGAAGCGTTCATCTTCCCTATCTCCCCAGAGACGTAAAACAACAAGAGGTCTGAAGCCTTGGTCTGTCCGTACCGGGCATAAAACCTCTTTAGAGGTTTTATGTCACCTGGCCGTTCGGCGAGGAGGTCTTTCTTGAAGTTCTTGAGGTACCAGCTTTCGGGAGCAACCACGCGCCAAGCGAAGTAGTACACCACCTTGCACAGCTGGTATGCCATCATCAGCGCTACAGCCACTCCGAAGAGAAAAAGAAGGACAAGCAAAGCAACCTGTCGGTCACTCATTTCAGCGACAGGACCGGCACATGCGGTCGGCAAGAACACCGTGAACGCCGGGATGAGGAGGCTGCGGATAGAGGGGGGCCTTTCCAACCAGTGGACGGAGCTCTTCGCCGACCTACCCGGCCACCTGATCACGTTGCCTGGCATTTTCGGCCCCCTTCAAAGGTAGGCGGGAGGAGCCTTTGCGCTCCGCCCGGACGCTCTGGTTTTCGTGGGGAATTAAAAAGATTAACCCGGTTGAGAATAGGCCGCTAGGGGAGGGTCCCGAACGTGCCCAAACCCGTGTTATTACCCACGGTTTTTGGCGGTTGCCGGCGGTTTCCCCCCGATGGCGTAGGGAAGGGGGCAGACTCATCGCCAAAAGGCACGGGTGCGGTCAGCGCGGCCTTCGCGTATCATTGGGGCGCGAATGGCTCCCGCCTAGAAACCTTTCCGGACCCAGAGCAACTCCGTGAACGAACCCGAGGCCCGACGAGTCCTAGCAGTGGATGCAACAGCGTCCTCTTCAGAGTTACGGTCGGCCTACCTTAGGATGCTGAAGCTCTGGCATCCCGACCGCTTTCCCTCCGACTCTGCTTCCTACCCGGATGCGATCCGCCAGACTCAACTCATTAACCATGCGTATCAAACCCTTGTCGGGGATGCGACGCGGCAGGAGGTAAAGCAGGTATTGAGTGAAGCTCGTCCGGCGGTTGGTTGGAATGGGAGGCTGATTCGAACGACCCTCGGGCCATTAGAACGGACCCTCACAGTGGCCTGTGTTGCTTTTGGCCTATTTCTCGCCTACCACTTCCTGACCTATTACGGTTAGCCAATCAGATCCCCTGGTGGGCGGTGACTCAAATCCCTTGTGCCAGTAGTTGTGCAAAACGAACCCTTTGAGTCCCATCGCTCACGGTCGGAAAACCGTATCCCATTTGTATCCCAGAATCCGGTGAAAGTCGGGTTTTTGAAACAGGATTCCGGTGGTAGCCGTAGAAAAAGTGCAGTAAATGGGGGCATTCCCCCGAATTCGACCCTTCTAGGACAGTCCTTGTAAGCAGCAGGTTATCGGTTCGAGTCCGATCGTCAGCTCTGAAAAAAACCAACCCCCACAACCTTTTCCGGTTGTGGGGGTTGGTTTTGATGCTCTCGGTGTCCGGGAGTGGGAGTGAGACCTCTCTGAACTCTCCTCCCCCCGACCTCAGCCTCCCCCCTTCGTCTTGATGAGGATGACGCCGCCGTGGCCGACCTGACTCCCGTAGATGGCTGTTTCCCCCGCGTTCTTCAAGACTGATACGGATTCCACGGTACTGGGGTTAATGCTATTAATGCTCCCTCTGAAGATCATACCATCGACTACATAAAGCGGCCCGGATCCCCGAACGAGTACATTGAGATACCCATTTTTCTCCTTAACCCGTACGCCCGGTAGCCGTGCCAGTAGATCGATCATCGTCCTGGGATGCATGACTCGGACTTCGTCGGCATACACGGTAGAGACCGAGCCATCCCGATGATCTCGTTGGATGGTCCCGTAACCGACATCCAGAGTCTCACTCCTCGATGGCTCCCCCTCCTCGGCCAGTCGGGTGGTCGCACAACCCGTCAGTATCAGCAGGGCGAGCGCGCTGGAGAGCCAGGATCGGAAGCCGGTAGGGACGAATCCAGAGAGCATCTGCATCGAAACACCTCCGTTGGGCCGACCCCGAACACTCGCCGATCTTCCTGCGATGGCGTGAGCCTGCGCCGGCGTGATAGACAAGGTTTCCAGATGCAAGCCGTATGCCCGGGCCGGAGCCATGACTAAAGCGCCACCTCGCCGAGTATTGTCCTCCAAATGCGACAGCTTATTCACCAAAAACGGACACCAGTTGGCCGCAGCGTCGTGGACGGCCGGTGGCGGGGTGTGGGGGATCCATTCGGGGGCTAGCCTGTACCACCTTCAAGAAATCCTGCCCTACCTATACCCAGGAGGTCCTCTTGAGGAAGCTCTCGGTTATTGTGGTCGGATATGTGGTTCTCCTCTTTTCCCCCTCCGGTCTTCCAGCCCAACAAACACTTGGATTTGAGAGTGGGCTCAGCCTGGCCAAGATTTCTGTGACCGGTTCAGAATTGGGTGGCGATGAACACGGCTATCGGGAGGGGATCAGTTTGGGGGTGTTCTTGGAGGTGCCAGTCACGGACTTCATTTCCATCCAACCGGAAGTTTTTTACGTCCAAAAGGGGACCGGGCTCTCCGGTGACGGGTTTGAATCCACCTATGCCTGGGATTTCGTCGAAATCCCCGTTCTCCTGCGCTTTAACATCCCAAAGGAGGGTGGTGTTGTCCCGTATTTCCTGGTGGGCCCAGCTCTTGGGTTGAGGACCACATGCAAGGTCGAAGGGGAAGGGCACGGCGCGGGCATCAGCACCGACTGCGATGAATCGAACGTCGAAATCAAGTCCAGAGACTTTGGCGTGGTCCTCGGCGGTGGGCTCTCGGTCAGGGCAGGGCCTGGATCAATTATTTTCGGTGGCCGCTACAACTACGGGCTGACCAACATCGATCCTGGTGCCGACGGAACCAGCCGTGAGGTAAACCACCGGGCGTTCTCCTTCCGGATCGGATACGGTATTTCCTTGGGAGGGTAGGAGGCCGAAGGCCAGCCAAGAGCCAGGAGGCCCCGCCAAACCTGACAAATCCCTGACGAATCCTCATCCCCCTGGATCGAGGGGCGTATTAGCTTCTGACCATGGTGCCAATTCGCCGTCGTCGTAGAGTTCCGTCTCGCTCGGCCATCGTGGTGTCCCTTTTGTTTCTGACCCTCGGCCTGGCCGGGGTTATGGCCTACCAGGCCTGGGACGCCACCCGGTCCCACGAGCGCATAGCCAAGAAGACGCTCGCCGGCCATGCACTTTCGGCTGCATGGGAGCTCACCTCTGCCATCGGCCGGGAACTCCACATTGAGCTTCTGAGAAAGGGGCTGGACGCTTCCTACAAAGCCGCCACCAATCATCCACACGCCCCGCTCCCTCCCTTCCGGACCTTCGAGAAACTCCTCGAAGATTTCGGGTGGACGTTCAGGGCCGCCAAGTTCGATTTCATCTTCAGAATGGACTTCCTGAAAGGAAAGCCGGAGTTCCGCGGTGACGATCCACCTGTTGGCGAAGCAAATCAGTGGTTTGTGGTTTTCCTCAAGGAGTTGGCCACCGCAGGCCCAGCGGAAAAAAGGGGGCCCCCGGCTGGGATCAGGATCCATGGGCCGCCAGGGAAAGAGCGAGTCCTGGTTTACGAACTCAAGTTCGATCCCGCCAGCGGCACTTATCTCGCCTTCGGGTTCCAGACCGATCTTTCTCCGGTGAAAGCGGTGGTGGAACGGGTAGCGAAGGATACGCCCCTCCTTCCGCCGGCTCTCACTGACGGCGCTGATCAGTCCAGGCTCCTTTCCTTCACGGTTTCCATACCTTCGGGAAAGCAGGTCTACTCCTCCTATCCCAAGTACCCGCCCGAGATCCAGGAGAAGGGCCCGGTGGGACTCGCTTTGGGCGGCCTTGAAGGTGCCGTTCAGATCAACCCCGACGCCATCGAGCTCCTGGTGATTGGTGGCCTTCCAAAATCTCGGCTACCGACTATCCTCGGTCTTCTGGCCCTCACGTCGGCCATGGTGCTGGTGGCTTTCTTCCAGCTTCGGCGGGAGCAGGAGCTTTCTCTGCTGAGGACGGACTTCGTGTCCAGCGTCTCCCATCAGCTCCGGACCCCTTTGGCCCAGATCCGGATGTTCGGAGAGACCCTTTTACTCGGGAGGGTGCGGAGCGAGGAGGAGGAGCGGCGGTCCCTGGAGATCATCGTAAAAGAGGCTCAGAGCCTTACTCACCAGGTGGACAACGTCCTCCATTTTTCCCGGGCCCAGCGGGGCGAGGTTGCGCTGAGCCTCCAGAGGGCCACGCTGGCTCCCCTGGTCTCGGAGGTCCTCGAGAGCTTTGGCCCCCTCGCTGAGGCCCAAGGATGCCGGGTGGAAGCCTCCCTCGATGAGACGCTGGAAGCCCGGGTGGACCCGGGGGCCTTCAGGCAGGTCCTGCTGAACCTGCTCGAGAACGCCGTGAAGTACGGTCCCGCCGACCAGATCGTGGACGTAAGGCTCAGGAAGGGTGCCGCAGGAACGGTGCAGCTTTTGGTGGAGGACGAAGGAAGGGGGATTCCGGCTGACCAGCGGGCCGATATTTTTGCGCCGTATTCCCGGCTCGAGCGGGATCGGGACTCTGGAGTGGCCGGGTCGGGTATCGGGTTGGCTGTGGTCAAAGAGTTGGCCCGGCGGCAGGGAGCATCGGTCCGTGTGGAGGACTCGGTCAGCGGGGGGGCACGGTTCGTGGTCGCCTTCCCCAGGGACGAAGGTTCCAGCGACTAACGTGAGGTCCGACTAATGCCCCGCGTGTTGGTGGTAGAGGACAACACAGACCTGGCTTACGGCCTCCAGAACAACCTGGAGATCGAAGGCTACGATGTACGCGTGGCCGAAAACGGAGAGACGGGGCTGAAAGAGACCGATGAATGGGGCCCTGACCTCATCATCCTCGATCTCATGCTCCCGGATCTGGACGGCTATCGAGTGCTTCAGCAACTCAGGAAGTCGGGGGTCCTGACTCCGGTCCTCATCCTCACCGCCCGGGGGGAGGAATCCGACAAGGTTCTCGGTTTTCGCCTCGGTGCCGACGACTACGTCACCAAACCCTTTGGAGTCATGGAGCTCCTGGCCCGCGTGGAGGCCATCCTCCGCAGAGTCCAGGGCTCTCTCGACGCCGAGGGGGAGGCCGAGGTTGAGAGGGAAGAGTTCGGGGTGGTGAGCATCGACCTCCGTTCCCGCACCGTCCTTCGGGACGGGGAGGAGGTAGGCCTGACGCCGAAGGAACTCGATCTGCTCCTGGCTCTGATCCGCCGGCGTGGGGCTGTGGCCAGCCGGCTGGAATTATTACAGGAGGTGTGGGGCCACCGGGCCGCGGTAGTGAGCCGGACCGTGGACACCCACGTGTCGGAGCTCAGGCGAAAGCTCGAAGAGGAACCGTCTCACCCCAAGCACATCCTTACTGTCCATAAGGCCGGATATCGATTCCAGCCGTAAAACCCCGCTTTCCTGACATCCTCCTGACACCGTTCTTTCTTAACCCCAACCACCCCGCCCAGGAGCCTCGGTACCTTTGGACGTGGGATTGGAAAGACTTCTCCCTCGGTACCGGGCATTCGGTGTTTTGCGAGTTGGTCACTCGCCAAGAAACGGTGCCTCCGCTTAGCCCGGGCCGAGGGAGTTTTTTTGCCAGAATCCGCCCTTGAAACACCCCCTAGTTACAGTTAGCTTACCAAGCTCGCTACGAATCCTCCCCGAAGCTGCGGCTTTGGGGAGTTCGTAGTGAGGACTTCGGGTGGGGTACCGAAGCGGTCAAACGGGGCAGACTGTAAATCTGCTGGCTAAGCCTTCGGAGGTTCGAATCCTCCCCCCACCATGTGGCCGGTTCCGATCCCGAGGTCCTCGGGTGATCGGAGGCACTTAGGGCGCGGGAGTAGCTCAGTTGGCTAGAGCATCAGCCTTCCAAGCTGAGGGTCGCGGGTTCGAGTCCCGTCTCCCGCTCTTGATACCTGGACTGGGATCCGGAAGGGGAATGCCGGAGCCGAAAGGCCAGCGTGGTTGCTCTGGTAGCTCAGGGGTAGAGCGCGTCCTTGGTAAGGACGAGGTCCCGGGTTCAAATCCCGGCCAGAGCTCTCCTGCTCCTGAAGAAGCAGGTTTGAGAAGCAGATTTGAAGAGCAGACTGGCGAATTGAGCAGAACAAGGAACTGACCTTTCCCGGACAGGCGCCCTGAATATCACGGCGCAGGTCCGGGTGGCTTCTTTCCAACGTACGAGGAAAAGCGCGAGGAAGAGCGATGGGCAAGGCGAAATTTGAGCGGACGAAGCCGCACGTAAACGTGGGAACGATTGGTCACGTGGACCATGGGAAGACGACGTTGACGGCGGCGATCACGGAGGTCCAGAACAAGAAGGGTCTGGCCGAGTTCGTGCCGTTTGATTCCATCGACAAGGCTCCAGAGGAGCGTGAGCGGGGAATCACGATTGCGACGGCTCACGTGGAGTACCAGACGGAGAACCGACACTACGCCCATGTGGACTGTCCTGGGCACGCCGACTACGTGAAGAACATGATCACGGGAGCGGCGCAGATGGATGGAGCGATTCTGGTGGTGAGTGCAGCGGATGGACCGATGCCTCAGACCCGGGAGCACATCCTGTTGGCCCGTCAGGTGAACGTGCCCTACATCGTGGTCTACCTGAACAAAGTGGACATGGTGGACGACGAGGAGCTTCTGGAGCTGGTGGAGCTGGAGGTACGGGAGCTGCTATCCGAGTACGACTTCCCTGGTGACGATCTACCGGTGGTGAAGGGGAGCGCGCTGCAGGCGTTGGAGAGTGGGGATCCGGACGCGCCGGAGACGGCGAGCATCGGGGAGCTGATGGAGGCCATCGACAGCTACATCCCGCTGCCGGAGCGAGACATCGACAAGCCGTTCTTGATGCCTGTAGAGGACGTGTTCAGCATCACGGGCCGAGGGACAGTGGCGACGGGCCGGATCGAGCGCGGGATCATCAAGATGGGTGAGGAAGTGGAGATTGTGGGCTTGGATCGTGACCGCAAGACGGTAGTGACGGGTGTGGAGATGTTCCGCAAGATCCTGGACGAGGGGCAGGCCGGGGACAACGCGGGTCTGCTGTTGCGGGGCGTGGGCAAGGACGAGATCGAGCGAGGTCAGGTGATCGCGAAGCCTGGATCGATCACGCCTCACACGAAGTTCAAGGCGGAGGTGTACGTGCTGACGAAGGAAGAGGGAGGCCGTCACACGCCGTTCTTCGATGGCTATCGTCCTCAGTTCTACTTCCGTACGACGGACGTGACGGGAGCGGCGCAGCTTCCGGAGGGCGTGGAGATGGTGATGCCTGGTGACAACGTGCAGATGGAAGTGGAGCTGATTGGCCCCATCGCCATGGATCCGGAGCTGCGG
>JANQDZ010000046.1 GCA_028278645.1 Longimicrobiales bacterium | reverse complement strand
CGAAAGTGAGATCACCCCACGGGTGATCGAGATGGACAAAAACCAGGCCTACGACCCCGACCTCCTTCCCCAACTCTTCGAGCTCGGTCTTATGGGGATCGAGATTCCTGAAGAGCTGGGCGGTGCTGGGTCTTCGTTTTTCACGGCCTGTCTTGTGGTTGAAGAGCTTTCCCGGGTGGACCCGGCCGTGGGCACGCTCGTGGACGTCCAGAACACCCTCTGCATCAACGCCCTCATACGATGGGGAACATCAGCTCAAAAGGAGCGGTTCTTACCCCGACTGGCCGCCGACACCGTTGGAGCCTATGCCCTCTCTGAAGCTGGAAGCGGATCGGACGCTTTTGCCCTGGCTTGCAGGGGGACCCAGGACGGTGACCACTGGCTCCTGAACGGCCAGAAACTCTGGATCACCAGCGGGAACGAGGCTGGGGTCTTCATCGTGTTCGCCAACGTTGACCCCGAATCCGGTTACAAGGGGATCACGGCCTTTATTGTCGAGAAGGGCATGGAGGGGTTCACGGTGGGCAAGAAAGAAGACAAGCTCGGAATCCGGGCTTCGTCCACCACGGAGTTGATTCTGGAGAACGTCCGGATCCCGGCCGAGAACGTGTTGGGCGAGGTAGGCAAGGGATACAAGGTTGCCATCGAGACCCTCAACGAAGGCCGGATCGGTATCGCGGCGCAGATGGTCGGGTTGGCACAAGGGGCCCTGGACCACGCCGTGAAGTATGTCCAGGACCGGGAGCAGTTCGGCCGGCCCATCGGTGCCTTCCAGGGGGTCCAGTTCCAGATCGCCCAGATGGCCACCGAGGTTGAGGCCGCACGGCACATGGTTTACAACGCCGCCCGCCTGAAGGACTCCGGGAAAGGGTTCGTCAAAGAAGCCGCCATGGCCAAGCTCTTCTCTTCCCAGGTGGCTGGTCGGGTTTCCTCGACGGCGGTGGACCTCTTCGGGGGGTACGGGTTCACCCGTGAGTACCCGGTGGAGAAGTTGTACCGGGACGCAAAGATCGGGGCCATCTACGAGGGAACCTCCAACATGCAGCTCCAGACAATCGCCAAGATCCTTCTCAAGTGAGGCCTGGGCTGTCATCTTTACGATCCCCGCCGGAGTGCCCGGGAACGGGCGGCGGCGGGGATCTTCTATTCCTCGGTCCGAAGGCAGGTAGGCATGTTCGGCTTGGGCGTAATGGAACTCGCGCTCATCATCGGAGCCCTGGTGTTGCTCTTCGGGGCCAAGCGTATTCCCCTCATCGCCAGGGGATTGGGTGAAGGAATCCGGAACTTCCGAACCTCCATCAAAGACGAAGAGAAGGACGTCGGGGAGCTGGAGGACGGGTCCGACGGCCCACGGCGCCTGAACGAATAACGAGGATTCCCCTGACCCCTGGGCACCCAACCCAGGAGGACCACCCTCCCCATGGGCACCTCTCCCCTCCAGAACGTCGTCGTGGTGCTGAACGAGCCGCAAAACCTGGTGAACATTGCCGGTGCGGTTCGTGCCATGATGAACATGGGGCTCAAGCGTCTCCGTCTGGTGCGGCCAGCCGAGTTTGACGCCTGGCGCATCGGAGGGATCGCTCACAGAAGCGAGGAAGTCACGGACCAGGCCGAGATATTTGAAACCCTGCCCGAGGCCGTAAAGGACGCGACGTTCGTGTTGGGAACCACGGCACGGGCCCGAACAGCCCACCGTAACTACGTGCGGCCCCGGGATGTAGGAGGAAAGGTCGTGGATCATGCCCAGGGAGGGACCGTGGCCCTCCTGTATGGACGGGAGGACCGAGGGCTGGATAATGATGCTCTGGATCTCTGTCACGCCGTAGCCGTCATCCCCACCGATCCCGACTATTCGAGCCTCAACCTGGCTCAGGCCGTCCTCCTCCTGACCTATGAGATCTTTCTTTCGGCAGAGGGGGAGTGGGATCCACTGCCCAGAGGCAGGAGGTCCACCCGCCCAGCCACCGTGGAGGAACTGGAGAACACCTACGCCGCTTTGGCAGATGGCCTCCACCGCATCGAGTTCTACAAGGCCAGGGAGCCGGCTGCGATCCTTCGGACCCTCCGAACAGTGATTTCCAGGGCCGAACCGGATCTCCAGGAGGCAGGACTCCTCCGGGCCATCGGGTTCGAGATTGGGAAGTACCTGGACCGGTTGGAAGAAACGGGCCAGAATGACCCAACAGGCCGGGAACGGTAGGCCAGGCGCGGGCGCCCCTGCCCCCCCCGGGGGCGCTCGCCTTTCCGCCTTGGATTCCTTCGGAGGCTCGCTAAGCCGACCCGGTCCCGCTAGCACGTCCTCATCTTCCTAACGTCCGCGCTGGCCCGCGTCGGATGCCCCGAAAGGGCAGGGGCGCCCGCGCCTTCGAACTGGTCGCCGTGGAACCTGAAGCTTAGATTCGGGTTGTTTTCGGGAGGGAAGCGTGCAATCCCAATCAGGTTGCGGAGGCAAATGACTCTCGCCGCTCAATCAAAGGTCCATCCGCTCTATCACGGGCAAGACCCCCGGGACCGTCCCCTTTACACGTTTCCCGAGGCCACGAGGTCAACCGGGATTCCTTCGAGTACCCTCCGGGCCTGGTTCGTGGGACAGAGGTACCAACGAAAGTCAGACGTCGGTTACTTCGAACCAGTGATCCAGCGACCCGACCCCAATGACACTCGGCTTTCTTTCACCAACCTTATCGAGGCCCATGTCCTGCGGGCTCTCCGGACGGTACACGAGGTCAAGATGAGCTTGATCCGGGAAGCGGCCGATCTGGCTCAAACCGAGTTCCGTATCTCAAGGCTTCTGATCAGTCCAGATCTGAAGACCGCCGCTGGACGGCTCTTTCTTGACCGATACACTGACTTGCTCGAGCTCAGCCGCTCACAGCAGTATGCGATGAGGGTTGTGCTCAACCAGTACTTGGAGAGAGTCGAGTACGACGAATCCAAACTCCCGGCTGAGTTTTACCCATTCGAAAGGAGCCAGCGAAACCAGGGGCAGAAGATAATCCTCCTTAGCCCGTTCATCTCTTTCGGGCGTCCTGTCTTGAAAAGCCAGGGGGTTTCGACTCGGGCCATCGTGCAACGTCTCGACGCCGGAGAGGCAGAGGACATCATCCTAGGTGACTACCGGATCACCCAAGCCGAGCTCGAAGAAGCCATCCTCTTCGAAGCCGCTGCCTAACCCAGTCTTCTTTACCGACCGGGACCTCGGACACCTCCTTCCTGAGACTTTGCGGGAGCGGGGGCTCACCGTCGAGCGCCACGACGATCATTTCGGTCCGCTAACCCCCGATGTCGAATGGCTAGAGGAGGTTGGGAGGAAGGGGTGGGTGGCCTTATCCCACAACAAGCAGATCAGGTACAACTCTGAGGAAAGGGACATGGTCATGCGGGCCAGGGTCCCTTTGTTTTTGCTGATCGGTAAGCACTCCCACCCCGTGCTCGCGCAGAATCTCATTCAGACCATCCCAAAACTCCTGCGGTTCCTTGGAACCCACCGCCCACCTTTCATTGCCCGGATCTACAGAGCGCGAGAGGATCTTTTTTTCGCTGGAGCCCCTGGGCGCGTCCAGCTTTGGCTGTCGCACCAGGATTGGTTGGGAAGGAAACGGCCTTAACCGATACCTTTCACCATTCTGGCCGCGAGAGTTCAGGGTCAGGTCGGTTCCTCGAGGGGATTCCCGCGACCTGGTGAGGTCCGCTTTCCGGTGCCGCCTAGGGGTGCTCTTATGCGCAAAGGCTGCTAGGTTGGGCCCTGCCCCTCCGGGGCATCCGACGCGGGCCAGCGCGGACGTAAGGAGGATGAGGACGTACTCGCGGGACCGCGTCGGCTTAGCGAGACTCCGACGGAATCCTGACCGGAAAGGCGAGCGCCCCCGGAGGGGCAGCGGGAGAAGGCCGGACAAACACCAAGCCGCGTCGGAAACAGGAAACTGTTGTTTACAGCCTGAAACAGGGCTTAACTTTTTAGTTCGAAGTCGAAACTCGACCGGAACCCGATCAACGGCCCCCTATGTCCCCTCCAGAACCCGTGATCGCCAGCACAGGACTAGCTGAGCGCTACCGCGTGCTTCTGGATATCGGGCACAAACTCGCCCGTACCCTCAGCCCGGCCGAGCTCTATCAGGCGATTTACACTGAAACGAGCAGGGTTCTCGAGACCACCGGGTTCTACGTGGCTCTCTACGACTCCGAATCCGACATGGCCACCGTCGTCTTTTATGCGGACCAGGGCGTCGAACGGAATGTGGAGATCACGTACAAGGGGTCCGAAAGCGACGTGCTCCGGCTCGGAAAGAGCTCGATGGTCTCCGACCGAGCCGAAAACCAGTCTTTGATGGTTTTGGGCGAGGAGGGGACCGAGCTCACCCGATCTGCCCTCTCGGTGCCGCTCCTGTACGAAGGGGCAGCCATGGGGACACTTTCGGCCCAGAGCTACCAGCCTCACGCCTACACCGAGGACGACCTGGAGCTCTTCCAGGCCATCGCGGATCTTGCGGTGGTTGCCATCAACAACTCCCGGCACGTCACCGAGTTGGACTCCCGGCGAAGGGAGGCCGAGCGCATCGAGGAGATCGGGCGGGCAGTGGCCAGCTCGTTGGACGCCAAGGAGGTCCTCCGTACCGTCAACGATGCTGTGTTGGAGCTTCTTCAAGCAGACGCGTCCACGGTTTGGCTCCTGGAGGGAGGCCAGGCCAAGGTCGCTTCCTCCCTCGGGAAGATCCGCCTCCAGGAAGGCACCCTCTGGAGTTTGAGCGACGGCCTGCACCAAGCCGTTGTCCGAGACCGCCGGCCTCTGATTATCGAGGACCTCTCCAAGTCCCAGCTCATTCCGCCCGACCTAGCCAGCGAAACCCGTGCAGGATCGCTGCTCCTGGTACCTCTGATCCTGGAGGACGAAGTGGCGGGGGCTTTGTCCGCGAGCAAGGTCCAGAAGGGAGCAATCCTCACCGAGGAGGTGGAGATCCTTCAGCGCTTGGCCAACCAGACCAGCGTTGCTCTCTCGAATGCCCGACTCCACGAGAGCATCCGGAACCTCTCACTCACCGATCCCCTCACCGATCTTCCGAACCGACGCCATCTGGACATGCACCTCCGGAGGGAAGTGGCCGCGGCCAGGCGTGGTCGGAATGTCTGTGTCTGCCTCTACGACCTGAACGACTTCAAGAAGCACAACGACCGTTTGGGCCACGTCGTAGGCGACCAGATTCTTCGGCACTTCGGTCGGATCCTTTTGAGCGAAACCCGGGCCATGAACTTGGCTGCCCGTTACGGAGGAGACGAGTTCGTTACTGTCCTTACCGACATCCCCCGAAACGGCGCCGAGAGCCAAGCAAAGCGTGTCGAGCGCCGGGTAGCCGCCCATCCTGAGCTTTCGAAGTACGGCGTGACCATCAGTTACGGGATCGCCGAGTTTGATCCCGTGAAGATGTTCGAGGTCGAAGACCTTGTGGAGGAGGCCGACCGGGACCTATATCGGGCCAAACAAGCTCGGGGCAAAGACAAACAGGGCCGCTGATCCTCCCAACATAATCCGGAACAAGCCAATGCAAGCTGGGACCAGGGAGCTGGGTGAACTCCTTCAGAACGCTCTCGATTGGGCTCAGGAGGCCGGGGCTGTCACCCTCCAGCACTTCGGAGCTGTCCTGGATTCGGACACGAAGGGCGACGGCACCCCCGTTACCGTGACCGACCGGGCAGCGGAAACGCTACTCAGGGAGAGAATCGGCCGGGAATACCCCCACCACGGGATCCTGGGAGAGGAGTTCGGAGAAGCCAATCCGGGGGCCGCCGTGCGGTGGATCGTGGATCCCATCGACGGCACCCGCTCTTTTGTCAGGGGCATTCCGATCTACGGAGTTCTCATCGGGGTCGAAGTTGAAGGAGCCCCTTCGGTAGGGGTGGCCCACTTCCCGGCCCTTCGGGACACCGTCGGGGCAGCCCTGGGTCATGGCTGTCTGTGGAACGGTCGGCCCACGCGGGTTTCACGGGTCCAGAGGCTCTCGGACGCCGCTGCCCTCACAACCGATCCGATAGAGCTATTGGAGGGTCCGGTAGCCCGAGGATGGGAAACGCTGGTCAGGGAGTGTTCGCTGGCTCGTACCTGGGGAGATTGCTACGGGCACTCCCTCGTAGCCACAGGCAGGGCGGAAATCATGATCGATCCCATCCTCCATCCCTGGGACGCCGCGCCCTTCGTTCCCATCCTGGAAGAGGCCGGGGGGCGCTTCACCGACCTGGAAGGGAAGGCCCGCGTAGACGGGGGCTCCGGCATTTCAACCAACGGCCTTCTTCACGACCGGATCCTGGAGCTCCTCAACGGCCAGTGACATACAGAAGGGGCCGCCTCACCGGCGGCCCCTTTGAATCAGTGAGACCTAGCTGATTCCCGCGGTTTCTCCCTTCACACGGGCGCGCCCTCCGCGTCTCGAATCTCAGCCTCCAGCGATTCGGGCTCACCCATGGGCTGCCAAATCTGCACCGTGGGGAACGTGCTCATGAACCACCTCACGCTTCCCAGGAACAGCCCAAGGAAGAGGAGTCCGATGGCAGGCTCCATCCACGTGATGGTGGGGTGACCGTCGTGGATGGACGGCACCACCATGAGGTACCTCTCCAGCCATAGGCCAACCAGGATCACCGTGGCAAAAAGCCTGAGGGTCCACGGCGTCATCTTCGCCCGCCGGCCGAGGAGGCCCGCAAAGGGAACCACAAAGCAGAGGAGGATGGCCAGAACTGTCAGATAGCTCCACGGGGCCTCGGCCCGGTGGATTATCCAAGCCTGCTCCCAGGGGAGCTTCCCGTACCAGATTACGAGGTACTGGGAGAAGAACAGGTAGGCCCAAAAAACGGTGAAGGCGAAGGCGAGCTTCCCCAGGTCGTGGAGCTGCTGCACCCCCATGAGCTTGTTGAGGTCCGGATCTTTCCCTTTGGCGTACACGGTGGTCCAGGCCGTTGCGGCAACCCCACCCCACAGAGCCCCCATGAAAAACCAGGCACCGAAGATCGTCGAGAACCAGTGGGGCTCGAGAGACATTGCCCAGTCGAACGACACCACGCTCATGACCACCGCATAAAGGAGGACCAACACCGGAGCCATCGTTTTGAGAGTCCGATAGCTTCGCACTTCCTCCTGTTCCTGGCCTTGCCACCCCTGGGTGAACCTTTCCACCCATTTCCCACGCCCCGGGTCCCCCCCCGAGCCCCCGCCGTCCTTCACCAACCCGAGGTCGGGCCGGACGTACAGATAAGCCATGTAAAGGAACCCCCCGAAGAGCAGTGCCAATCCCACCAGATTCCTGGTGATGAGGAAGGGCATGTTCAGGTAGGCGGCTTTTTTCTGAACGATGGGATCGTGGGCCATGGCCTCGATCCAGGGGAAATAGTCTTCCCCGAGGCCCAGCATGGGAAGGAGGAGAATGAAGGAGAACGGCAGAAACGCCGAGAAGGCCAACCCGATCCGCCGGACCGACCAGTTCCACCGGGCCTTCACGATGGTCGTTGCCGCCACCAGAACCAGGGCTCCACAAGCGACCGACGTGAAGAAGAGCCAGTTCACCACATAAGCCCGCCAGGCCTGGTCTGGGTCACGCATCCAGGTTCCAGCGAAGGCTGCTCCCCCGATCAGAATCAAGACCAGAAAGAACGCAGTCGCGCTCCTGGATCGGGGCAGGTAGCGGACAGGGATCTCTTTGGGAATATGGATCTGAGCCATCTCTACTCCCCCCCTCCTTCCGTTGCCGGCGGAGACGCCACTCCCTGAAGCACCCGTAGGTAGTTCACCACATGCCACCGGTCAAAATGGCTTATCCGGTGGCCGTACCCGGGCATCAGCCCTCTCCCCACCCGGACCATCCCGTAGAGGTACCCGTCGGAAAAGGCCACTACCCGGTCGGCGATGAGGGGATAGGGGGGAAACACCGCCGCCATGTATCCCGAGCTCCCATCACCGTTGGGACCATGGCAGGGCGCGCAGAAGCGCAGAAACAGCTCCTGACCGCGATCCAGGGATTCAGTAGTGGCCGGAACCGGGTTTTCGAGACTAACCACCACATCCACTTCATTGAGCACGTCCAGCGCCGTAAACGGCGGTGGGACATCCTCCAAACCCTCGGCCTGCCCCACATTCACCTCTCCGACCCGGGCCGGGAGGTTCCCCGATGCGAAGGGCACGGAGCCTTCCGGGGCTTTCAGAGGGTCCTCGTAGGGATCGAAAGAAGACTGGTCCCTCATACTTCTTCCGAAAACACCGGCCAAAAAGTCATCCAGAGGGGTGCAGCCCGAGGAAACCAGAAGTAGGCTCACCAGGCCAAGCCGGGCCAAAAGCGTCTTTACGCGCCTAGACATTGGCCACCCCCTCCGGATCTTCCCGCATTTCCGCCGGTTCTCTGTCGGCCAGGATCTTTCGGGCTTCCCCCACCTTCTCCTCGGAAGCGGACACATAAACGCCGAATCGGCCCGAGCTGAATTCGGGGTCGTAAACCACCAGTGGCTTCAGGTGTGGAAGTCGGGTGTTGATGAACAGGCCGATCACGGTGGAAAGAGCCCCAAACAGGATCGTCAACTCGAAGGCGATGATGACGAACGCCGGAATGGACACGATGGGCTTCCCACCGACCACCAGGGGCCAATCCATGGAGGTGAAAATGGACAGCGCGAACCCAGTGGCCGTTCCTGTGAGTGCCCCAACCAAGGCAAACACCCGGACCGGGCTCTGACCGTATCCCATGGCATGTTCCAGATCGTGCTCCGGGACCGGTGCATACGCCTGGATGGACTTCCGTTTGAACCCTGCCTCCCGGAGGGCTTTGATGGCGTCGACGGCCGAATCCAGGTAGTCGAAGGAAGCCAGGATTCCCTGCTTGGATGCACTCATCAGGCCGCCCCCTCCTTCCTGGAGCCTCTCAGGGGTGGCGGAAGCACCTCCTTCAATTCCGCGATTGCCACAGGCGGGAGGATCCGCGTAAAGAGCAGGAACCAGAAGAAGAACCATCCGAAGCTCCCCACCATGATTCCCATCTCGACCAAAGAGGGCCTGTACAGCCCCCATGCGAACGGTTCGTACTCGTGGGAAAGGGAGGTCACGATGATTACGTACCTCTCGAACCACATACCGATGTTGATGAACAGCGAGATCACGAAAAGAGCCGGGATGGAGTGCCTCACCCGTTTGAACCAAAGCATGATGGGGATCAGCCCATTACACACCAACATGGTCCAGGTAGCCCACCAGTAGTTGCCGAAGAGACGATTCCAGAAACTCGCCCGCTCGATCTCCTCCCCGCTGTACCACGCCATGAAGAACTCGCTCATGTAGGCATATAAGACAATGAGCGAGGTGAGGAGGATCAGCTTCGCCATGGCGTCGAAGTGTTTGACCGTCAGGTAAGCTTCCAGACCGAAGATCTTCCTCAGTGGAACCGTGAGGGTGATGACCATGGCCACACCGGAGAAGATGGCGCCGGCCACGAAGTAAGGGGCGAAGATGGTGGCGTGCCATCCGGGAACGATGGACATGGCGAAGTCCCAGGACACCACCGAGTGCACGGAGAGAACCAGCGGAGTGGCGAAGGCGGCCAGGAATATGTACGCCTTCCCGAAGTGGTGCCATTCCCGGTCCGTACCCCTCCACCCCATGGCCACGACCTGGTAGAGCTTCTTCCTGAGTCCCTTCGCTTGATCCCGTGCTGCGGCTACGTCAGGGATGGTTCCCAGGTAGAAGAACACCGCCGACACGGTGAAGTAGGTCGTCACCGCGAAGACGTCCCACAGCAGAGGCGACCGGAAGTTGGGCCAGAGGAACCGGGAGTTCGGATAGGGAATGAGCCAGTAGCCGTGCCAAACCCGCCCTAGGTGGATGAGAGGGAAAAGTCCCGCCGTCATCACGGCGAACACGGTCATGGCCTCGGCGGCCCGGTAGATGGATTGACGCCAGGGCGCCCGGAACAGGAAGAGGATAGCCGAGATCAGAGTCCCGGAGTGGGCGATTCCCACCCAAAACACGAAGGTGGTGATGTAGACTCCCCACCCCACCGGACTCATTAGCCCGCTGACACCGATCCCGGTGATGATCTGATAGATCCAACAGGTGAAGAAGAGCCCGACCCCCAGGACCGCAACGGAGAAGAGGGCCCACCAACCCTTACCCGGGCGGGAAAGGATCTTCAGAATATCCCGGTTTACCTGCCCAAAGGACTCGACGTCCGGATGGGTCAGCGCTCCCCGTTCTTTTTCGTTCAAAACAGTCGCCATTCGTTGCCTCTCGGCTCCGAAGCTGCCTAGGAGCTAGAAGGGTGTTGAAGAGGTGGAGCGAGCCGCGTTACGAGCGCCACGGGGCCAGGTGCAAGGCGGGGCTCCGCAGGCATAGCCTTGAGCTACGTCAAGGAGCCCCAACGATGCAGATGGCCCCGCGCCGCCGAGCCGAGCGGCCTGCCCGCTGGAAGGTTCGCGGTGGTCTTCCGCGAGACCGCCAAGCGAAGCGCAGGCGTAACCCGCAGGGCACAGGGGGGTTGCGGCGCCATACGGCGTCATGGCTCCTCCCCGATGCTTCGGCATCGCATTCGTCGCCCTTCCTTGTCTGGCATCCGCAAAACCCCTGTGCGCGGCCGCACTCCACCTCTTCAACACCCTTCTAGTGCTCCCCGGAATCGACATCGTGGAAGGTGACCTTCTTCAGGTAGGTCACCGCTGGTTGCGTGTTGATATGTGCGTCCAGGACCCGGTACCCGCGTTCGTTCTGGGTTGCCTGGGCCACCCTGGAGTGTGAGTCCCGGATGTCCCCGAAGGTGATGGCCTGGGCCGGGCAGGCCTGCTGACAGGCCGGCATGACTTCACCGTCCTCCAACGGTCGTTGGCCCTCGATCCTGGCTTGGTTCTGGACCTCGCGGATGCGGTGCACGCAGAAGGAGCATTTCTCCATGACCCCACTGCTGCGAACCGTCACGTCCGGGTTGTAACCCCAGTTCATGGGCTCCGCCGCCGCCACAGAAGGCTCGTCTCCCGGTTTGGCCATGTCTGCGAACCCGAACCAGTTGAACACCCGCACCTTGTACGGGCAGTTGTTGGCGCAGTACCTGGTCCCAACGCAGCGGTTGTAGACCTGAGCGTTCAGCCCCTCCGGTGTGTGATATGCTGCATACACCGGGCAGACCGGCTCACAGGGTGCATTCCCGCAGTGCTGACAAATCATGGGCAGGAAACGAACGTCCAACGGACCCGCGTGGCTGGCGTCGACGGTCTCGTAGTAGCGTTCGAGTCGGATCCAATGCATGTCCCGGCCCATAGCCACCTGCTCTTCTCCCACCCAGGGCACATTGTTCTCGGACTGGCAAGCCGTGACGCAGATGCTGCATCCCGTGCACTTGTCCAGGTCGATGGTCATGGCCCACCGAGGATTCGCCTCCGGGTCGTACTGACCGTACCGGCTCCCTTCCAGAGGGAAATCTTCCGGCTTCCCTTCCGTGGGAACGGGGGCAAAGCCCCCCATGGCTTGGATCTCTTTCAACTCACCGTGACCACCCTCGCCGTGCCCTTCGTCCGTCTGACCTCCTTCAGCATGATCCGCCTGACCGCCGGATTCGGTGTGCGCGATGCTGGAAAGGGCCACGGCCGGCGCGATGGGCCGATTGTGCTGTGACGACGAGCCTTCGATGGTGGCCAGGGGCCGCCGGTTCCCGGTGGGCACCAGGCTTACGCGGGTAGCCAGGTGGACCAAGGCCCCGGAAGGCTGTTCCACCTCCGCAGGCAGCAGGTCCATGGCATTCACGCCCATGCCCCGGGCGTAGCGGCCGAAGCTTTTGTGCCCTCCGCCCATGGCGAGAGCCACCGCGTCCTCTCGAATTCCCGGGTAGGCCCAGACCGGAACCTCCACCTCTCCATGGGGCGACTGGACCCGGACAAGGTCTCCAGTCTCCACACCCAATCTCTCCGCGGCTGACGGATGTACCTCCACCCAAGAGTGCCAGGCCATCTTGCTGACCGGATCCGGGAGCTCCTGAAGCCAGGGACGATCGGCGTGTTTCCCGTCTCCGAAACGGGGTGAGGGATACACGATCAAGGCGAACTCCCCCGAGCCATCCAGCTCAGGCACGTCAAAGTTCAGAATCGCGTCGGGGGACCGGAGTTGCGCTCCACTTTCCGAAGCCTGGACGTAGGAGCCGGCCACCCCTCTTCGGAGGGTTTCTCGCCAGAAGGCGTCGAAATCATCGCCGGGAGCTACTTGGGCTTGGATCCCCTGCCATTCCCCTCGGAGGAAGTCGAAGAAGGTGGCCGCCCCAAGGTCATTCCCCATTCGAAGGGAGACGGAGAGAAGAACATCGCCAACCTGCTTCGACTCGAAGGTCGAAACGGGTTGCATGGCGGGCTGCTGAAGGGCGTAGAGACCCGGCCGGGGGTTGGAATCCCCCCATGCCTCCAGCGGATGGCGGTCCGGGAGAACCAGATCGCATAGTTCGGCCGTCTCGTCCATGCTTGATGCGAACGAAACCCGGAAGCCGGCGGCGGCGAAGGCCTCGTTGAAACCGGCGCCGGCCGGGAGGGAGTATGCGGGGTTGGTTCCGTGGACCATCACCACGCCAGCCTGGGGCATGGCCTCCATGGCCGAGGCCAGCTCGGCAAAGGGCCGATTGGGCGCACCCTGGTCGACGTCGGTGAGGCGGACTGTGCGGCCAACATTCCCGGCCACGTGGTTCAGGATGTGGACCGCCAGGTTGGCCGCGGTGGCGTTCCGGTGATGCCCGGCCAATCCTGGGCCCACCGCCAGGCTGGGGGCATCGGCAACAAACTGCCGGGCCATGGTTTCGATATGGTCCGCTGGCACACCGGACACCTCTCCAGCGCTCCGGGGATCATAGCCCTCCAGCAAACGCTGATAATACGTATCGGAGCTTCCGGTTTCCCTGACGATGACATTGGCCATGGCGAGAGCCACGACGGCTTCCGACCCGGGCCGTAGCGGCACCCACTCGTCTGCGTTCTGTCCGGTGAGCGAGAGGCGGGGAGCCAAGAAAACCATCCGGCCCTTCGATCCATGGTCGTCCACCCCGGCCATCTGCGCAAAACCCCTGTGGTGCGAAACGGGGGAGAGCCAGGTCTCGAGGAAGTCGGCTCCGAAAGAGTAGATCAGTCGTGCTTGTCCAAAATCGTAGGTGGGAATTCGGTCCCGCCCAAAGGCGATACGGGTCGCCTCTCGAAGGGGTGCTTCGGACAGTCCATCGTATTCACGCCTGGTTCCGCCGACCCCGGAGAGAAAATTGTCTACCAACTCCTTCAGAGAAGGGCCCAGACTACCAGCCAGGAATAGATGGTTGTTCCCCTCGCCCAACCGCCGGGCCAGGAGGTCCTCGGCCTCATCCCAGCCGATGGGAGAAAAGCCGTCTGGTCCCCGAACCATGGGAGAAGAGAGGCGATCAGGGTTGTAGAGACCTTGGATAGCCGAGTAACCCCTCGAGCAGAGGGTCCCCTGGGAGATCGGGTGGTCCGGATTTCCCTCGACCTTCACCACCCGGCCCTCCCGGGTCCGGACCCAAACCCCACACCCCGCCGGACATTCGCCGCAGACGGAGGTGTACCAGGTCGCCACTCCAGGGGCGGTCTCTTCGTCGGGAACCACATAGGGAAGGAGCTTTTCCACTCGCTCGGTGGAGCAGCCGAACATGCTGGCTCCGGCCCCTCCAGCTCCGACTACCTTGAGGAAGTCCCGCCGTTTGATTCCTTCGGTCATGAACTCGAACCTTTATCGGGAGCCTGCCGCAACAACCGGCCAACTCCAACGCAGGGGGTTAGGGCCATCAGTAGTGGCAAACGGTGCAGTCGATTGAGGCGTCGTTGTCTACGTGGCATTGCACGCACCAGCCCATCTTTAAGGGCTGTTCCACCTCTTCGATGACTTCGATTTCCTCCACAACGCCGTGGCACTCCTGGCATTCCAGAGCGCCTGCGTCCTTCGCCACGTGGCGCATGTGGGGGAATCTCACGTGGTCCGCCACTTTGTAGATCCTCACCCACGGAATGGGCTCACCCCGGGAGTAGTAATCCTTGAGGATGTCAACTTCCTCAGGCTTGTTCCTTCCCGGAACGAGCAGATGGCACCCCATGCAGTCTGACACGGTGGGCATTCCTGCATCGACGGACCGCTCTGCCGCGAAGTGACAGTACTGGCAGTCGATCTGGAATCCACCGGCATCGGGTGTCCCCGCGTGGGTATTGTGGGGGAAGGCGATAGGGTGAACCGTCGTGCCGGTCGTTGGGGGGGGAGGCGAGTCTCCCTCCTGCAACCGCACGAAGGCCAGGGTAGCAAAGATCGCGATGGCGCTAATGGCCGCGAATCGCCACGGCTTCTTCATAGGCTCAAAATGCCTGAAAAGGCCCGCAAAATAACGGCTAGTTCTCGAAATAGTTCCGTTGAGAAACGGTAGGGGAAGCTAGAGTCGGTCCATAGGGGTGTCAACGCCGAAAGAGCGCCTCAGAACCCCGTTCTTCCTTAGTGTTGTTAGAGTTTTCCCGTGGGTACAATTCCGCCCCGAATGACACCCGGTGCCGGGTCGGGAAAGAGAGCCGATGGGAAACCATCCCTACCTTCCCCCGGCCTCCCTCGTATACGCTTACGGCAGGAGATCTTCGCCCAGCAAACGCGCAGGATCGAATTCCTAGGAACACCATTCGACCGGGAGGATGAAAGGGGGAAACCCACGAAGCCTTTCGGACAACAAAAGGGGATTTCCTTGCGGAAAGGGTGCCAAGTGTGATAAGAACCACATGAGGAGATTGAGAACCCGACCAGGCTCTACTACTCTTACTCCGATGAATGCCTCAACCAAGAACCCGTCACCGCCCCCGCCGTCTTCGGGGCATCACCTGGCGACCATCAGCCATGAGGGTCGCTTCTGGGACGTCT
This sequence comes from Longimicrobiales bacterium, assembly GCA_028278645.1. Classification (GTDB taxonomy): domain Bacteria; phylum Gemmatimonadota; class Gemmatimonadetes; order Longimicrobiales; family Gaopeijiaceae; genus JABDNZ01. Next base: position 39,257 of record JANQDZ010000046.1, on the reverse strand, counting down.
ATCTGGAATTCGATGACGATCCCCGGCGACCCGATACCTATCGGGCCCTGCTCTGTTATTTCCCCGGGGACCCCGGAGATGACGAGGAGGCCATCCGAACCACGGTCATCATCATCGAGGAGACGTTCGAGGAGGCCATGCTCAAGGCCCGGAGTCTGGAAGACGTCCAGCTCCAGGCCCTCCTCCGTTCGGCCCTGCCGTAGGCTCGATCCCGTCAGGCCTCCCTCACCCAGCGCCATAGTTCCGGAAGTGTCGGGCGTTTGCCCTGCATGAGGATTCCCACGCGGTAGATCCGGCCCGCGATCCACGCGACTACCCACACGCCCAGGTATAGCAGGGCAAGAGCCGTGGCGATCTGCCAGAAAGGCACTGCCCCGGCACCGGCCCTGGCGTAGAGAAGGACCGGGGTGAACAGCGGAATCATGGACATGATCACCGCGAAGGGGGCGTTGGGGTTCTCCATGATAGGCATGAGGAGGATGATGGGAGCCACCAGGATGAAGACCACTGGGAACTGGGCCTGTTGAGCCTCCTCTTCGGTCGAACACATGGCGCCAACGGCGGAATAAACCCCTGCGTAGAGGAAGTAGCCGCCCAAGAACAGGAGCAGAAAGAGGATGACCAGGCCCGCGTCAGGGAGGCCTTGTGCAATGGCCTCTGGATTCAGAAGTTCGGGCCGGCTCGCCGCCAGGGCGGGCACACCAAAGGTCAGGGCCAAAAGTCCACAGACGATCCAAACACCCAACTGGGTGAGGCCCACGGACCCCACACCCACGATCTTACCGAGCATCAACTCCCAGGGCCGGATGGACGAAATGAGAATCTCCACGATTCGCCCGGTCTTCTCCTCCAGAGCGGCCCGCATGACCGCAGCCGCGTACATGAGCACGACCATGTAGAGGAGCATGGCGCCGATGAGCACTCCGACAAACTCTGGCTCGTCCTCCGAAGCTCCGGAAGAAGCCTCCTCCAGGACCTGGATGTCCATGCTGCCACCGGCGAACAGCGCGTCCAGGTCCACCTCGGTTCCCGCCTCCGCCAACCGGGCCTCCAGGGCCGATTGGACCAAGACGCCACGAATGGTCATCCCCCTGATGGCCCCGGGGCCCTGAGGGCCATAAAACGTGAGATGGCCCCGGGAGAGGGCATCGTCCCCCAAGACCAGATAGCCGCCCAGCTCCCCTTCCAACGCCTGAACCCTCAGAGAATCCTCGGAGCCGGGAGGGGCCAGGGCCACGGTATACCCCGCCTCTTTCAGCCTCGGTTCTACCCGATCGGCAAGGACACCAGTCTCGTCTACCAGCGCCAGATTGCGCCTTGTTTCCAGCTGGCTGGTCTCATAGAGGATGGGAACAACCATGGAGGCGATCATGAAGGCCGGGGCCGCTACGGTGGATATCACGAACCACTTGCTCTTCACGCGCTGGATGTACTCCCGGCGGATAACGGCGAAGACGGTCTTCATCGGACGCCTCCTTCCCCGTTGTCCAGCTCGCCGGCATGGCGAACGAAGATCTCGTGAAGTCGAGGCTCAACCAGGTCGAAGCGGTCGATCCGGACCCCTGCCGCCACACCTCGCCGGAGGATCTCCTGGTGGTCCGCACCCTCCCTCAGGACCAGGTGTATGGCGTCCTCCTCCTCCCGGATCTCGGCGACCTCGGGTCCCCGGAGCCAGGAATCCGATCCTTCGAACTCCACCGCCACGAGGCCCTTTCGCTCCCGCCTCTTCAACTCCTTGAGGTCAGAGTCCAAGACCTTCTCGGCCTTTGAAATCAGGCAAACCCTCTCGCAGAGCCTCTCGGCGTGGTCCATGAGATGGGTCGAGAACAGGATAGTGGTCCCTCGGGCCTGGAACTCTCGGACGATCTCCTCAAGAACCTCCTGGTTGATGGGATCCAACCCGCTGAAGGGCTCATCCAGAATGAGGACCTCAGGATCATGGAGGACGGTCCCGATGAACTGGACCTTCTGCTGCATGCCCTTAGAGAGGTCTTGGGTCCTCTTGTCAGCCCACTCGGCCAGATCCAGGCGGTCCAGCCAATCCATTGCCCGCCTCCGGGCTTCTCTCCGCTCCAATCCCCGGATCTCACCCAAAAACACCAGCAGATCCCGTACTTTCATCTTCCGGTAGACGCCCCGCTCCTCTGGCAGGTACCCCACCCGTTGGTTCGCCAGGACCCCTGGAGGCCCGCCCAGGAGCTCAACCTCCCCCTCGTCGGGGAGAAGGATACCCATGATGATTCGGAGGGTCGTGGTCTTTCCCGAGCCGTTCGGGCCCAGGAGGCCATAGACCGACCCTCGGGGAATCTCCAAGTCAAATGAGGAGACGGCGGTGTGGCTACCGAATCGTTTGGTCACACCTGACAGTCTGATAGGGGTTCCGTTTTGTCCGGAACTCGACATCGGCGCGCCTCCTGGTGTTGGTCCACTGCATCACCTCACCCTACGCTCCATCTGACATGGCCCTTCAAAAGGCGTCAAGTCCTTCCGGAACGGGGTGCCTTCCGGCAAAAATGGTGCGGGCTACAGGGCAAAAGCTTAGATTGATATTTCTCTGATACATTTGGGATTGCGGGAGGCTGAATGGCCATCTTCCGGACTTTGTACTACGGCGACGTGACGATCGGGGTAGGTGGACGAATCACAATCCCTCAGGAAATCCGGGACGATCTCCGGATTTCGGAGGGCGATGTCCTCACGCTCAGGGTCGAAGAAGCCCCAAACAACACTCGTCAGATGGTGATCTGGCGAGCCGACCCGCAGCCGGAAGAATAATCCGCCCGCAGGGGACAGGGGAACCGTGCCAGCGATCATACGGGTGGTAGAAGGTGATATCTCCACGTTCGATGGAGACGCCGTAGTCAACGCGGCGAACAATCACCTTCGTCTCGGCACCGGGGTAGCTGGAGCGTTGGCCAAGAGGGGTGGCGGGAGAATCCAGGAGGAGTGTGACGAGTTCCTCAGGCAACACGGACCCCTGCCGGTGGGAGGGGCCGCCATCACGGGCGGCGGAAACCTCCCAGCCCGTTACGTAATCCACGCTGCGGCAATGGGAGATCTCCCTGTCACCCCCGAATCCATCCGAAACGCAACCCGCACCGCCCTGGAACTGGCCGAGGAGCATGACCTCCGGTCCATCGCCTTTCCCGTGTTGGGAACTGGGGTCGGCGGATTCCCCTTCTCGGAGGCTGCCCGTATTATGGTGGCCGAAATCAAAGCATTCACGGCCACCGACCCGAAGCTGGAATCCATCGTCTTTTTCGGGTACACCCCCGACCAGGCCGCAACGCTGAGGCGCTATCTCAGCTGACGGCACCGCCCCCCTCTACGTCCGTCCACCTCACCAGATCCCTCAAGGGCCCAGAGCCGTCGTGGTGCCACCAGGGCCGTGGCCAGGGCATGCCCACGAGCCGCGTAATGCGGCTCACCCCCATCCGGGCCAATCCTTCCGCCAAAGAAGGCATCCCGTCGTCCACCCCGGCCACCCCCACGGTCTGGAGGTAGGGGGCCCAGTCACCGAGGATTTTCAAAGCTTCGTTCGCGTTTGACACCGGAACCACCCTCACGGTCCGGCCCAGGCAGGACGGCTCCACGGTTCCATCCGGCACAAAAAGAACCGTCCAGCTCCCGCCCTCACCGCCATGGTGGACGGCACCCTCTCCCATACTCTCGGAAAGCTCTGCTGCGCCACGGATCTGCTGGATCGCCGCGCCTTCTTCCAACCTGAGATCTCCCGTAGGAAGGATACTCTCCAGCTCTCCCAGAGCCTCCCCCAGGTAGGTCGCCCATTCCTCCGGGGCCACGTCTCCGCCGGCTTCGACCAGGAAGACATGAGGAGATACACACCCCCTTTGATCGAACATGGCAACGGAACCGGCTGCGGCTCGGGCGGAGCGCCGACCCTCTCCTGCCCCTCCGTCGTCTCGGGTGAGCGCGTGTCGCCCTACCAACCCGAAACCAATACGGTGCCGGTAGGCCCGAAGCGGCACATGGGAGGGCAGACGTTCCCGGACCCACTGGACGGTCTCGTCACCTCCATACACCACGGCCAGGTCGGTGGCGTTGAGCACCGTTTTGGTTCGTCCGCTCTCACTCACCGGCCAGTAAAAAACGGCGATCCGCTTCGCCAGCTCCGGGTCTTCCTCCTGGAGGCCCTCGGCAAAGAGGACCGAAAGGGGAATGTCTCCTTCCCCAGGCTTCATGAGGACGGAGGAATTCACGAGGAGGCTTCTGATCAGAGAGGTCGTGGCAACACCCGGTACCGTCCCCGCCCCAAGATGGAACGTGAGGGGGTACCCGGAGGCTCTCGTTTCATCGCCTGTGGGTCCTGTCCGGAAGGTTTCCAAAACCCCCGGATCCGGAAACTCGGATCGAATCAAATCCCACAGACCTTCCCTCATCCAGCTCCGGGCCATGCCATCGAGGACGGCTTCAGCCATTGGCATGGAATAACCGCTGAAGTCCTGGACCGAGGTCACTGCCCTCTCCCGCAGGGGGTTTCCAGGCTCGAGGAGTCGTCCTGCCACGCCATCCACGGTCTCCACCACACGGTTCACCGAGAAGTCGGGGATCCCCTCGGACCACGCCCCACGAAGGAGTTCCACCACTTCCAGGAGCCGAGGTTCGGACAGCGCGGCATATTGATAGGCTGGCCCGGGGCCGGCCTCCGCCACGTCAACAGCACCCACCGGCTCCCGGGACCCCGCACCGACACCCACAAACCGTTCCGCCATCTCTTCCGGCGCGACGGAAAAACCCGGAGGGGAAAACCAGGCTCTGAACAAGGTCATGGTCCCGCCTCCCGGGAGGCCAGGAAGTCCTCCATGGCAAGCGAACAACCTCGGGGCTCACTTCCAGGAGATCGTCCCACCAATTGAAACCCGCCGGGGACCTCCCTCCCCAAATCCTCGGTGAGGACGGAGGAAACGGAGCCGAGGTTCGCCAGGTCCATATGGGCTAACACCCCGATTTCCCCAGTGGCCTTGGGCTCCAGAGTCATGGGATCCAAGACTCTGGTCCGGGTCCATGGCGGCCCCCGATGGAACCGGTGTGCGAGATCGGGACTCTCGGCGGGCCAAGCCCTCCCCGGGCACCGATTCGTGGCCAGATGAGGTTCGTAGAACTGGGAGAGGAGCTCCGTCATTCCGTATTCGTTCACAATAAGAGACTCCTCCACCCCGAAGACGGCTGACAAGCCTCGATATAGGTCCTCCCTCCTCAGGGCCCTGCTGCGTCCCTTGTACCCACCCGTCTCCATGATGCGGGACCCTTCCGGAAGGGATACCTGATAGCCGCTCTCTTCAGCATGGTCCAACCAGGCCACAAAAGCGAAGGCCGTCCCGGCCACCAGCACCGGCCGAGTTCCGGCGGAAAGGTCGCTCAACCTTTCGAAGAACGCGGGGCAGTCAACCTCCCCCGTCGACCTCAAAAAAAAACCGGACGTCTCCGACCCGAACGCCTCCACCACACTTCCCATCATAAAGCTCAGGGAGGAATCGGGAGTCGATTCCGGAGAAGGGAGCAGGGACAGGATGGGAATCGCAGCGTTGCCCGAGGAAAAATCCCCGGCCGAGTGAGACCCTTTGGCCGTCAGGGAATCGTTGTCCGGCCCTCCAGCCGGGAGGAGATCGGGAATCAGATGGGCGGCGAAGTTGGGGAGCAAGCTCTCCCGGTAGAGCACCCGACTCAGGACGTGGTGCTCCCCCCGAACCTGCGTCCCGCTCGTGGTACCGCTGGTCCGGAAAACCAGCTCCACCCGGGACTGGTCACCCGATACGAGACGTGCGGCCTTAAAAGCCCGAGTGGGCAAGAACGGGATGCTCTCCCAGGCCGCCACCGCCTGGGGATCCAAGCCCCGGCGGGAAACGAACCCGGCATAAGCTTGGTTGGTCCGGCACTGAAAACGGAAGACCCGAAGGGCTAGATCGTTAAAAGCGCCGTCCGACAACAGGCTTTCAGGACCTCGCCGCATGAGCTCGATGAGCTCCAAAGCCAGCTCCCCAGCCAGTCCCCCAGCCAGTCCCCCAACCGGATCTCCCGCCAGCTCCTGAGAGCTCACGCACCAACTCCACGGACTGGGCGTCCAGCCATCTCGCCCGTCAACGCACCCTCCCGGACCGTCACGACACCGTTCACGATCACGGTTCCTATCCCGGTGGGGGTTTTACGGGGTTCCTCGAAAGTAGCCTCATCCCGAACAGTGCCCGGATCGAAGGCCACCATGTCGGCAAACGCACCTGGGCGAAGAACGCCCCGGTCCTTCAGCTGGATTTTCTTTGCGGGCATCCCGGTCATCTTATGAATGGCTGTCTCCAGAGGCATGACCTTCTTTTCGCGGACGTAGTGACCCAACACCCGGGGGAAGGTCCCGTAGGAGCGAGGATGAGTGGATCCGGTCGCCGACGGGGAGTGAACGGAGCCGTCAGAACAAATCATGCCCAGGGGGTGAGACAACATGAGCGCCGTATTCTCCTCCGACATCCCAAACCCGATCATTCCAACGCTTCCTCCCTCACCTACCAGGAGCCGGACGGTCAGCTCGAACGGCTCCTCCCCCAGCTCCAAGGCGATTTCTCCCAGCCGCTTTCCCCTCATCCAGGCGTTCTCTTCCCTACGGATACTGGAAATCTGAACCGAGTCCCACGAACCGAGTTGTGCAATTTTTCCTCGGCAAAAGGCCTCGAGAGCGGGCCGCTCATCCGGATCCTGGAGTCGGGCCAAAAACGCCTCGGTTCCCCCCGCCCGGGCTGATGCCGGGAAGAGGTTGGAGAGGCCCGTGGAGTAGGCCACGTACGGATACCGGTCGAAGTGCACATCCACCCCTGCCTCCCTGGCGTCTTCCAGGAGGTCCAGAATGACCGGGGCCTTCCACCAATTCCTCTCCCCCTGAGCCTTCAGGTGGGAAACCTGAACCGGAACACCCGCAACCCTCCCGATGTGGAGCGCCTCTTCCACAGCTGCCAGGACACGGTCGTCTTCGTTCCTCATGTGGGAGGCGTAGGGATATCCGGTCCCTCGGAGCGCTTTGGCAAGCTCCACGAGCTCTTCCTTCGAAGCGAATCCGGACGGAGTGTATTCCAGGCCGGTGGAAAACCCCACGGCCCCCTGGGCCAGGGCTCGAGCCACCAGTCGCCTCATCTCCGCCAGCTCCTCCTGGGTGGCAGGCCGGTTCTCGTTCCCGACCACCAGTCCCCGTACCGTACCGTGGCCCACCATGCTGGCCGCGTTCACCGTCGGCGGGATTATCTCCAGGGCCCGAAAGAACCCTCCAAGCTCTCGGAGATCCACATCCACCCCGTACCGCTCCCGGTACCGTTCCCGAGCCGACTGTGCCGCGCTTTCACTGGATGGTCCCGGGGATCCGCCGCACTGGCCGCCCACTTCCAGCGTGATGCCCTGGAGCACACGGTTCTCTGCCCGGGGCACATCGAGGAGCGGTCGATCCGCGTGTGTATGGATATCAATGAACCCGGGAGCCAGAGCCTGACCTTTCAGGTCTACCTCCAAGACCCCTTGCTCCGGCACCCGTCCAATGGTTTGGATCCTGTCCCCCACCACGGACACATCCGCTTCCACACCGGGTGCACCGGTCCCGTCAAAAACCGTAGCGCCTCTGAGCACCAGGTCCGGGGCCTTCCACCAAGGAAGCCCCCGTATCCCAGAAAGTGACGTGAGGCTCAGCGCCGCTCCGGCACCAACGAACTCCCTCCGGTCCATGCTTCTCATGCTCCGCTTCCTCTCAGGATGCGCCGATCCGACACAAGGCGAGCCCGCCACCCCTGTCACGAGGAACGCCTGATGCGCCCGGCCTCCAAGCCCCCTCGTTCCAGGACTTTTGCCTCCAACCTAGCCCCCTCCTCCTCCAGGAAATCCACGATCTCCTGAAGCTTCCCCCTTGTGATCTCATACTCTGCTGCGGGGAAGTCCTCACCCTCCGCATGCCGAATGGCACCCTCGAGGGCGTCCAGCTCCCTGGAGCCTTTTTCCATACTTCTTCGGAGACGGTTGAGAGCTTTTCGACCTTCTTTTTCAGGCGAATCCACAGGCGAGATACTCCCACAGGGAATAGATCAGGGACCAGAACAAGATGCCCAGCCCCGCGAGGGGCGGCAATGCGGTCAATCCGGGCACCTATACTCCGGCTCGCCCCTTTCTTAAGATTGAAACCTCTAAAGATTGGACCCCGGAGCGGCCAGATGGTGCGCCTCGGGGAACCGGGAGAAAACTCCAGCTGACCTGAGAGTCCGGGATTGAGCATGGACCCCATCGATATCGCCGTTGTAGGAGCGGGGCCCTGTGGGATCGCCGTAGGCGCCGCTGCCCGAAAAGCAGAGCTGACCACCATGCTCTTCGACAAGGGATGTGTCGGAGCGTCCATGCTGAATTACCCCTACTACATGCGCTTCTTCTCCACCTCGGACCGACTTGAGATCGCAGGGATCCCCTGGGCCATACCGGAGAAGAACCCGAGCCGGCAGGAAGCGCTGGTCTACTACCGCCGCGTGGCGAAGCACTTCGCCCTCGATGTGAGGCAATACGAGATGGTTGAATCCATCACGGGCTCAAAGGGTTCGTTCGTCCTGAAAACCAAGAAGATGTCCGGGAGGGAGCAGGAGTACAGGGCCAAGGCGATCGCCATGGCCACCGGCGGATTCCACGCCCCCAACATGCTCGAGGTTCCAGGGGAAGACCTGCCCAAGGTCCTCCACTACTACAAGGAGCCCTACCCCTTCTACGACCAGGACGTCCTGGTGGTTGGGGGAAGCAACTCGGCCGTGGAAGCCTCCCTGGAGATGTTCAGGAATGGTGTCCGGGTCACCATGGTGCACTTCCTGGATAAGCTGGACAATGGGGTAAAGTCATGGGTCGTCCCTGACATCACGAATCGCCTCGAGCAGGGAGACATAGGAGTCCACTGGAGGCACCGAGTGGCCGAAATCACCCCGGAGACCGTGGTGTTACGACACGAAGAGACCGGGGAACTGACCGAGGTGCAGAACGATTGGGTCGTCGCTCTCACCGGGTGGCGACCGAACCCGACCCTGCTCCATGACCTGGGCGTGGAGGTTGATGGTGAGACCGGCATCCCCACGCACGATCCTGTGACCATGGAGACCAATGTTCCGGGGGTTTTTATCGCCGGGGTGCTGGCGGCTGGAAACAACGCCAACAAGATCTTCATCGAGAACGGACGGGCCCACGGCGGGCAAATCGTGGAGGCCTTGGCGGGTCAGATCTAGTCCGGCTCCGCTCGGTCCAGAATCCAACCTTCGTCGCTCAAACCCCTGACCAGGCCGGCGGGACCTTCCTGACCGCCCACACGCACATCGTCACCCGGCGTCACCGCACGCCGGAGGTAGGCCAAGGCAATCGTCTGGCCGAAGGCCGGAGACACGACTGAGCTGGTAACCCAGCCCACACTCTTCTCTTTCCCGGGCAAAAAGAGCTCCTCCCCTGTTGGTGGGGGAGATGCATCCCCTAGCAGGATACCTCGCAGTGCCTTGTTCACCTGCCCGCGGTCCCTGATCCGGATGATCACCTCCTGGCCGGTGTAGCATCCTTTGTCGTTGTCGATGGCCCGGCCTTGGATCCCCGCTTCAACGGGGATGGTGTCCTCGTCCATGTCTCTGCCGAACACTGGCCGACCTCTTTCGATCCGAAGTAACTCAAAATCGGCCTCCGCGAGAGGAACCACCCCAGCGTTCTCCAGCCAAGCCTGGGCCTCGTCCGCTTGGCCGGGCGAGAGGAGAACGTCCCAACCCGGAGCGGCGGTTTCCCCGGATCCCAGAATCCGGATGGCGTCGGCGGCCGGTGACACCACGAATTCCTCACCCTCTACCACCTCGGACAAGGTCTCCGGCGACAAAACCACACCCCGGGTACCCAAAAACTCGGAGAGCATCGCAGCAGCCTCAGGTCCAAAGACACTCAGCTCGTCGAACTCCCCGGATCGATCATCCACCTTCGCCAGCCTGGGTGGCAGGAACTTCCGGAAGTGGGTGAGGGCTCCCTCCAGCCCGGCGGAAGGAAGGTCCAGGAGAAACCCGTCGTCCAGATCTCGCAGAATCCGGAGGTCCGTGATGATTCGTCCCTTTGCCGTCAGCAAAGTGGAGTAGACCGCCGAGCCGAACCGGATGCCCTCGGTACCCTTCTCGGATGAGGCCGGCGGCCTGGCCTTCAAAGGGGCCGGAGGGCTGTTGCTCAGCAAGCCGTTGAGCATTTCCCCGGGAGAACGCCCCGAGACTCCCAGAAACCGCCGGTGGGGCTGCCGGGCTACCGCGGCGCCGTTCCGAACGGCATCATACCCCGGGCCGGTTTCGGTCTTTTCAGCCATCCGCTCCCGAACCGTTTTTTAGGTCTTCCACCAACGCCAGGATCCGCTCCGAGTCCGAAGCATCCGGAGCGACGTTGAGGTAGGCTTCGAGCTGCTCGAGGGCCTCCTCCTTACGACCCATCCGTGCCAGAATCACGCCCTTGTCGCGAATCTCCCCAGCAGCAATGGGCCGCACAAGAAGAATGCGCTCCACGACGGCAAGGGCTCGGTTATGGTCACGGACGTTCAAATAGAGGCTTTTCAGGTTCATCAGGAGACGGACCAGCATTTCCCGCTTCGAGGCGGCCTTCAGGAAAGAGTCCTGGACCCGGATCATGCCTCCATACACCCGGTCGAGAAGCTCCTGGGCCTCATCCTCGAACCGGACGGCTCCACCATCATAGGGGTCGATGAGGAGATCGATGGCGTCCCCCGAGAACCGAACGAGGAAGTGCCCGGGGAAGTTCACTCCCTCCAGGGGAAGCCCCAGGCGCCAACCCACCTCCAGCACGACGATCCCCAGAGTAAGGGGGATCCCCAAACCCCGGTCGAGCACGTCGTTGAGGAAGGAATTCCGGGGATCGTAGTAGGCTTTCCGGTTCCCTCGGAATCCATGCCGAGTGTAGAGGGAATCCAGGACTTCCTGAAGAACCACGAGGTGGGCGTTCTCGTCATCCAGGCGGTCCCGGGTTTCCTCAGCCAGCAGATCGAGACGGCCCAGGTACCGCTCCTCCGAGAGCTGAGGGTACTCCTCCCGAGCGACCATCAAAGCCGCCCGGGCCAGGTTCACCTCCTCGTCGGCCTTTCCTACTTCCGTCAGGAACCGGTGGCGCAGGGACGGATCCGGCGGTGTCATGCCCCAGTGGCTCCTGAGCCGATAGGGGTGCTACCGACGGACCGCATGTTGGATGGCATCTTCAGAAGACATCGCTGATTCAGAACGTTTCACTTACCTGGGAAAACCGGGATGCCTAGATTGGGCCTTTCGGGTCCCAAGCCGAGTGCACGAGATACCCGCGTAACCCTCTGGGTTTCCATCGGCCCACAATCGGAGAGAGATGAAGGACGAACCGAGAGACCAAAAACCCAAGCTTCGCTTGACACAGCTTTCCCACGGATCGGGTTGAGCCTGTAAGCTCGGGATGGCCGAGTTGGCGCAGGTACTGCGCCACGTATCTCCCACCGCGGACGCAAACACGCTCGTGGACGCTTCCACCGGCGACGACGCCGCAGTGTATCTGTTGGAGGAGGACCGGGCCCTCGTCGTGACGGTGGATTTTTTCACGCCCGTTGTCGACGATCCTTATGCTTTCGGCCAGATCGCCGCCGCCAACGCTCTCTCGGATCTCTATGCGATGGGAGCCACCCCTCTCTTCGCCCTGAACCTCCTGGCTTACCCCCGAAAACACCTGGAGGAGGGATCCCTGGAGGAGATCATCAAAGGCGGCGCCGAAAAATGTCGTGAAGCCGGCATACCCATCCTCGGCGGCCACTCCGTCGACGACGCCGAACCGAAGTACGGCCTCGTGGCCATCGGAGAAGTTGACCCTGCCCACATGTGCACGAACGACCGTGCGCTCCCTGGACAAAGCCTGGTCCTCACCAAGCCCATCGGGACAGGGATCATCGCCACTGCCATCAAAGCTGGCAAAGCGCCGGCTCTGGCCATTGAAGCTGCCACCGCTTCCATGGCGGAGCTCAATCGGGCGGCAGGTGAGAGCATGATGGAAGCCGGGGTACGGGCGGCCACGGATGTGAGCGGCTTCGGACTCCTGGGCCACCTCAGACAAATGCTCCGGGTTTCCGGTGTGTCAGCCAGGATCGAGAGCGGAGCAGTACCGCTCCTTGCCGGCGCGTGGGAGTTGGCTCAAACCGAGAGGTTCCCCGGTGGGACGAAGAGGAACCTGGGAGACGTCGAGGGAGAAGTCGATTTCTCGGACCACCTGCCCGAGGCCAGGCGACTGCTCTTGGCCGACGCCCAGACCTCTGGCGGTCTCCTGATGGCGGTCTCCCCGGATGTCCTCCCAGTCCTTCTATCCAAGCTCCAGGACCGGGTCCCGGCCGCCGTGGTCATCGGCCAAACGGAGGAGGGCCCGCCAGGCCGAATTCAGGTGGTCTGAATCCCGGCCCAACGGGCCCTACAGCGCCTCTACTCCCGGTATTCCCGACCAGTGCCTAGGCTCGAATCTCCTTCTCCGGCTTCTTCGTGCCGGTGGCCCGGCCTTTACCGGATCCCCCGGTGGACGTGTTCTTCGTCTTCCTCGCCCGACGACGCTCTGTCACCAACGCGATCTTGATGACGGAATCCAGATCTTCCACACAATGGAAAGTGAGATTCTCCGCCACCTCTTCCGGAATGTCCTCCAGGTCCGCCTCGTTCTCCTTGGGCAGGATGATCTCGGAGATTCCGGACCGGACGGCACCCAGGATCTTCTCCTTCAGTCCACCGATGGGCAGGACTCTACCCGTGAGCGTGAGCTCTCCGGTCATGGCCACATCCCGCCGGACCCGCTTTCCGGAGAGAGCCGAGACCAAGGCCGTCGCCATGGTGATACCGGCGGACGGACCGTCTTTGGGGACAGCTCCAGCCGGTACATGGATGTGGACCTCTCGGTCGTCCAGGGCCTCGCTGGGGATTCCCAACTGGTCGTGTTGAGCCTTGGCGTAGCTCAACGCCGCCCGCCCGGATTCTTTCATGACGTCACCGAGCTGCCCCGTAAGGACCAAGCCTCCTTTCCCCTGCATGACGGAGGCTTCCACGAACATGATGTCCCCGCCCATGGGCGTGTAGAACATCCCCGTGGCCACTCCCACGGAGTCGACGGGAGCCATTTGCTCCGGATGGACCCGGGGCCGTCCGAGGAGGTCCCTGACTTTCTCCTCGTCCATCTCAACTTCTTCCACATCCCCGGCCGCGATCTTTCGCGCCACCTTCCGGGATAACTTGCCCAGCTCCCGCTCCAACTGTCTGACACCGGCTTCCCGGGTGTACTGCTGGATCACCGAGAGAAGGGCTTCGTCTCCCACTTCCATCTCGTCCTCTCGGAGGCCGGCCTGTTTCTCCTGCCGGGGCAGGAGGTACCGCTTCGCGATCTCCAGCTTCTCATTCTCGGTGTATCCCACGAACTCCACCCGCTCCATCCGGTCCAGGAGCGGAGGCGGAATCCGGTCCACATAGTTGGCCGTAGCGATGAACAGGACCTCGGAGAGGTCGAAGGGAATCCCAAGGTAGTGATCCGTGAACGAAGAGTTCTGCGCCGGGTCCAGGACCTCCAGTAGAGCCGAGCTCGGATCCCCCTGGAAGGAGACACCGAGCTTGTCCACCTCGTCCAAAAGGAAAACCGGGTTCTTGCTCTTCACCTGGCGCATGCCCTGGATGATCCTGCCGGGCATAGCTCCCACATAGGTCCTGCGGTGCCCTCGGATATCGGCTTCATCCCTGGCCCCACCCAGGGAAATCCGAACGTATTTCCGCCCAAGAGACCTCGCGATGGATTGGGCGATGCTTGTCTTCCCCGTTCCGGGAGGCCCCCCGAAAAGGAGGATGGGGCCACGGCCTACGCCGTCGTCGAAGTCCTCGGAGACGTCTTCAGCTTCCTCGTCCCCCGCACCGTCAGCCCCGTCTTCCTGAGCCTCCGCCTCCGCCTCCGCCGCCGCTGCCGCTTCCGCCTCCTCGTCCTCGAGAGCCCTTTCAGTCTGGAGCTTCCGGACCGCAAGGAACTCCAGGACACGGTCCTTCACGTCCTTCAAGCCGTAGTGGTCGTCGTCGAGAATCTTGGCGGCTTTATTGAGGTCCAGCTTGTCTTCGGTCCGGTCGCCCCACGGCAACTCGGTCACCCACTCCAGGAAGGTGCGAATCACCTGGTATTCGGCGGATTGGGGACTGGTTCGCTCCAACCTCTTGAGCTCCCGCTCCACTTCCGTTCGGGCGTCCTCGGTGAGCTCCAGCTCCGCTACCCTCTCACGGAGTTCTTCAACGTCGTTTCGTTCGTCCTCGTCCCCGAGCTCCTTCTGGATCTGTTTCAGCTGCTCCCGAAGCAGCATCTCTCGCTGCCTCTCGCCCAGCTCCTCCTGGACCTTCGCCTGGATGTCTTCTTGGGCTTCAATCCTGGCCAACTCCCGCTCCACCGCCACCAGAGCCGCACGCATGCGCTCTTCGTCCGGGAGAATCTCCAGGAGGTCCTGCTTGTCTTCCGTGGGCAGCTCAAGGTAGAAAGCCACCAGATCGGCGAAGGCGCCCGGGTCGTCCACACCTTGGATGAGTTGGTTCAGGGCCTCCACCGGAACGCCGCGCCGGGTTCCCAACTCAGCTGCACGCTCACGAAGCTCCCCGTCCATCGCCTGGAAAGCGGGATCTTCCGGAGCGGGAGGTGGGAGGCGTTCGAGGGTCATCAGGTGGGCCTGGAGCATGGCCTCCCCGTCCTGGAAGTAGGAAAGAGCCTGGGCCCTCCCTTCTCCCTGAACCAAGAGCTGCATACCCCCACGCACCCGGTGGGTTTGAATGATCCTCACCACCGTCCCGATGTTGTAGAGAATGTCGGGATGTGGGTCGTCCACGTTCTCACGCTGGGCCACGGCAAAAAGACGCCGATCACCCTCTAGGGCTTCCTGCACAGCCTCAACCGTGCCGGGTCGCCCCGCCGAAATCGGTACTGCCACCCCGGGATAAACCACGGTATCCCGCAGGGGAAGTACCGGAAGGGAGTATCGCTCACCCATGAGTTCTCTTTCCATGCCTTCCTCGTGATCCGCCCCAGGAGCCTTCCAGCCCGTTTATCCTATCGACAGGGCGGGATTCCCGCATCTACGCAGGATCCTTGCCAACCCCGGAGGGCCCGATTTTGTGCCGAAAGAGCAGGATTCCTGCCAAACTGGCCGGACCGGTGGAAGTGGTGTCGGCCTTTTTTGATTGCCCGCCCCCCCCTAACTTCCTTGCTGTCACTCCCCTAGCTCGATCTACCGACTGTCCCGAGTTTTGGGAGGGTTGTCTTCGCATTCTTTTCCTTGGAGGAGCCATGACCGACGTTCTCGACGGCGTCACCTGGTTCCGGCACTCATCCATACGAATCCGCAGAGGCGGGGTTGAGATCCATGTGGATCCATGGGGTGTCGCCGAAAGGGGCGTGGCTGACTATATCCTCCTGACCCACCCTCACTACGACAACTTCTCGGAAGAGGACATCGCACGGGTCCGCGGTGAGGGTACGGTGGTCGTCGCGCCGGCCACCATGCGCAAGCAACTCGGGGGCGTGGACCATCTTCTTCGGCCAGGAGATCTCATCCAGCTGAATCGAATCGACATCCTCGCCGTCCCGGCCCACAACCTTAACAGGAAGTTTCACCCACCGGAGTCCGGCTGGCTGGGTTTTGTGTTCACCCTGGACAACATCACGTACTTTCACGCCGGTCACACCGACCCTCTGGAATCCATGGTGGGAATCCGATGCGACGTTGCCCTGATTCCTTGTTGCTCGGACTATACCATGGGACCCGAAGAGGCCGGAGGCGTGGCGGAGGCGTGTGGCGCTTCCGTGCTGGTGCCCCTCCATTGGGACGACAGCCCTGACGGCCCCCAACAGGTGGAGCGGATCCAGAGGTATTTTTCTGGAAAAGTGGAACTACTCGAACGGACGACATGAAAGCCATCACCAAAACCAATCCCACCCCCCTCATCCTTGTCCTCGCCATCCTCCAGCTGATCCCGAACTGTATCGAGGCCCAGAT
Source organism: Longimicrobiales bacterium (assembly GCA_028278645.1). Taxonomy (GTDB): domain Bacteria; phylum Gemmatimonadota; class Gemmatimonadetes; order Longimicrobiales; family Gaopeijiaceae; genus JABDNZ01. The sequence continues at coordinate 23,221 of JANQDZ010000046.1, read as the reverse complement.
GACACCCTCATCCCGTCCCTCCACGCTGGCGGGTCGGTCCACCGTTTATGCTCCCAACGGGGCGGTTGCCACTAGTCAGCCCTTGGCGACCGGGGCCGCGTTGAAGGTCCTCCAGGACGGGGGAAACGCCTTTGATGCGGCCGTGACCGCGGCCGCCGTTTTGAACGTCGTCGAACCTCACATGACGGGCATGGGCGGGGATGTGTTCGCTCTATTCTGGTCGGCTCGGGAGGGGCAACTGGGCGGTCTGGACGCGTCGGGAAGGTCGGGTTCCTTGGCCACACCGGACGCCGTCCGGGCCTTAGGCCTCGACGACGTCCCTTATCGGGGTGCCCGGTCCGTAACCGTGCCCGGCGCATTGTCAGGTTGGTCGGCCCTCCTGGAGGAGTATGGGACGCTTTCGCTAGCCGAAGCCCTCACGCCGGCCATCGAGATCGCGGAAGGGGGATTCCCCGTCACCCCAATCATCGCAAGTCAGTGGAGGGGGAGCTCCCGAGTACTACGGCAGGATCCGGGAGCCACAGCGACCTTCCTTCTGGATGGCCAACGCAGCCCTGCCGCCGGGGAGTGGTTCCAGAACCCGGATATCGCCGCCTTCTTCCGGACGTTGGCCCGTGAGGGGATCGGGGCGTTCTACGGCGGCTCCCTGGGCGCCCGCATCGTGGAAGAGGTCCAGGCCCAGGGCGGTTTCCTGACCCTGGACGATTTGAAGGACCACGAGCCCGAATGGATCGAGCCCATTTCCGTGGACTTCAAGGGCTATCAGGTCTGGGAGCTACCCCCGGCGGGCCAGGGCATCGCGGCCCTTGAAATGCTGAAGATCCTGGACCCCATCGACCTGGAATCCATGGGTCATAACTCGGCCGATTACCTGCATCACATCATCGAGGCAAAAAAGCTGGCCTTCGCGGACATGGCTCGGTACGTCTCTGACCGGGACCATCTGGAGGGTGATCTCAACGCACTTCTGGACGACGCCTACGTCGAAAGGCGCCGGGCTCTGATCAATCCCGGGCGGGCGGCGGATCGGGTCGATCCGGGCAGGCCCTTCGACAGCGGGGAAACCATCTACCTCTCGGTGGCGGATGGCGAGGGTAACATGGTCTCCTTCATCAACAGTGTTTTCGAGTATTTCGGGTCGGGGGTGGTAGTGCCGGGAACCGGGTTCGTGCTCCAGAACCGGGGGGCAGGGTTCACCCTGCAGGACGGGCACCCGAACCAGATCGCCCCACGGAAGCGTCCATTCCACACCCTTATCCCCGGATTCGTGACCAAGGACGGGGAGCCGTACATGGCATTCGGCGTCATGGGAGGATCCATGCAGCCCCAGGGCCACGTCCAGCTCCTATTGAACCTCCTGGTTTTTGGAATGGACCTCCAAGATGCCATCGACGCGCCACGCGTTCGGCACATGGGAGGCACCAGGATCGTCCTCGAATCTCCGGTGCCCGATGACGTCCGGCTGAGGCTCTGGGAGATGGGTCATTCCATCTCCGCCGGCGGGTCCTTCGGCGGGGCTCAGGTCGTACTGAAGCTGCCCAAGGGATGGGCCGCCGGATCGGATCCCAGAAAGGACGGGATGGCCGCCGGACATTGATCGATCCGGTTATCCCCTTCGAGCGCCTCCCGGACGGATTCCTCCGGTTCCTGGATGACCCCCCGGACCCTCCGGCGATCCCACGACCGTCGGCAACGCTCGTTCTCCTCAGGAACGCCGTGGAGGGCCTGGAAGTCCTGCTTTTGAAGCGAAGCCCAGGCTCGGGTTTTATCCCAGGCGCGTGGGTATTCCCGGGAGGAACGGTCGACCCGGACGACGGGGCCCCCACCCTTTTCTCCAAAGTCCACGGCATCGGACCGGATGAAGCCGCCGCCCGGCTGGGACCCATCCATTCCAACGGTCACCCGGCGATGGCTTTTTGGGTGGCTGCCCTCCGGGAAACTTTCGAAGAGACGGGAGTCCTCCTTTGGGCCCCTCCTGGACCCGCCCCATCCACCACCGGCCCCGATCTCGAGGACATGGCCTCCGCCAGGGAGGACCTACTCTCGGGAAAACAGGGTTTCGGCGAGGTCCTGGATGGCCTGGGAATCATGCTGGACGGCGGCGCCTTGGAGTATTGCGGCCACTGGCTCACGCCGGAATGTGAACCTCGCCGGTACGAAACCCGATTCTTCGCCGCCGAGGTGGACCGGGCGACGCGAGTGGATCCATATGAGAAGGAGATGGCGGACGCCGTATGGATCTCCCCGGCCGAAGCCCTGGACAGAAACCGGGGCGGGAACTTCCCCCTCGTAGTCCCCACCATGGTCGCACTGGAAGAACTGAGGCCATTTGATACACCCAGCGCGGCGCTGGACTCCCTCCGGGGGAAAGCGGTGTCCCGGCTGATGCCCGCGCCGGAAAGAACCGAAGGCGGAGTCCGCTTCAGGATCACCGCCCGATAGGCATCAACCGTCCGCTATTCGGTCGGCCAGGATCGTAGATACGTCGACGATATTGCTCTCCTCGTCCTTCATGACCCCAAGCATTCGGTGGCAGCCAGGGCACCCCGTCACCACGTTTTTCTTACCCGTGGCCTGGATCTGGTCCCACCGCTTTTGGTTCACCTTGGCTGGGGAGTCCCAGAGGAACCCACCGCCTCCACCGCCACAACAGGTCGTCGGGAATCCGCCGCCGCTGCTCTCGGGATTCTCGAGGGTCAGTCCCGCCGACCGGAGGAGCCCAGCCATTTCCCGGTCTTCGTCGTTGTGGAAGACCTTACATGGTGTATGGATCGCGGCTGTCAGAGGCTTGGGCTCCAGGTCGAGGCGTCCGGTTTTCACCAGGTTGGCCAGGTAAGGGGTATGGAGCCGCACGTTGGAGAAGTCCGCGCCGAAGGCCTGGTACTGAGTCTGAATCGTGTCCCGACAGTGTGGACAGATGGTCAGGATGGCCGCTTGCTGGTTCCCCCCCAGGGTCTCCGTAAGGAACTCGATCCTTTCCTGAGCCCAGAGGGGCCAATCCTCCATCAGGCCACCTCCGTGGAGGAGGCCCTCGCCCCAGCACTGCTCGTCGGCCAGGACTCCCCATTTTATCCCAGCCGCGTCCAGGAGCTTGGCCGTAGCCACAACCACGGGCTGGACTTCCGGGCTGTTGCCGCCCTGGCACCCGAGGACGAAGAGCACATCGTGGTCGGCTGAATCGTAGATGGGGAAGTCGTTTTCCTTGATGAATCGGGCCCGCTCGCCACCGTCCACCCCGAAGATGTTCCCCGACCCGGCCAGAGCCTTCATGGCCGTGTCCCGAAGGGCTCGAGGCGGGTAGAGTCCTTCCAGCATCAAACGGCCCCGGATCTCGAGGGCGTTCCGCCCGGGCCTACACCCGGTGGGACACGCCACTTCACAGGCCCGGCATTGGACGCACGTGGCGGCCACGTCGGCGTCGATGAGGCTCGCAAGCTCCCCTCCAGTCAGCGCCGGGTCCTGCAGAGCGAGAACAAAATGTTCCCTGGGCTTGAGGTCCGGTCCGGCCGGGCAGGCGTCGTTGCACCGACCGCATTGGATGCAGGCCGTCTGGTCGAACAGGGGGCCGAACCCGAAGTCCGCCACACCCCCCGGCATCCCCAGTCGCTCGTACTCCGCTTCCAGCTTCGATTCGTCCTCCAGATCCATGTCCAGATCGTTCCCGAACACCGGTCGATCCGAAGGTTTTTCGGTCATGTGCTTCAGGACGACGTTTACCGGAGCCAGGATGAGGTGGAGGTGTTTCCCATGGGCGATGACCGCCGGGAACACCGCCAGAACCAGATAGTGCCCCCACCAGTTGGCGATTCCAGCCGCCGAGTCGGCGACGACGGCACGCTCCAGAAGGTGGGTGACCATGAGAAGGGCAATAAGGCCCAGGATGATCCCCGACTCCAGCGGGTGGGTCATCTTCTCCCGGTCCACCAGGTACCGGCGAACAGCCAGGAAAACGATGGCCACCAACACCACGATGGCTACCACATCAAGGAACCGGTTGTACCACTCAGGGGCATGTACCTCCATTCCCAGGCCAGCCAGGACGTAGAGGGCGCTCTTGAACAGGAAGAAGAGGAGCCCGAAGAAGAGAGGTAAGTGGAAGAGACCCACCCATGGGCGGTTCCTCAGGACCACGTTCTGCGAGAAAACCTCCCAGACGCCGGGGAAAAAACCGCCCGGGTTCGTGATCTTGACCTCACCTCGCTTTGGCCACACATGACCCAACCTCTGAGTCCACAAGACATACCCGAACGCCCCTACGCTCCCGAGAAGAACCAGTGCCACCAGAGTCGGCTCGATCCAAGCCATCTGTGTCCCTCCTGAAACCGTCCGATGAAGAACCCGCTCCAGAACAAGGGCGGACCCAAGCACCCGTGTCGGGCGGATCCAGCCCACTCGACCGGGGTAAGGGAGAAGCCCCAATCGCACTACCTTAGCCAAAAGCTGGCGTCTCTGCACGGCCTGTTCGACGTCATGCGCGGAACCAGCCTCGGGAGCGTGTTCTACTGATGCCTTCTCCTCAAGCCTCCACCGTCGGCGAACTCAGAGCCTCCGGCTATCGGACCCTCCCCGTCAAAGACGAGATGCGGAAGAACCTGGTCCGAAAGCTTCGGGAGGGAGAAGAGCTCTTCCCCGGGATCGTCGGGTATGACGACACGGTGGTGCCCCAACTGGTGAACGCCGTCCTCGCTCGGCACGATTTCATCCTATTGGGCCTCAGGGGTCAGGCGAAGAGCCGCATCCTTCGGCAACTGGCCGATCTCCTCGATCCTGAGCTACCAATCCTGGCGGGAAGCGAGGTGAACGACGATCCCCTGAGTCCCATCTCAAAGCAGGGCCGAGTAATGATCGAGGAGATGGAGGACGCTGCTCCTGTGGAGTGGATCTCCCGGGAGTACCGCTACGTGGAAAAACTGGCCACACCCGATGTCACCATCGCGGACATGATCGGTGACGTAGATCCCATCAAAGCCGCCCGAGGCGGGCACATCCTGGCCGACGAGCTCACAATCCATTACGGGCTTCTTCCCCGCGCGAACCGTGGCATCTTCGCTATCAACGAGCTGCCGGACCTGGCCGGGAAGATTCAGGTTGGCCTATTCAACATTCTCCAGGAAGGGGACGTCCAGATCAAAGGTTATCCCATCCGCCTTCCCCTGGACGTTTTCATGGTTTTCACGGCCAACCCGGAAGACTACACGGCCAGGGGCAAGATCATCACTCCCCTCAAGGACCGGATCGGGGGGGAGATCCGGACCCACTATCCCCTGGAGGTGGACACGGGGGTGGCGATCACCCAACAAGAAGCTTGGATCGATCGGGAAGACCTGCCCATACAAATCCCGGGCTTCCTCCAGGAGGTGGTGGAGCGGGTCGCCTTCCTGGCCAGGGAGGACGGTAGGATCGATCAGAGGTCCGGCGTAAGCCAGCGCCTCCCCATCACGCTGACGGAAAACGTGGTGTCCAGCGCCGAGCGCCGGGCCTTTCTTCTGGGAGAGGAAGCTGTGATTCCCCGAATCGGAGACCTCTATGCGGCCCTCCCCTCCATTACCGGCAAGATGGAGTTGGAATACGAGGGAGAGCTCCACGGCGCCGAAAAGATCGCCCGCGAGCTCATCAGCGCTGCAGCATCCCAGGCCTACGCTGATCGGGCTGGCGGAGCTGATGTAGAGGGAATCGTCGCTTACTTCGAGGAAGGTGGCGCCCTTCAGCTCTCGGAGGACGCTTCAGCAGACGCCTGCTTGGAAGCTTTTGGCCTCGTACCGGGTTTGTTGGAGCTGGTGGATTGGGTGGGCCTCGCCCCCTCGTCAGCGGCAGCCGGGGTGAAGGCCGCAGCATGCGAACTGGTCCTGGAAGCCCTGGTGGCGGAACGTAGGATCAGCCGAACGGAGGCAGGATACTCCAAGCCGCCCTTCACGGTGTAGCCTGCCCCCCCGGGGGCGCGGCAGCCAGCGCACCCAGTGGTGCGCGGCTGTTAAAGCGCTCGAAGTTGAGCGCTGCCGTTGAAGCGCACCCAATGGTGCGCCGCTGGTAGCGGGCCCCGCCAGGGAGACGTCAGAAAAAGCGGCCCGTTCGGGTGCCTGCTGTGAGGACGCGCGTGCCTGGCTCGGGCCTTGGCCGCACCTTGAGGCATACCGTTCCCCCATTATTGATTCCGAGAAAGAGGAGCTTTCACGCGGTGCGGGAGTATCAATCGCAGTGGATCCAGGGACCCATCTGGCGTCGGCGTCTCTCTGGGGAACTCACCTGGCTCCTCTAGCATTCTTGGGAGGTCTGTCGAATGGGTGACTCGAATTCCCGCCTGGACCGAGGTTTGTTGATCCGAGGGGCTTTGGCCCTCGCTTTTTTCACAAACCCCATTCCGGCCCAGGCCCAGACGGTTTTGGGTCGGGTGTTTGAGTTCCAATCTGGCGTCCCGGTGGTGTCGGCGAGCGTAGTGTTGTTGGATACGACTTTCGTTTCCGTTGCAGGGTCGGCGACCAGCTCGAATGGTGCTTTCGCCCTGAAAGCTCCCCGCCCAGGCTCCTTTTACGTCCTGACCGAGGCACTGGGATACAGTCCCTCCATCGATGGGATCCTAGAGCTTTCGGAGGGTGGGTCTATCACGGTGGAGATCTATCTCAAGCCCAAGCCCATTATCCTGGACTCCATCAAGGTGGCGGCCGAACGAAGCCTGATGTTTCAACACCTAAGGCGTGCTGGGTACACTGATCGGCAGGCCAGCAGTTTCGGACACTTCATTACCCCCGAGGAGATCCGGCGGAGAAACCCCCGTACCGTGGAGGACTTCTTCCGGAATGCTCCCGGCATACGACTGGTTCACGGGAGATCCGGAACGGGGATCGCATTCCGTTCCGGCACTGTTAGTGGCCCCAGTGCGGTCGTTGGTATGCCGGGGTTCTGTTGGCCAGCCGTTTATGTCGATGGTGTGCTCGTAAACGCCGAGGCCGGCATGGACTCTCCGTGGACTGGCTTGGAGGGTGCGGTAGACCTCGACCAGATCGCGGCGGTGGAGTTGTATACCCGGGCATCCAACGTGCCCTCGCAGTGGGGTGGCACCAATGGCGGGTGTGGCGTGCTTCTGATCTGGACCCGGTAGGGGAGGGCAGGCGCTACCGCCCGCCATCCACCGCCAGCGTCTGACCGGTGATCCAAGAAGCAAAATCCGAGGCGAAGAAGAGCACGGCGTGAGCTATGTCCTCGGGGCGGCCTAGCCGGCGCGTGGCGATGGACGCCACCAGCTTCTCCTGACCTTCCGTTCCATACGACTGCCATTGCCTCTCGGTCATCGGGTTACACCGGATAAATCCCGGAGCAACGCAGTTCACGGTGATTCCCCATGGCCCCAACTCCGATGCCAGTTGCCGAGTGAATCCGATCAAGCCGGCCTTTGCCGACGCGTAGGCCTGGATCCCCGTCAGGCTGACCCTCAGGCCGGCTCCCGAAGAGATGTTGATGATCCGTCCCCAGCCAGAGCCCTTCATCCCGGGAATCGCGGCTTGGGAGAAATAGAATGCACCGTTCAAGTTCACATCGAAGATCACCCGCCACTCCTCTTCGGTGATCTCCTCCAAGGGCTTTCCGGTCTGGCCAGCCACTCCCCCGGCGTTGTTCACCAGCACGTCTATGCGACCGGATTCCTTGGAAGCTTCCGCGACAAACGCGCTGACGTCTCCCCTCTCTCTGACATCCACCACCCGCACCTCGCACCGGTCCCCGCAAAGATCCCGGGTCTCATCGAGCTCTTTCTGGTCCAGGTCACAGGTCCATACGGTCGCGCCTAGAGCTGCGAAGGCACGAGACATTTCCTGCCCCAGTCCGTGCCCCCCACCTGTGATGACGGCCGTCCGCCCGGATAAATCGATGTTCATGGTCAGTCCCACCCCTTCTCCAAGAGCGCTCTGGCTTCCCTTACCGCGACCTCCCAGATGGCAAGCATCTCCTCGTCAGGCCTCTGGTACACCCCACCGTAGTTCCCATCCCCAAGAACCGCCCTGAAAGAGGCCGGATCCAGCACGGCCTTGCGGGCATAGTCAAAAAGGGGCTTCGCCTCGTCCGGGAGTACTACTCCTTCCAGGCGCGTCCACGGGAAGTTCTCCATCCATGATGCATGGGACCCTACCTCATCGAACTCCTTCATCTTCTCGACGGTCTTCGGATCCAGCCACCAGTTGAAGGTCTTCACCTTGTGGCCGGGGTTGTCCGCCATCCACTCGGCCGCAAGAGCGGCAGCCGGTGCGTTCCCTCCATGACCATTCACAAACACGATCCGTCGAAGACCCGCCCGCGACAGGGAGTCGAGGACGTCTCGGATTAGCGACAGATAGGTCTCGACCCTTAGAGATACTGTGCCCGGGAAAGCGGTGAAGTAGGGGCTGATCCCATAAGGGATCACGGGGAAGACGGGTATCCCGAGCGGCTCTGCTGCTTCCGCGGCCAGCTTCTCGGGGATGAGGGCATCCACCATGAGGCTCAGATACGCATGCTGCTCGGTGCTCCCCAGAGGGACCACCGCCCTGTCATCCGTCTTCAGGTATTCCTCAACCTGCATCCAGTTCATGCCCGCTATGAGCACGCGATCCTCCTGATGTTGGCTCCACTTTTTCGCCACTCTCCCGCCCTGAGGTCACCATCCGAAATAAAGGTGCGGAACGGTGGGAGCCACCGCCACAGGAAACCTTTTGCGATCTCGATCCGTCATAGGTATGTATACCTCTAGTTTTTCTAGATGTAGAAATTCTAGAGGAACCCTGACTATGCCATCAGCCGAGGGGCACTAACGTGGGCAAGCAACAATCCGACATGATCCGCGGGACGCTGGACATGCTCGTCTTGAAGGTCCTTTCCATGGATCCCATGCACGGCTGGGGAATCTGCGAGCGTATCAAGCTCATCTCCGACGACGAACTCCAGGTGAACCAAGGGTCCCTTTACCCGGCACTGCACAAGCTCACACAGGAAGGATGGATCAGGTCCTACTGGGGCCTCACGGAGAACAACAGGAAGGCTCGGTTTTACCGGCTCACCCGGGCGGGTCAGAAGCAGCTGGCCGTCGAAGCGGCCCACTGGTCTCGCCTCGCGTCAGCCGTAACGCGCGTCATGGCTACCTCCTGAGGAACTCCCATGAGATTCTTTTCCCGCTTGTTCTTCCGGCTCCGGGCCGTCCTTTTCCCCAGCCGCCTAGAAGAGGCCATGAAAGAGGAGATGGCCTTCCACATGGAGATGGAAGCCAAGAAGCTCATGGACTCGGGGGTCCCGCCTGACGAAGCCGTCAGGAAGGCCCGGCGGGATTTTGGTGAGCCAGAGTACCACAAAGAGAAAGCCAGAGAATCCTGGGGAGTCGGAACCGTCCAGAACTTCCGCATCGACGCCCGACACACGTTCCGGACCCTCCGGCGAAACCCCACCTTCGCATTTGTCGCCATCCTCACCCTCGGGCTCGGAATCGGAGCGAACAGCGCAATCTTCTCGGTGGTGAACGGCATCCTCTTCCGGGACCTGCCTTTCAACGCTCCCGACCAGTTGGTGTCCATCTGCGAGACCTTTCCCGACGATCCGGGCCGGTGTGTGACGGCATCACCCCCGAACGTAGCGGACTGGGCAGAGAGAAGCGGGTCTTTCCAGGACATCGGCGTATTTCGGTGGTGGGGCCACATCCTGGAGACCTCGGATGGCGCCCAGGACCTCTCAAGCCTCCTTGCCAATCCCGAACTCTTCCGGGTCATGGGCTACCAACCGGCAGTGGGGCGAGTTTTTCGAGACGAAGACCAGCTGGAGGGGAACCGGTATCGAGCCGTCCTCGATTACGACTTTTGGGAGGCCCAGTTCGGGTCCGACCCTACCATCGTAGGTACCACGCTCACGCTCTCCGGTGAGACCTTTGAGGTGATTGGGGTCCTCCGGGAGGGACATAAGCCGCCCCAGACCGCTGGAGAGCGAGGGGCCGATATTTGGCTGCCCCTCCACATCGATCCACGGGACAACGAATACCGGGACTGGAGGGGCTTTTACGCCATCGGCCGCTTGAATCCGGATGCCTCCCTGGAGGTCGCGAGGCAGGAATTGAACGTCATTCGCCAGGGGCTCCTTCAGGAATACCCTGAGGCGAACCAGGGTTGGGGACTCCAGCTCACCACGCTCCACGACCGGGTCGTCGGTCCGGTAAAGAACACACTCTTTCTTTTCCTGGGCGCCGTGGGATTGGTGCTACTCATCACCTGCGCGAACATAGCAAACCTGATCCTGGCCCGGCTTTCCAGTCGCGAGTCGGAGATGGGGATCCGGACCGCCCTTGGCGCTGGGACAGGCCGTTTGACGGGACAACTCCTGACTGAGGGTTTGATCCTGGCACTCCTGGGCGCCGGCGTCGGGCTGGCCGTCGCTTGGGTAGCCACCCCTGTGTTCCTTTCCCTGGCCCCAGCCGGCATCCCGCGCCTGAGCGAAGTGGCAGTCGACGGCAGAGTCTTGGTTTTTACCCTTGGTCTCGCCGTCCTGGCCACGGTCCTTTTTGGAATTGCCCCGCTGGCCCGTGCATCCCGCATCCGACCCATGGATGCCCTTCGGAAAACCCGCCATGGAAAAAGAAAGGGCCCTGTAGGTGGGATCAACGGTGCCCTTGTGGTCTCCGAGGTGGCGCTGGCCCTGGCACTCCTGGTGGGCGCCGGACTTCTGACTCGCAGCTTCGCATCATTCTATCGATGGGATCCAGGCATCGATCGGGACCACCTCTTGGTGGTTTCGGTTTACGCGGCCACCAGTTCCTACCAGAGCACCGACGCCATCATGAACCTGTACCGGACCCTGGACCTGGAGCTCTTGGCTCTCCCAGGGGTGCGGTCGGTAGCCCGGACGTCGGCCGGACCTTTGTTCGGCGGTTTCGAGTCGGATCAGGTCCTCAGGGCTGAGGAGGCCGGACAGGGAGGAACCGGTCAGCAGGCCCGGTGGTTCGATGTAAGTCCGTCCTTCTTTGAAACCCTGAGCATCCCGGTGTTGAGGGGACGGGGCCTTACGACGGCGGACAACCCGGACGCGCCAATGGTCATGGTGGTGAACGAGACTTTTGCCAACCGCCTCTGGCCGGGCGAGGATCCCCTGGGCCAAGAAGTCTGGATGGAGCTCCATGACGGCTCCCGTCAGGTCGTAGGCGTGGTGGCCGATGTCCCTCCCTTCAACCCCGACGCGGCAACGGGGGCCGAGATGTACTGGCCTCAGGCCCAGTACACCCGCCCCTTCTCCTACTTCGTGATCCGCACCGAGACGGATCCCGCTGCCGTTCAGCTCCAGGTAACCGACCGGATCCACTCCGTGGATCCAGACATCCAGGTGGGAACGGTGAACGATTACGATGCCCTTATCGGGAGCCGCCTGGTTCAGCCCCGGTTCAACATGCTTCTCATCGCTATCTTCTCCGGGGTGGCCCTTGTGCTGGCAGGGATCGGGATCTACGGAGTCGTGTCCAGATCAGTGGCCTCCCGGACACGAGAGATCGGAATCCGGGTAGCCTTGGGCGCTAAGCGTTCGCGCGTAGTGAGAGAAGTGGTGGGCCAGTCGGTGGGCATCGTGGGGATCGGGGTCGCACTGGGAATCGGATTGGCCCTGGCCCTCTCGCGCTTCATACGAGGGTTCCTCACGGGGGTCGTCGCCACCGATCCCCTGACCTACAGTTCAGTGGCTCTCACCCTGCTGGCCGTAGCCGTGATGGCGAGCCTTGTCCCAGCCCTTACGGCCAGTCGAGTGGATCCCATGGAGAGCCTGCGGGAGTAGCAGGCTCTCCGACCGTGGCCAAGCACTCGATTTCCACTCTTGCTCCAAGAGCAAGGCCCGTCCCCGCGAGGGCGCTTCTCGCCGGGAAGTGGTCCTGGAAGTACGTGACGTAGACCTCATTCATGGCTGACCACTCTTCGATGTCGGCCATCATTACGAGGCACTTCACCACACGCTCCATGGAAGATCCGTTCGCTTCGAGAACGGCCTTGATGTTCTCCATGGTCTGACGGGTTTCAGCCTGAATTCCTCCGGGAACCAACTCCATCTCGCCGGGACGATTCCCTATCTGACCCGACAGAAAGAGCATGTCTCCAACCCTCACGGCATCCGAGAAAGGGAGGCCCATCTTTTTTGTCACCGCAGACTGGAGATACTCAACATCCACCTGGCCCATGAGAGCCCCGGGGGTTGCGCCCGCCGCCAGCCCAAATGTGGCTAGAACGGAAGCCCGTCGAACCACCCTGGATGCCGGGCCAAAAAGGGGAAAACCTCTCACGCTCAGCCTCCTGCTCCGAGGACGTACCTCTCGAACCATTTGCTCTGCTCTTTATCCAGGAAGAGGCGGTGACGAGGCTCTCTGATCCCGTGACCCTCTCTCGGGAAGCGCAGGAACTCCACGGTCTTACCCATCTTTTTCAGCGTCCGGTAGTACTGCTCGGCTTGGGGAATGGGCACCCGAAGGTCCTCCTCACCGTGGGTAATGAGTAGAGGCGTCACCACGTTCTCTGCATGTTCGATAGGTGACCAACGCTCGAACACGTCCTTGGTGACCCACGGCAGTCCACCGAACCCGAACTCCAACAGGTACGGGATGTCCGTCTGGCCATAGAAGGAGAACCAATCCGATATGGCCGCGTGGCCGATGGCTGCTTTGAAGCGGTCCGTCTGCGTGACGGCCCAAAAGGTCATGAAGCCACCGTAGCTGCCACCCATGATGGCCATCCTGTCGGGATCCGCTACACCCATTCCGATGACGTGATCAACGCCTGCCATGATGTCCTGGAAATCTTTCCCGCCCCAATCCATGACGTTGGCGTTTGAGAACTCCAGCGTCCGGCCGGAGCTGCCCCGCGGGTTCCCGCGGAGGACGGCGTAGCCCCGCGCCGCCCAAATCTGTGATCCCGAGTTGAAGCTCTTGGAGAATCGGCCGTGGGGACCCCCGTGAACCTGCAGAATCAGGGGGTATTCCCGACCCTCCACGTACTCCAGAGGATAGGTGAGAATCCCCTCGATCTCCCATCCGTCCGGACCGGTCCAGGTGAGTAGCTCGGAGCGGGCCAGCTCAAAATCCTCCATCTGGTTCGTCGGGCTCAGAACATGTTCGATGTCGGATCCATCGACGTTGGCGATGAACACCTCCCCCGATGTATCGAGAGTGCTCCCGGTAAAGAGGAGTTTCGTGCCGTCGTCTGAGAGCCTCACCCCACCGTAGATGAAGTCGTCGTCGGGAAGGACCACCGCCGGCTCACCGCCGCCAACCGCGACCCGGTAGAAGAGGGACGTGAGGCCCTTCGAAATACCGAAGAAGATGTCCCGGCCATCCTCGGACCACTGGACCCCCGAAACCGAATAGTCCAAACCCTCCGTGAGATTCCGAGGCGGTCCTCCGGAAACCGGCACCACGAAAAGGTCGCTCTGACTGGCCCCGCTGTTCTCTGTGACGCTGCCCGTGAAGGCAATCAAAGATCCGTCGGGGGACCAGACTGGCCCTCGGTCCGGACCACGGTTGGGCCGCGTGAGGTTTCGTGGTTCTCCGCCGGCGGCCGAGACGACGAGGATGTCCGAGTTGTCGCTTCGATCCGGATCCCCCATGCGAGACTGGGTCCGATTGGAGGTGAAAGCGATCCATTCCCCGTCAGGGGACCACTGAGGACCCGAGTGATCGAACTCGCCGTCGGTGATCTGGGCTTTCTCCCCCGACTCGACGTCGTAGACCCAGATGTGACTGTAGGTGAGCTTCTTTTCGGCATAGTATGCGTCGTCCCTTTTTTTCTCCCGCTCCTCCCACTCTTCTTTATCGGGGCGATCCGACGTTTCCGTAAAGGCCACCTTGGAGTAGTCCTCGGTGAAGTCACCGCTGGTGGGCGCCTCCTCGTCATCGAAGAAAGGACGGGCCTCTCCCGCCTGGAGTGAGATGACCCAGAGGCGGTTTTCCGCGTCTTCCCCCTCCCCCCGCCGGGAGGTGAATATCACTCGTCCGTCCGGAAGCCACCGGGGATTGCTCTCGCCTCGCGCCGAGTTCGTGAGTTGGAACGACTCTCCGGACTCGAGATCATAAACCCAGATGTGGGTGACGCTCTCCCACTCCTCCGAATCCATCTCCCGTTTCGTAAAAACCAGCTTGGTGTTGTCAGGGGAGAGTTGGTAGCTGCCCCATGAGGGAAGCAGGAGCGACTCCTCCATGGTCATGTGCTTCTTCCCGCCCTCGGGCGTGGTGTCCTGGGCAGACGCATGAGGCGTGAAGACGAAAAAAGACAAAAGGACGACGGCGGCACGAAACCCGGTGGTCATGGGGGTCCTCCCGAAGTGGGTTAGAACGGGAGGCTCCCCTGCCTCCCGGACGGGAATGTACGAAGGTTTTCAGAATCCGGCCCAGCAAGTGGATGTCGGACCTGCCTAGCAGGAGGAAGTCAGCATCGCCAAGCACGGGGCCGACACCGGTCCGTGCCAAGCCTAAGGCGTCACCAAAACCTCGCCCTCCCGCACCACGATTTCGTCGTCGATCCAGACGGTAGGCTCCCGGATGATAGCGTCGAAGTGGGTCTTTGCGGACACGGTGCCACCGAGGTTTGCCGAGGTCCCGATTCCCAGGTGGATCGTCCCGTTCACTCCTTCGTCGTTCAGCATCTCCCCGGTGAAGTCGGTGCAGTCCGGGTTCAGCCCAAACGCGAACTGGGCGACGTTGTACACCCAGCGATCGTCCTGGTCGGCCAGGAGGTCGGAGAGGAAGCGGGCCTGATCACCACCGGAGATGGACGTGACGAACCCCTCCTCCATGACGAACTCTACGTTCTCTTGGATCACACCGACGCCGTAATAGGGGATGCTCCCATCAACCACCAGGCGGCCGGCACACGTTCCCTGGGTGGGAGAGCAGTTGGCTTCGATGTTGGGAACGGCGGTGAATCCCGGACCGTCCAGGAGGCACGCGTGGCTGTTTCCCTCCACGCCCTTCAGCCCCATGGATAGTTCGGTCCCGGCTGGATTGACCACCCTGAGGGAAGAGCCCCCGGACAGTCGATCAGCCAGGGCAACACAAACGGGCTGCCGGGCCCGGAAGTCGGTGAACAACCCTCCTTCTCGCATCATCCTCGGCGTGAAAGCCGTCATGGATACAACGCGGGCGCCCTCTGCGATGGCTTCCCGCACCGCCCGGGTGTGGGCCATGGCCAATGCCACCGGTAGGAAGACCACGTCCGCACCCTTGAGAGCACTGGCCACCGTGGCCGGCGGCTCTTCATTGTCGATGGCGCGGGTGGGAGGAAGTACAAGGGTTGGGGTACCCCCGGCACCTGAAACGGCCTCCACCAGGGCATCCGCGATGGCCCTCAACCCGGCGTCCGTGACCACGGCCACCTGATCTCCCTGGCCAACGACGGCACAGTCGTTCACCAGGACTGCCGCCCCTGTTTTCACCCGAAGATCTCCTTGTTCCTCTGGACGACTCGTCCGTCCACCTCGATGGTCGGTTCCCACATCAACAGGTCGTAGTGAGTGGGGGCCACGATCTCCCCCCCCAGGGTATGGCTGGTACCGATCCCGATGTGGATGGTGCCCAGCACACCTTCGTCCTCCAGCATCTCACCGGTGAGGCGAGCGTTCGGGTTCAAGCCAACCCCCAACTCGGCCACGTTGAAACAGTTGTGGTCCCCGAAGGAAGACAGGTAAACCCTTATTCGATCCGCCTCCGCACCGCCCTCCATTCTTGTGATGTAACCGTCCTCCACCGTGCAGATTACTGGATCCTCCAGGATTCCGATTCCTAGATAAGGCACCGAGGCATCTGCGATCAGTAGCCCGTTGGCACTCCCCGTCACCGGCACCACGTTCACCTCGATGTCCGGGACCGGAGCTAGCTGTCCAGGATCCGGAACGTTGGTGAGAACATTGGCCGTTCTCCCCTCGATGGAGAAAGAAAGATCCGTTCCCCTGGGCGATGTGAGGCGAACCTGACTTCCCTCGGTAAAAGCATCCCCGATTTTGTGACAGACCGCCGCCTGCGCGTGGAAGTCCGTCTCTAGAAGGGCTGGGCTGGTGAGGATCTCGTCGGTGTAAGCCGTCATGAGGATCGCTCTGGCGCCGGCTTCCAGTGCCGATCTCATGGCTCGGGTGTGTGTGATTGAAATGCTTACAGGTGAGAAGATCACATCGGCTCGAGCCATGGCCTTGGCGACGGGCTCGGGTGGTTCTTCCCCGTCCTGCCTCCTGACTGGAATGACGCAGGTTGTCACGACCCCGCCACACGACCGGGCGGCTTCCTCCACCAAGGCAGCGTAGTGCTCCAGCTCCGGGTCGGTGACGATCACGACGGCTTCACCGTCTTTGATCCGTCCGTTCACCTCCGCCAGGCGGCGGGCTCCGAGGTTCAGATCTCCCGCGTCCACCCCCCCTTCATCACGGCTGTTCGCCTCGGGAACACCTTTTCCACTCTCCTCCAAAGGGTCACTCATTGGATCTCCCGAAGAATTCGTCAAAACGGTTGTCGAAGATGATGGCTGTAAAGCCATCATCGGTACAGTTGGTTGCCGTCCGCAGCATGTCGGGAATACCGCCAGAAAGGGCAATCCAGCTTGCGATGAAGTCCCCTTGAGCCTGCCCCTCAAGTCCCAGCACGTTGGCAAACAGGGTGGCGCTCCAAAGAGCTGTTCCCATCCCAGCCGGAAGGCCGGGTGCCGCGATGGTGAAGAGAACGATGGCCGGCCAAGCGGCCAGCATGGTCACCCAGCTCAACTCAAATCCGAAGACGTAGCTGATGACAAAAGGGCCGTACGCCATGTAAGCCAACGCGCTGGCGTCCAAATTCGCCACGGCCCCAAAAGGGATCACAAAGTCCGCTACCTCGTCCCGAACCCCGACCTTTTTTGCGTTGGCAAGGTTGACCGGAAGAGTGGCTAGAGACGAGCAGGTGCCCGCCGCAAACACGGCCGTGGGCACATAGTAGTCCCTGATGACCGGTCCTACCTCCCGCCGTCCAACCCATCGGACCAGCACATAGGTGTAGAAGGCCCACCACGCCAAGCAGAGGATGGCGGTATATCCCGCCATCGAGAGGTAGTGCGACACCCCCATCCGGGCACCGAAGCGCACGCCCAGGGTGATTCCGAATGCCAAGATCAGCGGGAGGAGGACATAACCCAACCGGGTCCCAGCCCCTTCGATCCATCTGGCGATCCGGGTCAGGACGGCATAGGTCGGATCGTGCCGAGCGCCGAAGATCCCCAGAAACACTCCGGCGAGGATTGCCAGCAGGGGAAGAGAAGCCCCTCCCGATCCGAACGTCCGGAGCATGGCCAAGGCTTCGGCCAACGCCCCGTCCCCTCCGGTGGAGAATGGAATCCTGAACACCAGAGACGAAGCCACCAGGGCCAGCATCCCTGCCAGTAGTGAGGTCCCTACGTACCACCCGACCACCGAACCAGCGAAGCGCCCCGCCAATCCACGACGAACGAGGGTGGCGATTGCCGGACTCAGCGCTGCGAGGATTAGAAGGGGAACCACCGCCACGACTCCCCGGATCAGGAGTGAGGTTGCGGTAGCTACGGGTTCAAACGGGTTCGGGAACAGGCCTCCCAGGGTGAGGCCGAAGGCCAGGGCCAGAAAGGTCCAGACGTAAGATGGGAGCCGTCCGGGCCGCTTGGGCATGTCAAAAGCCGGCTCGCCGGGTGGTCACTTCTCGCAGTACTCCTTTACCGCGTCCATGTCCGCCGCCAGCGCCTTGGTCATGAATCCCTTCATAATGAGCGGGACCATGATCTTCTGGAGGAACTTATAGGGCTTGGCGTCCATCCTGAGCGTCAGAAGGGTATGCACGCCGTCCGGCTCTACGATAAACGCCGAATCCCAGATCGTCCCGCCGGCGTCGGACACCAGACGGACCAGCTCATTCTCCACATACTCAGTGACCTCCAGAACCGTGGATGCCTTCCGCTTGCCCATCATCCTGGTCTCGCGGAAGCGGGTACCAACACCGGTCTTCGTTTCGGAGAGGAATTCCACATCGACGATGTGTGGAACGGCCTTGGAAAACCCCTCGATGTTCGAAACGGTCTGGAAGACCTTCTGGACAGGGGCCTCGATGTGGCGGGTGACTTTGACTTTGGACACGTTCCCTTCAGCTCTCTTCAGGGGCGATATGGAAATCTGCAACCCTTCACCGCCCCGAAGGCTCCGTCGGGACCGGCGCCGGCTTCACCAGCTCATAGACATGCGCGTATTCCACTTCGAGCTCGTCCCTGTAGAGGCCCACGATATAGTCGTCCCGGATTTCCCCCTGGGCCAGCTCAGGGCCAGGGGCCGGTTCATACGTTCACCAACCGGAGAACGGAGTAGCCTATCGCCAGCAGGCCCCAATACACAAAAAAGCCCCAGTAATAGGTGAAGTACTTCACCGGGCCTCTGGACGGATACACATATTCGCGCTCCATGAACCAAAGCACGACGTTGATGTAAAGAGAGATGGACCCCGCCGCTGCCCAGGTCAGGTACCCCCAGACCTCGCCCAGAACGACTCCTGCGCTCCCCACTACCAGGAGAGGCACAAACACGATCCAATCCGCCCAGGCCATTCCAACGGCGGATCGAAAGTGCATCCGATCTCGCCACTCTTCTCCCTCCCCCACCAGCCACTCCTTCGCCTTCTGGCCTTCAGGATCCTTCAGGATGATCGTCTGGGCCAAGAACAGGGGGAGACAGGTCGTGAAGCCGAACACAACCAGGATCCAAGTAACCGGAGTCGGCTCTAGCATCTCGCTTCGCTCACTGGAATTCACCCCTGTGTTTGGCCAGGAACCAGCTGCCCCAGATGGCGATCAGCATCATGATACCAGGAAGGACGATGGCTTCGGGTTGGGTCGGTTGGTGGGTCACGCCGGCCTTGCCATAGAAGTACTGTGTGCTCCAGAAAACCGTTGGCCAGTAGATCGTCATTCCAAAAACCAGCCACGAGGTGATGAGGCCGTAGGTCCTCCGCTTCACAAGCCCCAATGCAGCAACGGAGTGGAGGGGAAGCATGACCAGGGTGTCCGCCAACCCGATGCCTCGGTTCACTTCCACAATCACTGGATCCAACAGGTTCCTGGGGTCCTGGAGGCCCCAGCCGGCCACGGTGTCGTACATGAAGACAGCGCCTGTCTGTCCAACCAACCACAGAAAAAAGCTGACGATGTGGAATCCTACGACGACCCTCAAACCAACAGACACCGGCTTAGCCTCCTCCGGGGAAGCGGGAGAGTTTTCAGAGTAAGGACAGAGTCAGTTCAGTCGAATCTCATAAAGAACCGGCCACAACTTCCCGGTCAGGAAGAACACGCCGCGCTCAGGATCAAAGGCGATCCCGTTCAGCACGGCTTCCGGATTTGGGGCCCGCCGAGCAGCTAAGGAAAGGCGGAAGCCGTCCAGCTCGCCCACCACCTGGCCGGTCAGTTTGTCGATTCGAAGAACCCGGTCGGTCTGGAACACGTTGGCGTAGATGTGCTCGCCGACACACTCCAACTCGTTCAACTGTGGAACGGAGAACCCGTTCTTGGTCACCGACACCTGGCCCAGAACCTCGAACGTCTCCCGACTCCGGCGGAGGAGGCGGTTCGAGCCATTGGACATGAAGAAGGAGTTTCCATCAAAACACAGGCCCCACCCCTCCCCCTCATACTCCACCGTCCTGAGGAGGGAAAGGGAGTCCACGTCATAAACAAAGGCCTGCCCGGATTTCCAGGTGAGCTGATACAGCTCCGATCCGGCCAAAGCCAAACCCTCTCCGAAGCGTTCGTCGGCCAAATCCACACTATGAAGAATCTGCCCCGACTCGAGGTCGACCTTCCTAATCCCGGAGGTTCCGTACTGGCCTGTGCTCTCGTACAGGAACCCATCGTGGAACAGGAGGCCCTGCGTGTAGGCCCCCTCGTCATGGGGGAGAGACCGAACCACCTCGTACTCCAGGGTCGCCACACCCTGGTCGCAGGAGAGAACTCCCAGCAGGAGAATCATCAGAAAACCAGCGGACTTCTTCACAACTCGGTACAGCTCCAATCAAGGTCCGCGGGTGGCAAGAACGGGGAACGGGCAGATGCCCCTGACCCGGGAATCAATTGGAAGAGTCCTCGGTTCGGTTTGGCCGTTCGCTGGCCGGCAGAGACCGGGCCGTATCCTCGGCCAGTCTGGCTCGGGCGGCTCTCCGAGCCCGAAGCTTGTCGAGCCAGCGGCCTTCCCCGACAACGGAAGTCACACCAAGACCAGCGCCTAGCCCCATAAAAGCCCCGCCGATGAGGCCATCCATCAGCCAGCCCCATTCCGGGTAGATCGCGTCGAGCCCCCCTTTTTCGAAGAGGAATACCCCAACCGCGACGCTGAGCACAGCCAGGAGGAGGCCCACGATCCGAACAGCCCGGAGGGTCAAGGAGTCTCGTGGTTCTTCGTCCGTAGGGTATTCGGCCTTCATCGGTCCGTTCCGAGTTCGGAGTGGGAATGTGGAGGTCTATCCCGCAGCACCGCCCAGATCATCGGGTTTCGGAAGAGAAGGGAGAAGGTCCACGCTCCCGGCACCCTGAGTCGCCACCATGAAGACCATGGTCTCGAGTCGATCTGCCGCCGATTTCACCCATCCGATCCACTTGCCGCGAAAGAGGATCGGCTTCGATACATGGACGTGGATCTCGGTCACAGCCTCTGAAGAAGTCACCGTGAACCTGATTCCCTTCCGGTCACGCCAGGTAATCTGCTCTTCTCCGAGCTTCACCTGCGCCGGGCCCTCCCTATAGGGCTGAAAGAGCCGGACTGCCCTCATCAGTTCTTCCGAGCTGACGCTCACCGGGACTGATCGGTGGGTGGAAAGGTGAGTGATGACCAATCCTGTCTTCTGGACAGGCGGAGTCCGGACCTCCCGGGAAGCAGCCCTTTTTGCTTCAGCGATGGCTCGCTCCACGGCGTGGACGCCAAAACCGGCTTCCTGGGCTATCGACCGGAGTTCCTGGAGGGTGAGAGGTTTTGCGTCTTCCGATCCCTCGATCTCCGCCGCTCGTTTCAGGATCCGATCGGCATCAATTTTGGAAAAGACATTCGGGTCATTCATAGATCCGGGCGCCGCATTTGGAGACAGGTGAATCGAACGCAGTCGGAACGAACGATAGCTTGTCAAACTGCCGACCCGGGGGTCATGGACGCAAGCAATTCCTGGAAGAGGCCCGGATGTGAGTGGCTGCCTATTCCTCACCCTGGCCCGAAGCTGCACGACGCCGCAGGTACTCCTCCTTGCTCTTCAGGGGCGGAATATGGTGGGGTGCCAGCTCGTACGACGTATCGACCACAGGGGCTGGGTCACGAGGCATCATGGCTGCCATCCTTTCCTTCACACCCTGGAAATCCGGATCGTCCGCCAGGTTCGCCCACTCCTCGGGATCGGCTCGGAGGTCGTAGAGCTCCTCGGAGTCGTCGATGTAGTGGATGTAATGCCAACCCTCAGTTCGGATGGAGAATTCGTTGAAGTCATACGTGGTGATGGCCGGATTATCCCAATCCATTCCCGGATCCCGCGAAAGAGGAATCAGGCTCCGGCCCTCGAGGCCATCCTTTGGGCTCAATCCACACAGCGCCACCAGAGTGGGATAGAGGTCGACCAGGGATACGATCCTGTCGCACCGCCCACCGGAAATCGAACCCTCGGGCAACCCGAGCGTCCCGGCTGGGACCTTCATCATAAGGACTGTCCGAATGAGGTTCTCCCAGAGAGCGAACTTCCTCCAGTGCTCCTTTTCCCCCAGCTGCCACCCGTGATCGGACCATAGCACGACCACGGTATCCTCAGCGTGGGGGCTCGCAGCCAGGGCGTCGAGCAACCTTCCCAACATGGCGTCGGCGAAGGCGATGGAGGCCAGATAGCCCTGGACCGCCTCGTGCCATTGGCCTGCCTCAACCACATGGTGATGGTAGCGCCCACTGCGGTAGGCCAGTTCGACGGCTCTTTCCCCCAGGTCGTCCAGGTCCCCCTCCAGGACCGGAGGAAGTTGGACGTCCTCCAAAGGAAACATGTCGAAGTATTGTTGCGGAACGTACCAGGGGACGTGGGGACGATAGATACCGCACGCCAAAAAGAACGGCCCATCGTGCCCTCGGCCCAACTGGTCCATCACCCACTCTACCGAGGAATAATCCCCCGTTTCTTCGTCTTCGATCTGTATGGGCGACCAGTCGAAGTCCCGGTACATATCCTCAAAGACCGGCATGTTCACGGTCTGCCCAGGGGCGGGATAGTGATACCTGGGCATGTGTTGTTCTTTCGAAGGGAAATACTCGTCCCAGGAATCCGGATCGGGTTGATCGTTATGGAAGATCTTCCCGGCCCCAGCCACATAGTATCCGTTATCCTGGAAGTGTTGAGGCAGGGTGACGGCATCGGGGAGAACTTCCCGCCAATATTGATAATTCGAATACAAACCGGTGCGATAGCTCGGCATCCCAGTGAGAAGGGCCGTCCGGGAGGGGAGACAGGACGGTGAGGCGCAGTAGGAATGGGTGAAGTTGACGGACTCCTTAGCGAACCGGCTGAGATTAGGCGTGCTGGCTTGTGGATGGCCGCCCAGGGGCTCAATCCAATCGTTGAGATCGTCCAGGGAGATGAATAGAACGTTGGGCTTCTCGGTGGGCAGGAGTCCATCGCACCCGGCCAAAGCCCCCACTGCCATAGCAGCTGATGTGGCTTGCACGAAGGTCCGGCGGTCCATCCGCGCCTCCTGACAGTACGATTCTTCCTCTTTTGCTCAGGCCTGGAAGATACGGCCCGCGCTTCACTCGGGTAACAGTTAATCCAAGGAACAGGCCCTAGAAGAAGAGTACAGCCGCGATCATCGCCCCATCGACACGGTGGAACCGGACGGGTATTCTGAGCGACGGTCCCCGAACAATGCCGAAAACGGGAGTGGTTCAATGGCTAACACCTGTTCCCTACCCAAGCCGCATATTCGTTTTCCCGTCCTGATAGGAGTCTTTGCCCTGGCCCTTGCCTGCACCGGCGGGGAGGACGCGCCGCCCGCTTCGTCAGCTTTCCCCGAACCAACCGCTCCACCCACCGGGTCTTACGAAGATTTCACCTCTGATCAGCTGATCCAGGTGTTCGGCCTCCGGGAAGGAGATACGCCCATCAGCGACTCCCCAGGGTGGGTCCCCCCCGAAAAGGTCGTCGTTTTTGTGCCGGAGGAGTGGGATCGTCGTGAGGAGCGTATGGCGTTCCTCCAGGAAGTGGCACCTGGGG
>JANQDZ010000025.1 GCA_028278645.1 Longimicrobiales bacterium | reverse complement strand
GGAGCTCCACGGGCCCGTTCAAAATCGTCGGAGGTGGCCTCAGGGGGACGGTCCCAACGCCGAAAGAAAACGATTCTGGTGACCCTACTGGATGTGGGGACGTATGGGGAGCTACCTTCTTTGGACGGCTCCTTGGCGGCGACCCATTAGAGGCAGCCATGGCCTTCGCCAACCGAAACGCTGGAGCCGCGGTGGAGCATCGCGGGGCCAGGGGCCTCCATCTCCATCTCGGGGATCGAAGGGACCTCTGAGCCCTCGATCTGGTAAGCATCCTGGCCGGCTCCGAAAGCCGGTAGGACACCCTCGGACCAACTGGAGCACCGTTGCAGATCATCCCTGTTCCCGGAACACTTGATGCCACCGCCTTCGATCAACTGGCGGCGGAGCTTGAAAAGGGTGAAGACGGGAAGGTCCTCTTCGACGGTCGACATCTCCGGTGGGTGGATCCGAGCGGAATCATCGGCCTCCTGGCCGCTGGAACCGTTGCCCGGGACCGACTGGGATCCCTACCCAGGCTTCAACTCGCAGAAGGTGCCGACGTAACCACCTATCTGGCACGAATGCGGTTCTTCGAAGTTTCCGAACCGATCTTCGAGATCGAGATGAAGAGCCCGCGGCGGAGCTGGAACAGTTCCGACGTCCTTCTGGAAATCACACCGATCACCACAAATACCGACATCCATGCAGTGGTGGACAGGGTCCAAAGACAAGCGGGAGCAATCCTGTCCAAAACTCTGAACTATCCCACTTCCGCGGTGGTGCAGTTCAGCGTGATTCTCTCGGAAGTATGTCAGAACATCATTGAACACGCCGAAGCGCCGGGGTGGGTAGCGGCCCAGACCTACACCTGGGCAAAACGCCTGGGCCGACAAGTGTTGATTTTGGCTGTTTCGGACGTCGGGAAGGGGTTCAGAGGTTCTCTGGCCGATACCCATGCTACCCGGTTCGGTGACCGGTGGGGTGACGCCACCGCTCTCGAAGCGGCCTTCATCCATGGTCTCACCCGATTCCCTGATTCCGGGCGAGGGCAGGGAATCCAGCAGATTCGGAAACAGGTACGCCGGTGGGACGGCGCCATCTCCATTCGAAGCGGAACAGCTCGAATCGCGGATGTACCACCCTGGGATGAGTCACCCCCGTTGGAAGAGAACCTCCCTGCGTTCCCCGGTGCTCAGATCCACATCGTCCTCCCTGCGCAGGTAGGTGACGATGTCTGATTTTGGGATGGGACCGATCTCTATCGACGTCGGCCGTCTCGTACGTCGAACGGTGGCGTCCCTCTATTCCTCTCTTGTCACTCGCCCAACGGGTCAGGCGGTCCGATTGGCCATCGAGAACGTGCTGGCGGAGGAAAGCGGACCGGTAAGCCTCTCCGTCATCGACCTCTCCGAGGTCACCGTGATCGATTTCTCCTGTGCCGACGAGGTCGTGGCGAAACTGCTCCTGAGATTTCTCGAGGAGGACCGGCCCCGAGACGCCTTTTTTGTCTTCCGGGGCATTCGGGACCTCCACCGGGATCCCATCGAGGTTGTGCTCGAACGACAAACCTTGGCGGCGGTGTCCGAAACCGAATCCGGGGCCTTCGAGCTCATCGGCTCCACCTCATGGAAGGAAGTGGAGGTGTGGCAGGCCTTGGAGGGCCGGGGGAGGGTGAGGGAGGCGGAGGTCCAGGGTCTCCTTCCAGGAAACGGAACGGAAGAAACGATGGGCCGCCTGGTCCAGCGCCGGTTGGTGTTCCACAATCCAGCGGCCCAGGAATACCAGGCCCTGAGCGATCTCCTGCAAAACCTCGCCTGAGGCGGCCTCCGTTCCGAGGGCGCCGTGGGACCCGGTGCAGCCGGCTCGAAAAGGGAAGAGGCCCGGGGGGGTCCCCGGGCCTCTTCTTTTTCCCTTCTTGTCCTCTCAGGATCGCGCCGAAGAGATCAAATCCGTCGGTGGTTACTCCTCTCCCATGAAGGGATACCCGTAGGAGGTAGGTGACACGAAGGTCTCCTTCATGGTCCGTGCTGAAACCCAGCGGAGGAGGTTCATCTTCGATCCGGCTTTGTCGTTCGTGCCGCTAGCCCGAGCTCCGCCGAAAGGCTGTTGACCCACCACGGCCCCGGTAGGCTTGTCGTTGATGTAGTAGTTCCCAGCGGCGAAACGGAGAGCCTTGTTGGCTTCGAGGACGGCTGCCCGATCCTTGGAGAATACGGCGCCGGTGAGGGCATACTCCCCGGTCTGATCCACGAGCTCCAGGGTTTCGGACCACTCAGCATCGGGATAGACATACATGGTCACGACAGGTCCGAAGATCTCATCACACATGCACTCGACGTCGGGCTTCTTCGCCAAGATCAGAGTCGGGCGGATGAAATAGCCTTTGGAGCCGTCGTATTCCCCGCCGGCGATGATCTCCATGTCGTCTGATTCTTTGGCCCGGTCGATGTAACCGGAGATCTTGTCGAAGGCGGCCGTGTCGATGACAGCGCCCATGAAGTTCCGGAAGTCTCGGACGTCACCCATGGCGATCCCGTCCACCTGGGCCACGAGGTCGTCTTTGATCTCAGCGTAGAGGGACTCGGGCAGGTAGATCCGGGAAGCGGCGCTGCACTTTTGGCCCTGATACTCGAAGCCACCCCGGACGATGGCCGTTTTCACAGCCTCCGGATCGGCAGATGGATGGGCGATGATGAAGTCCTTGCCACCCGTTTCCCCCACCAGCCTGGGGTAGCCGTTGTAGTTGTTGATATTCTCACCCACCGCCGTCCACATGGAGTTGAAGACGGGCGTGGAACCGGTGAAGTGTACGCCCGCAAACGCCGGGTTGGTGAAAACCTGGCGGGTGATCTCAGCAGAGTTCCCGGTGATGAAGTTGATGACGCCTGCCGGGACTCCAGCCTCTTCCAGCATCTTCATGATGTAGTAGCTGGAAAGCATAGAGGTCCGGGCCGGCTTCCAGAGCACGGTGTTCCCCATGAGAGCCGGCGCAGTGGGGAGGTTTCCGGCGATGGAGGTGAAGTTGAACGGGGTGATGGCGTAGATGAACCCTTCCAGGGGGCGGTACTCCACGGAGTTCCAAATCCCCTCGGACGAGATGGGCTGCTCCTCGTAGAGCTCCTGGGCGAATTGTGCGTTGAAACGGAAGAAATCCACCAGCTCGGCCGCGGAATCGATCTCGGCCTGGTGGACCGTCTTGCTCTGCCCGAGCATGGTGGCGGCGTTTACGGTCGAGCGCCACGTGGAGGCGAGGAGCTCTCCGGCCTTGAGGAAAATGGCAACCCGGTCTTCCCACGGCCACGCCGCCCATTCCTTGTGGGCGTCTTGGGATGCCTGGATGGCCTTCTTGATCTCCTCCGGACCGGCCTTGTGATAGTTGGCCAGAACATGACCGTGGTCGTGGGGCATCACTACTTGACCCGTGTCCCCGGTCCTTACCTCTTCACCACCGATTACGAGGGGGATGTCGACGACCTGGTCTGCCATCTCTGCCAACTTGGCCTTCAGCTCCGCTTTTTCCGGGCTCCCCGGAGCATAGTTCATTACGACTTCGTTGATCGCCCTTGGAACTTGAACTCTTGAACTCATCGTCTATCCCCTCTCAAGGTGGCGGGTCCTCTTTTTGATCTCGTTTCGGTTAGGCGCTCGCGGGAAAAAAACGGGCTGATCCTCCGACAAAAAGAGGGGCCGAAGGCCCGGCGCCTGAAAAAGCTCGGCAGAAAGGTATCAAAAAAATGACTGCCTGTGAAACCGGGCAACGGTTCGGGCGGGTCTCTGCCGAAAAGAGCTCCGCCCATAGACGCGGCTCGGTACAAAATCGGCTGTCGGGAGTAGACGAAATGACAAGGATCTTCTAGGATCGGTGTGCCTTTCACCCCAACCGAGAGAGAAATGAACAAGGAACAGATTACTCAGGCGATCCTGGCAGCCCTTTCCGGCGTGCAGGCAAGCTCCGGCGGCGTGGACGTTGTTTCCCGCGGACAGGTCCGGTCCCTCGAAGTCGATGACGACGGCACTGCGCGGTTCGCTTTTTTTATGGCCCCCGACGATCCGGGGTCTCTTGTGAAGGAACTCAGGTCCGTAGCAGGCCAGGTGGAAGGTGTCACATCGGTGAAGGTGAACGTTCAGCTCCCGCAGAGTGGCCCGGCCCCCAGCGGCCCGCAGGGCGGACTCCAGCCGGGATCCGTTCCGGCTCCCACTCCCCAACCCGGCCTGATCCCCGACGTTAAACGGGTCATTGCCGTGAGCTCGGGCAAAGGGGGTGTCGGGAAGTCCATGGTCGCGGCAAACCTGGCGGTGGCCCTGGCCCAGGAAGGTCTGAAAGTCGGCCTCCTCGACGCTGACGTTTACGGACCCAACATCCCACTGATGTTTGGGGAAACCCGGACCCCCGGCGCTACGGGAGAGGAAGGGGCCGAGGTCATCGAGCCCCTGGAAGCCCACGGTGTCCGTCTCATGAGCATCGGCTTTATGCTCGATCCGGACCAACCAGCCATCATGAGGGGCCCGCTGATCTCAGGGATTCTCCGCCAGTTCTTGGAGCAGGTGGACTGGGGCGAGCTGGACTACATGGTGATCGACATGCCACCGGGCACCGGGGATGCCCAGATATCACTGGTCCAGACAATCGATCTCGATGGGGCCGTGATGGTGACGACCCCGCAGAACATCTCCACTGGAGACGTGCGCCGGGGCGTTCGCATGTTCGAAAAGGTGAACACCAGGGTTTTGGGGATCGTCGAGAACATGAGCGGGCACGAATGCCCCCACTGTGGTGAGATGGTGGACATATTCGGAAAGGGTGGCGGCGAGGACCTGGCCAAGGACATGGAACTCCCCTTCCTAGGGGCTGTTCCTCTCGACCCAAAGGTGAGGCAAGGTGGCGACGCCGGCGTTCCCCCGGTGGCGGGATCCCCCGACTCTCCGGCTGGCCAGGCCCTGAAGGGGGTGGCTCGAACCTTGAGAGAGGTCCTGGAGGCTTAACACCGGGCCAATATCGGCCCAAGGCCCAGGAAGACGGCAAGAAAAAAGAGCCGATCCCGGTTGGGGTCGGCTCTTTTTCTCTCTTCATTTCTATGCGTTCAGGGCGTCAACCCCCATCGAGCCAGCGCTGGTCTGAGACCGAGATCCGACGGCGGCTCCTCACTTTGTCGAAGATTTTTAAGCCCAGCCATCCCAAGAACATGATGGGAGCGACCTTGAAGAGAAGGAACTGGGCCAACCCCACGGCCAGTCCGAAGACCATACCCACCAGCGAGATCACGACTCCCGCGGCGATCATGGTGACCAGAGCAACAGCCAGGAAGGTCAAGAGGGTGCCCATCGTTTTCTCCTATCTATATCCGATCCGGGTCCTCAATGGACCCAAACTACATCGATGGAACCGAATGCGGCATCAACTTCCACCGTCACACGGTATTGAGCGCTCTCCCAGTCGAGGGAGTAGAAGGAGTCGCCCCGTTTCACCAACCCCTCAGAGTCAAGGGAGGTGAGAAAGGTGTCCTTGATCAGCCGGACACCGAGCCCCTCCGGGAATCGCAGCTCCAGCGCACCCAGGCCCATATCGACGGATACGTCGGCGTTTCCTTGCCACTCGCCACGAAAATCCAAAACCACATTCCCCACGCCTGCATCCACCTCGAGCGTTTCGGTGTTCAGATTCCCCAGGTTCCGGGCGTGGAAATCGGCTGCTCCGACTTCCATGCTCGCTTCGGACATCCGGATGGGGTTCGGGGCCGATACATCAATCCTGGACTCGGACGCCCCGGTTTGGAGCTCCAATCCGGTGATTTGAAGCCCGCCAAGGTCTATTTCGGCTCGGACGGCGCCGAATTCCAAATCCAGGTTCATCGGGACTCCCCTCGCGAGAGAGAGGTCCATTTCCTGGGAATCGTCCTTTTTCCATCGGAATTTGTGGCGGGTGCCGTCCACGCCAAGGTCCAGCCGCCCGTCTTCGTACTCCGCCACCGGTTCGAAAGCTTCCTCGTCGTACCGGAGCCGCATCCTGTAGAGCGTCCCTGGTTCCCCCGGCTGGATGGTGAGGCGCCCGGCTCCAAACCGGATCCGGACGTCGATCTCTTCTTCCCCGGAGACCTGCCGAGACATGGTGACCGAGCGCCAGCTCTGGGCTTCGGCCACCTGGGGCAGGGAGACCAGGAGCGAAACCACCCCCAGCAACATGGACGAAGCGCCGGCCCTAGACATTTTCTTCCTCCCCGGGAGCTTCAGGCTCCGCTTGAGCGTCTCCCGCGTCCCCAGGGCCGTCCTCAGCCGGTTCCTCTGCCTCGGCTTCCGCCGACTCCTCCACCACGGCCTCAGCCGGCTGCTCATGGTCCTGCGGCGGGGCTTCCTCCGCCGAACGGGGAGCAGGCTCAGCATCGGCCCAGTACTCCTCCTCGAAGTCGTAATAAGACTCCAGCGGTCGGATTTTCCCACCCCGGGTCAGGAGGACGGCCCCGAGCCCCACGGCTCCTGCGATGAAGGTCACCATTGATCCGGCGAATCCAAGCAGCCCGGTAAGGAAGGGGATCCCGAGGATCTGGCTGACATTGGCCGCGATCTTGGGGAGAAGGAGAGCTCCCACGCCGGCCACAACCGTATAAAACATATTGGAGCCTCGAATCCACTCGAGGCCTTTGTATTCCTGCTCAGCTACCCACTCCCCGACGTTCTTCGCCACAGCCAGGTATCCGAACAGGATTGCCAGGCCAGCCACGATGGGGAACAAGGGCACCCACGCCAGCAGGACCGGGATTCCGATGATGGTGATGGCCAGGGCGATAATTCCTACGATCCACACGGGTGCGATGAAGAACCCTCCGGCCAGCCCTACGACTCCGGACCGGACCGGTGCCCGGTATGCCGTGGTGGCAACCACCTCGAGGCGCTCGCGTTGGAAATGGACCGCAAGGACCCCCAGGATGGAGAGGATCAGGAAGGTCACCAGGTTCTCTAAAAGGCCGGCGATGGCATCCCCAACGTTCCCCATGAACCCAAAGAACACGTTGGGGCTCTGGCGCCTCTCCTTCTCCATTGAAGCCCGGATATCACGGCGAAGCTCCGACTCCAGCTCACGGCGAAGGTCTTCCCGTTCCTGTTCGAGGAGGTCCCCGGTTTGGAGGTCGAGGAGAGAGCCCGCCACCGAACCGCCACTGTCTTCCAGCCCTCCATCTGCGATCCGTAGGTTGCCGGTGATCTCACCCCCTTCCAGGAGGTGAACCGTCCCGCCGATGACAACCACGTCTCCTTCGATCGAGCCGCTTACATGCAGATCCCCGTCTACGAGGACCAGGCTACCCTCTAGCGACTCGCCCTCCTCGATTACGACGTCCTCTCCGATCTTGAGGATGAAGTCGCTGAGGGGGGCACCCTCCATCGCCTCGGCTAGGCTACTGAGTGCGCCCGTTCGGCTGAGGAGGGCAGAAAGCAGACCTTCCTCCCCACCGATGGATACGGTGATCTCACCCTGGTCGGTGGCTGCGTCGGTGACATCGCCTTTGGCAAGGGAGGATTCCAGGACCTGGTCGATGCGAGCAGCGAGGTCAGCCGCCGATCCCGTCAGGCTTCGGGGTGGATCCCAGTCGTTCAGCGCCTCGGCCAAAGGACCGTCGTCCAGGGTGATGACCTCGCTCAGGAGCGAACGCCAGGCGGAATCCAGGGCGTCGCGCCTCTCGTAGCTCCCGATTGTTTCCCCGTCCACGAGGACCTGCCCCTCCTGGAAGGAGATGGATAGCTCCCCATGGTCTTGGAAGCCGATTCTCAGCGTGGCTTCCCCGGGGGAGACGCCGATCTCATTCGAGACGACGGTCCGGAGCTGCCCCTGGGCTCCCGGGGGCGCCAGGGCGAGGAACGCTAGGATCGGCGCAAGAGGGAGTCGCCTAAACCCGAGCACGCGCATAACGATCATCCGGTGGAGTGGCGATGAGGTTCCTGTAGAGAACCCAAAGAGCGCCTGCACTGAAAAGAGAGAAGACCAGCCCACCCAGGCCCATGAGAAGTGGGGACTGGGTTACTGGCTCCAAGAATGTCACGAGCCTTAACAGGGTCCCGCTCTCCGTTACCAAGCTCGAAACCGTGCCTGCTGCCACATCAAGGAAGGATGACCCCTTCCAGAGTAGGTAGGAGACGAAGTTCCCCGGCGTAAGGAGAGGACGGGAGAAAAGGAGGTAAACCAGGGTCACGACGGTAATGGTTGGCGCGGAGGCCATACCTCCCACCACCGCCCAGCCGTGTCTGGTTTGGGGAAGGACACCGCGAACCCAGTTCAAGGCCCTCCCAGGAATGGAGGACAACCCCCCGGCCCTGACGGGGACCGGAGCCGGAACCATAACCTGAGCCATGACCCGCTCGGCGAAGCCGGGTTTCGGCGCGAAATGGCCCAAACGTGGGAACGCCCCCAAAAGCGCCTGCCATTCTTGAACCCGGGATTGGCAGGAGTCGCAGGAAGCCAGATGGGCTTCCACCCGGGCCGCTGGTTGGGGGGGAAGGAGATTCTCCAGGTAGTCTTGAATGCTCCCATGTGGGATATGGGCTTCCGCCAGTTTCCTGGCCTTCCGGGCAGCCCGTCGGCCGGGAGTTCTTTCGGGTGCGAGGACCGGAGCCTGTCCCATTATCTCTTGGTGGAATACCCTACCCGGATCCAATTCCGGGAGGGACCCGAGGTCGGAAAACAGGAGTTTCCAACCTTCCAACTCCCCCTGGCAGTGAGGGCAAGCAGAGAGGTGCTCCTGCACCGACGCTTCCTCTTCTCGAGTCAGCTGTCGGTCCAGGAACTCCTGGATCTGCTCGGAGGTCAAATGCCTCGGATCGCCTTCAAATGCCACGCTTTTCTACTCCCATGAGGTTCTCGATTCCACTACGGCCGGAATCATTTAGAAGTTTCAACATTTCTGGCCCTGTCCCAATCCCTTTCGAGGTCACGAATCCACGTGGGCCAAAAGGGCTTTTAGCTCCCCCCTCGCACGGTGGAGATACGTCTTCACAGTCCCCAAGGGGAGGTCCATGATGTCGGCGATTTCTTCGTATGTATATCCCTCTACGTGACGGAGCAGGACGGCGGCCCTGTACTCAGGCCGGAGCCGGCCGATGGCTTCCTCGATCTGGCCGCCGAGTTCCTTGGACTCCACGTACCGATCGGGGGCTTCCTCGTTGGACTCAACCACCAGTCGGGTCTGGGCTTCCTCCTCGGGATTTCTCGCGTGGGGTGACCCGTCGATGGAAACCGTGTCCAGCTTGCGCTTCCGGAGATAGTCGATCGTGTGGTTGTTGGCGATCTTGAAGATCCAGCTGCTGAACTTGTAGCGGGGTTTGTAGGTGCTGATAGCGTTGAACGCCCGGATGAACGCTTCCTGGGCCAGGTCTTCCGCCAAGGTACGATCCCGGACCATACGGTAGACCAACGAGAAGAGGGGCCGCTCATATCGGCCCAAGAGCTCTCGGAAGGCCATCTCCCGGCCCTTCGCCGCCCAGAGGGCGAGCTCTTTGTCCTCCATTTGGGCGTAGTCCACGACCTACAGCCCTCCGTTGGTCCACGGGATATGATCTCTGGCAGGCGTCGAAACGGGCTTGGCCGCCAGCCGCCACCGGCGCTGGAAGAGGGTTGGGCACCTCCTTCGCAACACACCCTAAGGTACAAGATTGGAACGGAAAGGGTTTCGCGGGTACCGTTTTTTTCGTTTCTTCCAGCCCCGTGACCTATCCCGCGAGGCGGCCCCACTCGGTATGAAGAAGACAAACGACGCATGCCGAAGGGAATCCCCGGGGTGATCCCGAACCCGACTTGGAGTAATGCCTGCCCCGAACGAAGCCAAACCCGACAAGGGACCCGCCCGGGAGCGACAGGTAAGGACCATCTTTTCCGAGATCGCCCCTCGGTACGATCTCCTGAACCACCTTCTGAGCTTGAACATCGATCGTCGGTGGCGAAGGTTGGCGGTAGATCAACTCCATTGGGAAGGGAAACCCCGTGGCTGGTATCTGGACGCCTGCGCGGGGACGTTCGATCTGAGTCTCGAGCTGACCCGACGGAATGGCTTCGAAGGACGGGTGATGGCTTCCGACTTCGCCAGGCCCATGCTGCTCGAGGGGATGGCCAAGGTTAAGGATGCGCCGGTGTTCCCCGTGTGTGGCGACACCCTCGAGCTCCCGTTCCCCGACGAGTCCTTCGAAGGCGCAATGGTCGCTTTTGGCGTCAGGAATCTCTCTGACCTGGGGAAGGGATTCGGGGAATTCCTACGAGTTCTGAAGCCCGGAAGGAAGCTTGTGGTTTTGGAGTTCACCGAGCCACCGAACCCGGTGCTCCGCCGCTTCTACCTCTTCTATTTCCGGAACATCCTCCCCGTCCTGGGCCGGATCGTTTCCGGCCACCCCTGGGCGTACACGTATCTCCCCCAGTCGGTGAAGGAGTTCCCTGGTCCTGACGGGCTGGAGCAGATGCTGCGGGCGGCAGGCTTTTCGGAGACCAGCTGGCGATTCCTCAGCGGTGGGGTCGCCGCTCTGCACGTTGGGACACGCTAGAAGCCTGAGCGGAAAGGGGGGTGTGGCTTCCCACGTCCCAGATCTCCACCTCTCCCAACACCTCGGGAGGCAAGTCGAAATCCTCCGGATCCCCGACGATCAGGATCACCATATCCTCCGGTCGGACGTGTCGACGGAAGACGCGTTGGACGTCCTCCGGGTCCACCCTTTGGATCCCCCGGACGTAGCGCTCCAGCCAGTCCTCCGGGAGGTCCTGGGATAGGTAGAACATCTGCCGCGATACGATCTGGGAGGAGTCCTGGAAGTTGAAGACGAAGCCGTTGACGATCTGGTCGATCACCCGATCCACCTCCTCTTGAAGCGGCGGATTCAGGGCCATCTCGTCCATGATCTCCTGCATGAGACGGATGACTTCGATGGTGGATTCGCTCTTCGTCTGGGTGGTAGCTCCCACGATCCCCTCGGACCTGGAAGGCGTTGTCCAAAAGGAGGATGCGGAGTAGGCATACCCCATATCGGTCCGCACCCGTGAAACCAGGCGGCTGCTGAACCCGCCGGTTCCAAGGATCGTGTTTCCGATTCTCGAGGCAAAGTACTCCTGACTCGTGCCCTGCCTGACACCACCGGGTCCGGCCATGACGATAGTGCTTTGGGTCAGGTCTTTCGGGATGAGAAAGACCTTCGGTCCTTCCAGGAGCTCGGGGATTCTGGGCTCCAGGAGGGGCTCCGAGCAGGAGGGCCAGCCGGCCACCAGCCGCTCGAGCTGGGGCTGTACGTCGGACCACCGGACGTCCCCGACCACGCCCAGTATGAGGTTCTCCGGGCAGAATACCCGGGAATGGACATCAAACACGGCCTGAGTGTTCAGCCGCTCCGGGGAAAGGTCTTCCGGGGTAAACTCCCACCCGATTGGGTGGTCTCCGAACATGATGCGGTTGAACTCGGAGACGGCCAGCCGGCCTGGGTCGTCGTCTCTCCGCCGCACAGACTCGGTTTGGCGATCTCGCCAGATCTCGATCTCCAACGAATCGAATCGGGGATGTCGAAGGATCTCCCCCCAAAGCTCCATGGCGGGTTCGAGGTGTTTGGTGAGGGTATTCATGCTGCTGAACGTGCTTTCGCCACCACCGCCGAACGCC
The DNA here is from genome assembly GCA_028278645.1 of Longimicrobiales bacterium. Lineage (GTDB taxonomy): Bacteria > Gemmatimonadota > Gemmatimonadetes > Longimicrobiales > Gaopeijiaceae > JABDNZ01. The sequence continues at coordinate 57,914 of JANQDZ010000025.1, read as the reverse complement.
AGCTGGAGCGCGTAAAAGTCCACCAGATGATCCACAGAGTCCGGGGGAAGTACGGTGGTGCCCCCGGCCCGAAGAAGACCGGAGAGGGCGGAAGCGGCAGCGTAAGAGGTCCGAGGCAGGATGGCGTATCCTCCCCGGAACCGGGCGTAAAACGTCACCAACGGAAGGGAGTGATCTTCGAGGAGAAACACCGGGACCCCAGCGTCCAACGTTCGCTTTTGAACCTGCGGAGGATCGAACGCCACCTCCCGGAAGTTGAGACCCATTGCCGCGTCCCGGCCAATGGCTTTTTTGTCCTGGGCGTTTGCCCCGGTCGTCCAGGGCGCGAAGGAGACCAGGATCACGGCGGTCAAGAGGGGTGCCCGGAGCAAGGCCCGGGGCCGGTGAGGGAACGGGTGCCGGGGGAAACTCATTCTTTCCCGTCCGTCCCGCCTGGGGCCTTTTGCTGGGAGGGTTTGACCAGGGTGGCCACGGTCCTAGCCTCCACCGTGAAGTACTTGGCCACCACCCTCTGAATGTCGGACGGTGTGACCGCCAGGAGCCTTTCTGTGAACCGGAAGGTGGTTTCCCAGTCCCCGTAAAGGGTAGCTGAACCCGCAACCTGAACGGCGAGGCCGAAGTTCGACCGTAACCGACGGACCTCCGAGGCTTCCAGTTGGTTTCGGACCCTCTGGAGCTCTTGCTCCTCCGGCGGCACCAGGCGGAGTCGGTCCAACTCCTGGTAGATCGCTTCCTCGACCTCGACCGTTGTGTGGGGGGCCAGAGGACTGGCCTGGACGGTGAAGAGGCCAGGGTAGAGCTGGCCCGGCTCGATGGAGGAGAGAACTGTGGAAACCAGGCGATCCGATAGCACCAGCCTTCGATAAAGGCGGGAACTCCTGCCTCCGGTGAGGAGGGAGGTCAACATGTATAACGCCGGGCCGTCTTCGCTTTGGCTTTCCGGGACCTTCCATCCGATCCGAAGGTGCGGTTCGGCATCGTAGGTAACCTCCACCCGTCGCTCCCCGTCCTGTGGCGGCTCCTGAATGAGGACCGGAGGCGGATCCTCTCCCCTCGGGATGGGTGCCAGGTACACCTGGGCCCACCGCAGAATCTGGCCGGGATCAACGTCTCCAGCGATGGCCACGACTGCGTTGTTGGGGCCGTAGAATCGACGGAAATACGACCTGACCTCCTCACGCGTCAGGCGCTGAATGTCCTCCATAAAGCCCACCACCGGTTTTCCGTAGGGGTGAGTCTGGAAGGCCTCGGCCATATGCGCCTGGTAAAGGAGGCCGGCCGAGCTGTTCTCCAACCTGAGACGGCGCTCCTCGGCCACCACGTCCCTCTCGGCGTAGAACTCCCTGAATACCGGGTTCTGCATGCGGTCAGCTTCAAGGATGAACCATAACTCGGCCCGGTTGGAGGGGAGCTCTACGAAGTAGGTGGTGGACTCGGCGGTGGTGGTGGCGTTGAGGTTTCTGGATCCGTTTTCCGACAGGATGATATCGAACTCGTTGCTGGTCACGTACGCCGAAGCCTGGTCTTCCAGGTCTTTTATCCGGCCCTCCAGAACGGAGATGGTTGCCGTGTCCGGCGGGGAAAGGTCCTGGAGGACGAGGATGGCGTCGAATAAGCGGTCCATCTGGTTCAGGAACACCCTCTCCATGTCGTAGTCGGAGGTCCCAATCGAGGTAGTTCCCTTGAAGAGAAGGTGCTCGAGGAGGTGGGCAATCCCCGTGTTTCCCGGGCGCTCGTTCACACCCCCGATCCTGTATTGGACCACAAAGGAGGCAATAGGCGCCCCTGGGCGGGGAATGATGAAGAGTCGGAGCCCGTTTTCAAGAGTGTGCTCCTGGACCTCCAAAGACCGCTCGAACGGATCTTGGGCACCGATCCCCTGTGGAGATGCGCAGAGGAATACGAGCGCTGGGATGAAGAATGAGAAACCCCTCATGACCCCTTCTGACAACTCGGACAAAAAAAGGCTGACCTGTTTGCGAATACGACCCGTTGGATCGGTGTGTTACACCCCGGGCAGGCCTCTCCCTCCCGACCATAAATCAGCAGGGATGGCCCAAATCCACCCGAATCTCCCGAAGCCGTTCGGTAGTCCCGCAGTGTTGTTCCCCTGGCCGCGATGGCTTCGGAGAGTACCGCTCGGATCCCTTCGAGGAGCCGCTCCGACCGATTTTTTGTCAGGGACCTGGCCTGAGCCTGTGGGTGGATCTCTGCTCTGAATAGGGCCTCGAGGGCATAGATGTTCCCAATCCCGGCGATCCTGGTTTGGTCCAGGAGCCACGATCGGATTGGAGATCGAGATCTCTGGAGGGCTTGCCAAAAAGCCCTCCCGTCGAGGCTTGGATCGAGGGGTTCCGGACCAAGCCGGGCCGACTCTTTTTTCCAACCCTCAGGGGAATAAAGCCGGAGCGATCCAAACCTGCGCACGTCGGCGTACACCAGGGCGCCGGTGGGTCCCAGATGGAGGAGCACCCCTGGATGGGAAGGCCACACCGGGGTTTTTTTCGGGTCCTGACCTGGTTCAGTGGGTATGAAAAGGAGTTGGCCGGTCATCCCCAGGTTGACCGCCAGGATTCGCGGGCCGGACAGGGCCAGGACGATGTTTTTCCCCCGGCGGGTCACCGCCCGAATGGTTGAGCCCACCAGGGGAGCCCGGAAGGAGTCCGGCGCCCGGTTCAGGAGGTCGGGTTGGACTACATCGACCTCGCCCACCGTGAGCCCGGGCAGCACTTCGGCCAACTGGCGGACGACGGTCTCGACCTCGGGGAGCTCGGGCATGACAACGGGGCCGCCTGTGGATCAGGGACGCCCGGCTTCGTCCCGAGCGAATTCTCTCCAGCCGATGTCCGTCCTGAAATACTTCCCCTCGAAATCCACCGTGTCCGCGCCCACCAGGCTTTTCCTCGAGGCGTCGCCGAGGGAGCCTCCAAGGCCGGTGACAGCCAGAACTCGGCCTCCGGAGGTGACCAGCTCTCCGCCGGAGGTTCGGGTGCCGGCGTGGAAGACAAAAAGCTCCGGGTCTTCGGCCAGGGACGAGGGGAGATGGATTGCTTTTCCCTTTTCGTAACCGCCGGGGTAACCGTCCGACGCCAGGACTGTGGTCACAGCCCCTCCCGAGTGCCATCGGGCCTCCATCCCCGCCACCGATCCGCCTTCGGCGATGGTGGCCATGGGCTCGAGAAGAGAGCTGGTGAGGAGAGGTAGGATGGCCTGGGTTTCAGGGTCCCCGAACCGGCAGTTGAACTCCACCACTTTTGGCCCTTCGGGCGTGAGCATGAGGCCGGCGTAGAGGAGCCCCTGGAATGCCGATCCGTCGGCTTCAAGGGCCTGTAGCGTCGAGAAAAGCACACGTTCCTCCACCTCCCGCATCAGCTCAGGATTCACCAGCGATACGGGAGCGTACGCTCCCATCCCACCTGTGTTCGGTCCGGTGTCTCCCTCGCCGACCCGTTTATGGTCCTGGGAAGGGAGGAGGGTGAGGACCTCTCTGCCGTCCGTCAGGGCGAAAACAGACAGTTCCTCGCCCCGCATGCACTCCTCGACGACAACCTCTCGCCCCGCCTCCCCGAACCTGAGGTCCTCGAGCATCTCTTTGACTGCTTGAAGTGCGTCTTCTTCCCGTTCGCAGACGATGGCGCCCTTTCCTGCCGCTAGGCCGGAGGCTTTAACGACGATGGGCGCCCCCTGCTCCCTGACGTAGTCCTGGGCCGCCGAGAGATCTCTGAAGACACGGAAATCGGCCGTGGGAACGCCGGCGTCACGCATGAGTTCCTTTGCGTAGGACTTGGACGACTCGATGCGAGCGGCAGCGGCCGAGGGTCCGAAAACTGGCAGGCCTTTAGCACGGAATCGATCGGTGATTCCAGCGGCAAGGGGAGCTTCCGGGCCCACCACGGTCAAGTCGATGGACCTGGACGCAGCCCAACCGGCGAGTGCCTCCGTGTCTCCGGGGGAGATCTCCACCCCCTCCGCCAAGCTGGCCATACCCCCATTCGGCTGGGTGGCAAAGAACTCAGCAGAAGGTGCGTCCGCCTTCAGCTTCCAAAGCAGGGTGTGTTCCCGCCCTCCGTTTCCCACCATGAGAATCCGCATAACCGGCCCAGGGAAAAGGGTCCAGGGGAGGGCCCGCCCTCCCCGAAATCGTGGAATTGAAACGAAGAGTACGGGGCGGCTGGACAGGATGTCAAAAGGGGGTGACCGGTACGCCTCGATCACCCCCCTTTGTGCCGTCGGTGGATCCCCGATCCCGGCCGAAATGCCATCGCCGGGAAGGTGGGTCGGTTACCTCTTGAACCCCTCCCGAAAGGCCTCGCCCATCCGGCGGGCGGCATCGGCCATGTTCCCGACCATGTCTTTGGCCCCGTCGGCGTAAGCCTTCGCCGCGGCTTTGAGATCTTCCTGAATCGCCGGGTCAGGATCCCCCCTCCGGGCGTATTCTCCCCTGATGATCCGGTCGTAATCTCCGCTTTCGATCCAATCCCGGATTTCTGAAACCCGCAGCACATAGAATGGGTGGGTGGTGGCCATGAGGTTCAGCACTTTGTAAACCTGGTCCGCCACGTCTCCACCACTGCGGTATTCTTCCGCTTGGACGATGAACTCGTCCAGGGAGTACTCCGTATCCCATTTTCCTCCATTGGGGATACCGCCGGCCATCTTGAGCATAGCCATCATCGCCACTTCAGGATCCTGGACGGTCAGGAGGCCAGCACGGTCGCTGGAGAGTTCACTCTTTCGATACCACTCCAGCAATGCCACCAAGACGGCCCGGGCTGCCAAGCCCACCACAGGAAACCCCATTTGGGCCAGCTGGATGAGAAGAACCGTCATCGTCCGGTAAAGGACGTGGTCACTCATGATATGACCCAGCTCATGGCCCAGGATGAACGAGATCTCGTCATCGTTCAGGAGCCAGATCGTTCCGGAGTTCAGGATGATGAACGGCTCATCCATCCCGTATGCCCCTGCGTTTACGATGGGGGTCTGGGAGATGAACAGGTCATACTCCCTCTCCGGATCGAGGGTTTTGCAGACCTCTTTGTAGAGAGCGTGGATGTGAGGAAACTGGGTTTCTGACACCTTCACCGCGTTGGCCTGGAAGGCCAGTCGAATGGGTTTTTCCCCGAAGAAGCCGAACATGCTGCGGAGCACGTCGTCAAAAACCGGGATCTTTCGAAGGGCCTGGAGGGCCGCCCGATCGGCCGGGTGCTCCCAGGCTCGGGAGGAGATATCTGTGAGGACCCTCTTCGCCCGGGCCTCTTCGCCCCCGAATTCCTGGCCGTTCCCGCTTCCTTCATCGCTCATGGACGCCAACTCCTGGCATGAGATGCGTGCGCACTACTCCCTCAATGTATCATCCTACGCCGGGCCGAGGTGACAGGTTTCATTGACCCTTTGCCGTTGACGCCGCTAGCTTTTTCCAGCTTGTGAGAAGGTACCTTTTCTCCCTCATCAACGTTCGAACGATGCCCATCGCCTTCCCCCCGGAGCTCATGGTGAGCGTGTCCGGGTTTCGCGGAAAAGTAGGCCGTCCCCTGACACCAGAATTGGTTACCTCCTTGGCGGCCGGTTTCGGCGCGTTCCTGATGGAATCGGGCAAGGGGAATCAGGTCTTTCTGGGCAGGGACTCCCGTACCTCAGGACCCATGCTTTTGCAGAGCGCGGCGGCAGGGCTCCAGTCCGTGGGGTGTGACGTGGTGGAGTTGGGCATAGTCCCCACCCCGACGCTTTTGTTGGCTGTAGAGGAGAGAGGCGCCTCGGGAGGGATCTGCGTGACCGCCAGCCACAACCCCGGCGAGTGGAACGCGTTGAAGTTCTCCTCCGGAGAAGGCCTTTTCCTTGACGCCTCCGTCATGAGCCGCTTTCAGGAATACCTCCTGACCCAGGATCCGCCCAGGGCTGGCTGGCAAGAGATCGGCTCCCTGAAGTCGGACTCGGGGGCGGTCGAGCGTCACATCGAACGGATCCTCACGCTACCCGTCCTGGATGTCCCGGAGATGAAGCTCAGGGGCTTCCGCGTCGCCTTGGACTGCGTGAACGGTGCCGGAGGGGTCATCATGCCCCAGCTCATGGAGGGTCTGGGGTGTGAGGTCGTGGGAGTGAACACCGAGCCCCATGGACGTTTCCCGAGGGATCCAGAGCCCACGGCGGAGAACCTTTCGGAGTTGGGAGATGCGGTTCGGGCAAGCGGGGCCGACCTCGGGATGGCTGTTGATCCCGACGTGGATCGTCTTTCACTCGTGGATGGGGACGGGGTGCCTCTAGGGGAGGAGCTGACCCTGGCCTTGGCCTCGGCGGTGGTCCTCCAGCGGGAACCCGGCATGGTCGTGGCGAACCTGTCCACGAGCCAGGTGGTGGAAGATGTGGCCCGCTCCTTCGGAGAGTCGGTCGTCAGAGCTCCCGTGGGGGAGATCAACGTCGCCAGGAGAATGCAGAAGGAAGGCGCGGTTGTGGGGGGTGAAGGAAATGGCGGTGTCATCCTTCCGGCACTCCACGCCACCAGAGACGCGCCGTTGGGGGCGGCTTTGATCCTTCAACATCTGGCCGATCTGGGAGTGGGGTTACGTGACGCAGCGGACCGTTGGCCGGTCTATAAGATCGTGAAGCAGAAGGTGTCGTTCCCGAGGGAGGCGTTGGGAGGGGCCTATGCCGCCTTGAAGGAAGATCTCGCCCCACCTCAGATCGACGAGACCGACGGCCTCCGCGTCAGTTGGCCGAAGGAGCGAGTCTGGTTACACGTGAGGCCTTCCGGGACCGAGCCGGTGGTCCGGTTGATCGCGGAGGGACCTTCCGACCAGGAGGCTGACGCCGTACTGGCTAGAGCCGCGAAGATACTGGACGGAGTGGTATAAAAGGGACACAGTTTATAAAGGGGCCTCTGCGCGAGTGGGGTGCGGCCGCGCGCATGGGGCCTGCGGATGCAAGACAAGGAAGGGCGACGAAAGCGATGCTGAAGTATCGGGGAGGAGCCATGACGCAGTATGGCGCCGCATTCCCCATGCGCCCTTCGGGTTACGACGGCACGGGGCCATCTGCCGCGTTAGGCGTTCTCGGCGTAACGCTGGGCTATGCCTTCGAACCCCTGCCTTACATCTGGCCCCGTGGCGCTCGTAACGCGGCTCGCCCCACTCGCGCAGAGGCCCCTTCAGAGACTATTGCGCCCGAATCCTCTTCGGGCACGAGATAAAAGACGAGAACGAAATGTGTGGAATTGTTGGGTATCTGGGCCCCAGAGATGCGTCTCCGGTGTTGTTGGAGGGCCTGCGTCGCCTCGAATATCGGGGTTATGACTCGGCCGGTGTCTCCGTCATCACCGCTGATGGGGAACTGAAGACAGTCAAAAAGCCGGGGAAAATCGCCATCCTGGAGGAGGCGCTGGACGGGAACAGGCCTGTGGGCCATTGCGGAATCGCCCATACTCGCTGGGCCACTCACGGCGGGCCGACAGAGGTCAATGCCCACCCACACTTCAGCGCCGATGGGGACATCGCGCTGGTCCACAACGGCATCATCGAGAACGCTGACGAGCTCCGCGAGGACCTCCAAGAGTTGGGTTACGAATTCCGTAGCGAGACCGATACCGAAGTCATCATCCATCTGATCGACGAGGCCTTCAAAGGGAACCAAGCCCTAGAAGACGCCGTTGCCGCCGCCCTGCTCCAGGTCGAAGGCGCCTACGGCATCGCGGTCATAAGCAGCCGTGACCCTGGGAAGATCGTGGCCGCCCGGCATGGTAGTCCTCTCCTTCTGGGGATCGGAAAAGACGGGGAATACCTGGTGGGGTCCGACGCGGCGGCCCTGGTGACCCACACTCGGGATGTGGTCTACCTCGACGACGGTGATGTGGCCGTTCTGAATGGGGACGGGCACTGGACCTTCCACCTCGAGCGGGGAGCGGTGGACCGGCCCATCCACCGGGTCACCTGGGATCTCGGAGCCATCGAAAAAGAGGGCTTCGAGCACTTCATGCTCAAGGAGATCTTCGAGCAGCCCTCCTCCCTACGGGACGTCCTCCGGGGACGGCTGCTTGTGGATGAGGGGGTGTCGAAGCTCGGGGGCATCACCATTTCCGACCTGGAGCTCCTCCGGATCAAGCGGATCATCATCACTGCCTGCGGTACATCCTGGCATTCGGCCCTTTTGGGCGAATACATGATCGAGGAATTGGCCAGGGTACCGGTAGAGGTGGAGTATGCTTCGGAGTTCCGGTACAAGAGCCCACTGGTGGATGAGACGACGCTGGTGATCGCCATCAGCCAGTCCGGAGAGACGGCGGATACCCTTGCCGCCCTCCGGGAGGCCAAGCGCCGTGGCGCGCCGACCATGGGGATCGTCAACGCCGTAGGGTCCAGCATCGCCAGAGAAACGGACTTCGGGGTGTACCTCCACGCGGGGCCGGAGATCGGTGTGGCGTCCACCAAGGCGTTCACCAGTCAGGTGGTGGCCCTGGCACTGTTCGGGTTGTACCTGGGCCGCCGCAGGGGCCTCTCCCTGGAAGCCGGCCACCGTATCGTCAGGGCACTCTCGGCCCTACCCAACCAGGTTGAACGGGTCCTGGGGAAGGACGGGGATATCCGGGCCCTGGCAGAGAAGTATCTGGAATGCAGGAACTTCCTGTATCTCGGCCGGGGGTACCAGTTCCCCGTAGCCCTGGAAGGGGCGTTGAAGCTGAAGGAGGTCAGCTACATCCACGCCGAAGGGTACCCAGCGGCGGAGATGAAGCATGGGCCCATCGCCCTCATCGACGACGACATGCCGGTGGTGGCTCTAGCTCCCACCGACCCGATCTATGCCAAAGTTCTCTCCAACATCGAAGAGGTCAGGGCGCGGCAGGGGCGGGTAATCGCCGTCGTCACGGACGGGAACATGGAGATCGCCGGGAAGGTCGACCATGTGATCTCGGTGCCCGCCAGCCTCCCCTTGGTCCAAGCCGTCCTCACCACGATCCCCCTTCAGCTTCTTGCCTATCACATGGCGGTGCTCAGGGGATGCAACGTCGACCAGCCAAGGAACCTGGCCAAGTCCGTAACGGTGGAATGAGGGTCGTTCTCCAGCGGGTGTCCGAAGCCAGCGTTTCCATAGCCGGCGAGGTAGTCGGCGAAGTCGGGCCCGGTCTGGTTCTTCTCGTTGGGTTCACCCAGGACGACGAAGAAGATCGCCTTCGGTGGATGGCCGAAAAGGTCCTCGGGCTCAGGGTTTTCTCGGACGAAGAGGGGAAGATGAACCTGTCCCTTCTCGATACCGACGGCGACGTCCTGGTCATCAGCCAGTTCACTCTCTACGGGGATACACGGAAGGGTCGCCGGCCGAGTTTCGTCCACGCCGCCCATCCGGACGTGGCCATTCCACTGTACGAACGGTTCCTCCAGCTCCTCAGGGAACGAGCCCCGGGTAGGGTTGAAAGTGGTGAGTTCGGGGCCATGATGGACGTGGCTTTGGTGAACGCAGGGCCGGTCACACTGGTGTTGGAACGGTGACCGGGCCTCTCACTCAACCACGTCTCATCCTGGCGTCGGCTTCCCCCAGACGGGCCGAGCTCCTTACGCGCCTGGGTTTGACGTTCGAGGTAATCCCCGCCGACATCCCCGAGGAGTGGACAGGAGGCGAGACCCCCGAATCCCACACCGAGCGTCTCTCGATGGAAAAAGCCCTCCAGGTGGCCGGGGCCCACCCAGAGGCCCTGGTGATCGGGGGCGACACCGTGGTGGTTCGGGACGGCGACGTCCTCGGGAAACCCCAGGGTGAAGCGGAAGCCGTGGAGATGCTCACCTCGTTGTCAGGTCGAAGCCACACAGTGGTCACTGGCTTGGCGGTGGTGTTTCCGGGGGGCATGGTCCGGTCGGGGCACCTGGCCACCAAGGTCACATTCCGACGGTTCGGGGAAGAGGTGGCCCGGGCCTATGTCCTAACCGGGGAACCTCTGGACAAAGCCGGCTCATACGGGATCCAGGGCCTGGGGAGCGCATTGGTGAAAGAGATCAAGGGTGACTACCATACCGTCATGGGGTTGCCCCTTCCCCTTCTCTTGGATCTCCTCCGGGAAGGTGGGTGCCGTTACGACTTCGGTGGGGTGACCCTCCCAAACGGTTAAGCCTTACCCTCGGAGGCAGTCATCCTCCTGGGGAGGCCCGGGTCGGACATCGAGGGCAAATCTCCCGAGGTCGGCATGGACGACATAGAACTCCTTCCTTCTGAAATCCCCGTTCCGGTCCGCTGGACATCGGATGGGCGAGCCTTGGACCTCCTGGATCAAACCCTCCTCCCGAGGGAAGAACGGTTTCTCCGTCTCAAGACGGTAGAGTCGGTAGCGGAAGCCATCTCCTCCCTCCGGGTCAGGGGGGCTCCGGCCATCGGGATCGCAGCGGCCATGGGCCTGGCCATGGGGACGCTCCTCCGCATCGAAGCAGACCCCGAGCCTCCCTCCCGGTCACAGTTGGTAAACGGTTTTCGTGAGGACGCCGACCTACTGCGAGGTACCCGGCCCACGGCCGTTAACCTCCCCTGGGCGTTGGCTCGCATGGAAAGGGTTTTCAAGGAGTCGGTGAGCCGAGGGTCTCCTTCGGAGGTAGGGGACGCTCTGGCTCGAGAGGCCGATCTGATCGCGGCGGAAGATCGAGAGATGTGTCGGCGGATCGGAGAAGCGGGGGTGGAACTGATCCCGGAGAATGGGGCCGGGGTCCTTACCCACTGCAACGCCGGGGCCTTGGCCACCGGCGGAATCGGCACCGCTCTGGCTCCCGTTTACACCGCCCATGCCAGAGGGTATCCCGTCCGGCTGTTTGCGGATGAAACCCGCCCCCTGCTCCAGGGGGCTCGCCTTACCGCATGGGAAGCGCGCCGGGCAGGCGTCGATGTGACCGTCATCACCGACTCCATGGCGGGAGCCCTGATGAAGGAGGGAGCCATCAACCTGGTCATCGTGGGAGCGGACCGTGTTGCTGCCAACGGGGACGTGGCCAACAAGATCGGGACCTATCCTTTGGCTGTCCTGGCCAAACATCACGGCTTGCCGTTTTATGTGGCTCTTCCCCGGAGTACCTTCGATCCCGAGGCGCCTGACGGGGGGCGGATCCCCATCGAGGTTCGGGACGGGATCGAGGTTCGGAACGGGATCGAGGTTGAGGGAGCGTTCGACGGACGGGGGGTGCCGGACGGTGTGGGGGTTTGGAACCCGGCTTTTGACGTGACTCCCGCCGCCCTGGTTACCGCGTTTGTAACGGACGGAGGGGTCCTCCGACCGCCTTTCGGGCCTGCGGTGGCATCACTTCTCGGTACCGGACCGGGGAACACCGCCTGAATCGGAGGAGATCCAATGAGCTCAGTTTCAGCCATTCTGGCCCTCGACCAGGGTACAACCGGCACGACGGCCCTGGTTGTCTCCCAGGATGGCCGCGTGCTTTCTCGCGCCTATTCGGAGTTCACTCAGCATTTCCCCAACCCTGGATGGGTGGAGCACGATGCTTCTGAGATCTGGGGTGTGACGCGGGGTGTAGCCCGGGCGGCCCTGGAGGAAGCTGGCCAGGAAGCGGTGGTGGAGGGTGTGGGAATCACGAACCAGAGAGAGACGGTGGTCCTGTGGGACCGGGAGACCCTCCAACCCGTCCATCGAGCCATTGTCTGGCAGGATCGCCGCACCACTCCGATCTGCCAGGAGCTGAAAGGCCGAGGGTTAGAGGACGACATAAGACGCCGGACCGGATTGCTCTTCGATCCTTATTTCTCGGGGACAAAGCTCACTTGGCTTTTCCGAAAACATCCGGAGTTCAGGGATCGGGCTGAAACGGGCGAGCTTGCTGTCGGGACGGTGGACAGTTGGCTGATCGCCCGTCTCACCCATGGTACCGTCCACGCCACCGACCATACGAACGCTTCCCGGACGCTCCTTTACAATCTCGAGGATCAGAGTTGGGACCCCGAGCTCATGGACGTTTTGGAAGTCCCGGCACGGATCCTCCCGGAAGTCCGGCGGAGCTCCGGAGGATTCGGCCACACCAGGGGTGAGGATCTGGGGCTGGAAGTGCCAATTGCCGGCGTGGCAGGGGATCAGCAGTCGGCCCTGTTCGGGCAGGGGTGCTGGGCGGAGGGACTGGCCAAAAACACGTATGGGACCGGTGCCTTTCTTCTCCTTCATACCGGGCAGAACCGCGTGGAGTCTCGCTCGGGCCTCCTCACAACCATGGCCTGCGACGAGCGAGGTGGCCCTGCCTATGCCCTGGAGGGGTCAATTTTTGTGGCTGGCGCTGCCATCCAGTGGATGAGGGACGGCCTTGGGATCTTGGCCTCCGCCAAGGCATCGCAGGAGATGGCTGCCTCTCTTCCATCCAACGACGGGGTTTACTTTGTGCCAGCATTTGTGGGCCTCGGCGCTCCCCACTGGGATCCCCGAGCCAGAGGGACCATCGTTGGCCTCACCCGGGGCAGCTCGGCCGCTCACCTGGCCCGGGCCGGTCTGGAAGCCATGGCCTATTCCACAGCCGACCTGATCCGGGCCATGGAGTCCGACTCGGGGGTGGAGACGGATGAACTTCGTGTGGACGGGGGCGCCGCCATGAACGACTGGCTCATGGACTTCCAGGCGGGCATTCTCGACGTGCCCGTTCGGCGGCCGTCCTTGGTAGAGACCACGGCCCTGGGTGCAGCCGGGCTGGCGGGATTGGCCGTTGGCGTGTGGACGGACGGGGGAGAGCTGAGGGGTGCCCTGGGGGAGGCGACCGTTTTTGAGCCCAGGATGTCGGAGGGGGATCGGAGGGCGGCGATGCTGGGGTGGGAAAGAGCCCTGCAAACAACGAAGGCCTGGTCCGAGCTGGCTCCCCAGAAAGCTTCCGAACCGGAAGCTCCGGATGGGGAGCCAGGGCCATGAAGCCCCGGGTCTCGGTTGTGGGTGCAGGGGACGCCTCCCCAAAGGAGTTGGCGTTGGCTGAATCCCTGGGAGCGGCTTTGGGAAGGGCAGGGGCCATTGTTGTGACCGGAGGCCTTGGGGGCGTGATGGAAGCCGCGTCCCGAGGGTGTCTGGAGGCTGGCGGCAGCACGGTGGGTGTGTTGCCGGGCACCGATCCCGGCGCCGCAAACCCATGGGTGGAGATCCCTCTGGCCACGGGCCTGGGGGAAACTCGGAATGCCCTGGTCGTCCGGATCGGAGAAGCCGTCGTGGCCGTTGGGGGCGAGTGGGGAACCCTCTCCGAGATCGCTTTGGCCAAGAAGATAGGGAGGGAGGTGGGCCTGTTGGGTGACCCTCCCTGCGATCTGCAACTGCCGAGAATGTCCACCGGTGAGGAAGCCGCCGATTGGGCGCTTCGGGTTGCTCGGACCAGTGTGAGAGGTGGCTTTTGAGCCAGAACTGAGAGCCGTTCCCCGGCACCAGGACTACACCCAGGTCTCCCCGGCCGATCTAAGGGTATTTCCGGGCCCCGATGAGGGAACTTTCGTCTTCCGTGGGGTTTCCAGGGGTGCGTCGTAACCGGGATCGGATTGAGACGCAGGGGGCTCTGTTTTAGGTTGTTCCATTCAATTTCTCCCAAGATTGTAGAGCCTGGCCTGGCCGACTTGGGTCCATCGGAGGGGCGGTACGGATGAAAAACGGAAGATTTTATGTGGGGCTGGTTGGCGTTGGGCTGGTCGTAGCCTATTTGGTGTGGACTGGGGTTAGTGACAGCATGGTGTACTACCTCACCCCCACTGAACTGGTGGCCAAGGTGGCCGAAGATCCCGCCTTCCATTCGGTTGGAGTGAAGGTCAGCGGCAGGGTGGTTTCGGGCACCTACTCAAGAGGCGAAAGGGAGCTGGAACACCGTTTCGAAGTCCATGACCTCGAGCACGCAGAGGTCGCCTTTCCCGCCACGTATGAAGGCGTTCTGCCCGATACCTTCACGGATGAGATTGAGGTCGTCCTCGAAGGCCAGTTTGGTGAGGACGGCGTTTTTCGAGCTCACACCCTCCTAACGAAATGCGGGAGCAGGTATGAGGCCTCCCCCGAGGAACTTATGGGGTCGGAGGTGTCTGCGTGACTGCTCTGGGCGAGTTCGCCCTCTGGATCGCCCTGCCGGTCTCCTTCTGGGGGATGACCATGGGGTTCGTGGGTGGACGCCAGGGACGAGGCGACCTCGTTCTAAGCGCCGAGAGGAGCGTCCACATTGTGTTCGCCCTCCTCGTGGTGGCCTCGCTGGGGATCATCAACGCCTTCCTGACCGACCAGTTCCAATACTGGTATGTGGCTAACTACTCCAACCGTCAGCTCGATGTCTTTTTCAAGATCTCAGGGCTGTGGGCGGGCCAGCGGGGTTCCTTGGTGTTCTGGGCGGTCTTGCTGGCCCTTTTTTCCTCGGTCTGCGTCTTCCTGAACCGGCGTCGGAACCGGGAGTTCATGCCTTATGTGGTGGGGATCCTCCAGGGGATACTCGGCTTCTTCATCGTGGTTCTGTTGTTCGCGGACGTGAACCCATTTGAACAATTGGGTTTTGTACCGCCGGACGGGGCGGGGCTCAACCCACAGTTGCAGAACTATTGGATGACGATCCACCCACCGGTTCTTTATCTGGGCTTTACCGCCTTCTCTATCCCGTTTGCTTTTGCGATGTCGGCCCTGCTCTCAGGCAGAACTGATTCCCGCTGGATCGTATTGACCAGGAGATGGACCCTTCTTTCGTGGTTCTTCCTTTCCAACGGGATCATCTTCGGGATGAGGTGGGCATATGAGGAGCTGGGGTGGGGCGGGTACTGGTTTTGGGACCCGGTGGAAAATGCTTCCCTGTTACCATGGCTTACGGCGACGGCATTTCTCCACTCGATCATGATTCAGGAAAACCGCGGCATGTTGAAGATCTGGAACATGTCTCTGGTTCTCCTCACCTTCCTTCTCACGATCTTCGCCACGTTCCTCACCCGGTCCGGGTTGATCGAATCGGTTCACACGTTCGCCGAGAACACCCGGATTGCCATGATCTTCCTGGCTTTCATGGGGAGCATCTTCGTCGCGTCTGTGGTCCTCATCGTGTACCGGCTCCCCGTCCTGAAAGCGGAAAACCAGATTCAGTCGTTCCTTTCCCGTGAAGCGGCCTTCCTACTCAATAACCTGATCCTCCTGGGGGCGGCTTTTGCAGTGCTGTGGGGGACCATATTTCCACTGATCAGCGAAGGCTTCACCGGGACCCAAATCGCTGTCGGGCCACCCTTCTTTAACCGGGTGAACATCCCCATCGGCCTGGTCCTCCTGGCACTCACGGGAATCGGTCCCGTGATCGCCTGGAGGAGGGCGACCAGGCGGAACCTGAAGCGGAACTTTGCTATCCCGGTACTCGTCGGTCTTGCGGTAGCAGCGTTTCTCTTCGGCGTGGGTGCCCGGGACGGGTATGCCTTGATCACCTTCGGCCTATCCTCCTTCGTCCTCACCATCATTCTCGTCGAGTTCTGGAAGGGGACTCGGGCACGAGCCCGGATCGAGGGGGAAGGAGTCCTTCCGGCCTTCCTGCACCTTATAAGCAGGAATCGGCGGCGTTGGGGAGGGTATATCGTCCACGTGGGGGTTGTTTTGATCTTTACGGCTTTTGCGGGGCGGGCTTTCGAAGTGAAGCTGACAGATACCCTGGAGCCGGGGGATACCGTTTCGGTGGCTTCTCCCTTCGGCCATGACTACACCCTCACCTATCAAGGCATCTCTTCGGCGAGGGAAGCTAACTTTGACCGCTGGGTAGCCCTGATGTCAGTGGACCGGAACGGTGAGCCGGTAGGCTCTCTGAGCACAGAGTTCCGGTGGTATCCGAGCCGTCAGATGAGTACGAAGGAGGTGGGGGTCCGATCGACCCTTCTGGAGGATCTCTATGTAATCCTGGCTGAGGCTGAAGACTTCGAGGGAATTGTTGCCAACGATCCTGGGGCCCAGCGTATAATCGTGGAAGTCCAGGTGAATCCTCTCGTGGGATGGATCTGGTACGGAGGAGTGATCCTTACCATCGGAGCCCTCATCGGCCTTTGGCCGGCGGCGGAAGTCAGAAAACGTCCAACATCCCAGTCGGCCGGTGATTCTGAAAAGCCCGCCGCCGTCGGGGCGGTTTCGGCCTGACGACCGGTCAAATGGCTGGCAGGTCTGATCCATTCCACTGAGGTGAACCATGGTCATAGCCGGAGCCCTCCTCCTGGTCGGGATCACGGTATTTCTGATCCTCCAGCCGGTTATTTCGGGTGAGGAGGCCCCTCTCTGGAGCGCGAAGGACGATCCAACGGATGCCCAATTCCGAAAAAGGGTCTCCCTCCTCCAGCTCAGGGACGCCGAGTACGAGTATGCCATGGGGAAGCTGGGGGAGGAGGATTACGAAACCCTCCGAAAGGAGATCTCGGCGGAGGCCCTGGCAGCCATCCGGGCGGAAGAAGCCGAAAGTTCTGGAACTGAACCCCGGTTTGAAGGTCCTACCGACGCCGATCTGGAGGACGAGATCGCCAAGGTCAGGTCACGCCTGACCGGGGGAGCTTTTTGTTCCCAGTGCGGTCACCCGAACCCCTCCGGAAGCCGATTCTGCGGTGATTGCGGGGCCGCACTCTCGTGAATAATCCCGTCCTACGGGCGTCGGGTCTCACTAGAGACTTCGGGCCGCTCAGGGCGGTTGACGGAGTAGGGTTCTCCCTCGGCGAGGGGGAGCTCCTTACGGTGTTCGGCCCGAACGGCGCTGGGAAAACCACCCTCCTGAGGATTCTCTCGGGTGGACTTCAACCCACGGAGGGCGTTGTGTCCCTACGGGGGTTGGAGCAGAAATCCGGGGACCCGGAATGGTACCGGAGAGTGGGTTTTCTCTCCCACCAGTCGTTCATCTACGGGCACCTGACACTGGACGAGAATCTCCGGTTTTTCGGGCGCCTGTTCGGTCTGAAGGACCTCTCCACACGGGTACCGGACCGGCTGGAACAGGTGGGACTGGCCTCACGAGCAGGAAGCCCCGCAAGGACGCTCTCGAGAGGCATGAGGCAACGCCTGGCTCTGGCCAGATCCCTTCTCCATGATCCGGAGTTCGTCCTGTTGGACGAACCCTACACGGGTTTGGATGCCCACGCGGCTTCGGTACTCCGGGAGGTCCTGACCACGCTGAAGGACGGCCGCCGAACCGTAGTGCTGGTGACCCACAACATCTCCCAGGGGTTGGAGCTCGCCGACCGGGTGGCCGTCCAGGTCCGGGGCCGGTTCGTCCTCCTTCAGGACAGGGCCGAGGTTGAAGTCGAGAACTTCGAGCGGACCTACCGGCAACGGGTCGAGGAGGCAGGCTGATGGATTACCTGCGCCAAGTCGGGGCCCTGGTTTGGAAGGACCTGGTCGTAGAGCTCAGGACCCGGGAGCGTGTCGCGGCAATGGGGGCCTTCACCGTCCTGGTGGGGATCCTGTTCAGCTTTGCCATCGATCCCTCGGTGGTCCAACCCCAGGACATCGCGTCGGGTTTGATCTGGATGACGGTCATCTTCGGCGGAATGTTGGGCCTGGGAAGAACCTTCCATCTGGAAGAGGACGACGGGGCTTTCCAATGCGTGCTGTTGAGCCCCATCCCTCGGGACGCCCTTTTCCTAGGGAAGGTGATCGCGAACTTCATCCTCCTGACCGTCGTCACGGCCCTGGTTTTTGTGGTGTTCGCCCTGTTTTTCGATCTTGGGTTTGGGGACCATCCCCTGGCGCTGGCGGCGGTGGTTCTGCTGGGCGTTCTGGGCTTCGTGGCTGTCGGGACCCTCTTCAGCGCCATGTCGGCTCGGACCACCATGGGGGAGACCCTGTTACCCATTTTGGTCTTTCCTCTTCTGATTCCGGTTGTGATCTATGGGGCAACGGCTACGAGTTCCCTCCTCCAGGGTCTCCCGGTGTCGGAGGTTGATGGAAATATCCGTATGTTGGCTGCTTTCGCCCTGGTGGCTCTTGCGTCGGGAGCGGGACTTTTCCGGTTCGTAGTGGAGGAGTGATGAGCAACAGGCTGCGTTCGTTGGGCGTGGTTCTAGGGTTCCTAGGCGTCCTGCTGGTTTTGGTCCTTCATTGGCAAGTCTTCTATTGGGTGGCGACGGAACGCAGTATGGGCGTGGTTCAGCGGATCTTCTACATCCACGTCCCGGCGGCCTGGGTCGCCTTCATGGCATTTGGAATCGTGGCTCTTTGCGGCGCAGGGTATCTGTGGCTCAAAGATGATCGCCTTGACCAGGCCGCGCTCTCCGCTGCCGAGGGGGGAATGCTCTTCACCACCATCGTGCTCCTCACCGGTCCACTCTGGGGCAAGGTGGCATGGGGCGTTTGGTGGGAATGGGAGCTGAGACTCACGCTCACCCTGCTGCTTTGGTTCATCTACCTGGGGTATTTCCTCGTAAGGAAATCCACCGAGAACCCCCAAAAGGGAAAACGGTTCGCCGCCGTCTTGGGGATCGTGGGGGCTCTGGACATTCCCCTGATTCATATCAGCGTAAAGTGGTTCCGGTCACTTCACCCCGAGCCTGTGGTAATGAACCCCGACGGTCCCACGGCGCCCCCGGATATGCTCATCACTTTGTTCACCGGAGTGGCGGCCTTCACTTGCCTGTTCTTCTGCTTCTTTCTCCTTCGATACGGCCTGGAGCGCATGAGGCATGCCCTGGTTCTCCGGGAGGCAGGACGCCCCGGAGGTCCGGTAGCGAACGGAGTCGCGTCATGAAAAAACTCTTTCTGTCAATCGTCGTGGTCACCCTCTTCGTAGCCCTCCTTCCAGAGGGTGTGATGGCCCAAGAAGGGCTGCCCGATCCCGCCGCCATAGCGGGGCAGAACCTGCGGGGTCACACCCACATGTTCATCGCCTACTTCATTGCCTGGTTGCTGATTCTGGGCTGGGCGGTATCCATCGCCCGGCGGCTTGGGAAGGTGGAGAGAGCGCTCGGGGATTAGAAGGGTGTCACAAAAAGAGGGAACCATGGTGGCGCCACTGGTTGATCTTCGGAGCGACACCGTAACTCGTCCGACCCCAGAGATGCGGAAGGCCATGTTCGAGGCCGAGGTCGGGGACGATGTCCTGGACCATGATCCCACGACAAGGTCCCTCGAGGAGAAGGTGGCTTCTCTTCTTGGAAAGGAGTCGGCGCTTTTTTTTCCCAGCGGTGTCCAGGCCAACCAGACCGCGCTCGCCGTCCACGGCCGGCCCGGAACAGAGGTAGTCCTGGATGCCGGGGCCCACATTTTTAACTACGAAGAAGGAGCCGGTTCCGCCCTGAGCGGACTCCAACTCCGTCCGGTGAGCACGGACGATGGCCTCCTGACGCCGGACCTGGTCAGGGAGGCCATACGACCTGATTCCCCCTACATCCATCCCACCAGCCTTATCGTTCTCGAGAACACCCACAACGGTGCAGGCGGGAAGATTCTCCCTTATGTGGCAATGCAGGGAATCAGGGACTTAGCAAGAGAGGCCGGCCTTCCCGTCCACCTGGACGGGGCGCGCCTCTGGCACGCCTGCGTTGAAACCGGACTGTCACCGGAGGACTACGGGTCCATGGCGGACACCGTCATGGTGTGTTTGTCCAAAGGCCTGGGAGCCCCGGTGGGGTCGCTCCTGGCGGGGCCGGGGGACCTCATGGAGAAGGCCTGGCGGGTGCGACGACGGCTGGGTGGCGGGATGCGCCAGTCGGGATTCCTGGCGGCGGCGGGTATCCATGCTCTGGACCATCACATGGAGCGCCTGACCGAGGACCATGCCAAAGCCCGGGCGTTGGCTGAAGCGGCTGCAGAGGTCCCAGGGGTGTCGGTCGTCCCTCCCGAGACCAATATCGTCATGCTGGACCTGAAGGATTCCGACGTCTCCGTCGATGAGGTCCTGGCATCCATGCTCGGGGACGGGGTGATGATGGTGAGGTTCGGTCCTCGCAGAATCCGGGCCGTGACCCACTTGGACGCGGACGACGAGGGAGTAGAACGAGCCGTGGCTGCCTTGCGGAGGGCTGTGGAAGGGCCGTCTTGAGCCCGGGGGGTTCCTAATCTCTCAGGAACCGGGCCATGACCCGGTTGGTGGCGTCCAGGACGGCCAGCACGGCGCCCCGGGCCGTGTCGTCGTCGGGGCAGGGATAGGCTCCAAGGAGCTGCATGGGATCCTCCCCTGTCCAGGCCCGGACCATCACCACCACGACCCAGGCGTCAAAAACCCTCAAGGCCTTGGTTCCCCTCAGGGCCAGGTCCAGACGGCCGCCCGTGGCTCCGGCCGCCGCTTCCAGGGCCGCTTCCGCCGCGGCCCTGACCTCCCCTTCCAGGGTTTGATTACCCTCGGACTCTCCCGAGAAACTCCTCCCCTGCGTCCAGTCCATCCGAACGCGGACTTTGCTCCTGCCATTGGGGAAACGAACGAGCTCGAAGTCTTCGAACCTCAGACGCCTCCGGCTCTCGTCATACCCGGAAATTGGATTCTCTGACACCGGGCCTCCATGGTTCTCGGGACCGAGGGGTTACTCCGGCTAGAAACCCCTTATTCGCATAATGAGAACTCGACGAAGGTGCTTGCAAGAGAATCGTTTCCGCGGCTTGCCCCGGGTCTCTCCTCCACGGATTTTGGGTCCCGGAGCACCCACTCATCTCAACCGAGAGGTACTGTATGGACCCCGGCTCGAAGACAGGTACGACCCGCCGGAAATTCCTGGGAAAAATGGCAACCGCGGCCCTGGCGGCCGGGGCAACACCTCACGTTCTTTCTGCTTCCTCGGAGCGGGGGGTGGAGGTCCTTCCTATCCGGCGGCCCAGGGAGGCGAACGACCAGATTCAGGTAGCGGTCATTGGCGCGGGCGGAATGGGAATGTCCGACGTGGACACTGCCCTTCAGATTCCCGGGGTGCGTTTGGTTGCCGCCTGCGATCTCTATGATGGTCGTCTGAGCTCCGCCCGAGAGAGACACGGGACCGATCTGTTCACGACTCGAGACTATCGTGAGGTCCTGGATAGGGAGGACGTGGACGCCGTGATCGTTGCGACCCCTGACCACTGGCACTCCAAGATCTCGTCCGATGCGCTTCGGGCCGGCAAGGGTGTTTACTGCGAGAAGCCCATGGTTCATGCCATTCCCCAGGGCCAGGAGATTATCGAGGCGCAGAGGGGAACCGGGAGAACGTTCCAGGTGGGCAGCCAGGGCATGAGCTCACTGGGGAACGAGAAGGCAAAGGAGCTCTTCGAGGAGGGTGCCATCGGGGAGTTGAACTACGCAGAGGGGTTCTGGGCGCGAAACGATCCTGTAGGCGCCTGGCAGTACGCCATTCCAGATGACGTTTCGGAGGACACGGTGGATTGGGATCGGTTCTTGGGGCACGCACCCCCCAAACCCTTCGATCCGGTCAGGTTTTTCAGATGGAGGAACTACAGGGACTACGGAACCGGTGTGTCCGGAGACCTCTTCGTCCACCTCTTCTCCAGCCTGCACTTCATCGTGTCGTCGCCGGGGCCCTCAACGATCATGGCTCAAGGGGGTCTGCGGTACTGGAAGGACGGACGGGAGGTCCCGGACGTGCTCCTGGGGATGTTCGACTACCCCGAAACTCCCGCCCATCCGCCGTTTAATCTCTCCCTGCGCGTGAACTTCGTTGACGGCACCTCCGGAAGCACCTTCCTCCGGTTGGTGGGGAACGAGGGTGCCATGGACGTGACGTGGACCGAGGTGATCCTGAGGCGCAACAAGGTGAGCGGCCCCACGGACGTATTCGCCCGAAGGAAAGCCGACGAGATGGAGGCCATGACCTCCGCCCGGAAGCAGATGTTGCCTCCCGCCGAAAGTGTATACATGGCCGAACGGGGGTACCGGGGCGCTCACTTCGACCATTTCATGAATTTCTTTTCCGGTGTCAGGGACGGCTCACCAGTGGCGGAGGACGCGGTTTTCGGCCTTAGGGCCGCCGCACCGGCCCTGGCGTGCAACAACAGCTATTTCGAAGAGCGGATCGTTCGGTGGGACCCTGGAACTCTGGCGTTGTCCTGAGAGGGAGGGAAGCGTGTTCGAAGCGATTAAGAGCCCATATCTCGTTCCCTTCGACGGAAGCTTCAGGGTCGGTTCCGCCCCTACCGCCCCCCCGGACGGTACCCCGGGGAAAGGAGAGCTGAAGGACCGGCTGGAGGAGACGGTGGACCGTCTGGACGACCTCCAAAGGCGATTGTATGCGGACGACCGTTGGAGCGTCCTGCTGGTGTTCCAAGCCATGGACGCCGCAGGCAAGGATTCCACGATTCGAGCCGTCCTCAGAGGTATCAACCCCCAGGGGTGTCAGGTCTCGTCTTTTAAACAACCCTCCAAACGGGAGTTGGACCACGACTTCCTCTGGAGGATCAACTCTGCCCTTCCTGAAAGGGGAAGGATCGGCGTCTTCAACCGGAGCCATTACGAGGAGGTCCTGGTAGTCAGGGTCCACCCCGAGTACCTGGGTGGCCAGCGCATCCCCCGAGACGTTTCCTCGCCGGATCTTTGGAAAGAACGCTTCGAATCCATCCGGAATTTCGAGGAGCATCTGGCCCGGAACGGGTACCTGGTCTTGAAGTTTTTTCTGAACGTCTCTCGAGAAGAGCAGGCTGAGCGCTTCAGGCGCCGCATCGACCGACCGGACAAAAACTGGAAGTTCTCGGAAGGGGATTTGGCGGAGCGGGAACTCTGGGATCACTACATGGAGGCCTACGAGGCGGCTTTGAACGGGACCTCCAAGCCGTGGGCTCCTTGGTACTCGATTCCCGCCGACGACAAACCTTTCCTGCGGCACACCGTGGCCCGGATCGTGGAGGGCTCCATTTTGTCCCTCGGTCTGGAATTTCCACGGGTGAGCGAAGAGGGGCGGGAGGAGCTACGGAGGCTCCGGGATACCATCGTTTGAAGGTTGCTGGAGGATCTAGGTAGGCCGGCAGGGGCGCCGGTCTGGAGCCACTATGGGCGCCATTCCGGTGCTTTTCCGGTATCCATGAAGGTCGGTTTCCCGAACCGGTCCCTCGTTTCGCTGAAGTACTGGACGGTCCGGGGGAGATACTCCTCATGGTGAGGAAAGAGGCGGAGGAATTCCTCCCTACATGCCTCCCTCAGGCCGGCCAGATCCAGGGTCGAGTAGCGCTCCACGGCGCAGGCCGCCAGGTAGTCGAAGAAGTGGCCCCCCATGAATTTGTCGTAGGTGATGCTGCAGAACTCGCCGGTCTCCATCTGGTTGTAAGTATTCGTGCCGCCGACGGAGAGACCCAGGTCCGTTCTTCGCCGGTTGTCGATTCCCAGGTTCAGGTCCCGGTGGACGATTCGGTCCACGGTACCGTCGGGGCCCATCTCCAGCAGCACATTCTGTCCGTGGGGCTCCAGTAACAACCCGAATTTCAGGAAACAGGTCACCCAGTGCCGGACGATGGGAAGCATGATCTGATTCAGCAGGAAGGCATTGGGATCCTGTTCTCCAACGAGCGTATGGATCAAGCGGTCCGCGGATGGTTCGAGGAAATCCCTCCCGTAAAGGGCGAAGCCAGGAACCAAGGCTCCTTCGGCACCGGCGGACGGGAAGGGGGTGAGCTCCCTCACCAGGAAGCCCCAGTTCTCTCCCCGGGGGGTTTCAGGTTGGAGGTTCTTAAAGGTTACTCCCAGGACTTCCCGGAGGAAGGCGAAGTCCGGATCCATTGCCCGGATCCCCTCTTCCAGCTCCCGGGACACGGTGACAGCCTGTTCCACCACTTCGTCCCTCATCCGTCGCCCGTAACGGGAAACCCGGAAAGGAAAGTGCAGTTTTAATGCGTGAGGGGGCTCGGAATCCTTGACGAAAACTGTCCGAGTGGAGGAGCTGGGTGAGGCTTCGATGATCCCTGGAGCCTCAGGGAGTGAGAGAAGCCGATCCAGGTAAGGATCGACTCCGGGCCGGGCCGACAACTGGGGGTGGACGCAGAAGACGACTTCCCCTCCTCGGGAGAAAAGGCTCAGGAGGCGTGGGTGGGGATCAGCCAGGTATAGGTTGACCTCCTCCCTCGGGACGAAATAGGCGGGCACCGGAAAATGTTCGACCCCGGTCTCGGGCCGAAACCGCTCTTCGGCCTCCGAGTAATCCGCATGGGAGCTGTAGGTCCGTGTGCCTTCATTCCGGTAACGGTCGAGGTAGATGAGGGATGGAATCATCGCCTGGAGTGGTCGTTTCGGCTGAGAGTTCATGACGGTTTCGAAGAGAAAACAGAACCTCTCCGAGGCTCTGTGTCGATCCCCAGGGTGGCCGCAGAAGTAATAAAGTGGGACGGCCCAGCCCGGTCAGCCGGGACCCAACGGGGCATTTCCCGGTCCCTTCCACACCCCTACATTCATGGCGAAACGGGGGACTTTCGCTTTCTCTTCGGTTTTTGTACTTTGTGGTCCGAGGCGAAGGACTCCCATCAGGACCAGGATCGATCCCCGTAAGGAGAGGTTGTGATGTCCACCCCGGAGAAGAACGGACAAAAGGAGAAAGCCCTTCAAACCGCTTTGACCCAGATCGAACGGTCGTACGGGAAGGGTTCGATAATGCGAATGGGGCTGGAGGGGGCGAAGGTTCAGATCGACGGGATCCCCACTGGGGCCCTCAATCTGGACTCCGCCATCGGTGTCGGCGGGATCCCCCGGGGGCGGATCACTGAAGTCTTCGGCCCTGAATCGAGTGGGAAGACCACACTCTGCCTCCACGTCATCGCCAACGCCCAACGCCAGGGTGGGATTGCTGCTTTCGTGGACGCAGAACACGCGGTGGACATCCAGTACGCCGGGAAGCTGGGTGTTGACGTCGACAACCTCCTGGTGTCGCAGCCGGATACCGGTGAACAGGCCTTGGAGATTGCCGAGGTCCTGATCCGCAGCAACGCCGTTGACGTCGTCGTTGTGGATTCGGTGGCGGCCCTGGTCCCCCGTGCCGAGATCGAGGGGGAGATGGGGGACTCCCACGTGGGTCTCCAGGCTCGGCTCATGAGCCAAGCACTCAGGAAGCTCACCGGAGCCGTGAACCGATCGAACACCGCCGTCATTTTCACGAACCAGATCCGGGAGAAGATCGGGGTAATGTTCGGGAACCCGGAGACCACCACCGGCGGCAGGGCTCTGAAGTTCTACTCCTCCCTCCGTCTGGATATCCGACGCATTGGTGCGATAAAGGATGGTCAGGACGTGGTCGGGAATAGGACTCGGGTCAAGGTTGTGAAGAACAAGTGTGCTCCACCGTTCAAACAAGCCGAGTTCGATATCCTTTACAACGAAGGGATCAGCCACTTGGGCCTGCTGGTGGACCTGGGTGTGGACCACGAGATCATCACCAAGTCCGGCTCCTGGTTCTCCTACGGGGACCTGCGCATGGGGCAGGGGAAGGAGAACGCGAAAGAGTTCCTGGCGGAAAACCAGGATATTGCCCAGGAGATCGAGGAAAGACTCTGTGCCGCGCTGGGGATCGGGGTGGAGGAGGGAAGTTCTCTGGAAGAGGGCGACGTGGGCGGTGAAGACTGAGAGAAGGGCGGGGAATCAAAGCCCGATCCGGGGAACGGAGTGGGGCGTGGAGGGTCCGATGAGAATCGGGCCCTCTTTTTCTCGGCACCCCGGGAATAAGCCCCGGTGTTTCCGGGGGTTCCTCATCGGTTGAGGAGGATCGGGAAACCGGGTTATACTCCGGGCTGCCCAGAGGTCGATGCGGTATTCTGGATGGTCGGAGGAATGGGCGGTGACTCCCTGTAAACTCAACCCCTGACGGGTAGTATGAAAGCGAACGAGATCCGGCAAAGGTTTCTGGACTTCTTCTCGGACCGGGATCACGAGGTGGTGAGGAGCTCCCCCCTTGTCCCAGAAGAGGACCCGACACTCCTGTTCACAAACGCCGGCATGGTGCAGTTCAAGAAGGTTTTCACCGGGGCTGAGGAGCGGCCCTACCTTCGGGCAGTGACTTCCCAGAAATGTGTCCGCGCCGGGGGTAAGCACAACGACCTGGAGGAGGTGGGTCGAACCGCCCGACATCACACGTTCTTCGAGATGCTGGGGAACTTCTCGTTCGGGGATTATTTCAAGAGGGATGCCATTGATTTCGCCTGGAAATTCCTTACCGAAGACCTGGGCTTGGACCCGGAGAGGATGTATGCCACGGTACACCATACCGACGATGAGGCAGCTGAACTCTGGGAAGAGGTCGTAGGCCTCCCACCGGACCGGATCTATCGCCTTGGGGACAAGGACAACTTCTGGCAGATGGCCGACACGGGTCCGTGCGGCCCCTGCTCCGAACTCCACTACGATACCCGTGGTGAAGAGGATCGAGGGCGGACGCTTCCCGTGGAGGAGTTTGAAGAGTTGGGAGAGCAGGGCGTCTTCCTCGAGCTCTGGAATCTGGTCTTCATGCAGTTCGACCGGGACGAGGAAGGGACCTTGAACCCGCTCCCGGCCCCTTCCATCGACACCGGAGCCGGGCTGGAGAGGATCGCCTCAGTCCTCCAGGGCGTGTCATCGAACTATCACACCGATCTGTTCATTCCCCTGTTGAACCGCGTGGCGGAGGTGGTGGGTCGTCCGTACGAGACCGAAACGGAAGAGGGAACGAGCTATAGGGTCTTGGCCGATCATGCACGGGCAGTCGCTTTCCTCCTGGCGGACGGCGTTTTCCCGTCCAACGAGGGTAGAGGGTACGTCTTGCGGCGGATTTTGCGTCGGGCGGTCCGACACGCTTGGATCCTAGGGAGGCGAGAGCCCACGCTGGTTGAGGTTGTGGACGCCGTCATCGACGAGATGGCGGACGCCTTCCCCGAACTCCGATCACGCCGTGACCACCTGTTGGGGACGACCAGAGCCGAAGAAGACCGGTTCCTGACAACCATCGAGGGAGGGATGGCCCGGTTCGAGGAGCTCACCGGCGGACCGGGGGCCCCGGCTTCCCGGGGCGACGCTGAAGAAAGCAGCGCCTTGATCCCAGGGGATGAGGTCTTCCGTCTTTATGACACCTTCGGGTTCCCCATGGACCTCACCCAGCTCATGGCAGAGGAAAAAGGCTTCGGTGTGGACGTGGAGGGCTTCCAGGCAGCTTTGGACGCTCAGCGGGAGAGGAGCCGGGCAGACCGGGCCCAGTCCGGGCTCTCTGCCATCGAGGACGAGACTCTGGAGGGCTGGACCGTCTTCTCGTCCGAGGCGCAGGAGTTCAAGGGCTACAGCGCCCGGGAGGTCGATACCCAGGTTCTGGCCATGCGGCTGGACGGGGAACGGCTGGGGTTGGTTCTGAAGGACAATCCGTTCTACGTGGAGGCCGGTGGACAGGTCTCGGACGGCGGGACGGTCAGTGGTGACGGGTGGACCCTGTCCGTGCAGGACGTCGGGCGCATCGATGGTCAGGTTGCGGTATTTGGATCCGTGACGGAAGGCCCCGCTCCCGCGAGTACCGGGGGCCCCCCCGAGGTTCAGGCCCGGGTGGCCGGTATCGCGAGGCACGACACTGAGCGAAACCACACCGCCACCCATTTGCTTCACGCGGCGTTGAGGCAGGTGCTTGGAGAACACGTGGTACAGAGGGGGTCCCTGGTGGCTCCTGACCGGCTCCGATTCGACTTCGCCCACGCCGCACCGCTGTCGGAAGAGGAAAAGAGAGAGGTTGAGGGCATCGTGAATCGTGGGATCTGGGCCGACCACCCTGTCCAGGTTCACCACCTTTCATACGCGGACGCCATCGGCAGAGGAGCCATGGCCCTTTTCGGGGAGAAATACGGCGACGAGGTCAGGGCCGTGGAGATTCCAGGGGTGAGCCTCGAGCTTTGTGGGGGCACCCATTGCAGGCACACCGGAGAGGTCGGGCTGTTCAAGATCGTGGCGGAGACCGGGGTGGCGGCGGGGGTACGGCGAATCGAGGCAGTTACCGGGCCGGGGGCCTATCAGCACTTCCAGGTTGCGGAAGACCGGCTCCATGAGGTGGCAGCGCTTCTCAAGGCCAAGCCAGAGGGAGCCGCGGGGAGGGTTTTCCAGCTGGTGAAGGAAAAGGAAGAGGTGGAAGGTCTATTGGCCGATCTCCGCAAAGGGGGAAGCGGGGGAGGGGAAACCCTCGTGGCAGAAAGAACCGTGGAGACTGCTGAGGGGCCCGTCCAGTATCGGGGTGTCAGGCTCAAAGCCAGGAGCCCGAACGACGTCAGGGATTGGGGTGACGGGTACCGAGGCGCGGGAGGGGGTCGTGTGGCGGTTGTGGCGGCCGAGCTTCCGGATGGGAAGCACAGCCTGTTCGTCTTCGTGTCGGACGACCTGATTCCCAGGGGTATCCGGGCGGATTCACTCATCAGAGAAGTGGCCAAAGAGGTCGGTGGAAAAGGAGGAGGGCGACCCCATATGGCCCAAGCCGGGGTCGGTGATCCGTCAGGCCTGGATGCGGCCTTGAAGGCCGGTCCAGGACTTCTGGAAGACCTGATGTCGGAATAGTCATAAATCCATAAAAATAAATGACTAAGACACCGTCAAAGCACAAAACACTTGAGGAGTGGTTTTCGGAGAGGGTCCCTGACATCCCAGAGCCTTTTCTCCCTTTCCTTCTGGCAGAAAAGGGGACTCCGTTCAGCCCGGACGTGTTGGTTGAGAAAGCCGAGGAGTCTTTGAGCCGGGCTCTTCAGGGATCGGGAATAGGCAGGGAGGCGGCTTTTCATCTGTTGGCCGCCGACGCCTTCCTCACCTACGCCTGTGAGGTCGCGGCAGAGGAGCCATCGAAGGACAACCTTCCGGGCGAGCTCGAGGCGTTGTTGGCCCGGTTCGGGAAACACTTCGGGTGATGCGAGGGAATTCCAGAGGATTCACCGACCTCCACAGCCACCTGGTACCGGGTGTGGACGACGGGGCCAGGAACCTGGAAGACGTGCGAGCCTCCCTCAAGAAGATGTGGCAGGCGGGGATTCGAAGGATCGTCACCACGCCCCATTTCGACGGTAGCCTGACCAAGGAAAAAACACTGCTCTCATCTCGGCTGGCTGAGATGGACGAGGGATGGCACCGCCTGAAGACGTTTGCCGAGGAGGAATTCCCCGGGTTAGAGGTACATCGGGGCCAGGAGATCATGCTGGATATCCCCGATCCCGACCTGTCGGATCCCAGGCTCAGGTTGGCCGGCACCACCTATGTCCTGGTAGAGTGGCCCGGCCTACAGGTTCCCCCTTCCACCGGCCCGGTTCTGGAAAGAATCGGTGCCGGTGGCGTGAGACCCATCATCGCCCATCCCGAGCGGTACCGAGGGCTGGACCGGGAAGGGTATATGGCCGGCGAATGGAGGGAGCGAGGCGCGCTCCTCCAGGTCAACCACGGATCCCTGGTGGGACGTTATGGGGACCTCCCGCGGCGACGGGCCCTCATGTTCCTGGAGAGGGGTTGGGTGGACCTCCTGGCGTCCGACTTCCATGGGCGCCCCCACCTGTCTCCCGGCCTGACCGAGGCGAGGCAGGCCATGGCCGGATGGGGAGGGGGAGGGCAGTTCGGCCTCTTGGCGGACGTGAATCCCAAGAGGATCCTGAGGGGTGAGGACCCTCTACCGGTCCAAGAGCTGGCGATAAAGTCCGGAGTATGGGACAGAATCCGCGGTGCCTTCCAATCTCGAGAGAGGCGGTGAGCCCAGATGAACGATGGAAACATCGTCCGACAGCGATTAGGGGAGCTGAAAGAGCTGGCGGATCTTGTGGCGGAAAGGTGGGGCGCGGAAATCGAAGGCCTGGCGTCGGAGGTGGCTCGGGTCCTCCTCAGCGGTGGAAAGGTGTTCTTTTGCGGGAATGGTGGCTCGGCAGCCGACGCCCAGCACCTCGCTGCCGAGTACGTGATCAAGTTCCACCATCAGCGAAAACCCATGCCGGCGCTGGCTCTCACGACTGATACTTCGGTCCTGACTGCAGGAGCCAACGATCTGGGGTTCGAGGAGGTGTTCTCCCGACAGCTGGAGGCTTTCGGCCGTGATGGGGACATACTGTTCCTGCACTCCACCAGCGGCGAGTCCGAGAACCTGCTCCAGGCCGCCGAAACCGCCACCGCATGCCGGATCCGGACCGTTGGGTTCTTGGCTCGGGGCGGGGGCCGGCTTCTATCCATGGTTGACCAGGCGGTCGTGATTCCCACGGATTCGGTCCCGAGGGCCCAGGAGATGCATCTGGCCCTCGGTCACATCATCTGTGAGCTTGCGGAAGAAAAAGTGATGGAGGGAAAAGCATGAGTGACCTCATCGACCTTCGGGGGAAGACCGCTGTTGTGACGGGCGGCTCCAGGGGAATCGGACGAGCCACCGCTCTTCTCCTCGCCAAGGCCGGCGCATCGGTGGGGATCGGGTACCACAGTCGAACCCAGGATGCAGATGAGACGGTGGAAGCGGTGAAGAGCCTGGGCGTCCATGCCTGGGCGGAGTCGGGAGACCTGGCTGATCCGGTGGACGCTCGAAGGCTCTTCCGGAGGGCCGATGAGGAGTTCGAAGGCTTGGACATCTTCGTGGGGAACGCCGCGATTTGGCCTCCGGAGGACATTCCCATCGCCGACATGGACGAAGGCCGTTGGCGGGGGACCTTAAAAGCGAACCTCGATTCAATCTTTTTCACGACGAAGGAAGCCGCCAGACGCGTCCGAGATGATGGGCGGATTGTTCTCGTCAGCTCCACTGCGGGGCAGCGGGGGGAGGCCTTCCACGTGGACTATGCTGCGAGCAAAGGCGCGATCATCTCCATGGTGAAGGGGCTGTGCGTGGAACTTGGACCCAAGGGCGCCACGGTCAACTGTGTGGCCCCGGGTTGGGTGGACACCGAGATGGCGGAACCGGCCTATGGAGAAGGCGGGAGAGCGGCCATCGCCGCGACCATTCCCATTGGAAGGGTACCGCCGGCAGAGGACATCGCCGGGCCAATCGTCTTCCTTTGCTCCCACCTTGCGCGGCATATCACCGGGGAAATCATGAACGTCAATGGGGGAGCCGTTCTGGTGGGGTGATGGATCCGACGCCTCTGGTTCCGGATTACGTCCGATGGGCGGTCGAAACCCTGGAGCGGGCCGGGTACGAAACCTGGACGGTGGGCGGAGCCATTCGGAACACTCTCCTTGGCCTCCCACCCGGGGACTGGGATTTGGCCACTCGGGCTCCGCCCCGGATAGTGCAAGACCTCTTTCCTAGAACGATCCCGGTTGGTGTCGAGCACGGCACGGTAGGGGTCCTTACCAAACAACGCACCCTCCTGGAAGTAACCACATTTCGCAAGGATATCGAGACTACCGGCCGCCACGCCGTCGTGGAGTTCGCGGAGACGCTCGAGGAAGATCTGGCCCGGCGAGACTTCACGGTCAACGCCGTCGCCTGGCACCCCGTCCGCCGGGAATTCAGGGACCCCTTCTCCGGTCGAGAGGACCTGAAGGAAGGGATCTTGAGGACCGTGGGGACGCCCGAAGAGCGCTTCAGCGAAGACTTTTTACGAGTCCTCCGGGCCCTCCGTTTTTCAGGGAGGTTCGACCTCCAGATCCACGCCCCGACCTGGGAAGCCCTTTGCGCCTGTGCTGGAAGCCTCGGCCAGCTGTCCCCGGAGCGGATTCGGGAGGAACTCCTTAAGGTTCTGACAGAGGACGCAGCACCTTCGGGGGCCCTGGGCCTGTATGCAGAATCAGGCGTTTTGCGGGCTTTGTACCCTGAGCTCGCGGCGGTGATGGGGTGCCATCGGACGGGGCGCGACGAGGACCTCTGGGAACACTCCCTGCGCCTGGTCGACGAGCTCTCAGCCAGGCGGCCCATCCTGCGCCTGGCCGCTCTTTTCCAGGGGATCGGGGTGCCGAACTCTCCTGACTCCGAGGCGGCGGGTGGGGAGATGGCTCCGGGTCGGGAGGTCCAGGAAGACCCACAAGCCCGGGCCAGAGAGAGGGCTGCCGCGGTTCTGATCCGGGGGCGGTATTCCAATGTGGAGATCCGGGAGGTTTCCGAAATGCTCTGGACGGGGCTGGAACCCCCACTGGCCCTTCCCGATGGCCCTTCCCTCCGGCGCTGGCTCCACAAAGCCGACCCGTCCCGACTCCGGGCGTTCGGCAGGGTCTGGTTGGGCAAAGCCCGCATCGATGCCCGTCGGTTCGGATCGGATCCCACTCCGGTCCTGGAGCTTCTGCAACGTATCCGTGAGGAGGTTCATGCCGGTCACCCCCTTGGGATCGGCGACCTGGCCTTGGACGGAAGAGACCTTATCTCAATGGGTCTCAAGCCCGGACCGAGCTTCGGGAGGATCCTCGGAGGTCTCATCGACCGAGTCCTGGAGGACCCCTCCCTCAACACCAGAGACCGCCTTCTCGAACTCGTGGAAACCCCGGCGAGGAAGGCGGAGGAGGGCGGTTGATGCGGGCTCCAGGCGACGAACTTGACCTATTCCCCGGGGACAAAAACGCGGGACCGGCACCGAAGTCGGGATCGGGGACGGAAACCCCGGGATCTCCGGCCGGTGTCCCCGAGTCTGATCGGCCCCTGGCCGCTAGGATGCGGCCTAGGTCTCTGTCGGAGTTCCAGGGTCAGTCTCACCTCCTCGGCCCGGGGCGGGTGCTTCGGGCGATGTTGGATCGGGGGGAGGTGGGGAGCATGATCTTCTGGGGCCCCCCGGGATCAGGAAAGACCACGCTAGCTCGACTACTTGCCGAGGGGACAGACGCCCGGTTCGAGTCTTTTTCCGCCGTGACGGAGGGAGTGGCCAGGGTCAGGGAGATCATTGGAGAGGCGAAGGAGCGGCAAAGGGCGACGGGCCGGAAGACCATCCTGTTCTGTGACGAGATTCACCGCTTCAACAAGGCCCAACAGGACGCGTTCCTCCCCCACGTCGAGGACGGCACCATCATCCTCATGGGAGCGACCACGGAAAACCCCTCTTTCGAGGTGGTACGTCCACTACTCTCCCGGGCTCCGGTATTCCTCCTGGAGCCCCTTTCGGAAGCGTCCATCTCGGTGATCCTGAGGACGGCCCTGGAAGATCCTGACAGGGGGTTGGCTTCAATGGACCTCCTATGTGGCGATGATGTCCTGGCCTTCCTCGCAAAGGAGTCGGACGGGGATGCAAGGCGGGCTCTGGGAATTCTGGAGGGTGCCGCGAACCTGGCGGGGCAGGGCGGGACCCTCACGCCGGAACTCGTGACCGAAGCGGCCCAGCTCCGTTTCGCGATCTACGACAAATCAGGCGAAGAACACTTCAACTTGATCTCGGCTCTGCACAAGGCGGTCCGAGGGAGTGATCCGGACGGGGCTCTTTATTGGCTGGCCCGGATGCTGGAGGGAGGGGAGGACCCGCTCTACCTCGCCCGGCGCTTGATCAGGATGGCCACGGAGGACATAGGGCTATCGGAACCTGGGGCTCTCCAGGTTGCTGTGGCTGCCCGGGACGCCTACCACTTCCTGGGATCCCCCGAAGGGGAACTGGCTCTGGCGGAGGCGACCGTTTACCTGGCTACCTGTCCGAAATCCAATCGGATCTATCTCGGCTGGAAGGGCGCCCAGAGGGCCGCGAGAGAAACTCCGGGAGCCCCCGTGCCCCTCACCATTCGGAATGCCCCCACGGACTTGATGAAGGACCTGGGTTACGGTGCCGGGTATCGCTACGATCACGACGAAGCCCACGGCGTCGCCCCCCAGACCTACTTGCCCGACGAGGTTGAGGGGGAAGCCTTCTACACACCGGGCCCTTACGGTCATGAAGCGACGATCCAGAAGCGTCTGGAGTGGTGGGCGGAAAAGAGGGCCGAGGCGAAGGAAAAAGCCGAAGGGGAAGGGGAAGGGGAAGGGGAAGGGTGATGAGAAGTCCCGGGTTTACGGGAGGGTGTCGGTACGCCGGTTCGGAACGAGTTCCGATGTCCCATTCCGTAGCGAGGGAATCTTGCTACCGTAGAAGGGGTCTGGCGGAGTGCAGTCCGGGGTAACCAGTTGAAGAAGACCGAAGGAGATCGTTTCCGATTCCTACTCAACTCATAGAAAACCGAACGCCCATTGATAAGGCGATCCTGGTCGGCGCTCCGACCAGGGAGGTGAGCCAGCGGGTGCTGGATGAGCACCTGGAAGAGTTGGAACGGCTCACTCACACGGCCGGTGGTGAGGTGTCTTCGGTCCTTCGTCAGCGCATCGACTCCCCGAATCCCCGGTACTTCATCGGTGAGGGTAAAGCTCGAGAGCTGAAGGACCTCCTCCGGGATACAGGCGGAAACCTCGTGATCTTTGACGAGGAGCTCACCCCGGCCCAGGGCAAGAACCTGGAAGACCTTCTTGGCGTCAGGGTCCTGGATCGTCCAGAGTTGATCCTCGACATCTTCGCTACCCGTGCCAGGAGCCGTGAAGCCAAACTCCAGGTCGAGCTGGCCCAGTTGGAGTACCTGCTACCGAGGCTCCGACGCATGTGGAGCCACCTCTCCCGTATTCGGGGTGGGATCGGATTGAGAGGACCCGGTGAGACCCAGCTGGAAACCGACCGCCGACTCATCGGGACGCAGATCTCCGACCTGAAAGCCAAACTCCGCGACGTGGCAAAAGCACGGGCGGTCCAGCGGAAAGCCCGAGAGGGAGAGTTCCGGGCGGCTTTGGTCGGGTACACCAACGCCGGGAAGTCGTCTCTTCTGAAGGCACTCTCCGGGTCGGACCTGTTCGTCGAGGACCGTCTTTTTGCGACCTTGGACTCGGCCACCCGTATGGTGGACCTCGGATCAGGACACCAGGCGCTGGTCACGGACACGGTGGGGTTCATCAGGAAACTCCCTCACCATTTGATCGCCTCGTTCCGATCGACCCTGGAGGAGGCCCGGGAGGCGGACCTGCTCCTTCACGTCATCGATGCGTCCGACCCAGACTGGGAAGAGCACAGGGAAGTGGTCCACCAGGTCTTGGATGAGTTGGAATTGACCCAGCGGCCACAGTTACTGGTATTCAACAAGATCGATCGCCTCACCCACGGGGAAGAGGACGGACTCCGCGAAAGGGTACGGAACACCGACCGAACACCGGCAGTGTTCCTGTCCGCCCACAGGACCGAAACACTTCACAAGGTGCGCGACGCGATGAAAGCCCGCCTGCGGGCCGGACTCCAGCACCTGGTGGTCTCGGTTCCCGCAGGCGACGGAGAGACGATGGCGACCCTTCACCGAGAGGGAGAGGTGGTGAGCCAGCAGTCGAACGGCTCTCAGGTGGAGGTCGAGGCGCGGATCCCGGCCTCATTGAGAGGCCGACTGGAGCAAAGGCCCGGGATCAGGATCCTGGCGGCTCCCTGAATGTCATGGCAGAACGCATTTTGATCGTAGGACCCGGAAGAGCCGGCCTTTCCCTTGGCTACGCGCTGTGGCGGGCAGGGGGGGTCGAGAGCATCACCTTCTGCGGCAGGAGACATGATCCGCCACCCCACCCGCTCTTCATTGACGGGATTTCAGAGTATGTGTTCGGCCTCCAAAGACCCGGCCCCGGATCCACCGTGGTTTTCCTGGCCGTCCCAGATGAGATGCTTCCGGAGATCTCCATGGCTCTGGCGGCCCAGGGTGATGCCCCATCTGGCTGCGTGGCCTATCACCTCTCAGGCGCCCTGGGGACGGATCCGCTGGCTCCCTTGATGGAACGGGGGTACTCAGTGGGTACTCTCCATCCCCTCCAGAGTCTCGCCGATCCCCTCCTGGGGCCGGAGCAGCTCGAGGGCGTCTACTTCGCGGTATCCGGAGAACCGGCGGCCATCTCAACCGCCCGGAGGATCCTAAACCCCATCGGAGGGTCCGTCCTCACAATCCCGGTTGCCCGCAGGCCTTTGTACCACGCAGCGGCAGTCTTCGCTTCGAATTACCTGGCTGGGCTCATCGCGGCCGCAGGTCGCCTCATGGTTCAGGCCGGCATTCCAGAAGAGGAGGCCGTCCAAGCCATTTTGCCGCTTGCTCGTGGGAGCCTGGAAAACCTGGGGCGGCTTGGGCCTGTCCGGGCCCTCACCGGCCCCATTTCCCGAGGGGACATAGAAACGGTTCGCCTGCACCTCCGAACCCTGGAGCCCAGGGAGCGGGCCCTTTATGCTTCACTAGGTTCAGAGATTCTCCGGCTGGCTAGCGAATCCGGCTTGGACGAAGACCTCAGAGACGAGTTGAACGAGCTGTTCGAGAGGGAAAAATGAGGCTGTACGTAAACATCGATCATATCGCCACCGTCCGGCAGGCCCGGAAGACCGATGAGCCGGACCCTGTGCGGGGCGCCGTGCTGGCTGAACTCGGCGGTGCCCACGGGATCACGGTCCATCTTCGAGAGGATCGGCGGCATATCCAGGATCGGGACGTCCGACTTCTCCAGGAGACGATCAGAACGGGGCTCAACTTCGAGCTTGCCGCCAGTTCCGAGATCCTCGATCTGGCCTGTGAGCTACAGCCGCTCCAAGCCACCCTGGTGCCGGAAAAGAGAGAGGAAGTCACCACCGAGGGAGGACTGGACCTGGAGCCCACGGAAAACCGGAAAGCCCTCGCAGCCGCCATGGCGAAGCTAGAAGGCCACGGGATCCGGACATCGCTATTCATCGATCCTGAGCCATCGGCTCTGGAGCGGTCGGTGGAGCTCGGAGCCGACGCGGTCGAACTCCACACCGGTGAATATGCCAACGCCTCAGGCGAAGCCAGAGCCCAGGAGTTGAAGAGATTGGCGGACATGGCCCGTAAGGGGACAGAGATGGGGCTAGCCGTCCACGCCGGCCACGGCCTGACCTATGAGAACGTGGTCCCGGTGGCGGCCATCCGTGAGATCGAGGAGCTGAACATCGGTCACAGCATCATTTCCAGGTCCGTGTTCGTGGGCTTGGAAC
Source organism: Longimicrobiales bacterium (assembly GCA_028278645.1). Lineage (GTDB taxonomy): Bacteria > Gemmatimonadota > Gemmatimonadetes > Longimicrobiales > Gaopeijiaceae > JABDNZ01. The sequence goes on along the minus strand of JANQDZ010000025.1, from coordinate 21,226 downwards.
GGGCCGTGCGGGAAATGGGGGATCTGCTTCGGCGGGCCCCCCACCTCGTCGAAGAGCCAGGCGTTTGGTCTCCACCCATGGGCTTTTGACCGGGACTTCATGTGAAGAAAACCTGGCGGGCGATCCTCGGCTTCGGAGTCACGGCCGTCCTCATCTGGTGGGTCTTCAGGGACACCGATCTTCCAGAGGTCTGGACTGAGATCCAGGGAGCGAACTTCTGGCTCCTTGGGCTTGCCGTTGCCATCGGCACGGGAAACTACATCACCAGGTCTTTCCGTTGGGCGTACCTCCTTCACCCCATTCACCCAGGGACCTCTTTCCGGTCTCGGTTCGCAGCCATCAACATCGGGTTCATGGCCACCAACCTCCTCCCGGCTCGGGCTGGGGAATTCGTTCGGCCGTACGCCCTTTCCCGCATGGAGCCCGTCTCCACGAGTGGAGGGTTCGCGTCGTTGGTGGTGGAGAGGTTCCTGGACAGCCTGACCATTCTGGCCCTGGTTTTTGTGGCCCTGGCGGCGCCCACCTTCCCGGATCAGGCCATGGTCCGAGGAGTGTCGCTGGAGGTGTGGATGCGTGGCCTCCTCATCGTCGTGGGAGGCCTCCTGGTGTTCATGGTCCTCCTCCTCATTTTTCCGACGCCCCTGGTAAGGGTGGTAGAGAAGTTCCTCGGCATCTTCCCTTCCCGAGTATCCCGGTTCCTAATAGAAGTCCTGGAGTCGTTCTTAGAGGGCCTGGGTGTGTTCAAAAGCCCCGGGCTCCTCCTCAATGCGGCCGTATGGAGTGTCGTGGTCTGGCTGATCCAGAGTCTTGCGTTCTGGGTGGCTTTCATGGCCTTCGACATCCGGGTGGGTTTTGATGTGGCGCTTTTCGTGAACGGTACGGTCGCTTTGGCAGTGGCCGCTCCTGCCGCCCCCGGGTTCTTCGGGACCTTCCACGCCGGGGTGGTGGCCGGGTTGGCCGTCTATTCCGCCCCACCGGCGGCAGCCCTGGGATTGGCGGCTGGGTTTCACATTGGGGGGTTTATCCCCGTCACGGTGATCGGCCTCTACTACGCTTGGAAGGTCGGGATTTCCTTCGACGAGGTTCGAGACAGTGAGACTCGGGTAGACGGAGGCGCCGGGGGGGCCACGGACGCCAAGCCTCTCCCCGAAGCGTCGGACTGAAGGCGCCTCGAACATGGTGGAGCTCAATGCCCCGGCGAAGGTGAATCTGTTCCTGAGGGTCCTGGACCGGGAATCATCGGGGTACCACCAGTTGGAATCTCTTTTCGCCAGCCTCGAGTTCGGGGACCGTCTTACCCTGGAAAAAGCGGATCCGGGGATCAGCCTCGTCGTTGATGGGCCGGAGATCTGTGCCGTTCAAGAGAACCTGGTCTATCGCGGGGCTGATGCGTTCTTCAAACTGCGGGGGCCGGGAGAGGGGGTAAAAATCCACCTCCAAAAGCGGATTCCCATGGGCGGTGGGTTGGGTGGAGGATCGTCCGATGCAGGGGCTACCCTTCGGGGCCTGACGGATCTTTTTCCAGGGACGGTTGGCGGGAGCCAGCTCCTGCAGATCGCAGGGGACCTGGGTTCCGACGTTCCTTTCTTCCTCTATCGGGCCTCCCTGGCAATGGCCAGGGGCCGGGGTGACATCATCCAGCCACTCCCGCCGCTCCCGGAGGTGCCTGTCCTGCTAGCGGTCCCTCCGCTGTCCGTCGCCACGCCGGAAGCATACCGGCTTTTGGCTCAGACGAGGGAGGGTAGGACGCCGGCCGGCGCTAGCCGAGAGTATTCCTCCGAAGACTTCTCCACCTGGGAAGGCCTGGCGGAGCTGGCTGAGAACGACTTCGAAGAGGTGATCTTCTCGGAGTTCCCTCTCCTCGAGAGGATCCGCCGGGCGATCCGGGACTCAGGGGCCCTGATCAGCCTCATGTCCGGCAGCGGATCAACACTGTTTGGTGTATATGCCGACGAGACCAAAGCCGTCAGTGCGAAGCTGGCCCTTTCGGAGCGATTCCCGGAAACACAATTCCTGGTGACCCGGACGGAATCCCGAACCGGGGACCTCCAGGATCGGGAGGGGCTTGAATCGAAGGTGGGTGATTAGGTACGATACCACGTAGAAGGGTTTCCCTGGCCCGTCGTCTAATGGCAGGACACCGGTCTTTGGAACCGGCGGTGGTGGTTCGAATCCACCCGGGCCAATTCATGCTTCCCCACAGTCTATCCGGAAAAAGGGCCGTCACCTCGGCCTTTGCCTCGGGGTGTCTCCTTGCCGTCCCTCTGGCACTTCTCTCTCAGGAGCCAGAATCCGGTGATTCCCTGGCCCCGCCGGATTCGTCTGAATTGGTCAAAGAAGCCCGGCGAGCACAGAGGCGGTTTGAACAGGTCCATCGCACCCTCCTGCCCCAAGGAAAGGCTTTCCCAGGGACCCAATGCGACGAGGTGATCGGGCGCCTCTGTCTCACTGAGGGCGACCCGTGGTGGGAACCGTCAGAGGAGGCCCCTCGGGTATTGTCGGAGCGGGAGGAGCTCCTGGCGGTCCTGGCCCGCGTAGGAGCTCAGATTCCCGGAGACAGATGGATCCTGGGGCAACGTGTCCGGTACCTGGGAGACATGGGCCTGTGGCCCGAGGCCGAGCGCCTTGCTCGGGAATGTCCCGACCGAACCGGTTGGTGGTGCCACGGCTTGCTGGGCTACGTGCTTCACCGGTCCGGAGAGGTGGTGGAGTCTCTGGAGGCGTTTTCACGTGCGATGGAGAGCATGGATCCGGAACGGGCGGCGGAATGGAGGGACCCCTATCCCCTCTTGGAATACCCCGCCAGTCGCTGGCTTCGAGATCCTGGGGACCTGGAGCAGGCCCAGGCCGTGGACCGATTCTGGGCTTTGGCCGATCCCCTGTTCCTCACACCAGGAAATGAACGCCTTTCGGAGCATTATTCCCGCTTGTTCGCGGCTACCCTCTATGATGATACCACCCTCACCATGGGCCTTCCTTGGGGCAGCGCCTTCGAGCAGCTCCTGATGCGGTACGGCTTCATCGCTGGGTGGGAACGGGCGCCGCCTGAAGAGGGAGAGGTAGGGAGCCGGCGGGTCGTTGAGCACCACCATCCCGAGAGTCGAGGGCTCCTCCCTCCGTTCGAGGCGTTGCAAGACCCAGGTGGCCTTCCGGAAGGGGTTTGGAAGCCCGAGGACGAACGTCCTCGAACGGCCAGCGCCCCTGTCCGGGCACCCCTGATCGCAGAAGGAGAAGCTCAAGCTGCGGTGTTCAGGCGGGGCAGGAACCTCCTGGTCCTGGCGTCCTACGGGGTACCCAAAGACACCGTGTTGCAGCAGAGGCGAGTCAAGCCCGATTCTGTCCCCGGCTTCGGCTTCCTGATTCCGGACAGGACCCCAACCCATCGCCCACTCTGGGAACCGTCCATCGAGGGATTCACCTCCGATACGCTTTCAGGTCTGTTCCTTCTGGCGGACACCAGTTCTTCGGTGCCCCTTGTGGCTTATGGGAACGGCGGGAAGGGGGTGTTGAAGGTGGACGCTCCCCCTGGGGCGTATCTCCTAAGCGTCGAACAGTGGTGCCCCACTGGCCGATGGGGTTCCAGGGTCCGACAGGGGGTTCAAGGACCGGTCCTCCCCCCTGACGTCCCCCACCTTTCCGACCTCCTCTTGCTCGACGCAGAGGATGACGTCCCCGAATCGCTTGACGCGGCGGTTCCCCGGATGCGTCCCTCCACCTCCCTCCAATCTGAGGACCGGGTGACCGTCGGGTGGGAGGTCTACGGCCTGGGCCGTAGGGGGGAAACCCTCACCTTCTCCCTGAGCTTGGTGAAAGAGGAAGGAAGCTTGGTCCGGCGGGCCTTGGAACGGATCGGACTGTTCCGGAAACCCCCCGTGCTGACAATCACCTGGGTCGAAGAAGGGCTGACCGACCTGGGTCCTCGTTTTCGAGCCGTCGATGTGAATCTGCCCCGCCTGGATGAGGGCGGTTACCTACTCCGTTTGGAGATGGCGATTCCCTACCGATCGAAGGTCGTGACAAACCGGCGAATTACCGTTTCCTAACGGCATCTATCAGTCTATTCGAGACTTTCATCACGAGTTGACCTTTTATGGGGTCATATCTAGATTCTCGCGCTGTCACAGCACTGGAATTCAACGGTAACGTCCCATGGACGACACCTATCAACGCGGTCCACTTCTTCTCCTCTCCGGCCGGGCGAACCGACCCCTGGCCGAAGAAATTGGTGAGCTCATAGGCAAATCGCCCGATTCGGCAACGATCAGGGATTTTGCCGACGGGGAGATCTTTGCCAGGATCGACCGGAACGCCCGGGGTAGGGACGTGTTTATCGTCCAACCCACTGCGTCCCCGGGGGACAAGATTCTGGAGCTTCTTCTCCTCATCGACGCGGCGAAGCGTGCGTCGGCCGCCCGGGTTACCGGGGTAATCCCCTATTTCGGGTACGGACGGCAGGACAGGAAGGACCAGCCGCGGGTGGCCATCGGGGCGAAGCTCATGGCGAACCTCATCGTGGCGGCGGGTGCGGATCGGGTGGTGAGCATTGATTTTCACCAGCACCAGATCCAGGGGTTCTTCGACATCCCGGTGGACCATCTGTACGCCGCGCCGGTGCTGGTTCGCTATTTCCGGGACATGGGGCTGGATGATCTGGTCGTGGTGGCCCCGGATGTTGGCTCGGCGAAAATGGCGCGAGGATATGCCCGGCGACTGAAGGCCGGGTTTGCTATCATCGACAAGCGGCGTCCGGCCCCCAACGTGGCGGAGGTCGTGAACGTGGTAGGAGACGTGGAAGGCATGACATGCCTCCTCGTCGACGACATGGTGGACACCGGTGGGACACTGGTGAACGCAGTCCACGCCCTGCTGGACAGGGGCGCGAAATGTGTCTATGCGGCTGCTTCCCACCCCCTCCTTTCAGGGCCTGCAGTGGAACGACTTTCGCAGGCGCCCTTGGAGGAACTGGTGGTCACCAATACCATTGAAGTCCCTGAGGAGCGGCGCTTCGAGAAGCTGCGGGTCCTCTCGGTGGCGGGGCTTCTGGCCAACGCCATCCAGTATATCCACTCGAATGAGTCGGTGAGCGCACTCTTCGAGGTTCCGGAAGAAGAGAGTTAGCGCTCGATAATATTGGCCTATGAGGTAGCCGCCGGTGGACGGGCGGCAGTAGGGCCTCCACCGGACGTAGGAAATAAAGAATGTCAAAGACAACGGAATTGAAGGCCCAGCCACGGGTCGATACGGGGAAGGAAGCCGCTCGGAAGCTTCGGGCGGCCGGGCGAATTCCAGCCGTCATATACGGGAAGGACATGGACCCTCGGGGCCTGTCCCTGGACCTCCAGGAGACCGAGTACCTCTTCCAGAGGATCTCGGTTGAGAACACCATCCTGGACCTCGTAATCGAGGGTGACGACGGACCCGTCCGGACCCTGATTCGTGAGATCCAGTCCTATCCCCACAAGCCGGGGCTCCTTCATGTCGACTTCCTTCGGATCCAGAAGGGTGTCGCCGTCGAGGTGGAGATCCCTGTCAGCTTGGAAGGTGTGCCCATCGGCGTGAGGGAAGCTGGTGGAATCCTGGAAACCATCATCAACGAGATCCGTGTGAAGTGTATCCCCTCCAAGATCCCGGAGGTGGCCTCGCTGGATGTGACCGGCTTGGCCGTAGGGGACTCCCTTCACGTTTCCGATCTCGACCTCGGTGAGGGCGTGGACATCCTGGTGGACCCGGAACGGACCGTGTGTTCCGTCCAGATCCCGAAGGTCATCGAGGTGGAAGAGGAAGTTCCGGAGGAAGAGCTGGAAGAGGGTGTGGAAGAGGTCGAAGGCGAAGCTCCGACCGAGGCTGCGGCCGACGACGAAGCTTCGACTGGCGAAGAGGGGTAGCGCGCTCCGGCCATGAAAGTTGTTGTCGGGCTCGGAAATCCCGGGTCCGAATACGATGCCACCAGGCACAACGTGGGCTGGTGGCTTCTAGATCGCCTGGCGTACGAATGGGACCTTCCCGTGTTCGAGAGGAAGGGAAGGGCTCTGGTGACGGAAGGATCTAGGGACGAAGAGGTGTTTCGGCTCATGAAACCCACCACCTTCATGAATCGAAGCGGCCAGGCTCTCACAGCTCTGGCTGACCTCTCCGAGTTCCAACCAGAAGAGGACTTGTTGATTGTCGTAGACGACGCGGCCCTGGATGTGGGCCGCGTTCGTTTTAGGCCCCAGGGGTCACCTGGGGGTCACAAAGGACTAAGATCCGTCTCCCAAGCTCTGGGATCCGACGACTATGGTCGTCTTCGGATCGGTGTTGGGCCTCCAGAAGACGATCAGGACCTGTCAGACTGGGTTCTTTCGCCCATGAGCATGGAAGACGAAGATGTCATCCTTGGGCTTCTCCCCGAGTTGGTACGGGGGGTGGAAGTCTGGGGCATTGAGGGGATGGAAACGGCTATGAACGACTTCAATCGATGAGCCGTTCGCCCCAGGAGAAGAAGTCAACCGATTAGCGGGGGAAAGCACCGCCCATGAGTCAAATCGTCAGCTTTACCGAATGGTCGTGGATCATCGGCGTCATCGGTCTTGTCGTCGCCTTCGGGATCTATGGCTACGTGAAGCGCCAGCCCTCCGGATCCGACCTCATGAAGGACCTTGCGGATCAGATCCATGATGGGGCCATGGCCTTCCTGAGGAAGGAATACACCTTCCTGATGGTATTTGTGGTCATCGTGGCTGTCCTTCTTGGACTGGCCATCAGCTACCAAACCTCTATTGCCTACGTTGCCGGGGCCCTCAGCTCCATCCTGGCGGGTTTCTTTGGGATGAAAGCCGCCACCCGGGCGAACGTCCGGACGTCTGCCGCCGCCAACACCGACGGGGCGGGGAAGGCCCTCCGGATCGCCTTCTTCGGCGGAGCCGTCATGGGCCTAGCCGTGGCCTCCCTGGGTCTCTTCGGCCTGGGCATTTTCTACTTCATCTTCGCTGCCGACGCCGTGCCGGGCACCAGCGATCTCCCGGACTTCTCGGAGATCATCGCTGGATTCGCCATGGGCGCCAGCTCCATCGCCCTCTTCGCCCGTGTTGGGGGTGGTATCTATACGAAGGCTGCGGACGTGGGGGCCGACCTGGTGGGTAAGGTGGAAGCCGGGATCCCCGAGGACGACCCGCGGAACCCCGCCACCATCGCCGACAACGTCGGCGACAACGTGGGTGACGTTGCAGGTCTGGGAGCCGACATCTTCGAGTCGTACGTAGGCTCCGTGGTGGCCACCATGGCCATTGCCGCGACCTCCGTTACTCTGGCCACCACCTCTCTCGAAGCCGTTGCTCTGCCGATCATCACGGTGGCCGTTGGGCTGTTGGCCTCCCTCCTCGGCATCTTCATGATGAAGGTCCTTGAGAAGACCGATCCGGCCGGAGCCCTGAGGAACGTGACCTTCATCGCGGCCGGGATCTTCCTAGTGGCCATGTGGTTCGTGGTCCAGGAGATGGGGGTTCAGATTTATGACACAGAGACCGGAAACATGCTGCCCACCTCCGGTCCCTTCTGGGCCATCCTGGCCGGTAGTCTGGTAGGCATCTTCATCGGACTGGTCACGGAGTACTACACCGCCGCCGGCCCGATCCGGAAGATCGCCGACTCCAGCCAGACCGGCCCGGCCACCAACATCATCACCGGCCTGGCCATCGGGATGGAGTCCACCGCAATTCCTCTTGTTCTCATCTGTGTCGCCATCTTCGTCGCCTTCGAGACCGCCGGCCTCTACGGCATCGGGATCGCGGCCGTCGGGATGCTTGCCACCGTCGGGGTGACCATGTCCGTGGACGCCTACGGCCCGGTGGCTGACAACGCCGGCGGAATCAGTGAGATGGGTGGGCTGGGACCCGAGACCAGGGCCGTCACCGACTCCCTGGACGCCATCGGGAATACGACCGCAGCCATCGGAAAGGGTTTCGCCATCGGGTCGGCCGCTCTCACCGCCCTGGCCCTGTTCAGCGCCTACTCATCGAAGGTGGGCCTCCAGGTTACGGGGATTAACATCGTCGATCCCATCGTGGTCATCGGTCTCTTCCTGGGTGGCATCCTGCCCTTCCTGGTTGCGGCCTTCACCATGACCGCCGTGGGTAAGGCAGCCCAGGGAATGGTGGAAGAGGTCCGTCGTCAGTTCCGGGAGATCCCGGGGATCATGGAAGGCACGGGCAAGCCCGACTCAGCACGTTGCGTGTCCATCTCCACCGAGTCTGCCCTGAGGGAGATGATCCTGCCCGGCCTCACCGCGGTTCTGGCTCCGGTCATCGTCGGTTACTTCCTTGGCGTGGAGGCTCTGGGCGGCATGCTGGCTGGTGCCACAGTGACTGGCGTTCTGATGGCCCTCTTCATGGCCAACGCCGGTGGAGCCTGGGACAACGCCAAGAAGTACATCGAGAAGGGTGCGCTGGGAGGGAAGGGTTCCGAGCCCCACAAGGCTGCCGTGGTCGGTGACACGGTGGGTGATCCCTTCAAAGACACCTCCGGCCCCTCCATGAACATCCTCATCAAGCTCATGAGCGTGGTATCGCTCGTGTTGGCTCCCTGGTTCGTTGCGGTACACGAGCTGGAGGTTTCCTGGCTGGTTGAGACCATCAGGAGCTTCTTCAGCTAAGGAGCCAGCCGCCAGGCTTGGTCGCTGAGTCGGCCAAGAGGCGGTGGATCGAAACAGGAGAGGAGGCCCGGCTCGAGTTGGAGCCGGGCCTCTTCGGTTTGAAGTGGCCTACGATGTTCCCGGGCGGTGGTCTTCGGCGGTGTCCTCCGGCGGGGAAACCCTCTAGGTTTGCCCCCTTGGACACCCGTCGCAGCGAGAACCAAACGGAGGTTCCAGTGCCGAAAGACCCAGGTTTCGAAAACGCCATTGCCTTCGCACAGGACCTAATCAGAATCCCTTCTCTCTCGGGGAAAGAAGGTGAGGTGGCAAGGCGTATTTTGTTGGAAATGAACGAGTTAGGATATGACAAAACCTGGATAGATGGCTTGGGGAATGCCATCGGTGTGGTCAAAGGTACCGATGGCGGACCCACTGTGATGTTGAATTGCCATATGGACGTAGTGGCCGAGGGGGACCACTCGGCGTGGGAGTACCCCCCCTTCGCCGCCGAGGTGGTCGATGGATTCCTCCACGGCAGGGGATCCATGGACATCAAAGGCCAACTGGCTCTCCAGACCTATGCCGCCGCCGCCCTTCGCGAACAGGCTCCGGGAGACGTGGTGGTGGCCCACACTGTCTTCGAGGAGCGGGGTGGCTGGGGGATGGAATACCTGCTGGAAAACAAAGAGGTCGAACCGGCTGCGGTCATCATCGGAGAGGCCACCGCCGGTGACATCACAACCGGCCATCGCGGCCGAGCCGAGGTCGAGGTGGTCATATCCGGCCTGGCGGGCCACGCCAGCGCGCCCGAGAGGGCCCGAAACGCTCTTGACCTGGTTCCCGGGGTGTTGGGAGGTATAGGAGATCTTTCCGGCCGGCAGAGGCAGGATCCGGTTCTGGGTGCCGCCTCTCTGGTTGCGACCGGTATCGACATCCTCCCGGAAAGCCGGAACGTGGTGCCCGATGAGGCGGTGGTGGTGTTAGACTGGCGGGTCCTTCCGGGGAGCACCGATGAGGAGTCGTTGGAAGAGGTGAGGGAGGTCCTGATCCAGTCCGTCGGTGAGATGCCCGAAGGGTTGAGCGTCGAGGTTCGGATGGCGAAGGAAACCCAGACGGCATACACCGGTCACACGGAGTTGAGGGATCTCTACACTCCGGGATTTCTCATGGACGCCGAGGACCCGGTGATCCTGGCTGCCGCTGCCGCGGTCGGCCGGAGGAGCGGGGAGGGGGCCGCCGCCGTCCGGCCCTGGACCTTCGCCACCGATGGTGGATGGAGCCAGGGCGTATTCGGGATTCCTACTTTGGGATTCGCGCCCGGGGAGGAGCGTTTCGCCCATACGAACCGGGAGCGCCTCGACGTCGAAGAGGCCCGCTGGGCATTCTCACGGCACACCGATCTGATCCTGGCGGTTCAGCGGGCACTCGGCTGACGATACCCTGGGAGTCGGGCCTCTAAGACATGGGTACCGGCTGGTAGAGCGCGCCCTCCACCCGACGGAAGATGTCCTCCATGGACGTACCCACGATGGTGAGTCCGTGGTTCTTCAGACCCACCACCGCTTCCTTCGGGATCGGTGATTCCCGAACGATCTCCGCAACGGCCGTACCCAGCTCGTACGTTCCGCACGGGTAGTTGAACTCGGTTGAACGAACCCCGTCCATCCATGCGTGGACGTGAAGGATCGCTCCGACCTCAGGGTGTTCCTGATAGACCATCCAGTGCTCGATGGCGTCCACGGATACTCGCCGCGGCTCCACGTTGGGGGGGACGCTCAGGATCATGGCGTTTTGATCCGGGTCGTATCCCTTCACCAGCAGGATGTCCCGCCCCACTTCCTCGAGGCTGGACTTGTCCACGCCGGACGCGCTCATCCAGAACCGATCCGCGTCCAAACGGGCAGATAGGTTTCCGTAGCTCAACCCGCCCAGACCGTAGAGGAGCTTGATGTGTCGCTGATCCCTCTCGGTGAGGTACTTCTCCATGGGAAAAGGGGTGGGAAGGAGGTCCAGCTCATTCAGCTTCCTCCCAGCCTCGGATATGGCGGCTGTGATCTTGTCCCCTGCCCAAAGGTCCTCTTCAAGGTCGGGGTCGTAGACGTTGTTCAGGACCAGACGGCTGGTGGCAAGAGGCCGGATCCGGTCGTAAACAGCCCTCATATACGCCTCAGGATCCTCGTTTCCCTCTACCACGTAGTGGCCCTGTTCCGGCGTGACGAAGTGAGCCGTCGGCACCGAATGGCCCTCGTCCACAAGGCCGATGAGCAGATTGCACAGCGATCTGACAAGGAGGGGGTACCCTTTTTCCATCGGCCCACCGAAAGGGGGGTCCACGTCGGTGACTGTCGCGACGAAGACGGCTTGGGCCTTCCGGCGAAATGGACGGGGACGCTGCGCGTCCACGAAATTCACGACCAAAGAGGCCTGGTATGGATCCTCCACGAGCGTGTGCCCGTTTTGTTCGAGGACGTCCTGGAGCCCTGACCGGAACCAATCGAACCGCCCAACTTCTGGACCAATGAACGAATACTCCATACCCATCCCCTTCCCGGACCATCGGGCCGGAAGAACCAACGGAAGTAAAAACTCGCCTGACGACAAAACCGGGATCCACAGTCCAGAAAGTGATCCCATTCGGAGAGTGCCGGCCGTCTACACTGGCACAAGTGGCCCAAGGTGTTTGAGTTTTTGGCTCCGGCGCAAGGCCCTGGCCCCTCTGTCTCCTTTGACCCCGTTGCCGACCGCCAGCTAGTTTTCTCCCCGTGAACTCCGTCTCCCCGAGCATATTCTCACGGTAGAGCCATGCTTCAGGTCGGGATAATCGGCCTCCCCAACGTTGGCAAATCGTCTCTGTTCAACGCACTCACCTCGGCGGGCGCCGCCGCGGAGAACTACCCTTTCTGTACCGTCGAACCCAACCTGGGGATCGTTGAGGTTCCAGACGAGAGGACCAGGCGGATCCAGGAGCTCGTGGGCTCCTCCGAGTGTGTTCCGGCTCATATACAGTTCGTGGACATCGCGGGCTTGGTGAGGGGGGCCTCGAAAGGTGAGGGCTTGGGGAACCAGTTCCTGGGGCAAATCAGGGAAGTCGACGCCATCGCACATGTTGTCCGGTGTTTCGAGGACCCGGACATCACCCACGTCGTGGGTTCGATCGATCCCGTACGAGACCTGGAAACCATCGAGACCGAGTTGGCCTTGGCGGACCTCGAAACCTTGGACCGCCGGCGGGAGCGGGTGGAGAAGAGGGCGCGATCGGGCGAAAAAGACGCAATTGCAGAGGTCGCGGTCCTAGACCGACTCTCCCGTGTGCTGGACCAAGGTGCTGAAGCCCTTTCGGGTTCGTCTTTTTCCTCCCAGGAGCTCCCAATCGTTCAAGGGCTGAATCTTCTCTCCCTGAAACCCGTTCTTTACATCGCCAATGTCGGGGAAGGCCAGAGCCTGAATGGGGTACCCTCTGCCATACCAGGCGCAAGGGACCTTTATGCGGCCCTCGAAGGACGAGGTCAGGAAGGGAACACGGTGGTTCCCATGTCTTTGGGGATCGAGGCCGAGATCTCTTCACTGGAGGTCGAGGAGCGCCAGGAGTTCTTGGAGGAACTCGGGCTCGAGGGTGAGGGGTCCGTCCGAATAATCCGTGCCGCCTACGAGTTACTGGGCCTCATCACCTTCTTTTCCGCAAACGACAAACAAACGACCGCCTGGCCGATAACCAAGGGTTCAACGGCGCCCGAGGCAGCCGGGGTCATCCACACCGATTTCCAGAGAGGGTTCATCCGTGCCGAGACCATCGCCTTTTCCGATTTCCAGGAATTGGGGAGCATGAGAGCCGCCCGTGATCTGGGGGCCATCCGCTCGGAGGGAAAGGATTATATCGTTCAGGACGGTGACATCCTCCTCTTTCGGTTCAACGTTTAAGCCTCCCCATTCCGGTTGTCGAAACCGCCCAATCAGACTACAATTACTGGCTAATCCTGCTCCGCGAAAACGGCGGGGCCCGTGTTCACAACGGTCCGAGGGATCAAACGTGAGACTCTACGAAGCAGTCTATATCTTCGATGCCGTCCTCGACGAGACGGCCATCAACCAGAAGCTGGACCGGTACCACGCCCTGGTGACTGGGAATGACGGCGAAGTCACCTCTATCGACCACTGGGGAAATCGCCAGCTTGCCTACCCAATCGAGAAGAAAAAAACCGGGTATTACGTAGTGGCCCAGTTCAACGGGGACCCCACGGCACTCCCGGAGTTCGAGCGGGCTTTGAAGCTCGACGATGGTCTTCTCCGCTATCTGGTCGTCCTGAACGAGGGCGAGCCCACCACGGGAATGTCCATCCTCGCGCCGCAGCCGGAGCATGTCGGTCGCTCCGGGGATGATGATGATGACGAAGACGACGATCGGGTGGAGGAGGAAGAGGAAGATGCGCCCGAGGGGGAAGCCGATCGGACCAGCCCGCCGGAGTTTTCCGGGGGCCGCGGTCGGCGGCGCAGGGTTGAAGGTCCCCGGATCCAGCTGCTGAACTACAAAGATGTCAGCACCCTTTCCCGGTTTCTTACGGAATCAGGGAAGATCCTCCCGCGGAGGACCACCAAGGTAACGGCCGGCTTTCAACGCCAGCTTGGAACGGCCATCAAGCGGGCCCGGTACCTGGCTCTACTCCCGTACATCCGGGATCACGAGGCGTAGAGTTTGATGGGAGGAACCGCCGACGTCGGCGGAAGAGGGTGGCTTCGGGCTACCGGCCTGATGGTGGCCACCGTCGGTCTGGCGGTGGTGAACCCTGGGGTGTTGGCGGCTGTACCCTTCGCTCTGCTCGTGGTCGTATTGCCCCCTCGACGGCCCCTTTCCCTTGTTCTGGCGGCTTTGGGAATCCTGATTGTGGCCGGGGGTGACCCGAGCTCTGGGCTTTGGTACGTGGAACGGGGTTGGGCCTTGTTGGTGGGGGGGTGCTTTCTGGCTTTCTCCCTCCGCTGGCCGGACGGCCGTTTTCTGGCTCGAGGTTTGGGCGCCGTGTTCGGGGCTTTCGTGGGGGCCGCCCTCATCTTCGGCGTCCGCCCGGGGGACTGGTTGGTGGTGGACTGGGCGGTCCGTTCCAGACTGGATTCTGCCGCCAGCGCATTCCTCCAGGCAGTTCATTCGAGTTTTGGGCCGGATGCCCTGCCTGCGGGCTTCGAGGAAAGGGCTCTGGAAACCATGGCCGCTCAGAGCTTCCTTTTCCCTGCGCTTATGGGCCTCTCCTCCCTATCTGCTCTCGGGCTGGCGTGGTGGCTCTTTCAGAAAGCTAGCAGAAGCTCGAGGGACGGCCTTGGGCGGTTAAGAGACTTCCGCTTTAATGACCAGCTGGTGTGGGTCCTGATTCTTGGGGTTATAACCCTCCTGCTTTCCACCGGTGCGGTGGAACGAATCGGGATCAACACTGTGTTCTTTATGGGGGCTCTCTACGCCTTGAGGGGGTTGGCCGTAGTCCTCACGATTTTGGGGGGGCTGTCCGTATTGGGCAGTGTTCTTTTTGTGTTGGGGTTTTTTGTTCTGGCGCCCCTCTATTTGGTGGGTGCGCTGTTTATCGGGCTGGGTGACACCTGGTTCGACCTCAGGAAGCCGAGGACCTCTCCTCGACCTGGGGCTTGAGAGATACGTATCGAGGAACCGATCATGAAGCTGATTCTTCGCAAAGCAGTCGAGAACCTGGGTGAACCCGGTGAGATCGTTGACGTGGCGCCGGGTTTTGGCAGGAACTTCCTTCTCCCCCAGGGCTTGGCCTATGAGGCAAGTGAAGCCAATATCCGCCGGCTGGAGGATGAGAAGGCCCAGGCCGAAGAACGGGCCCGCCGAGACTACCTGGAAGCCAAACGACGGGCTGCCCAGCTGGACCACATGTCTCTGACTTTCCATGCCCGAGCTGGTGAGGACGGGAAGCTCTTCGGGTCCGTAACCCCCGGGGATATCGCCGATCGCGCCTCCGAGACCGGGTTGGACTTCAAGCTGGAGAAGAAGCATGTCCAGCTCGAGGAGCCTTTGAAAACCCTGGGTGCTTCCAGGGTGACCGTTCGGTTGCATGCCGAGGTGGAAGTCGAGATCGACGTCCAGGTGGAGCGTGAAGAGGGTTGAATAGTCCCTTGGACAAACTCCCGAAAGAGGTTACCCAAGCCGCCGGATCGGCCCTGGACCGAAAGGCCCAGGACGTTGTGGCCCTGGACCTCCGGGGCGTCTCCTCGGCCACGGACTTTTTTCTCCTGGCCACCGGAACCTCGGACATCCAGGTCCGAGCCATCGCGGAACATGTCCTTGAGGAGTTGGCGCAGGCAGGCGTTCGCCCTCTCCACGTCGAAGGGATGGACCGCGCCCGCTGGGTTTTGATGGATTTCGTGGACTTTGTGGTGCACGTCTTCCACCCGCTGGCCCGGGACTTCTATCAGCTGGAAACCCTGTGGGGTGATGCACCAACCAAGGTGTTTTCCTCCTGAAAAAGCCCCATCCAGAGTCTCTGTCCTTGGTGGGCGGGCCCGGAGATGAGGTAATTGCCCCCCCGCCGGGGCCCACATTACTTTTTGACCAAGGGCGAAACTTGAGGGCACTCCCCCAGTTCCCCGGTTTCCGTTCCTCGGACTGATATCCGACCATACCCCCGGGGTCCCATGGCCAGTGGAACCGTAGGTTGGCATTTCTTTGATGCCGAATCCGAGCGTCTTTCGGAAGAATTCGGCCCGTCCATTCTCCCAGGCGGGGGAGTGGGCCGAACGGTCATCATTGCAGCTTCTCCCTTTGCCCAAGCCGACGGCTGGGCTGCAAAGGCGGTGATCGCCATTGCGAAAGGGTGGGCCGAGGAGAACCTGAGGATCTTCCTCATGGATCTCGGATTGGTCTCACCATCCCTCCACAAAGCTCTGGGGCTCATGAACCAGGAAGGCGTTTCCGACGCCTTCCTGTACGGGGCTTCGGTTCAACGCATCGCCCAGCCCGCATTGGACGATGCCATCTTTTTTGCACCGGCCGGTACGGCCACAACCGACCCGCAACAGATCCTCGGCCACCCGCGATGGAACGACCTGGCTGGGGGGTTCTCGGAAGCCGACGCTACGCTGCTGCTATACCTCCCCACCGATATTGCCGGGGCCGAGAAGATTCTGGCCTGGGCGACAGATATCGTCTTTTTGGCGGGGGAGGGAGAGTCGGCTGAGGACCACTTGGGGCCAGCATCCGTCAAGGTGGTGGGGAATTTCGGCCCCGAAGGCGTGGCCCCGGCGGGACACGGTCCGGATGCTGGGGAATCGGAGGCTGCTGACGGTGGTTTGGCCGGGTCTGAGCTCGGAGGAATGGAGGAGGGTGGCCTGATCCCCGAGGGTGGGGCCTTGGAAGAGCCGGGAGGCGGCGAAGTGGCTTTGGGCGGAGGCTTGAGCCTCTCGGCCAGCTTCACCGAAGGAGGTGACCCCACTGAGGATCCCGGCGAGGACGAGCTCGTTCTGGAAGGAGCGGACACGGATCCGGTTACGGGGTTGGAGATACCGGACTTTGGAGCCGAGTTCGCGGACATGCCCGCTCTGGAGCATGAGATCGAGGAGGACGAGGACGAGGAAGGGTTCGAGAGCCTGGAGGGTCCTACCGAGCAGCTCCTCGTTGGCGGAGACATCGTCCTGGAAAACGAATTCAGCTCGGGGCATCTGTCCGACGCAGACATGCAAACCCCGCCTCCGGACGTGGAGGACGACCCTGAGGTATCCGACGGTGCCGTCGAGAAGAAGGAGAAACCCGAGTTCAAGAGGGACAGGCCCCGGCCTTTGTCGAGCCGCCGGCGCCCGAGGCGGAAACTCTTTACCCCTCCCAAGGTCGCCGGGGGGATAGCAGCGTTGGGCATTCTCGTGGCCGTGGTGGGTACAGCCCTAGGGTCTTTTAATGTCCCGGGCCTGACCTGGCTCCAGGATGTTTTCGGACGTGTACCGTTCCCAACCGAGGGAGTTTCCGGGCCTCAGCCGGTGGAGCCAAACCTCCGGTTCTCGTTGGAGTACGAGGTCTACGACGCCGACGAACTGGGTGTCGCCATCGAGATGCGCAATACGCTCAGGGGACGCTTGCCGGATCTCCTCTTCCACCTGACCCCTCAGGAGAGAAACGGCGCAGTTTCCTATGCCCTCCACATGGGCCCGGCCGCTGACGCCGTAGATGCGGAGAACCTGAGGGGGCCCCTGGGCGAAGTTTTTGACCGAGAAGATCCTGAAAGCTGGCCAATCCGGGTCACGCCCAAGGCCTTTCTTTTAGGGGAGATGGACACCCTGGCCGAAGCCCAGGAATTTATGGTGAACGCGGAGGCTCAGGGGGCTCTCGGTTACATCGTTCGGGTTTCCTATTCGGACGGCTCGGGAGGGTACCGGGTCCTCTCAGGTGCTTATGATGGGGCAGTCGCCGCCAGATGGTGGCAGCTGAACCTCAGGGAAAACGGCTTCCGAAACCTCCCATTTGTGGATCGGCAGGGTATCTGGCCGGAATGAAGCTCAAAGCCCTCCGAGTCCACGGTTTTAAGTCCTTCGCCGATTCTACCGAGATCGACTTCCACGAAGGGATCACCGCCGTCGTTGGCCCCAACGGCTGCGGGAAATCCAATATCAGCGATGCTGTCCGCTGGGTCCTGGGGGAGCAACGTCCCACGGCCATCCGGGGCGCCAGAATGGAAGAGGCCATCTTCCAGGGCACCGTAAATCGTCGGCCGGTAAACCGCGCCTCCGTTTCCCTCCTCGTTTCCAACGAGGACGGCTCTCTTCCGGTTCCTTTTGAAGAGGTGGAGTTGGGGAGAACCGTATACCGGGACGGGGGGAGTGACTACTCCATCAACCGTACCTCATGTCGCCTTCGGGATGTTCTCGACCTTTGCCGGGACACTGGGCTAGGGGCGAATGCCTACGCGATCATCGAGAACCGGATGATCGACGCGATCCTCTCGGACCGGGCGGAGGAACGTCGCGGGTTGTTCGAAGAGGCCGCCGGGATCGGAAAATACAAGGACCGGCGGAAGGCGGCTCTTAGGCGCTTGGAAAGGGCCGAGTTGGACCTCCAGCGCCTGGACGACGTCATTGGAGAGGTGGAGTCGAAAGTCCGGTCTCTGGCTCGCCAAAAAGGTAAGGCACAGAGATACCACGCCCTTCGGGATCGCCGGCTGGCGGTGGAGGTGGCCGTGGTGAGGAACGACCTCGACCGGCTGAGAACCCGCCTCGATCAGGTCGAGAAGGAACTGGCTGGCGATCGGGAGCTGGGAGAGGGGTTCGTGGCGGAGCTCAAGGCCGCCGAGGTCCACCACGAAACACTGCGGATCCGACAGGTCGAAGTGGAGCAGGCTCGTCGAGAGGCGGCTGTGAAGGTGGACGGCATCCGGCAGGAGCTGATCAAGTGGGAGCGGGACCTGGCAGTGGCTTTGGAACGGGCGAACTATGCCGGGAAACGGCTTTCCCAAATCGGAGAGGAGCGGGAGGACGTCAAGGGCCGGATGGAACGGCTCGGGAGGGAAGTCCTGAAGCTCAAGGAGACAGAGCGGGGAATGGCCGCCGAGCTCGAGGGACTCGAAGCGGAACGGGGACGGAGGGAGGATGCGGCTCGGGAAGCCCGAGAGATCCTGGAAGCGGTCCGGGAGAAGCTGGGGACATCAGAGTCCAGGCTCCGGGACCTCACCCGCCGCCAGGCTCATTTGGAGGGGGAAGCCGCTTCGGCCGAGGCCCAGGCGGCCGAGCTGGCTCGGAATCTGGAACGGGTGCAGGGGGAGATGGAGGAGGCCTCCCACGCACTCTCGGACGTTGAAACCCAGGGTGATCTTTTCACGGATGAGGTGGCCCGCCATCAAGAGAAGGTGGAGGAACAGAAGGCGGCCCTGGAGGCGGCGAAGAACCAGGCTAGAGAAACACGAGTATCCCTCGAGGACGCCCGAAGGTCCGAAGCGGTGGCCGCGGACCGGGCGACAAACCTCCAAACCCGCATCGACGCCCTGGAGGGAATGGAGCGGAGCCAGGAGGGTTTGGAACCGGCCGTAAAGGCTGCACTGGCGCTGGATGATCCGGGAGTCATGGGTACCCTGGGTGATTCCCTGGCAGGTGACCCCGATGTTATCCGCGCTGTGGAGTCCTACCTAGGCCCCCTGGTTCAGGGGTTGGTGGTCAAGGATGGATCTGTTGTCCGCCGCTTGGAGGAATGGCACAGAAACTCCTGGGAGGGCCGGGGCGGCCTGATTCTTTTCCCCCTCGATCGTGTAGCCTCCGGATCCAGTGAAAAGGGGGGAAGTCTCCTCCAAGCCTTAAAGCTGAAAGGCAAGGGAGCCAACTGGCTTCAGCGCCTTCTCGCCGGGGTGGGCCTAAACCGGGAAGGAACGATCTCTGACGAGATCCCGGGAGGGGGGCTTCTTTCCCTCTCGGGGAATGCCATCGATCGGGAGGGCGTGGTACGGATTGGAAATCCCCTTGGAAGTTCGGGAATCCTGGAGCGACGGGAGCAGGCGAAGGTCCTCAAAGGGGAGTTGAAGGATGCGGAGAAGGAGGCAAAAGAGGCCCGGAAGGCCAGAGAGGCGGCTGAGGCCGCTTCCGAGGAATCCGAGACCACGCTGGAGGACACCTGGCAGCTCCTGAGAGAGGCGGAAGATTCTTACCGGTCCGCCTCGGCCCAGGTCCAAGCTCAGACCGACCGTCGTGTTCACCTGGATCGACATCAGGAGGAACTCGCCAGGCAGATCGAGGGGACCAGGGCTGCCAAGGCTCGGGCGGAGGAGCGCCGGAGAACCGCTCTCGAAGACCGGGGGTTGCTCCAGGAAGAGGTGGACCGCCTCCGAGAAGAAGAGGCATTCTCCCGTCAAGAGGTAGCCCAGGCCCGGACTGCTTGGGAGGCCGCTCGGGACCGGGAAACAGAGCTGGCCCTGGAGGTGACCAGGAAGGAAGGCGACCTCAGCCGTCTCATCGAACGCCTTACCGACGTGGAGGGGGCCTCCAAAGAGGCGGGAGACCGCCTCGAGGGCTTGGCTCAGGAAGAGGGTGGGCTCGAGGCTGATCTCGAGGCGGCCAAAGCCACGCGGGAGGAGGGGGCTACGGCGACCGAAGCTCTCTTCGGGCAGCGGGACGATGCCGAAGCTTCCCTCCAGAAGAGGGCTGAAGCCGTCGAACGCCTCTCAGACTCCCTCACCGAGGCCGACCGAAAAGTGAGGGCGGCGAGGGCCGCGGAGAGGGAGGCCGTCGAGAGGAGGCATTCCCAGGAGCTGGAGCAACAGGAGCTCACCGGCCGGATCGGCAGGATTCAGGACCGACTGGAGGGAGAATGGGGAAAACCCCTGGAAGTCCTTCTGGCCGAAGCCGAGCCTATTGAAGGAGACCCCGAGGGTCTGAGGGAAGAGCTGCTGGAGATCGTGCAAAAGCTTGAGAAGATAGGCCTCGTGAACATGTTGGCGGTGGAGGAACACCAGGAGGAGAGTAGTCGCCTAGAATTCCTCCTGGCCCAGCGGGAGGACCTCAGGGGGGCACGTGACGACCTCAGAGCCGCCATACGACAGATCAACGAGACGGCGACCCAGCTATTCCATGACACCTTCGGGAAGATCCAGGAGAACTTCCAAAGCACCTTCCGGCGGCTGTTCGAGGGTGGGGAGGCCACCATCTGGCTGGAGGACGAGGAAGACCCCCTGGAATCTGCTATTGAGATCCATGCCTCGCCCCGTGGGAAAAAGACCCAGCGGATCGACCTCCTTTCCGGGGGCGAGCGCGCCTTGACGGCTCTGAGCCTCCTATTCGGGATTTACCTGGTGAAGCCGAGCCCGTTCTGCGTTCTGGACGAAGTAGACGCACCCTTGGACGAGTCCAACATCTACCGTTTTATTCGCCTTCTCCAGGAGTTCAAGACTCAATCCCAGTTCATCGTAATCACCCATAATGCCAGAACCATCGAAGCGGCAGACTGGATCTACGGTGTGACCATGGAGGAACCGGGGGTGAGCAGGATCGTAGGCGTCCAGCTGGAAGACGCCCTGGAAGCCAGTGGCTCGGCAGCGTAGGGAAAAACCCGGGCCCCCGCTGGAACTTCTCACCCTCGAGCCCAGAGGATACGGATGAATCGGAGGAGCCGCAAACAGGGCTTCTTCCTCGCCTCAGTTTTTTTTCTCCTCCTCCCGGGAACTAGTGTAGGAACGGACCATCCCGAGCGGTTCTCAGGCCCTGGACCGTCGGCCACCGCCTCGATTCCCTACTGGGTATTTTTCTCCGACACGGGTTGGGCCGAGGTCCTTCGGGGTGGGGTTTTGGACCAGATCCCAGGGACGGTCAGGGTCACGAGCCGATGGTTGGAGGCTCTGACCGTCGATGTCCCGGCGGACGGGGTGTCTGCCCTGGCCAAGGTGCCGGGTGTGCGACGGGTGGTGCCTGTGCGGAGGTTGAAGGCACCCGGATCTTCCCAAGACGCCTGGGTTCCCCTCGAGACGCCCCCATCCAGGGCCTTGAGTGGTCCGGCCCAGGTGGACACCACCTATGGTCAGCTCTGGCCCATCCTGAGAAAGCTGGCTATTCCCCCCGTCCACGAGTTGGGTATCTCGGGGACCGGTACCCGCATAGGGATCCTGGATGGCCATTTTTTCCCTGGGCATGCCCTTGTTCGAGGCCGCCCGCCGC
>JANQDZ010000003.1 GCA_028278645.1 Longimicrobiales bacterium | reverse complement strand
TCCGGCTCCTACTTCAATCGGGACAAAGCCACCGAGTACGTCGTGGAGATCGACCGGGCCGCGCTGGCTCGCTACGACATGACCATCCAGGACTTCGTCGGTCGTATGAACGCCGTCATTCGAGGGCAAACCGGCCAGTCGTTCCTGAAGCTCGGCGGGGAAGAAGTCAGGTTCGACGTGAAGATGGAAGGGTTCACCACGGTGGACCTGAGGGAGCTGGAAGAGACCATCATCACCGGCTCCGCCGGAACCGGGATCCGGATCGGGGATGTGGTCAGCATCGCTCCGAAGGAGATCCTGGCCAGGATCCGCCGTGAGAATCAGCAGTACGAGCGGACGGTGGCCTACGAGTTCCGAGGCCCCACCAAGCTCGGTGACATGGTCCGGGACGCGGTGATCGGAGCCACCGTCCTTCCCGCAGGTTATACCATCAAGGAAGAAGATCGCTGGCGTTGGTCCGAGGAACAGCGGGAGCAGATCTACTTCGTCCTCGGCATCTCCATCCTGCTGATCTTCATGGTGACGGCGGCCCTCTTCGAGTCCATGGTCCAGCCCTTGTGCGTGCTCCTGACGGTGCCCATGGCCCTGATCGGGGTGTTTCTCATCTTCTTCTACGTCAACGCTACCTTCACCAGGGAGGCGTACATCGGCGTGATCATGATGGGTGGCATAGTGGTGAACAACGCCATCCTCCTTGTGGACCATATCAACCAGACCAGGCGCAAGTTCAGCCTCTCGCTCCGGGACTCGATCCTGAAGGGCACGCTGGAGCGAGTCCGGCCGATCCTCATGACGACCACCACCACGGTCCTGGGACTTCTTCCCCTGGTGCTGTTCAGCCAGGGCGCCGACGCCAGGATCTGGAACGCCCTGGCCTACGCCCTCATCGGTGGCCTTCTCTCTTCGACGCTCTTCGTGCTGACCACGACGCCGGCCCTGTATTACCTCTTCGAAGGAGGTTGGAGGAGGTTATAACGTTCAGCCCCCTCCAAAACGGCGGTTCATGCGATAGTTTGTAAGGAGCCTCTCCCCATTCGGGGTGGGGCTCTCATTTATTTGGACGACATCGGAGACCAACCATGAGCGGGGATTCCCGCGGCGTGGGCCGGCCTGAGGGTAAGGACTTCATCCGGACCATTGTCGCGAAGCACGAAGAGGACGGCACCTACGGTGGCCGGGTGGAAACCCGTTTCCCCCCGGAACCCAACGGATACATGCATATCGGGCACGCACGTCCCATCGTCCTGAACTTCGGCCTGGCTCAGGAGAACGGCGGCGTCTGCCACCTACGCTTTGACGACACGAACCCTCTCACCGAGGACATGAAATACGTTCAGGCCATTCAGGAAGACATCCGGTGGCTCGGATACGACTGGGGCGAGCACCTCTACTTCGCATCGGATTACTTCCATAAGCTCCACGACTTCGCCCTGATACTGATCCAGAAGGGGAAGGCCTACGTCGACTCCCTCTCTGAAGAAGAGATTCGTGAGTACCGCGGAACGGTTACGGAGCCGGGGCGGGAAAGCCCGTACCGCGACCGATCAATCGAGGAGAACCTGGACCTCTTCTTCAGGATGAAAGAAGGGGAGTTCGCCGACGGGGAGCACGTGCTGCGGGCCAAGATCGATATGGCCCATAACAACATGATCATGCGGGATCCGGTGCTCTATCGCATTCGCCACGCGTCCCACTATAGGAAGGGTGACGAGTGGTGCATTTATCCCCTCTACGACTTCACGCACTGCCTTTCTGACGCCGTAGAGGACATCACCCACTCCCTCTGTTCCATGGAGTTCGAGAACAATCGGGAGATCTACGATTGGCTCCTTGACGAGGTTGGGTTCGTAGAGCCTCGGCCACATCAGTACGAGTTCGGTCGCACGAACCTAGAGTATACCATCGTGAGCAAGCGGAAGCTCATGCGGCTGGTGGACGAGGGTCACGTGGATGGGTGGGACGATCCTCGGATGCCCACTCTGGCCGGTATGCGAAAGCGGGGGATTCCGCCGGAAGCCATTGTACGCTTCACGGAGTCCGTGGGTTTGGCGAAGGTGAACAACCGTGTCGACCTGGCCAAGTTCGAGTTCACGGTCCGGGACGAGCTGAACATGACCGTCCCCCGGGTGATGGGTGTGCTTCGACCGCTGAAGGTCGTCATCACCAACTATCCCGAAGGGGATGGGGAGGAGCTGGAGGCCCCGTCGTACCCACACGACGTCCCCCTGGAAGGATCCCGGAAGGTGCCTTTTGGCCGGGAGCTCTACATCGAAGCCGGCGACTTCATGGAGGAACCTTCGCCCGGGTTCTTCCGTCTGGTCCCGGGAGGCGAGGTTAGGCTCCGGTATGCCTATCTCATCCGCTGTGAGGAGGTGCTCAAAGATCCTCTCACCGGCGAGGTGGTGGAGCTCCACTGCACCTACGATCCCGAAACAAGGGGTGGCACCGCTCCCGACGGCCGAAAGGTCAAAGGGACCATCCACTGGGTTTCGGCGGCCCACGCCCATAGGATGGAAGCCCGCCTCTACGACCGTTTGTTCACGGCTCCAAACCCGGAATCGGACAGCGACACGGACTTCATTACCCACCTGAATCCCGAGTCCAGGGAGGTGGTGGACGGAGCTTTCGTCGAGCCCAGCGTGGCCAACGACCCGCCTGGGACCCGCTACCAGTTCGAGCGTCTCGGCTATTTCATGACCGATCTGGACGACTCCAAGGCCAGGGGCCTGGTATTTAATCGGATCGTGACGTTGAGGGATACCTGGGCCAAACGGGCCGAGACTGCATCCCCCAGGGCCGAGCTGGAGATCAGCCCTTCGTCCATCAGCATCGGGGCCGTCGATGGGCCCGTCCTCGGCGTTGGTCAGGAGCTGAGGTTCGCGGAGCCGGCTGATACCGGAGGGCCGGATGACCCGGGTGAGGTCGAGGGCCGGCCCGCATCCATTGGAGGCATCGAAGACACCACGGTGGAGGGCTCGAGGGCGGACGGCCCCCGGGCGGACGACCCCGGCCCCGGCGAGCGCGCCACCGACGGGCTCGCGCCCGATGCTCCCACAGAGATCGGCGGCGTGCCCGATGCCGAGGACCGGGGCCCAACGGTCCCAGGCGTGGATTCGGGCAGAGCCGCTCGGGACAAGGTCAGGGAAGAGAACCCGTCGCTGGCCGCCCATTTTGTACGCCTGCAAGAGAAGTTGGAGATCCCGGAAGCGCAGGCCGACATCTTGACGGGGTCAGCCGAGGTGGCGGGGTTCTTCGAGCTGACGGCCGAAACCTCTGACCACCCTCGGGCCGTGGCAAACTGGATCGTGAACGAGCTGATGCGTGAGGTGAAGGGGCGCCCCCTGGCCGAGCTGCCTCTCAAGCCGGCTCACATGGCCTCCCTGGTGGCCCTTCGGGAGGAGGGCGTGATCTCCCAGCCGGTGGCCAAGGAGATCTTCACCGAGATGGTATCCAAGGGAGCCGATCCAAGGGCCCTGGTAAAGGAGAGGGGCCTTGAGAGAATCGATGATATCGGGGATCTTAAGCCGTTAGTAGTAAAGGTCTTAGTGGCCAACCCGGAAAAGGCCCAGGAGTACCGCGACGGGAAAAAAGGCCTGCTGGGGTTTTTCACCGGCCAGGTGATGAAAGAAACGGGCGGTAAGGCTGATCCCAAGGTCGTCCAGGAACTGATCCAGCAAGAGCTCAGCGTCTAATGACCCTTCGTGTTCGTTTTGCTCCGTCCCCCACCGGCTATCTCCATGTGGGAGGCGCCCGAACGGCCCTCTTCAACTGGCTCCTGGCCAGGAAGGAAGGCGGGGTGTTGGTCCTCCGCATCGAGGATACCGACCAGGCGCGCTCGAGCGAAGAGCACACTCAGGCGATCCTTCATGGGATGGAGTGGTTGGGGGTGAGCTGGGACGAGGGGCCGTATTTCCAGAGCCAGGGTTTGGATCGCCACAGGGAAGCGGCCCTCTCGCTCCTGGAGTCGGGTCAGGCCTATAGGGACTTCTCAACTCCAGATCAGGCCGCCAAGGACCGGGAAGAGGAGGTGGCCACGGGGAAGAGGAACCGCCGGGCCCGTGAGCGGGCCGACGCCATGACTCCCGAGGAGGTCGAGGCCCGTCTCGAGAAGGGCGAGACTTGTGCCATCCGCTTCCGAGTGCCGGATGGGGAGACGGTCTGGAAGGATGGGGTCCATGGCCAGTCACGATTCAGGAACGAAGAGATCGATGACCTGGTGATTCTGCGGAGCAACGGGACGCCGACATA
The DNA here is from genome assembly GCA_028278645.1 of Longimicrobiales bacterium. Taxonomy (GTDB): domain Bacteria; phylum Gemmatimonadota; class Gemmatimonadetes; order Longimicrobiales; family Gaopeijiaceae; genus JABDNZ01. The sequence continues at coordinate 52,066 of JANQDZ010000003.1, read as the reverse complement.
CAACCTGGCCGTGGTGTCCGACGACGCCGAGATGGGCATCACCCTCGTCCTGCGCGGGGACGACCACCTCTCGAATACTCCGAAGCAGGTCCTCCTGCACGATGCCCTGGGGAATCCGGTACCGTCTTTTGCCCATGTGCCACTGATCCTGGGCCCGGACGGGAAAAGATTGTCCAAGCGCCACGGAGCCACCGCGGTCGGAGATTACGAAAAAGACGGGATTCTCCCGGAGGCCATGTTCAACTTCCTGGCCCTGTTGGGTTGGTCTCCTGGGGACGACCGGGAGGTATTCGGCCGGGACGAGCTCGTTGATGTCTTCTCCCTGGAGAGGGTCCTTAAAAAGAGCTCCGTGTTCGACTTCAAGAAGCTCGAATGGCTGAACGGCCAGCACCTGGCTGCCAAGCCCGTGAAGGAGCTGGTCGAGCAGGTGAAATGGCGGCTTACGGAGAAAGGTCTTCTTCCGGAGGGCCCTGCAACCGGCGGCGATGAGGCTATCGACCTCTACCTCCTTGTGGACCTCCTGAAGGTGCGGGCCCGAACTGTGGAAGACTTGCTCGACCAGGCCGAACCCTATTTCTCCGAGGAGTTGGAATACGATCCCAAGGCGGTCAAAAAGCAGTGGGCGAAGGATCCCGAAGGCACGGCCGAACGGCTCGCTCGCCTTGACGCAGAAATTGGCGATATCGACTGGGATCAGGAGAGATTGGAGGAGTTTTCGCGAGGTTTGGTCGAGGAGATGGAGATCGGGGCAGGAAAGCTCTTCCAACCGCTGCGCTTGGCCTTGACCGGATCGTCCGCCAGCCCCGGCATCTTTGACGTCCTCGTGCTTTTGGGGAAGGAACGGTCGCGAAATCGTATCCGGCGGGCCGTAAACATATTGCGCTCGGGCGAGCTTCCGTCCGAGTAAACAAACGGCGGGTCGAAGAAAAGACTTTCTTGACACCGGCGAATAAGGCACATTAGGATAGCGATCCGTCCCTTAATTGATCGTGTTTCTTGGCCCTTTTTCTGGGCGAGACATTCAGGCACTTGGAGATCTGGATGCTCCCGAATCTGACGGAAATCGAAGAAAAAATCCTCGACTACATGGTGTCCTACCTTCGGTCGAACACCTATCAGCCTTCCATCCGTGAGATCGGGGAACGGTTCGGGATCAAGAGTACCAAAACGGTTTCCGAGCACCTGCAAGCCCTAGCTGACAAGGGTTTTCTGGAGCGGGATCCTTCCCGCTCCCGTGGCGTGAAGATCCTCGGCATGGACCTGGACGCCCCCGGGGTGTCCGTCCCGTGTTTCTCCCGCCTGCCGGAAGACGGAAAAGGCCCCAGGGCAGACCGTGCGGACAGCTTTCTGACCCTGGATCGCCGCTGGGCAGGGGAAAAGGGCGCCTACTTCGTACAAGCCAGCTCTGGTGACCTGGCCCCTCTGGGTTGCATCGAGGGTGACTACATCCTCATGGAGCCTGCCAGCTTGGTGGACCTCCAGGACGGAGCCATCGTGGCGGCCAAAGTGGAGGGACCCGCGGAGTACTACCGGTTCTCCAGAAACGGCCAGGCCGTACAGCTGCATCCTCTCGCAGGGAAGGGGAGTCCCACGGTGGTGGACGACTCCACCCCTCTCGTTCTGTTGGGCAAAGTCACCGGCATGTATCGGCGCATGGATCATCTCCCGGCTGCCGTCACCGCCATCGCCCACTGACCTGCGTGCAGGCCCCGGGACACTACTCTCCCGGTCTCTCAGCCGATAACGTCGCAGGGCGAAGAGCGTCCGGATCCCCAGGTGCGTCCGGGAGTCAGCGTACGTCCGGGAGCCAGCGTGCGTCGGATAGCCTTCCTGCGTCCGACCGCCTCTGGATGGCGAGAGCGCTGGAGCAGGCCCAGCTGGCGGCTCTCCGGGGGGAGGTTCCGGTGGGTGCGGTGGTGGTGAAAGACGGGGAGCTGTTGGCGGAAGCCCACAACCTCACAGTGACGAACTCCGATCCCACGGCCCACGCCGAAGCCGTGGCTATTCGTAAGGCCGCCGCCCTTCAAGGTGACTGGCGCCTGGAGGAGACCACCCTGTATTGCACCCTGGAACCCTGCGCCCACTGCTGTGGGGCCATCGTCCTGGCCCGGGTGCCAAGGGTGGTGTACGGCGCTAAGGATCCCAAAGCCGGCATGGCTGAGAGTCTGGGAAACCTCCTCCAGGACTCCCGGTTGAATCATCGGGCGGAGGTAGTCGGAGGCGTTTCAGCTGAAAGGTCCGCTGCCCTGCTGAAGACCTTCTTCAGGGCGAAACGATGAGGTGCTCGTCACTCCTCCTCGCCGCAGCCCTCATCCTCCCCGGCTGCACCGTCGTCGATCCATCCGCGCCGGTGCCGGGCCCGTCCAACCCCCGGGCCGGGGACACCACCCGGCCCGGCCGGGAGGAAACCCCGAGGGTTCAACCGCCCACGGCCGATTCCACAGCCGGGGTGCGGGAGCCGGCAGGCCGAGCCACGAGGAACACCGCCTGGAAAACTTCCGCCGGGGCGGTGTCCAGCTATCGGGCTCTTCCCCTGCCGGCTGTTGTGCGGGCCCTGTGGGTGGTGAGGACCACCCTTACCCACCCCGACTCCATTCGGGTCATGGTGGAAAGGGCGGCCGATTCGGGATTCAACACCCTGGTGGTTCAGGTCAGGGGCAGGGGGGACGCGTACTATGAGAGCCGCTGGGAGCCGAAGCCGGCCACGGTTCTGGACGTGAGCGCCACCTTCGATCCTCTGGCGGTGGTCATCGACGAGGCCCACCAGAGAGGGATAGGCGTTCACGCATGGGTGAACGGCCACCTGGTGGGTGGGATGGGCGGACTGCCAACCGACCCTACCCACCTCATCCGAGCCCGGCCGGACCTCCTTGCCGTACCACGGACCCTGGCTCGGGACCTCTACGACTTGGACCCCTGGGCGCCTAGGTACGCCGAGACCATCCTTCGGTACTCGCAGCAGAACACGGATCGGATCGAGGGTCTCTACTCCGCCCCGTCCCACCCGGAGGTGAAGGAACATCTCTACTCGGTGTGGATGGACCTGGTGGAGTCCTACGAGTTGGACGGCCTTCACTTTGATTACATCCGATACCCGAACGGGGATTTCGACTATTCAAGGGAAGCCCTGGACCGTTTCAGGGAGTGGGTTACCCCCCGTATCTCCCCGGCCCGACGGGCCAGCTTGGATCGAGCCATACGAACCGACCCCTTGGCCTACGCGGATTCCCTTGCCGGGGCCTGGGGTGAATTCCGTCGGTCCCAGATCACCGGGTTGGTGGAACGCATCTACCACGGCGTGAAGAAACGGAGGCCTGACCTCACGGTTTCCGCCGCCGTGATCCCGAACGCGGAAGACGCCTATCTGCACCGGTTCCAGGACTGGCGGGACTGGCTGGCGTCGGGGATCCTGGATGCCGTGGCCCCCATGGCCTACACCGCCGATAACGACATCTACGAGGGCCAGATCGGCGATGCCATCGAAGCGGCCGGCAGGGATCGCGTGTGGGCCGGTGTGGGGATCTACCAGAACACCTACCGGGGGTCGGTAGACAAGATCCGCATCGCGAACAGTCTGGGGACCCGCGGCGTCATCCTCTTCTCCTACGACTGGGCGGTTTCCGAGGGAGAAAGACAGGGCGCCCGAACCTTCCTCCAGCGTATTGCGGAGGACGCTTTCCGCCGCCGTTGACGGGCTCAAAAACCTCCTCTACTTTCCCGCCGCCGAAGGCGCCTTCCTGATCCAAACCTGGTCCCAGCGGGCGCCTAAAAACCAAACAAGGAAGACTCATGACCGAGTCCCAACGCGTGTGCCTCCTTGACGAGGAGGCCGTCGGGCGGGCCCTGTCCCGTATGGCCCGAGAGCTGGTTGAAAAGAATGGCGGGCCCTCCAACCTGGTTCTTATGGGGATCCACCGGAGGGGCGTCCAGCTCTCCACTCTTATCAAAGACGAGATCGAGAAAGCCTCCGGTACCCAAATCCCGTCGGGCAGCTTGGACATCACCTTCTACCGCGACGACCTCATGACCATCGGCCCCCGGCCCGTGATCGGGGAGTCGGAGCTGCCGCCCGTGAATATCGACGGCACCTCGGTGGTCATCGTGGACGACGTCCTGCATACCGGACGCACGGCTCGTGCAGCCATGAACGAGCTCATGGACTGGGGCCGTCCGGCCCGGATCCTCCTCTGTGTCCTGGTGGACCGAGGGGGCCGAGAGGTGCCCATCCAACCGGACGTGGTGGGCAAGGTCCAGGAAGACCTCCCCGATGCTCACGTCGAAGTTCTTGTGCCGGATCTGGACGGAGAGCTCGGTGCTTACCTCTTGAAGAACCCTGACGCGACCGAAGGCGCCGGCCAGGCAGAGAGGGAGGGTACCCAGTGACTGAATCGACTTCCGCTTTGGGGAAGGACCTCATCGGTCTGGAACCCCTCAGTAAGGAGCAAATCCTCACGGTCATGGACACCGCCGAGCTCTTCAAGGACGTCTCGGAGAGGAGGATCAAGAAGGTCCCTGTCCTGCGGGGCAAAACCATCGTAAACCTGTTCTTCGAAGCGTCCACGCGCACTCGGGTATCGTTCGAATTCGCCCAGAAGCGCCTGTCGGCGGACACGGTGAATGTGGCCGCGGCCGGCTCCTCCGTAGCGAAGGGTGAAACACTGGTCGATACCGCCCGAAATCTGGAAGCCATGCGCATCGACATGGTCGTCATGCGCCACCCGGCTTCGGGCGCCGCCAAGTTCCTGGCCGATCGGATCCCCTCGAACGTCATCAACGCCGGTGACGGACGGCACGAGCACCCCACCCAGGGCCTCCTGGACATGCTCACCATGCGAGACCACCTGGGGCGAATCGAGGGGCTGAAGGTGTGTGTGGTGGGTGATGTGCTCCACTCCCGGGTGGCTCGGTCGAACTTCTTCGGCCTCCTGAAACTTGGAGCCGAGGTGGCGGTCTGTGGGCCCAAAACCCTCATTCCCATGCGCATCGAAGAGATGGGCGTGAAGGTTTTCCCCCGGGTGGAAGAAGCGTTGGAGTGGGCCGACGTCATTAATGTCCTCAGGCTCCAGTTAGAGCGGATGAAGGGCGGGTTCATTCCGAGCCTCAGGGAATACAACAGGTTCTTCGGTGTCACCCGGGAGCGGTTGGATGCCGCAGGGCGGGACATCCTGATCCTCCATCCGGGTCCCATGAACAGGGGTGTGGAGATCGACAGCGATGTGGCCGACGGGCCCAACCAGGTGATTCTGAAGCAGGTCACCAACGGGGTGGCCATCAGGATGGCGGTCCTCTACCTCCTAGCGGGAGGCAGCCCAGAGAAAGCCCATACCGTGAACGAGGTGGCCGAGGCATGACTTCCAGACCGTTGTTGATTCGAGGTGGGCGGGTCGTGGATCCGTCCCAAGACCTGGACGGAGTTCTGGACCTCCTTCTGGTGAACGGAGCCGTGTTCTCCCTGGTGGAGAACGCCGGGCCAGCGGTGGACGCCCGGGAGATCGACGCCACCGGCATGATCGTGACACCGGGGCTCATCGATCCGCACGTGCACCTTCGTGAACCGGGGCAGGAGCACAAGGAAACCATCGCCACCGGAGCCAAAGCTGCGGCAGCCGGCGGTTTCACCGCTGTCTGCTCCATGCCCAACACCGATCCCCCCATCGACGATCCGGCAGCCGTCGGCTTTGTTGTTGCGGAAGGGAAGAAGGCCGGTGCTGCAAGGGTTTATCCCATGGGTGCCATCTCCGAAGGCATGGACGGGAAGGCCCTCTCAGAGATCGGGGAGCTCATCGAGGCCGGGGCCGTGGCCGTCACCGACGACGGGCTCCCTGTCATGGACTCGGGGCTCATGCGGCTGGCTCTCGAATACACCCAGGCTTTTGGGGTTCCGGTGGTGGATCACCCGGAAGACCTTACGCTCTCGCGTGACGGGACCATGAACGAGGGGTTGGTCTCCTCCCGCCTGGGACTCAAAGGAAAGCCCAACGCGGCCGAGGACATCCACATCATTCGGGACATCCTCTTGGCGGAGCTCACCGGCGGGCGAATCCATATTCAACACGTCTCGACCCGGGGCGGGGTAGAGGCCATCCGAAGCGCAAAAGCCCGCGGGGTGCAAGTAACGGGCGAGGCCAGCCCCCACCACATGCTCCTCACCGACGGGGCGGTGGAAGGATACCGGACCGAGGCCAAGATGAACCCGCCCCTTCGGTCGGCTGAAGATCGGGACGCCGTTCAGGCGGGGGTGAAGGACGGGACCCTGGATATTATCGCCACGGATCACGCCCCTCATCACTACGACGAGAAAGAGGCGGCGTTTGCAGACGCCCCCAACGGAATCGTAGGGTTGGAGACCTCCTTGGGGCTGGTGTTTGGGCATCTGGTGGATGAGGGCCTCATCGACCTCTCCACCATGGTAGACCGGATGAGTGTGGCACCAGCCAAGGTCTTCAACCTCCCGGGTGGAACCCTGGCGGTGGGAAGCCCGGCCGACGTCACCATCTTCGATCCCAACGCCGAGTGGGAAGTGGACCCCAGTACCTTCGTATCGAAGAGCAAGAACACGCCCTTCGGCGGATGGAAGCTCAAAGGAAAGCCCAAGTATACGATCGTGGGCGGTGAGGTGGTTTTCGAAGGGTAGGGAAGGGCTGGGGCGCCGTCGGCCCCGGAGAGGTGCGGGAGATGCCCCCCGACGGACACGAGAAAAGGCCCGGGCGCCTGCAGCGCTCGGGCCTCTCTTCTTTTTTACGTCAGGACTTGGCTGCTCAGGCCATTCCGTTGACGTGGCGTGCGATCTGGCCCTTGATCCGAGCCACCCGGTTCGGATGCAGCAGTCGCTTCGTCGCCGCGCGATCCAGCAGGGCGATGGCTTCCTTCATATGCACCTGAGCCGTTTCAGCGGTCTCGGCTTCACGGACCCTGCGGATAGCCGTCTTGATCCGGGACCGGCTCACGCGGTTCCGAGTGTTGGCGGCTCTGCTGAGCTCCATTCGCTTCTTGGCGCTCTTGATGTTCGGCATCGTATCCTCAAACAAAAGACTTTGGACTGTCGAGCCTCGAAAAATAGCGAAAAACCAGGCGGGATCAACGGGTTAGGCCCAAACCAAGACGTTCGCCTCCATAGGCGCCGTCCTTTACCTCGTCACACCACCGTGGGTGGTCGAAGAACCACTTCACGGTCTCTTTCAACCCTTTCTCGAAAGACACCCTGGGGGCCCATCCGGTCTCCCGTTCGATTTTGGTGGGGTTGATGGCATAGCGGTAATCGTGGCCGGGCCGATCTTCCACGAAGGTGATCAGGTCTCTGTAGCTCGGAGATGCCCCGTTGGCTGGGGATTGGTCGGAGGGTACGGCGGCGAGCTCCGGGTTCTCTGCGGCCGGGAGGAGCTCCTCGAGGGCGTCACAAACCAGCTCGGTGATTTCCAGATTCGTGCGCTCGTTCCGGGCGCCGATGTTGTAGGTAGATCCCGGCCGGCCGGACTCCAGGACAGCCGAGATTGCCCTGCAGTGATCAAAGACGTGGAGCCAATCCCGAACGTGCTTTCCATCGCCGTAGACCGGGATCTTTTTCCCGGCTGCTCCGTTCAGCGTGGCCAGAGGTATGAGCTTCTCCGGGTACTGGTAGGGTCCGTAGTTGTTGGAGCAGTTGGTAATGAGGGTCGGGAGTTGGTAGGTCTCGTTGTACGCCCTCACCAGATGGTCGGCGCTGGCTTTTGTGGCGGAGTACGGTGATCGGGGATCATAGGGTGAGTCCTCCGAGAACTCGCCTTCATCGCCCAGGCTCCCGTACACCTCGTCCGTGGACACCTGGAGGAAGCGAAACCGGTCTTTCTGGGTCCCTGACAAACGGGACCAATACCGGCTGGCGGCCTCCAATAACTCGAACACCCCCACCGTATTGGACTGAACGAAGTTCCTGGGGCCATCGATGGAGCGGTCCACGTGGCTTTCCGCGGCGAAGTTGATGGCCACCCGGGGCGCGTAGGTCTCGAAAAGCTGGGACATCTTCTCGGTGTCCACGATGTCGGCCTCGATGAACTCGACCAACGGATTGCTCATCACGTCGCGGAGCGTGGCTAGATTCCCGGCGTACGTCAGCTTGTCGACGATGACGATGCGGTCAGCGGTCGTTGCGAGTACCCTGCGGACGTAATTCGAGCCGATGAATCCAGCTCCACCCGTGACCAGTTGGGTTTCCGTCATGACTGCCTCCACCGCCATCAGACGATCCGACTCCAACCTGTCGGATCAATCGGGGCCGCGGGACTAAACGGCCCCTCCTGCAAAGCCACCCGGATCCGGCCCCTCTATAGAGGATACCAGATCAATACCGGTAATGGTCCGGCTTGTATGGTCCTTGGACGGGTACACCAATGTATTCCGCCTGCTCAGGCGTGAGCTCTGTCAGGACGGTCCCCAGCTTGTCCAGGTGCAGCCGGGCCACTTTTTCGTCTAGGATCTTAGGAAGTGTATATACCTGAGTGCCGTATTTTCCAGTCTTTCGATTTTCCCACAACTCGATCTGGGCGATGGTTTGGTTGGTGAACGAGGCACTCATGACGAAGCTCGGGTGCCCCGTCGCGCAGCCCAGGTTCACCAAACGGCCCTTCGCAAGAAGGATGATGGAGTGTCCATCGGGCCAGGTGATCTTGTCCACCTGAGGCTTGATCTCGTCCCATTCCAGGTCAACCAAGCGGGAAACTTCGATCTCGGAGTCGAAGTGGCCGATGTTGCAGACGATGGCCCCGTCCTTCATCCGATCCATGTGCTTTCGGGTTATGACCGAGAGGTTTCCCGTGGCCGTGACGAAGATGTCGCCCCACTCGCAGGCGTCTTCCATGTCCACGACCGGGTAGCCTTCCATGGACGCCTGGAGTGCGTTGATGGGATCGATTTCTGTGACGAAGCAGGTGGCGCCCAAGCCCTTGAACGATTGGACGGAGCCCTTGCCCACGTCTCCGTATCCCAGTACCACACACTTCTTTCCGGCCACCATGATGTCGGTGGCTCGCTTCACCGCGTCCACCAGGGACTCACGGCAGCCATAGAGGTTGTCGAACTTGGACTTGGTCACCGAGTCGTTCACGTTGATGGCCGGGAACGCCAACGTTCCTTCCTCGGCCATCTTGTAGAGCCGATGGACGCCGGTGGTGGTTTCTTCGCTAACGCCGAAACACTTGTCGGCCATCCTACGCCAGAAGTGGGGATCTTCGTCCAGCGTTTCGTTCAGAAGCCGGTCCACGGTCTCGATCTCTTCGTTCTCACCCGAGACAGCCGGTTTCACCCCGGTGGTTTCATACTCCACTTCCCGCTCTGCGCCACGGTGGATGAGAAGGGTGGCGTCACCCCCGTCATCTACGATGAGATCCGGACCACCGTCCTCGTGGTGCAGAGCCTCCTTCGTGCACCACCAGTATTCCTGCAGCGTCTCACCCTTCCAGGCGAACACCGGGATGCCCTTTTCGGCAATGGCCGCTGCGGCGTGGTCCTGCGTAGAGAAGATGTTGCACGACGCCCACCGGACCTCCGCTCCAAGCTCCACCAGGGTTTCGATCAGAACGGCCGTTTGGATGGTCATGTGTAGAGAACCGGAGATCTTCGCACCGGCCAACGGCTTCTCGATGCCGTATTCCTCCCTGACGGCCATGAGCCCGGGCATCTCCGCCTCGGCCAGGACGATCTCTTTTCGTCCCCAAGCCGCCAAGCTCAGGTCGGCGACCCGGAACGGAGGGCGTTCGGTGGTGGGAGGTGCGGAAGCGAGCGTCGACATGTATCTGGATCCTCGGCTTTGGTCGTTGTGGTCAGCGTCCAGGTTATTAAAGATAGTTGGTAATACCGGTCCGAAGGAGACCGGTTTCCACCCTCGAGGAGGCCGAGAAAACGGAATGAATCACCTGGCGTTGGTGGAAGCCATGAAAGACCCGGGTTTTTATCCCCATCCGGTGGCCGAACTCGAGTTCATCCAAACCCACATTTCCTGTGTGTTTCTCACGGGAAAGGTCGTCTACAAGCTCAAGAAGCCGGCCGACTTCGGCTTCCTGGACTTTAGTACGGTGGAATTGAGGCGGGAGAACTGCCACCGGGAGCTGGAGCTCAACCGGCGTCTGGCGCCTGACGTATACCTCCGGGTCGAACCGGTCATCATGTCCGGCGGTCGGCCCCGACTGGGAGGTCGCGGCTCTGCCCTGGACTGGGTCGTGGTCATGCGGCAGCTGGATCAGGAGCTCCTGGGTCTGAAGGTGTTGGACCGGGGGGAGCTCACTTCCGACAAAATCGCGGCGGTCGTGGACCGTTTGGTCCCGTTTTACAGGGCGGCTAGAACCGGGCCGGGGGTGGACGAGCAGGGGAGCCTGGACACCGTGAAGTTTAATACCGACGAGAACTTCGAGCAGACCGCCGGGTTCGTGGGGACGGCCCTGGCGCACGAGCGGTACGAGGCCATTAAGTCGTATACGAACGGATTTTTCCGGGAACGAGCCGACCTCTTCCGACAACGGGTCGATGACGGCTGGGTCAGAGAAAGCCACGGGGATCTCCACCTGGGGAACATCTTCTTCGAAGATCCGCCGGTGATCTTCGACTGCATCGAGTTTAATCCCCGCCTGGGCTGCGGAGACGTGGCGGTGGACCTGGCATTTTTGGTCATGGACTTGGACTTCCGGGGGAGGGGAGACCTGGCCGGCCTCGTGGTGGCTAGGTACGTGGATCAATCCGGCGACACCGGGTTCCTGGAGCTTGTAGATTTCTACTCGTGCTACCGGGCCTACGTTCGGGGGAAGATCGCCTGTCTGACTTCCGGTGACCCGGCCATCGGGGCCCAGGGCCAGAGGGAGCAAGTCAAGCTCGCTGCCCGATACTTCGAACTTTCACACCACTACGCCACCGAAGGTGGCCACGGACGAAGGACCCAATGAGAGAGCTGTTGGCCGAGTACGTTGCGGAGAACTATGGAAAAGACCCTGTCCTCATCGCCTGCGGGCTTCCAGCCAGCAATAAGACCGAAACGATGGAGGTCGTGTCGCGGGTGAAGGGGTATCCGATCCTCCGAACGGATATCATCCGGAAAGACCTCCTAACCCATGAAGAGATCTTCGACGTCAAGCAGGCCGCTTCGGTGGAGAAGCGGCAGCGCGTGTACGACGAGATGTTCAGGCGCGCAGGAGAGACGGTGGCCTCGGGCACGGGGGTGATCCTGGACGCCACTTTCGCCAAGCACTCTGCTCGGATGAGGGCTGCCCAGGTAGCCGCCGAGAAGGGGAAGATCTTGATCATCCAACAGACGGACTGCACTCAGGAATACGCCCTGACCAAGATCTCGAAGCGATCCGCCGAGAACTACGAGTCCAACGCGCTGTCGGACGAGGCCTACTTCAATATCAAGAAGGAATTCCAACCCGTGGACCTGGACGAGATCAAAGCCGAGTTCCCCCATCTCCACATCGTCCACGTCATCGTTGATACCAACTCGGACTTCGAAGAGGACTGGTTCGTTATCGACCGGTTCGAACGGGATTGAGAAGGGACGAAGGCCGAGCTCCGGGGAAGGCCGAGCGAGCCGAGAACGAAGGCCGATCGAGCTTGGGACGAAGGTCGAGCGAGCCTAGGAGTATCGCCGCCGGAGGACGTTCTTAAGGACCCGAATCCCACCTGCCCCAATGGCCTTCCGTACTCCTGCCTTTATCAAGCCGGTGGTCCGGAGCCTGCTGGCGTGTGGTGACTCGGAGAGGAGCACGTCTACAAGGGTTACGCCAGGGTTCGATACCGCTTCGTGGAGGGTCTGAACGTTCGTCCCGTCCACGGCCAGGTAGGACGCTCCAATCGCCTCCGCAAAGGGCTGAAAACTGACTCCGCCGAGCTCGGTGGAAAACGGTACCCCCGTATCGCTGATCTGCTGGAGCCGAATCTGTCCGAGATGCCCGTCATTAAAAACGATTACCGTCAGATCCATCCCCTCTCGGACCGCCGTGGTCAGCTCCAGACCGGCCATGGCCATGCCGCCGTCGCCAACCACGGCCACGACCTGCCGTTCAGGGGCCGCCATCCGAGCACCGATGGCTGCGGGTAACCCAAAACCCATGGACTGAAAATCGGCGGGCATGATCAAACCTCTGGTGTCCCGAACCTCGAAACCACGGCGCACCGCCGTCTGATGGATGCCCGAGTCGGTGACCAGTATGCAGTCGTCGGGTAGCGCCTCCCGGAGAGTGCCGAAGAACCCTGAAAGCCCCTCTTCGTCACCTTTGGACAGTCGCGGTAGGGCCTCCGAGCTACGTTTCCGTTCACGCTCGAATCCGCCTTTGAGCTCCTCCAGCTCCTGGAGTGCCCAACCCCGGGATTCCCGGTTGCCGTGGAGAGCACCGGTTTTCAAAGAGTCCAGGAACTCGCCGATGTCGGAGTGGATTTCCAGTGAAGCCGGGTATTCCCCTCCAAAAGACTCGAGAGAAGAGTCCACTCGGATCATCTTCTCCGATGGTAACCGAAGTCTGAACCCCGAAGAGCCGTTGTGGGAGAGCTTGCATCCGAGTACCAGAACGAGATCGGAGGCGCCAATGAGCTTGTTTGCGAGGCCGGTTCCCCAGCCGCTGAAGTCCCCGCTGAGCATTCGGGCGCTCGGGTCCGGGATAACACCTCGTCCGGAGCTCGTGGAGATGGCGCAGGCTCCCAGGGCTTCGACCAATTCTCGTACTGCTTCCGAAGCGCCGGATGCGCCTTGACCGATGAACACCAGAATACGTTCCGCTTCCAGGAGGGATTCTATCGCCCGGTCTACCTGTCGTTGTTCTGGTCCCGGCAAAGGGAGCCCTGTCCCGACGGGAAGGTCCGTTTTTCCTCCGCGTTCCTCGAGGACCGCGTTGTCCACCTCTATGATCACGGGCCCGGGTTCTCCCTGGAGGGAGAGGGACCAGGCTTCGTCGACGGTCGAGGCGAGCAACTCCGATGAGTCGACCCGGAAAAACCGCTTAACGATAGGCTCTGCGATCGCCCTCTGATCGATGTCTTGCAACTGGAAAGGTCGGTTGGCCGCCGGGGCTCTCTTTGGCACCACCATCACAACCGCCGCCGAATCGTGCCGGGCCTCCGCGAGGCCAGTCAATGCGAAGGTGAAACCCGGCCCCGGGATGGTGGTGAGAACCCCCGGCTCTCCGGAGGCACGGAAGAATCCGTTTGCCATGAAGGCGGCGCCGAGTTCGCTGCTGGCAAGAACGGTGCGGAGCTTGGAACGACGGAGGGAATCGAACAGACCCACGTTCTGGGTCCCTGGGACCCCGAAGACCGTGGTCGCGCCCTTCGCCTCCAGGACCCTACAAAGTAGGTCACCGCCACCCATGGGTCCGACTCCTTTCACCATTCACGAGCGACTCCTCCCGCCGAAGAAGTCCGCTGTCAGTTGAACACTGGCGGCGAGGCCTGGCATAGGGTCATCCCAGCAGAAGACCGGCTGTTGTCCCCTGAACAGAGGTCCAATGAATTTGGCCATGGCACCCGGGAAAGAAGGGGATCCGACTTTGCAGGCATGGTAGTCGTAGTACGGATGGGTTAGGACCTGTCCCGTACGATATGAGGCTACAGGACCGACCTCCTCCCCGGATGCGGATACGTACGCCATGTAAGCCACGTCCACCCCACACCGCGCGGCGAACTCGATAAACCACCAAGGCCTGGCATTGACCTCCAGGAGCCGGAGGACGCCGTCACGTTCGTCCCTCTTGAATTCCGCGCTAAAAACCCCTTTGTACCCCACCGAGCGGAGCAGCTTATCGAAAGGGCCGAGGGCGTCTCCGACCTCTTCCAACGAGACACTGATCATCAGACTGCTGTTGCCGTAGTCCGGGGGATACATCCGGAGTCGGTTCCTGGCGAACCGGGCCTTCACCTGCCCGTCGGGAGCCACGAACCCATCGAGGAAATAATGGTTCGAGGCTGGCCCGGGCACGTATTCCTGGACGATAAACTCGATCCCCTGGTCTCCGAGCTCTTGGGCCAGAGCACGGTATTCTCCCGGACTCCCAGGTCGTTTCCCTTTTACTCCGTACCGGTCAAAGAAACGATGGGAGAGTCTCGGTTTTACAAAAACCGAGATGTCGCCGGGTTCAAAGAGGCCGGCCAGGGAGAGGGGATCCTCCGGTAGGTATGTGGTCGGATGAGGTACTCCTGCTGATACCAGAGCCTCATGGAACTTGCCCTTATCGATCAGGATCTCCAACGCGTCGGAAGGCGGCACACAGGTGGGAAACCCGTCGGCCAGGTCCCCTTGCAGACCGGCCGTTTCCAGCACGAGCTCGTCCGAGCACGGGACCAGCACGGCACGGTCCAGTGGGCTTCCTCCCAGGTATTCGGCTAGAGAGACTCGGAGCTCGCCGGAATGTAGGCCTGGGGCCTCCTGGTACCACCGGCTTCTTTTCTCCACTCCGGGTGTGGCCGAAGCGGAAAAGGTCTGGACCCCTTTCCGGCCCAAGGCTCGAACAACCCCCAGGGCCGTAATCCCCGATCCCAGAACCAGGGCTGGCAGTCGGTTTTCCGTCCTCATGGCCTCCAATATACCCTGGCCCGTTGGCCTTCGCTCCTACGATGGCAGGTTTTCCCCCTTCCTAAGGACCGCCACCGGGAGGTAAATTTCTGGGCCATGGATCTCACCCTGCTGTTCACACTTCTCCCCGTCCTCCTCATGTCCGTCGTGGTTCATGAGGTGGCCCACGCCCTCGTGGCGAAATGGGAAGGGGATGATACGGCCCACCGCCTGGGCCGTATCACGCTGAACCCCATTCCCCATCTCGACACGATGGGGTCCATCGTGGTTCCCCTGCTCCTGGCTGCCCTCCCTGGTGATTTCATCTTCGGGTGGGCCAAGCCCGTGCCGGTGAATCCCCGGAACTATCGGGACCCGGTGATGGGTGACATCCGGGTGAGCCTCGCGGGGATCGTTTCCAACCTGATTCTGGCGGTCCTGTTCACTCTGTTGCTGGCCTTCCTCCAGTGGCTGGGCACGAAGATCGGCTACGGGACCGCTCTCTCGGTCATCTCCCAGGCAGCATATTTCGGGATCTTCATCAACCTGATCCTGGCGTTCTTCAACCTGATCCCGATCCCGCCCCTGGACGGGTCACACGTGGTCTACCACCTGCTGCCCCAAAGCCTGAAACTCAAATATCGTGAGTTCGGCCGGTACGGCATCGGCGTCATCATGCTACTGGTGTTTGTCGTCCCCGACGGGTTCCGGATTCTTCTGTCGCCCGTGTACTTCCTGACGGATCTGGCGCTTGCCTTCGTGGGGATGTGGGTATGAACGGGGCTCAGGGGGTCCCGGTGAAAGAAGGGTTCCTCCAGATCGAGCTCGAACGCTTCCAGGGCCCGCTCGACCTCCTCCTGCACCTCATCCGACAGCAGGACATCGACATCTTCCATATCCCCATCTCCACCATCACCGACCAGTTCCTGGCGGCAGTGGAGGGGATCGGCGCGGAGGACCTGGACGGCGCCGGGGAGTTCCTGGAGATGGCGGCGACCCTCATCAGGATCAAAGCCCAGATGTTGCTGCCTCGTCCCATGGACGATGAGGACGAAGATCCCAGGGCGGAGTTGGTCAGGCGGCTACTGGAGTACGAGCAGATCCGGGAGATCGCCATTCGGCTTTCCAACTCGGAAGCCGAACGAGCCAGGAAGTATGGGAAAGGGTATGTGGAACCCCGGCCCCAGCGGTACCTGGAGGACACCCCTCTGGAGACTACCTGGGACGAGGTCAAAGAGGCCGCCATCTGGGTCGAGCTGCCCCATCCCATGAACCGTGCCCACCGAGTCCGGACCGGGCTGGTGGCCATGGAGGAGAAGATCGAGCTCATCCTGGCCACGCTGAAAGACATGTCCAAGGTGGAATTCAAGGAGCTCTTGGCGCCTTGGAAAGAGAAGATGCACGGGGTGATGACCTTTCTGGCCGGCCTCGAGCTGTCGCGGCAGCGGGCGGTCACGCTCCGACAGTCCAGGCTCTTTTCGGAGCTCTGGTTGCTGCGGCGGGATCTGGAGGCCTGGACAGGGGAGCTGCCGGAGGAGAACGGGGTGACACCAGCAGCGGCCGGCGACGTGCCGGATGAGGACACCATAACGGAGGAGGAGGCGTGAAGGCGTCGCAGATCGTTGAGGCGGTGTTGTTCGCAAGCGATGCTCCCCTCAAAGCCGAGGAGATCGCCCGGGCCGACGAATCCCTGGACGAGGACAAGGTCCAGGAATCCATCCAGGACCTCCGAACCCTCTACGACGAGTCCGAACGGTCCTTCCAGATCCTCGAGTTGGGGGAAGGATATCAGATTCTCACCCGCTCCGAGTTTGCCCCTTATCTGGAACGGTTCGACACGGTGCCCCGGCCTTCTCGCCTTTCCGGTCCGGCCCTGGAGACGCTGGCCATCATCGCCTACCGGCAGCCCATCGGCCGCATCGAGATCGAATACATCCGGGGGGTGCAGGCAGCCGGGGTGATCCGAACGCTCCAGGACCGGGACCTGGTGGAGGTGGTGGGAAGGGGTGAGGGCCTCGGGAGGCCGCTCCTTTACGGCACCACCCGCCACTTCCTCGAGCACTTCGGCTTCTCCTCCCTGGACGACCTCCCTCGGTCGGACGAGCTACCCGTTCTCCTCCGCGAGCGCGCTCCCCTGGAAGAGCTCATCGAACAGCAAGAGGCTGGGCTCCTGGACGAGAACGGGGAGGTGGAGCCCGAGGAGGAGCCCGAGGTGGAGGCCGGCGGAGGGGCCGAGCCTCCCGAGGGCGACGCCGAGCCCGAAGAAGCCACTGAGCCCCACGCCGCCGAGGAAGTCGACTCTGACCCCGAGGACACCCCCGATCCCTGACGAAGCCCAGGTCCGGATTCAGAAGTTCCTATCCCGGGCCGGCGTGGCGTCGAGGCGGGAGGCGGAGAAGCTCGTTCTCCAGGGCCGAGTGAGGCTGAACGGGGAGGTGGTGACGACCCTGGGATCGAAGGTCCGGATCGGCGTGGACCGGGTGGAGCTCGACGGGAAGCCGGTGGTGGGGGCCGAAACGAAATGGGTCCTCTTCCATAAACCGCCAGGGGTGGTGACCACCCGGACCGACCCTCAGGGCCGGCCTACGGTATTCGAGATGCTCCCCGAGGAGATGACAGGCCTGCGGTACGTGGGGCGTCTGGATCAGCCCACGGAGGGCCTCCTGATCCTCACGAACGAAGGGGACCTGATTCACCGCCTCACTCACCCCAGCTTCGAGGTGGAAAGGGAGTATCACGCGTGGGTGAAGGGGGTCCCAAAACGGGACACGCTTCAGAGGCTTCGGGATGGTGTGGTACTGGAAGACGGGCCGGCACAGGTAACCAGGGTAAAGATCTTGCGCCCGGTGAAGTATGGCGCACTTTTGGCCCTGGTATTGCAGGAGGGCCGCAAGCGTGAAGTCAGGCGACTCCTGGAGGCCATCGGCCATCCAGTTACGCGCCTCTTGAGGGTCCGCTTCGGACCCGTTCGGCTGGGAGGCCTCCCGCCCGGCCAATGGAGAGTGTTGCAAGATACTGAAATCCGGGCGTTATACGCGTCCGTTGGTTCGGAGACGAAACGATGACCCGACAGGTGGGTGGAGCGGAACTGACCGGAAGCACGGTCTTGATCCTTGGTGGTGCGGGACTGGTGGGAGAAGCTGTGGCCAGGGCTCTGTTACATCACAATCCGAAGAGGGTGGTAGTGGCCGGCCTCATGAAGGAAGAGGCGGAGGAGTCGGTGGCCGAGTTGCGGGCAGAGTTCAAAGATTCTGCGTCTGCTATCGATCCTTATTGGGGGAATTTGTTCGTTCCGGCGGAGATGAAAGATCGGCCACGGTCCGAGCTTCTGGAAGACAGGGCGGCCCTGGACGTCCTCATCCACGACCTCTACGGCGAGCTCACCGACCAAGTGTTCCATCGGTCGGCTCTGGGGGCCCTCCTCCTGGAGGTGAGACCGGACATCGTCATCGACTCCATCAACACGGCTGGGGCCCTGGCCTACCAGAACTTTTTCAGCTCGGCCATGGACCTTCTGGACAGTGCCAGGGACGGGGGCGCGGATCAAAAAGAGGTGGAGCAACACCTGGCATCCTCCTACCTGCCCCAGCTGATCCGACACACCCAGATTGCCCTCAGGGGCATGACGGAGGTGAGGACCAAGGTCTACCTGAAGATCGGGACCGTGGGGACCGGTGGAATGGGCATGAACATCCCGTTTACCCACTCCGAGGAGCGGCCCTCTCGTATGCTCATGGCCAAGTCGAGCTTAGCGGGGGCCCACACACTCCTCCTGTACCTCATGGCCCGGACGCCCGGCGGCCCGGCCGTGAAGGAGATCAAACCCACGGCCGCCATCAGCTGGAAAGGGCTGGGCCACGGACCCATCAAATTCCGGTACCACACGCTGAATCGCTGCGACGCCGTCGTGCCCCTTCCTCTGGACGAAGCGTTCTTGCCCGAAGCCTCCCGGGCCTACAAGTGCCTGGACGACCCCATCGAGGGCGTGTACCTGCATTCGGGCGAAAACGGCCTGTTTTCCCTGGGCGAGTTTGAAACCCTGACGGCCCTGGGCCTCATGGAGTTTGTGACGCCCGAGGAGATCGCTTCCAACGTCCTCCAGGAAGTCCTGGCCCATCCCACCGGACGGGACGTCATAGCCTCCCTGGACGCCGCCACCATGGGGCCGACCTACCGGGCAGGGGTCCTCCGCAGTGCGGCCATCGACCGGATGGAGGAGATGGAGGCGGAGCTGGGCGTCGAGTCTGTGGCCTACGAGATGTTGGGGCCGCCTCGTCTGACCAAGCTCCTCTTCGAAGGCGCCATTTTAAAGCGCCTGTACGGAACCTACGACGCGGCTATGGAGCTGGATCCGGTGGAGACCGCCACAGAGGCCCAGGCCATGGTGGACACCGACGACGACTTCCGTCAGCGAATCGTGTCGACGGGCGTTCCCATCCTGGTGCAGGACGGGGCCACGGTCCTGAGAGGTCCTGTGGTGAAAGTCCTGCCTCCCAACGACCGTCCGCTTCAGGACAACGTGGTCGACGCCGGCTGGGTGGACCTGCGGCCGCAGAACTGGGAGAAGTGGAAGGAACGTGTGGCCGCCGTGCTCAGGGAACAGCGCGACGAACCCGGAGTGGACGCGGGATCCAGGTCCGACCACGATTACGGGGACTCCGACGACGCGCTGAGGCCGGGGCGGCTTGCGGCGTGGGTGTTCCGAATCGAGGACGAAGGCGACCGGATCAAGTGGTAGAGTAGGTTCGAGCCCCTAAAACTGGAAATAGATAAAAGCCGGGGCCCCGAAGCTCAGCCCGGAAAACACCAGGATCAGGCCGGCATAAACCATGGCCTGGGCCGGGGCCGGGATCTGAGCGAACCGTTCCATCGTCCGATCAAAGAGATCCTTGGGCACAAAGTGGACCGAAGCGGCGATGGCCAAAACCGCCAGGAAGGCCCAACTCAGCTCTGCCCCTACGGAGAACCGTAAAAGCCCCCCGATGTAAGCGACCAGGCTCGGGAAGTCGGAGATCCTGAAGAGCAGCCAGCTGAACCCTACCAGGTGGAAGCAGGCAAACCTCTCCCAAAACAAGCGCCTGAGTGAAGTCCCCTCAGGAGTTTTGCTGGTGCCCCTGGCGAGCACCAGGAGGATCCCGTGCCAAAAGCCCCAGAGGACAAAGTTCACGGCAGCTCCATGCCAGAGTCCGCCGAGGACCATCGTAGCCATGAGGTTGAACCGGACCCGGGAGGGGGCCCGTCGACTCCCACCCAGCGGTATGTAGAGATAATCCCGTAGCCAAGACGATAGGGATATGTGCCAGCGGGTCCAGAACTCCCGGACGTTTCTGGATAGGTACGGACGGTTGAAGTTGTCGGGAATCGAGAAGCCCAGAACCCGTGCCGCGCCGATGGCGATGTCGCTGTACCCGGAGAAGTCGTTGTAGATCTGAAACGAATACCCGTAGATAGCCAGGAGAAGTGTCAGGGAAGAGAATCCGCCGGGGTTGGCAAAAACCGCGTCGACGCCTAGACCCGCCAGGAGGTCCGCCAGGACCACCTTCTTGAACAGACCCCTGAACATGAGGGCGAGCCCGGTGTGGACCCTTTCCTGTGAGACCTTCGGCTTGTCCCGGAGCTGAGGAAGGAAGTCGGCAGCCCGGACAATGGGGCCCGCCACCAGCTGCGGGAAGAAAGCCACATAAAGCGCAAACCGGACGAAGTTTTTCTCGACCGGGATCTTCCGTCGGAACAGGTCGATCGTGTAGCTGAGCGATTGGAACGTGTAGAAGGAAATTCCGACCGGAAGGAGGAAGCTGTGTCTGAGGCTGCTGAAGTCCACCTGGAGCCCCAGGACCCTCAGGAGGTCCCCAGTGGAATCAACGAAGAAGTTATTGTATTTGAAAAAAGCGAGAAGACCGAGGTTCATGACCAGGCTGACTACGAGGAGGGCCCGTCTTCGCCCCTCCTTTTCCTCTTTGCCCAGGACTCTCCCCACCAGGTAATCGACGGAGGTGGAGAAGAGAATCAAACCGGCGTATCGCCAGTTCCAGGACATGTAGAAGACGTAGCTTGCGGCCAGGAGAAGGCCCATCCGCGCCTTGTCCCTCCGGAAGACTAACGAGTAGAGGAAAACAACGGCCGGGAAAAAGACCAGAAACTGGACGGAGTTAAAATTCACCGGGGACCTCCGTCGTTTAACGGGAGGAGGATCCTTGCGAACTCGCCAGCCAAGAACTCAGCCACGATTCGGTGGCCTTCCGGAGTGAAATGCACGGGATCCCTGAATCGGCCCGGTCGGTCGACCATCTCAGTCGCCAGGTCAAAAAGCAGGACGTCCCTCTCGTCGGCCACGTCCTTGATCACCTGGTTCAGCTCATCGATGCTTTGGAGCCACCCCCGTGGAGTGAGATAGGGGTTGAATCTCAGAATGAACATGTCGACGCTGCGGGGTGCGGGGGTCGATCCCGCCAACGAATGGCTAGTCGTGAACGTGATCAAGACCGGAGTAGAGCCGAGTTCCTCGGATGTGTCCAAAAACTCTACAACCCGCTCCTTGAACCGGTCCTTCGCCACGGTCGGAAGGGTGTCCGCCAGGATCCGCTCTCGAGTTACCAGAGAAGTGACATTGGACTTGAGCTGGGCGTAGACCGTTGTTCGCTCATAAAGCTTGTTGAGTCTCAGGAAGGGACCGGAAACCGAGCCGTCTTCCTGGGTGGCCCCTTCCTCCGCTCCATCCTCTGCTTCTTCCTCGTCCTCCTCTCCCCCATTCGATCCCAAAAAAAGCGACGAGAGGTCGCCGAGGTCCATGGAGAGGCCATAGAAGACCACGTAATCGGGAGCCCAAAACTCGCCATGTTCCAGGAGCTCCCGCCGGTTCCCTACGATGGAGAGGCCGGCTCTGGACGCGTTCAGGATCTCGACCGGTATGCCCTGTTCTTCAAGGATGTCTCCCATTCGATTCGGGAATACCCCAGGCACAGGCACCGCAATGTCTTCAGCATGTGAGGCGGACGCGAACCAGATTCGGGTCGTCTCGCTGGACCGTCCCGGGGGGATGATTGGACTCCGGAATGGGAATTCCTCTGTCGGGCCGAATGCGGTCGGTATCTTTTCCCCAGCCTGAGTTCCGCCTTCGAACCGGACCCCGGCAGCCCCGAAAAGGATGGAACCGAATCCGCGTCGATGGGCCCTGTACTCCAGCCCCCCTTCGAGGACCAGTAGAAAAAGCGCTGTGAAGCCAAGGACGGTGAGGTATTTTAGGCGCATGCCTTCTCTTTTCCGACGTTGATGAAAAGGGATCCTAAGGTCCTGAACTTTCCCAGCCTTCTTTTCCCAACAGAGGCACGAACCGGCAGGCCAGGATCTCTTCCGTCTCGCATTCGTCCCCCGTTCGGGTGACCCGAACCAGCTCCTGGACCATGCGATCTCCAACAGGGATCACCAGGCGGCCTCCGTCTTCCGACAACTGTGCTCTTAACGCTTCAGGCACCTCGGGTGCCCCTGCCGTCACCAGGATGGCGTCGAAGGGGGCCTCCTCCGGCCAACCCAAGGTCCCGTCCCCAACCTTTACACGGACGTTCTGACGCCCCAAATCCGCCAGAACCTCCTCTGCCTCGCGGGCCAAATCCGGGAGGCGTTCCACCGAAAAGACGGCAGCGGCCAAGGGCGAAAGCACCGCAGTCTGATAACCGCTTCCAGTTCCGATTTCGAGCACGCGATCGGAGGGTCGGAGCCGGAGAGCCTCTGTCATGATGGCTACCATATATGGCTGCGAAACGGTCTGCCCCTGTGAGAGAGGGAGGGCCTGGTCGTGATAGGCCCGGTGTTCTTGGCTGGGGGGCAAGAACCGCTCCCGGGGAACCGAGCCCATGACCTCCAACACAGCTTCGGAGCGGATTCCCCTGCCACGAAGCTGCTCTTCCACCATCAGGGACCGGAGGTGCTGGAACCGGGGCATACCTTTACCGGCCCTTCCAGGTCTCGGGGTGAAAGAGGAGCAACACGGTGTAGATCTCCAGCCGGCCCACGAGCATGAGAAAACTCATGATGCCCAGGGCGGGCTCGGACATCCATCCATAGTTGTCCGTGGGCCCGACACCGCCCAGACCCGGGCCGATGTTCCCCACCGTGGCGGCGCTGGCCCCCAAGGAGGTTAGGAAGTCGATCCCAAGGAGAGAAAGGATCATGGCCCCGGCCACCCAGAGGAGACCGTAGAGCAACACGAACCCGATGACGTTGGCCAGAACGTCTCCCTTTACCGGTCGGCGTCCCACTCGGGCCAGCAACACCGCCCGAGGATGCAGATGCTTCCTGAGCTCCATGGCGGTCTGCTTCAGGAGGAGCAACACACGCACCGACTTCATACTCCCTCCCGTAGACCCGGCCATTCCCCCGGTGAAAAAAAGGAGGAAGATCACCATCTGGGCGGCCGGGACCCAGAGCTCGTAGTCGGCCGTGACGAAGCCCGTCGTGGTGCCGATGGCCACCGATTGGAAAAGTCCCTCCCGGAATGCCTCCTCCACGCCTGCGCCGGTGAGCTCATAGGAGCCCCCGGCCAGGTTCAGGACCATTAGAGTGGCGCTTGCGGCCAGGAGAAGCGTGGTGAAGAACCGCCACTCGTGGTCTTTGAAGTAATCCAGGTGACCGGTCACCGCCCGGAAATGGAGGGCAAAGTTGATGCCCGCCAGGTACATGAAGATGATGATGACGTAGTGGATGTATGCCGAATCGAAGCCAGCGATGGAGTTGTTCTTTGTGGAGAACCCACCCGTGGCCAACGTGGCGAAGGTGTGGGTGGAAGCGTCGAAGAGATCCATCCCCCCGAACATCAAGAGCGCCGTCTGGAGGACTGTCATCCCCAGGTAGACGTACCAGAGCAGCTTCGCGGTCTGCGTGATCCGGGGTCTCAAGCGTTCCGGGGTCGGCCCCGGGACCTCGGCTTTGAACAGCTGCATCCCGCCCACACCCAGGTAGGGGAGGATGGCGATGGCCAGGACGATGATCCCCATGCCACCCAGCCAGTGGGTGAAGGAACGCCAGAACAGGATCCCGTGGGGCAGGTCTTCGATCTCGGAGAAGATAGTGGCCCCAGTGGTGGTGAACCCCGACATGGATTCGAAGAACGCCGGGATCACCTCCTGGACCGTACCGGTGAAGAGGTAGGGAAGGGCCCCGAAAAGAGCCGCTCCGGCCCAGGCGAAGGTCACCATGGCGAACCCTTCCCTGGATCGAATCTCCCCTTTGAACTTGGTGAGGCGAAAGGCCAGGATTCCGAACACAATCGTGACCGCCGCTGCCAGGAAGATCCCCAGTGAATCCCCCTCCATGTAGAACAGAGAGACGCCCCCGGCTACCAGCATGGACAGGCCCACGAACACCTGAAGCAGGCCGACCACGTTCAGGACCCGTCGAAGGGACATCAGTTGAAGAACTTCTCGATCTCGGGGAGAGCTTCGGGCAGAGCGAAGACGATGACCTCGTCACCGGGGAAAACCATGTCCTCACCCCGCGGGATAAGGATCTGGTCCCCGCGGATGATCGTGCCGATGATTCCGCCGGGTGGGAAGGGGAGCTCGGCTAACGTCTTGTGGGCGATCACGGCGTTTTTTGAGACCTTGAACTCGATGGCTTCGGCGTCGATGCCCTTCAGGGTGGCCACGGTCATGACGCGCCCTTTCCGGACATACCGGAGAATCGCGTTGACCGCCGACATTCTCGGCGACACCGCGGCGTCCAGCCCCACCTTCGGAACCAGCGGGAGGTACTCGAATTTTTCGATGAGGCTCACGACCTTCCGGGCGCCGACCGATTTCGCCACCAAACCCGACAACATGTTGGTCTCGTCGTGACTTGTAGCGGCCACATAACCGTCCAGCCCGCTGACTCCTTCCATCTCCAGGAGCTCGGTATCGGTGGCGTCACCGTGGAGCACCAGAGACTTCGGCAGGGCCTCTGCCAACTCCACGCACCTCTTCCGATCCTTGTCGAGAATGGTGCAGTCTACGCCGGCCTGCTCCAGGAGTTCGGCCAGGAACGCCCCTTCCGCGCTCCCGCCAGCTATCATGACCCTCTTCAGGTCGAAAGGTTCGTAACCCGCCAAAGGCGGAATGAACGGGACCTCTTTGGTAGGGGATAGGACGTAAATGTGGTCGCCGGCTCGGATCTTGGAGGAGCCGTCCGGGATGGTCGTCTCCCCGTCGCGGACGATAGCGGCCAGGACGAAGTGGTAATCCTTCAGTTCCGCGGCCAGCCGGGCCACCGATTTTCCGGCTACGTGAGCCCCTTCCTTAACCACCAGCCCCACCAGCTGGACCTGCCCGTGGGCGAAGTTGGCCACGTCCGTGGCAGCGGCACTCTGGAGGAGCTGGAAGGTCTCCTTCGCCGCCTCCCGCTCGGGGTTGATCATGAGATCGATCCCCATGCGCTCCCGGGAGAGTACACTGCCCCGTGCGTAGTAGTCGGGGTTGGAGATCCGGGCGATGGTGTAGTCCACCCGCATGCGATTGGCAGCCAGGCACGAGATGAGGTTCACCTCGTCCTTGCTCGTCACAGCGAGTAGGATGCGGGCCCCGCGGATGCCGGCCTGCTCGAGGACGGGGATGGAAGCTCCGTTTCCCACTACAGTCAAAACATCGAGGAGCTCCGTCGCCCGCTCTGCGCGTTCCGGATCGGTCTCGATGACGACGACGTCCTGGTTCTCCTGAGAAAGGCGCTCGGCTAGATGGAATCCCACCTCCCCGGCGCCCACAATAATCACCCTCATTTTTGCTCTCCCTGAGAGAAGCCCAAAAGCTAGCCAAAGGGAAATGGGTGGTCAAAAGAAAACATGCCCACTTGAAGGACTCGGGCATTATAATGGGGTATTCCACACAGTAGTCCCAAACAACGCCAGATCGGAGCGCAGCCTATGCTGACTAAGGATCAATTGGCGGAGCTTTATCGTGGACTTCAACAGGAGAGAGTACTCACAGTTTATGTAGATGGGGTAGGACAGGACCCGGCATCGCGTCGGGTTTGGAAGCGGAAGCTGGACCAAGAGCTGGAGCGGGAAGCCCACCGGATCAGGCGGAAAGATTCCAAAGAAAAAGAAGCCTTCTACACTGCACGGGATCGCGTGTTGAAGGAGTTCGACGCCTATGAATCCTTCCTGCCGGGGAAGGGATACGTAGCCTTCGCCACATCGGCCGAGCTCGTCCACGCGGAGAGCCTGCCGGTGCAGGTGCCGACACTGGCCCGGTGGGAACTCGGCGCCAGAGTTTCCCCGTACATCCGGGGACTGAAACAACTCCGACCCATGGTCACCGCTTTGGTGGACGGCCGGAGGGCTCGGGTATTCCGGTACCTGGAGGGGGAGATCACCGAAGTCGCCGATCTCCAGGCCGACACATTCATGGGGGACATTTCCGAGTCGGCTACCTCGCCCAGGGCGGGGAAGACCTCTGGGAGCCGGGGTGAAACGGGTACCGATACTGCGAGTCGGATCCTGGAAGTCGGTACCGAGCGTATGCTGAAAGAGGTCAAAGAGCTGGTCACCAACCAAGCCAACTGGAACGGCTTCGTTCTCCTGGGTGGAGAGAAGGAGACGGTCTCGGCTCTTCGTGGTAGCCTGAGGGGGGTGAAGCCCTCCCGGATTCTCGAGAACTCCTCCCTCTGGGTTGATATGTCCCCGGCAGAGGTGAAAAAAGCGACCCGGGAAGGTGCGTCGGCCCTCTCGAAGCGCCGACAAACCGATCTCCTCCATCAGGTAATGGAAAGAGCCTACTCGAGAGGGAATGGGTGTCTCGGTGGGACAGAGACGGTGGAAGCTCTGGACAACGGGTGCGTCGACACCCTCATCCTCTCGAGAGGGTTCGTGGAAGCAAACCCGGACTACGCCGACCTTTGCGTGGCGAAAGCCTTCGAACAAGGCGGAGATGTGCGGGTGTTCGGCAGCGTTCCGTCTGAGAAGCTGGACGAGGTGGGTGGTGGAATCGGAGCCAGGCTTCGTTTCAGGCCGACCGCGTTCGGGGAGATGGCCTCCGCTGCAGCCATTTGATAGTTTCCATCTGGGCGGGGCGGAGGACCGGAGTCTCCGTCCCGCTTTGTCCGGGCCCATAGCTCAGTTGGTCAGAGCAGCGGACTCATAATCCGACGGTCGCAGGTTCAAGTCCTGCTGGGCCCACTCAACGTTTACAGGGGTTTTCGGCCTCCCGGGTGTGACTCGGGGGGCCGATTTTTGTGGGAAATGTTGCCGATTTGGTGCCGGAGGGTAGGGAACGGAGAAACTTTGGTTCTCGGGCGATCCCTGGCGGGGCATGTATGTCGGCCTCCGGCCGGGCAGCGCCCACTTCGTGTCGAGACAGCTGGTCGGAATCTCAGCCTCTACGGACAACACTGAGTCGATCCGGATTTGGCCGTCGTAGTTCAGGGCGAAGCCATCGGGCCGACCGCCGGATGCTTATCGAACCTCTTGATCCCGGCTCGTCCCTTGACCGTGACGCGTCCATGGGCCTACTCATAATGCTCCTCCTCTTTCCCCCCTGACAGCCGATTCCACCATGTCCCTGCCTGCAATCACCTCATTTGGCCTGCTGTTCCAGGAGCCGTTACCACGACGTGCCCGATGGGAGGGGGGAGCCTCACGACGACCCGGAGGGATCCTCAGGAAGCTCGGCGTGCTTCTCCTCCTATTCCTGCAGATTCCAGCGCCTGCAGGAGCGCAGGGCTTCCCGGCTGACGAACACCCAGAACTGATGCTTCGATACCTCGTCGAGGACGGGGAGACTCCTGGAATCGTCCTTGGGATGTTGGAAGCCGACGGAACCAGGCGCGTTCTCACCTACGGCAGTTCCGGTCCCGACGCGCGACCATTGGGACCACTCTCCGTATTTGAGATCGGCTCCATCAGCAAAGTTTTTACGGGTACACTACTCGCCGAAATGGTGGCCCGGAACGAGGTGGCTCTGGACGACCCGGTTTCGACTCACCTGCCGCCGGAGGTCACCGTTCCCTCGAGAAACGGAAGGGAAATCACCCTCTTAGACCTTGCGACGCACACATCTGGGCTCCCACGACTGCCAGACGACTTCCCCAGCTGGTCCCCTGACGGAGAGGACCCGTTTGCAGAATACACGGTGGAGAATCTCTATGCTTTCCTTTCCTCCCACGAACTCCGCCGTGACCCAGGGGGAGAGGTCGAGTACTCGAACCTCGGAGCGGGACTGCTCGGTCACGTATTGTCCCGAGCCGCCCGGACCCCTTTGCCGAGCCTCCTGCACGAACGGGTTATGGAACCGCTGGGGATGCGAATGACCGGGTATGCCCTCGACGGGGACATTGGTGCTTGGATGACCAAGGGGCATCGGGACGGCAGTGTTGTTTCATTCATCACAGCTTCGGAGGCTTTCGAAGGGTCAGTCGGGTTACGATCGAACGTGGAGGACCTCCTCACATTCCTTGAGGCAAACATCGGGCAGGCCCCCATCGAGCTGGAGAAGGCGATGGAAACGGCTCGGGAGGTCCATGTGCTGGGCCGAAGCCTTGCATGGCAGAGCTTCGCCCCTACCGGCCGACCGATCCTGCTTCACGGCGGGAGCACTCGTGGGTTCAGCACCTCAATCGCATTCGATCCAGAAACACGTCAGGGGATCGTGGTCTTAACGAACTCGACGGGCCGAGCTCTTGGAGGGAACCTTGCTTTAGAGCTCCTCTTGTACGATTCCGAATCCGCCGTTCCGGAAGTACCGGTAGCTCCTTCAGCACTCGCTGCTCTTGTAGGGGAGTACGAGGTCGCTCCAGGCCGGTCCATTCATGTACGGCTTGAAGAAGGGGGCCACCTCACTTTCCAGCAAACTGGGCTGGTCCGAACGCCACTGTACGCTGTGTCGGATACGTCATTTGCCCAAAAGAGATTGGGCTTGACTTTCACCTTCCAAAGGGGTGGGGCGGGGGATGCCGTCAACCTGCTTCTCCGTGGAAAGATGGGAGAGGAGCTAACGGAGCTGAATGCGCGAAGAGT
The DNA here is from genome assembly GCA_028278645.1 of Longimicrobiales bacterium. Classification (GTDB taxonomy): domain Bacteria; phylum Gemmatimonadota; class Gemmatimonadetes; order Longimicrobiales; family Gaopeijiaceae; genus JABDNZ01. Next base: position 23,588 of record JANQDZ010000003.1, on the reverse strand, counting down.
GAAAGACGGCAGCCCGCCTCCAGGGGTGGTTGCCGGGAATGCAGGGTCCGCAGTCACGTTCAACCGGATTCAGAACCGAATCTATTCCGCAGTCAGGCAGTGGGGGGCGGGGTTCTGGATCCCCATGGGGTTGGTAGGGGTGTTCGGCCTGGCGGTGTTGGCGCGGCGGATTGGTCGGCGGAGGTCGGAGAAGGTGCGTCCTTGAATCCTGAAGGTCTCTGGGCTGCCTCCAGCGGCTTCTATCCCTGGGATCTTCCGTTGGCCGCTACTTCTCGGTCCCCCTTTGGAGATCTTCCTTTGTCAGCTCCGCGCCTGCCCAAACCGAATCTGGGGCGTACGCATTCCCTCCATGCTGGCGAACAACCCAATCACCACCGCATCTAGCCGGTCACGGCTCCGGCCGGTTTCCTTCCGGACCAAGTCTTTGCCCATGATCTGAAAGGTGCCGATTCTCTGCCCCCCAAGAGGTTCCTTCCCGGAGATCATTCTTGACATCTCAGCCCCGTTCGATGCGTATTGGGGCGTTCCCCACAAATGAGATTTTCCGGACCGACCCCCCCCAGCAGGAGGTATTAGCGTGAAGTTCATGGTGAGCTGGAGTATCGACGAAGACAAATGGATACCGATCCTTGAGTTGTGGGTTTCCATGACGCCAGAGCAAAGGGCTGACGCGGGGCCCGGAGCAACCATTCTCGGCCGGTGGCACGACATGGTCGCCCGTCGGGGAGTAGCGATCATCGAGGCTTCGGACGCCTCGGCCCTGGCTACCTACCTCGGGCAGTGGAATCCCCATATGTACCTCGAGGTCGCGCCGGTCGTCGACGACGATGAATCCGCTGAAGTTGCCAAAGCGGTGACCGCCGCGGCAGGCGGCTGACCAGGGCAAATCCGAGACCGCAGGCTCAGGTCCTGGAGGGCCCACCGAAAGAGCACAAGGGTTTTGAACCCCCGGGTGTTCCAGGGCGGGTTCGCCTTTGGCGAGGCTCTACCACTGGATATGTCTCGCGACCTCCTCCGAGATTGGCTTCGCGAAAGGTTCCGCGACGTGGTCATAATTCCGGAATGCAGAATCCGGCAGATCCATGGCTGAAAGGTCCAGCCCCTTCACTCCGGGCTTTTGGACAAGTTCGTCCCAGAGTCCGGCATAGTAGGCGGTCAACTCGGGTGGGATCGATTGCCGGTACCGCCGATGGGTGGGTGTTGCCACCAACAGGACTCTGATTCCGCGGTTCAAAGCCTCGTCGACCATCTTCCTCAGGTACCGGCCTTGGACATCGGAACAGGCCGACTCTGACGGGGGGTGAGTGAACTGACGCTGGAGCACCCCAGAAAAATCCTCCTCGGTGAGCTCAGCTTCAGGTTGCGGCCGATAGGCACCCAAGTACGGCGGTGCCCGAGTTGGGCGACCAGCAAAGGAGTGGAAGAAGTTTCGTAACAGCAGCCGGTTCGGGGTCCAGCGCAACCTCGCCTCCCCCACGATCCCCTCGCTGACTGAGACGGGCACCTCTCCCAACGTCCACCATGGAACCAGCGAGTTATACCTGCTGAACATCTCAGCGGCGAACTGTGGGGAGGAAAACTTCTCGTCGTTGAAAAAAGCAACGTTGTGAGGGCCGAAACCCAGGACCATGGAAGAGACACCCGGGTTGGCTTTTAGGATCCGGATCATCTTGAAATAGCTGGCCATGAAAGGTTCGGCACTCATGGCCACGCTCTGGCTGCCAGGGATGAGAGATGGATCGAGGGTCGTCTGAATATGGGAATCGCCGATGATCAGAATCCGCACCCCATCTGCAAGCGTAGGCTGGCTGAGGCGGCTCATCCAGTGATTCGAAACTCGGCACGTTCCTCCCAGGACCAAGAGGAATAAGGAAACCCTCGCGGCCCGAGCCAAGAAGGCCAGCATCTCGTCAGAACTGGAAATAGATGAACTCACGTTGGCCGCTGCTGAATTCGATGATGATTAGAATGATGCCGGCATATAAAACCCACCGAGCCCAACGGGGAAACCGGGAGAGTTCGAGGCCATGTTCTTTCTCCCGTTGGATCCACTCCCAAGCGAGCATCAGGATGGAGAAAACCATGGCGTCGGTGGCGACTCGGAGTGGGGTGATGGGGCTCGAGGTGAGCATCGCCCTTATGTAATCCACCGCCTCTGGCACCGACTGTGCTCTGAAAAAGATCCAGGCCAGGACGGTAACACAGAAGGTGACAGCCATCTGGGCAGTTTCCCGGACGGTCGGGAACCACCGTCCCCGAGCTACGATGTCGAGATGAGATCGGTGGCCGCCCCATAAAAATAGGGGGATGAAATAGGCAGCATTCAGGGCTCCCCACGCGATGAACGTCCAGTTCGCGCCGTGCCAGAATCCGCTAACCACGAAGATGACAACGATGTTCCTCAGGGACCGCCATTTTCCGGCCCGGCTCCCTCCAAGGGGGATATAGAGGTAGTCTCGGAACCAGCTCGAGAGGGAGATGTGCCAACGCCGCCAGAACTCTGCGATGTCCCGCGAAAAATAGGGGAATGCGAAGTTCCGCATTATGCGGAACCCGAAGAGCCGTGCCGTGCCGATCGCTACGTCCGAATAGCCTGAGAAATCTCCGTAGATCTGCACGGCGAAGAAGAACCCGCCAAGAAAGAGACTAACGGAGGAATACTCCCCGTAGTTGATGAAAATGTCATCCACCACCACGCCGCAGGTGTCGGCCACGACCATCTTCTTGAATAACCCCCAAAGGACCTGGCGAAGCCCGTCTACCGCTAGCTCCTGTGAGAACGCACGGGGCTCGAGAAACTGAGGAAGCAGGTTTCTTGCTCGTTCGATTGGCCCGGCAACCAACTGGGGGAAGAAGCTCACATAGGCGAAGAAGGCCACGGGATGCTTCGTGGCCTCGATCTTCCCATGGTAGACATCCAGCGTGTAGCTAAGGGTTTGGAACGTGTAAAAGGAGATCCCTACCGGGAGAATGATCTCCAGGGTGACCCATGAGGCCTGGATGCCGATGGATGAGAGGAGGTCGGCAAAGGACTCCGCGAAGAAGTTGAAGTATTTGAAGAACCCCAGGAGACCGAGGTTAGCCGTCAAACTGGTGGAAAGAAGAAGGCGTCGGCCCCAGACTCCGGTGACGGTGGCCAAACCCCGGCCCACGGAATAGTCGACCAGCGAACTGAAGGCGATGAGAATCAGGAAACGCCAGTCCCACCAACCATAGAACACGTAACTCGCTACGAGGAGGAAGCCGTTCTGAGCTCGAACGCGGCCTTGGAGGAGCCAGTAGAGGGAAAAGGCGACAGGGAGGAACGCTGCGAAAGCGAACGAGTTGAAGAGCACGCAGTAGACCTTGCCCGGGGCGAGTAATTTGGTTTCCGGACCAGCAGGTTAAGGACATTTTACTGCCGTCGAAGACTTCGGGGCACCCCCGGAGCGCGCCACGAGGCGATGATGCGGGTTTGGTCCTCGGAAGCCGATCCTAACCGGCGAGGCTTCGCCCTCGTCCGGGAGTTGGTCGGAGTTGATGAGAATTCAGGGACGTTTCTTCGCCATGGCCCAAGCCAGGGGATCTCGGCCTAGGAATAATCGGCGTCCGACAGCTTCTTTCCCCTGGAAATCACTTTTAACGGATTCACCTGTTGGCCTTCATGGCTCTTGGCCAGGAGTACGCCTGACTGAGGCTCTCGGTGCAGTTGGATCAGCCTCCCATCAAATGCCCAGGTCCCCACCAGAGCTTTGATGTGATCGGGTGTGGGTACGATGCGTGGGAGAACGGTCTGAGAATCGGTCTGGCCGGCCACGGAAGCCCCTTGGATCGTCGATTGGCGGGAGTTTCTATTGGGTGTTTGTTCAAGCTGCAAGCTTCATTCCCGGAGGTTTGGTGCCCTCCAAAGCCGAAGATCTTCTGCATACTCTGGTTTTTATGGATACCGAAGGGTAAGAACTGCTAAAGGGCCGTGTGGTGGGACCAACAGGTCTGTTGCGGGTTTGCAGCGGTGAGGGGCGCGCGCGGAAATCGCGGGAAGGCTAGTTGCCCCCCTGAAGCTCCTCGAAGGCCCTGAGTTGTACGCTCTGGGTGATCACGGGCCTGGGACTCCTGGATCAGCTCCCGGCAACGGTTGCGGCTGGCGTCCAATGTGGTGAACATGGTGGGTCGGTTTTTTAGCGGTTCCCTGAATCCTTTGGCCCCTCCGGAAAACTCGAGAGATCTATGACCTATGTCCCGTTCGAATCACATCCCGGGCGACGGTGGCTGGAACGGAAGTCCCGCGGTTTGGAGCGGAGAATCTGGCGGCTCTTCCGGCCTGTCAAAAACCCGTCGCCCCTGTTCCTGATCGGGTCGGGCCGCTCCGGAACGGACCTGGTGGTCGAGAACCTCTCCCGAAGCCCGGAATTGGACGTCTACAACGAAACCCACCCTGCGGCTTTCGAGAATTGGCGCTTGAGGGATTTTGGCGCCCTCCGCGGGTTGGTGGAAAAGAGCCGGGCCCGTTGGGTTCTCTTCAAGCCCATCGTGGAAACCCATCGAGCTCGGGAAATGCTGGAGTTTGACGGCCGGACCAAGATCCTTTTCGCCATCCGAAACCCCGCCGACACCGTCAACTCCATCATTCGGTTCTTCGGAGACCAGGTGAAGGATTGGGCTTCGGAGTGGAGCCAATCTGGCCCGAACGACTCCTTTGCTCTGAATGCGACTTCCTATTTGAGAGACTCGTTCTTGGAACACTACCGCCCCGATCTGACCGTTCACGAGTGTGCGGCGCTTCAGTGGTGGGTGCGAAACTCCCTCTTCTTCGAGCTGGGGCTCTCCGAATCCGAAAGGGTGAGGGTCACCGACTACGATGTCCTTACGGGGGACCCGGAAGGCGCGTTCCGAGGCATTTGTTCCTTCCTCGGAATCAGCTTCCGGAAATCCATGGCCAAAGGCGTTTCAAAAAAGTCCAAGGGGAAGCACCCACCGCCGGAGCTGGATGAAAGCATCCAACGGGCGTGCGAAGACCTCTGGGAATCCTTGAGGGGGGTGGGGAAGGGGTAGGAAGGGTCCGGGGAGCGCCCTCAAACCACGCTCAGGGCCGCCAGGCGGTCATACATCTCCAGGGCCTCGTTCAGGTTCTCAGAGTCCAGGGCCTCCGCCTCCACATCGTATTCCTTTGGTGCCCGCAGCCGGTCTCCCGCCTCCTCCGCCAGCGGCACCGGATCCAGCCCGAGGGCCTCGGCCAAAACCCCGAGGCCGGCGGGACCTCCGCGGCACAGATCCTCGTATGAGACGAAGGTCACCTCACCGGCTCGATCCAGGAGATCCTGAAAAGCGATTCGCCAGTATCCGACCCAGTAGTCCAGCCCATCGGGGGAGAACCGATCCATGATACCATCCATGCCGGGGAACCCGATGGGTTGATGTAGCTTCCCGAACTCCAAATGACCCAGGTCGCGCATGTATGTCAGCGAAAAGGCATCAAGGTTATGCCTTTCCAGGAACCTCAGGTGTTGCCTGTGGAGGGATAGTGCCTGGTCGACGGGTCTTCGCACCGGCACAACCACGTGACAGTTGGGGAAGAGGCGCTTCAGGAACCCGACCCGCGCGATATTGGCGTTGTTCTTGGACACATATCGGGTTGGGTTTGTCTCCCCATGAGACCTCACATGAATGACTTTTTTTATGTGGGTCTTGAAGAACTCCTTAAAACCCCGCACCGACTCCCCCTCACTCCATGGCTGGATGGTGGATCCCTTGAACTTCTTCGGCCAAAAGGCCCGCCACAGCACTTCCTCGAAAGCTTCAGGGCTGTCGAAGTCGATCTGCATCCCGTCGCCGTGAGCACGCTCCTTGGGATCGGAGCGGACCCGGAACCTGCCCGAAAACGATGCCCAGAGAACCGGCGCCATGACGAAGGGCATGTCCCGATAGGTGTGGCTCGCTAGCTCCGGGCTCTTTGTCAGCAACTCCAGGAGGAGGGTGGTTCCTGCCCGGGGAAGGGAACAGATGAAGATGGGCTTTTCCACCGGGAGGTGGTGGAAGCGGCTTCTAAAGAGAACGCTCTCGATGTCGGCGGCGGTGAGCTGGATGGCTCGGTTGGAAAAGGCGATCCGGTGCGTGAGGCGATCGATGCCGGAGTAGTCCGATTCCTCGATCACAACCACCGCCGAACCACGAACCAGGCCACCACGATGACCGACACCAGAATGATTGCGTCCCACTGGGCCAACCAGCTCGTGACTGAGCCGACGGGAGCAAGGCCTGTGAGATGAAAAAGAAGGAGTGCCACCAGGGAGAACCCCAGGGCACCCACGCTCCTTATTCCGATGGAATAGAAGGATCGAAAAAGGGAAGAGGAGGCGGCCCGCATTGCCTTCTCCTTTTCATCGTCCGAAAGGGTGGAATCCCTGAGCAGGGCAGCGGAGCGGCGGCTGGTTTTGAGGGCGTCAGCGCCGATCTCAGCGAGGCCTGACCGATCCAAGGCCACCGCGAACACCAAAGCGGCGACGATCCCGGCGACGTAGATCACGCGGAGGTTTGATCAGACGTGTCTTCATCCCCCCCGAAGATAGCCCGGTAGGCTTTCTTGAACGGGTACCACACAAACCCCAGGACGCCTAGGAAAAGACTGAGGATGAAAGCGATCGCTGCCCCCAGTATAGCCAGACCGGTTCCCGGCCCGATATAGGCTGAGAGGGGTTCAGGAGCCCCAAAGAAAAGAAGGAGCAACGGAATAAACGCCAAAAGGTTCATCTTTTTCATTCAGGCCTTCCTCCTGGCCGGAGTTGACTACCCGCAGTCCCAGTTGGTTACAGTGAAATACTCCTCCGGATAACGTAGCGCATCGTTGATCCGGGCCACTTCATCCTCGTCGTATCGGTTGATGAACTCCCAGACGAGGTCACCGTCCGGGTCGACCTCGAAGATTCGGCCCGCCAGGCTCTCTACGATCAGCATGTTACCGTTCCAGAGGTTTTGGTGTTTGCCACGCACCCGCGTGTACATCTTCTTGCCTTCCTCGGTCCCATAAAGGAAACCCGCCGTTTCTTCTGCCGGATCGACCAACACGATCCTGCTTCCGCCGAACACCGCGCCATTCTGATCATCCACGTTGTTGTCGAACACCGATATGGTGCCGTCGGCACGGTAGTCGGGGTCATGTTGACGAATGTAGGGTCCGGTCCGATGCCACTTGATGACCTCGGTCTCGGGATCCACCACCATGATTAGGTTCAGTTGGCGGAGGGAGAGGAGCAGATCGCCTTCTTCGAACATGGGAAAGGCCTCTGCGAACTCCGGGCTCAACTCTTCGATGTCGTTGAGGTGGACGGCTTCCCTATGATCCCTGTCCGAAACTCGCTGCCGGCCGGTGGCCAGAAGCAGGGACTGAAGATCGTTTTTAAAGAACAGACCTACCACCGAGAACTCCGACAAGAGTTCTCCCTCCGGGGATACCCTCATGACCGCGTCGTCGAGGTATGGCGTAACGATGGGAGGGTATGGATTCGGTTCCCTCACTCTGCGCCGTCCACCTACCCAGAAGCTCCCGTCGGACGCGAGGTCGATGGAGTGATGGGTCATCTCCGGAAGAGTCCACTGGACCTCCCCGCAGCGGTCCAGTTTCACCATTCCCCGGTACTCGAAGTTGAACACGACCGACCCGTCGGGAAGTATGAGAGCCCCGTGGATGTCGGTGCCCCAGTCTCTTGGATTTGCGTACCCGTGGTCCTCGAGGTGCCTGCCATCGGGGAACAGGCGGGTGTACCTAACCGGCCACCGGGCCACCTCCTCCCCGTTTGGCCTGATCAGGGTCAACTGGTTCCGGTCTTCGACGAATGCCGAGATGAGGGTGTACCCCTGGGCCATTTCTTCTTCGGAGGCTTGGGTGACCCCACTGCCGGGATGACGGGCTACCTCCAGGTGTTTATCGGGACGGAGACGAGTGACGTGGAAGCGATCGTTCCAGGCCTCCTGAACCGAATTGAACCCAAAATCGAGGATGCCATAGGGAAATATCTCGTACACGCCTACGGCCACGCCGTAGCCGAATAGGAGCAGTGCGCTTGAAAAGAAGAAAGATACCTTGGCGCGGTCTATTCTTTTCTTCACGGTTGTTGATTGTCCTTTGACCGGGAGTCGGAAGGATCGCGGAAAGGGGCGAAACCCCAGCTTTGATCGAGTGTCACGCGCGTTCCACCCTACTTCAAATATTGTCTAGGGGCGGGAAAAAAGACCAGAGATTCAAAAGTTACCTCCCTTGCCCGGCCGGATCGCTAGAAAACTCGAAGTAGTGAGCCGAAGCCCCAGTGGCCTCGAATCGGCTCAGCTCTTCCCCACGGTCACGGACAAGGTTGAGTAACACGAACCTATGATCCCCCGGTCCCTCGGGGCCAAAATGGGAAAAGACAACCCAGACGCGATCGCCTTTTCTGTATTGGGCGAGGTCTTTCGAGAATTCCCCCCGCTGTGGGCGGACCTCGTACCTCCCCACAGTCACCTCATCCATTTCGATTCCGAACCGATCGGCATAGTAGGTGAGCGCGGGCCCGGCTCCCCAATACGCGTAAATCCTATCATCGGGATTCAGGTTTTCTGCGAGGTGCTCGATGACGGGCCGAATCTCCTCTCTTTCTAAGGGGATACGGGCCACGATGTTCACGGTCGGTTGCAGGAACATGAGGAGCCCGAAGACGACGGCCAAAATGCGAGAGCGGGCGCCGAGGAGCCCCGCAAAGAGGAGTGTCCCTTCCGCGAGGACCAGGATAAAGGTTGGGGCCAGGAACAGGAGAAACCTGGTGGCAAAAGGGTAGCTTTCCAGGCCGGAAGCCAGAAGGGCCACGGGGATAGGCGCCAGCAGAAGGGCCAACTGGTGCTTTCGTGCCCCGAATGCGATGCAACCGGCTAAGAACACCAACCCCGAAAGGGCTCCGTGCGAGAGCCCAACCGGATCGACAAAGACCTCGAGGAATGTCCTCAGGAACCATTCGACGTCGTCCACGGAGGTCGGGGGAAAGGGCATCAAACGTCCGGACCAGAATTCCTGAAAAAATCCGCTGGAATGGTCGACACGGAGAAGGAGGACGAACTGGGCTAAGAAGAGGGTAGCCCAGACCGAGCCAACCAGGAGGGCAGATCGGATAAGGTACCCGTCCTTCCGCCTGAACCCGACCGCCAGGCAATACACGGCGAACCCAGCCAGGACGAATATGGCGGGATGGGAGGAGAAGATCGCTAGAGCACCGGTTGCCAACAGCAACAGCCCTACCCGCCCCCTCCTCGGCCGCTCCCACCAAGACACCATGAGGGATATGAGGGCGACGGCCCAGAAAACGTCGGTTGAGTATTGCTTGAGCTCGGCAGCGTAGAAAAGGAGCGGCTCAGAGATGGCAAATATGCCCACTGCGATCGGGACCGCTTCCCGTGACAGGATTCGCCGGGCCAGCCTATGGAAGAGGAGCAGGGAGGCAATAGCTGCGAGGAAGGGGACGAGCCTGAGCGCATACTCGGTTCCGCCGAGGAGGCTGATGCACCCTTTCACGGGCCACAAGAAGCCGATGGGGGCTACCTGGGAATCATCCAACTGTTGGAGAAGCTGGGCCGCGTTTCTCGCAAGGAGGTTCTGGGCCAGATAAGCCTCGTCCAGCCAGAGTGAGCGGTTGGATAGGTATTGGACGGTTCTCAACACGATCCCAACAATCACACCGGTCCAGGAAAGGCGGTTGGAATACGCGGAGAAACGTTCAGGACGGGCGGAGTCGCCCCCGGTTGGTGGGCGGGTTTCGGGTGGTTTCTCAGGCGCCAGACGCATGGTGCTCCTCAGGCCTTAGATCCGTGCGCTCCCAAGGTCTTCCGAAGGTGATAGCCGGCCGCGGTCCCAACCATCAGAGGTAAGACTATCCATCCGTGGGCGGTCAGCCACGGGCTTCTCCAGGAAACCAGGGACGCCGCTCCTCCCAGGGCAAGCCCAAGGAAGAGGCCCGTTCTCCGAGTTGACGTCATCAATCCTGCCGGTAACCCCAGGAAAAAAAGCCAGATCCCGCTGATCAGAGCACCCAGCAGCGGAGGGGGGTCACCGAGGCGATGAAGTAAGCGCCACCCGCCCTCAAGACCAACTCCGAGATCACAACGTGATTCCTCTCCCAGCCTCAGGCACTGAGAAGAACCTTCTTGGGAAATCGCGATCCGGACGGTGTCTCTTTCCACACCACCGAGGGCACCTTCCCATATCAGCGATGGTTGATCGAGGCGTAGCCGGGTGGCGACGGTGCCCCGATGTACGTCCAAGTCGGGGCCATCAACCGTGATCAGTATGATTTCTTGTTGGCGCCGGTCAAAAACGGCGAACAAATGGGCCGGCTGGTTGGGTTCCTGACCCAGGCGGATGAGGATCTCCACCACCTCGCCGTCCCGGAAAGCGGACCGCACTCCGCCCTGGTCAGGGATCCGTCCGTCGGGGATTTCCATCCCGCCAACCGCGGCTCCCAACACACTCCCCTCGTACGCGATGAGGTTCCCGAGCTCGTGGGTCCATTGGCCCCAGTAGGCCGTGTTCGGATAATCCGGCACCGAAAGTACAGCGGGCGAAAACAATGGGATCGCTGTGGAGAGCACCAGGAAGGTTTTGACCGGCCATGATTGTTCGGCCAAGCCCCGGGATAGCGCTCGCCAGCGAACCGCCAGGATCCCCCCCAGCCCCCCTCCGAGAGTATTAATCACCAGATCACTCAGAGAGGGGTACCTGCCTGAAAGCCCCGTTTGGGTAATCTCCACCAACGCCGAAAGTGAGAACGATCCGACCAGGGCCGAGGCCGTTCCCCGAAGCAGCCCGATGCCAAACCCGAATGGCCCGAAGAGAAACAGGTTCAGGATCGCGTCGGCGATGGCCTTTTCCCCGCACAGGAAACACCACTCCTGAGCCCCCGGCGCCACGGGCTTCGTCCACGGCCAGAGCGTCAAGCCCAATACCGCTATGGCGCCGATCCCTGAGAAGAGGAGCCCCGTCCGGGTCCTCATGGACCTCCCCTGAAGAGGGAGAGGAAGGCCCTGAACGCGGCGTCGCAGTCCGTCTCGGAGCAGGTGGAGGTGAGGACGATGAGCTCCGCGTCCGGTCTTCTTCGGAAAAAGGCCTCGATCTCATGGAGCTTCGCACGGTAAGAAAAAGCCGTTTCCTTCGTCCCTACCCGATACCAGTACCAGACCAGCAGTGCCCCTCCCTCGGTCTGAACGATGGCCTCGCGTACCCATCTTCCAGCGGGATCGGGGGGTATAAAAACCCGTTCCCGCAGGACGGTCGACGGATCGGAAATCCGATTCGTTGATCCGATGAGCTCTGCGCCCTGTTCCTGGTCCAGATACACGAATCTGTTCAGGAAGACGACCTTGCCATCGGCCGAGTAGGTGGACGCGAGAATGTAGTCCTCACCGGCGAAGGTCGGTCTCCAAGAAAAGGGCCTTTCGAGGGGCAGCTCCGTTCGAGCCCAGGAAATCCCGGCGGCTGGGAAGGGATCGGTTTCGGCCGTTTCTTTGGCCGGGATCGCTCCGAACCCCATGAAAACCATTGGGCCGACCAGGGCAGCGGCGGTCGCCATCAGTAAACGGGCGAGGTCGGGTCGCCCGGTGCCCGACGGGCCTTTCATCTTCCCTCGGGATCCGGAGTCCCACCTTCGTATCCGGAGGAACAGGAAGAACATCGGAACCAGGCCGACCGTGAAGATTATCCACCCGTACGTGATGTGGTCGTCGAGGAGCCCCGACTGCATCCGGGAAACGTGGCCGATGACGGTAAGGCTTGCCACTCGTATCCAGTTCGCCACCATGCTGATTCCGGCCGCGCACCCCATGGCGGCCAGCACGGTGGACCACCTTCTCAGAAAGAGGTGACAGAAGGCTGCACCCAGAGTGAGGCCTACCAGGAACGAGTTCAGGCCGGCGCAGGTCGCGGCCACCTGGATCACCCCGTCGGGTAGGGTGATGAACTCGCCGTCGACCGTTGCGGGGATTTGAAGGATCGTGACCGCGACGGTCGAGACCACGACTGTGAGCCACTGTAGGAACGGAACCAGTGGATCCCAGACCGGCAACGCCAGGAGGAACATGGCGGCTATCGGGACCAGGACCCGTAGGGGCGCGCCCCCTAGTCCGGCGGCCACCCATCCGAGCCCGATCAGGACCAGGAGCCCTTGCTGGGCGGCTTGGATGTTCATGATGGCGGCGAGGAGCCACAAAAAGGAAACCCCCAGGAGCGGGAGCCACGCGACGGCCAGTTTCTCCCCGCCCGAGAAGATCCGGTCTCGCCTCTTCCAGACCATCCACCCGCAGAACACCGCGACAAAATACCCGTGGGAATAGGTGCCGCCGATCCATGTCCTGTGGAAGCCTCGGATCGTGGTCCAAAGGCCAATCAGAGCCAGGAACGATGCGACGGCCACGCAAATCCAGAGAAACCGGTCCCTCTTGTCCGGTATGGGAAAGTTCATGGCGTCGTTCTTCGAGTCGGTTCCCAGACGGCTTGTTGCACTCCCTTCAGGTGCCGCAGGAATGCGTGCATGGCCGCAAGGTTCCCCAGCAAGATGAAACCCGGTAGAGAGAACACCTTCCTCGATCTTTTTCCTCCGTCCGTTACCCACCCCAAAGCCGCCAGCGCCAGGAGCAGGAGCAAGCCCGCCGAGGGGCCCAGGGCCCAGGAGTGCTGGAATGCAAGCAGGAAAAGCGACAGAGCCCCCAGGACCGCGAACCAGGGTAGAGCCCACCTGCAGACCTTGTGACTGAAGAGCATCCAGGAAAAAAGGCCGTACCGGAAGGGATTCAGGAGTGCACGCTTGTGTGCGAGAGTTCCCATCCCCCTCGTGATGGTTCGGACCTTTCGCCGGTACTCTCTCTTCAACGAACCAGCCCTGGGGACGGAGCAAACCGCGTCCGGCACGGAGACCGCTCGGAAACCGTTTTCCCGGGTGTTCAGCGCCGCGGCAAAGTCCCGGCTCAGCGAGGCCGGCAACTCCTGAGAATGGAGGGAGGTCCGAATCGCGTAGAGACACCCGGACGCGCCGACGATCCCGAACACCCTTGTTTCCAGGCCCCTGATGGCCATCTCATACCCGACGTAGCCCTTCTCTCCGATATTCCCCTCCTCGTCGGCGGCACCTACGCTCACATCCCTGCCCGAGGCGAGGCCCACTGAGGGGTCTGCCAGCGCGGAGATGAGGGGCTTGAGTGCCCCGGGGGCGATTCGGATCGTTGCGTCGGTGTTGACCACAATATCGCCACGGAGATGGGGAGCCGCCGCGCCCTCCGCGTAGGTCTTTCCGCACCGTTCGGTCAGCTTCAGGAGCTCGACACCCTGATCCTCGTAGCTCTCCACGATTCCCTCGGTCCGATCCGTGGAAGCGTCGGAAACGATCAAGATCTGGAGGCGGTCCTTCGGATAGTCCAGGGCCAGCAAGCTCTTGATCAACCCCTCGATCTTTTTTTCCTCGTTGAAGACCGGGACCGAGATGCTCACGGTCGGCCAGTGATCGAGATCACCTTCCAAGAGCGGCCGGGGTTTTCTGAAAACGGCCAGGGCCCAGAGGGCCGCGGGGTATAAGACGTAAGCGTAAAGGGCGACCGAAATACTTACCGCCAATCCAGCCCAGGCGATGCTCGTCAGGACGGTCATGAGACCACCGACTGGTAGGTTCTGATATAAGCCTGGACCCACGGGCCGACGGAGAATTCCCGTTGGTGCCTGCTCCGGGCCCTTCCGGCCTTCTCGAGGGCCAGGGTCCCGTCGTTCAACACCGTCTCTAAACTCTTCGCCAAGCCATCCACGTCCCCGCTCGAATCCAAAAACCCCTCGTTTTTGGAAATGAGGTCGGGTACTCCCCCCACGGCGGTGGCGACAACCGGGACCGACCCTGCCATTGCTTCCAGAATCACCATGGGGCTCCCTTCGGTGGACGAGGTGAGCAGAAGCGCATCAAAAGCTCTGAGGAGTCGATGTGCATCCGGAACGACGCCGTGCCAGGTTACCCTGTCGATTAGCCCGAGTTTCTCGGCCAGCGTTCTGGTTTCGGCCTGGAGGGGGCCAGCGCCAAACATGGCGAGCCTCAGCTCCGGCACTGTGGTCGCCTGCAGGCATTTCAAAGCCAGGCCCGGTTCTTTTTCCTGCGTGAACCGGCCTACCCATCCAATGACCGGAACAGAATCCGGTAATCCCAGCTCCCGCCGGGCAGCCCCTCGATCCAGAAATTCCGATGGAGCCTCCCAGGCATTCGGGATGACAACGGTCCTCTCGGTCTTGACTCCGGAGCGCGTCAAGCGGTCCGCGATGGGCCTCGACACCGCCACCACCGCATCGAAGCGCGCCAGCGCTCTCCGCTGGATCCACTCGTAGAGCCGCCCCCTCCAGCCCTCTCCGGTGAATCCATGGACCGTAACTACGGTGGGAATGCCCATGTCCCTGGCTACTGGAGAATCCACCACGTCGGCCCGATATCCATGGGTGTGCACCACATCGGGCCGGTCCTCCCGGAGCGCTTCCCGGACGGCGGCACGTTCCGCCCGGTACTTCCGGTGACCGATGTAGATCTCCCGGGTAGCGGCCCCCGCTTCGGCCAGGGCCTCGGCTAAAGGGGGCGGAGGGGACCCCTCATCGAGGATGAGAATCACCGATACGTCGGTTCCTTCTCGAGCCAGCCCCACGGTCAGGGTCCTCACGACCGTCTCGACCCCGCCGAATGAACCGGGCGCCAACAGGTGAACGACCTTCATGAGGGCTAACGGCCCCCGGCCAACAGCTGTCGGACCCACATCCCGGCTTCCATGAAGAAGGGACGGGGATCGGTGAACTTGAACACCTCGGCCTTCGTTCTTGGGCCGAAGGAACTCAGGAAAGCCATGGTTGCCCCAATCTTTCCGACAGCGTTATCAGGGAGGTCGAGGTCGGATTTGGAGCGGAAAAGCCTCAGTAACAGGTGGTCGAGATCCCCGAGCAGCCACCGAGTTCTGACCCCGGCCTCCCCGAAAAGGGGCTTCTCCGGAACAGCGCCCGCTTCACATTGGAGAAGAAGGGCGGGGAAATCCACGCCACAGTCGATGGCTAGCTGAAGCGATCCCCAAAAGCGCCCATTGATTTCCATGAGGACCGGTTCCCCGGAGGATTCGTCCTCTTTGAACTCCACCATAGCCACTCCCCGCTCCCAGCCCAGCCTCTTTAGCAGACGGGTGGAAAGGTCCAGGAGGGTAGGGTCGGGAACGGCGCTTTCCCGGAGGACGCTCACGCCCCCCGAGGGAGGTTTCTCGCGAAGGCGGGTATGGCCGGAGGCCGCCACAATCTGGCCGTTCCAAAGGAGAAGAAACACACCTACCCCCGGGCCGGAGATCCGTTCTTGGAGCAGGACCGGGAACACGTCGTCGTGGACCCCTTCCACCCAGTTTCTGAGGCCACCCCGGTCGCTCAGATAGGCCACCGGAGGTGCTTTCAGGGCTGTCCCTGGAGCCACCGACCGGGAGGCCTTGGTGGCAACCGGGAACCAGGAATGGGACTCCAGCCCTTCCAATGCGGACTCTCTGGATCCCCAAGCCACCTGCCGGGGCACCCTCAGCCCAACCTCCTCAGCCGCCTCGAGAACCGCCTCCTTGTCCGACACCGTTGAGAATACCTCAGCGGTGGGAAAGGGGACCGAAACCCCTCCCATTCTGTCTCTATGGGGAAGGATAACTCGAAGGCTTTTCTCCGTGATCGGGAAGAGAGTGTCGATGTCCCACCTTCGAATGGCCTCTTCCGTCGCTTGGAGGAACTCCCGAGGATGAGAGAGAGGGTCGGGCGCAGGCAGGGATTCCCGACAATACCTGCTCGCTCCGGCGAGATTGCCCTTGTCAGGCCCCAGGGAATAGCAGGAGCAACCTCTCCTCCCCAAAGCCCTTACACAGGCCAGAGCCGAACGTTCGGAGCCGTCGGTTACTAGAACACGTTGGTTCATGAAGGCCAGGCACCCCTAACCCTGAGCATGAAACCCTGCAGCGTTAAGTTCCTGGGAACGCAGATGCGCGGCAACCGATGGGGGAAGCCATGTCCCTTCTTCGGGTTGAAAGGGCCGCCCTCGATCAGGAAGGCCCAATCATGGCCGGCTTCCGCCACGGATCGTTCGGCGTCGGTTGAGGTCCCTCCGTAGGGGAAAGAAACGGCGGAGGGGAATTCCCCTGTCTTCTCTACAATCCACTCCCCGGCACTCTTCAGTTCTTCCTGGGCTTCCGCGACCGGTACCGCAGGGAGATGAACGTGGCTCCAGGTATGGGACCCGAGGGTCACCAAGGGGGAATCAGCGGCCTGAAGGAGCTCTTTTTCCGTTGCCGGGAGATGGGAATCCGGGGTGGGATGGAAGGTCAGACCCCGATCTTGCGCCCAGCGCATAATCAGATGGTGGCGGCCCCCGAGCTCGAAAAGAGCACGCTGCCGAAGGGGCCCGGGGACCTGGCCGGTGGAGGGGTCGGCCAGTAGGTCCCACCAGAAGGGACCTTTGTCCAGGAACCCTGGGCAAACAAAGATGGTGGAGGGGAGTCCCCTCTCGAGGAGTTCAGGGACCCCAAGTTCCAGTGCTCCCCGATAGGCGTCGTCGAACGTAATGGCGGCCCTGGGATGCCCGTCTCGGGGTTGCCTTGCGAGCTGACCGAGGGAAACGATCTCGAACTCGTCTTGAAGCCAGTCCAACTGCCTCTTGAATTCCTCCACGGAGAGGTGGAGGCTCGCGTCCCCCGAACCCTTGGCGTCGTTGGCCACGATGTTGTGGTAACCGAGCACGGCCGTGGTTTTCCCAAGGAGCCGTTGAGGGAATCGGGTTAAGCCGCTCCTGAATAAAGCGGCTTCACCAGCTCTTTTGAGAGATCGTCTCACGTGAGGACGTTTCTTGGATTCTGAAATATCAGGAAACCCTAATTCACTCGAATGTTAAAAGCCGGACCGGATTGAAGGGAAGGATCAAATCCAAGCCGATCCGGGCAGTTCCCCGCCGTCCTGGCAACGTCGGATCGATCCGTGCTACCTTTCACCGTCAGCTCGTGCCTTCAAACTACTTCCCAAACACGTATGGACCAGACACCCGGCCCCGGCATGGCCGTGCTCATTCCAACCTGCAACAACAACCAGCTCCTCGATCGGACCCTTGGTGCAGTTGCAAAAGGCGTGCTCCCCGATCCGGCCAGGGTAATCGTGGTGGAGAATGGGGGAGAGAATGGGGCACGGGAGGTGGTCGAGGCTCGCCAGGACTCCCTCCCGGTTGAATACAGGTACGTCGAGTGGGGAAACAAGAGCAATGCCCTGAACAAAGCCCTGGAAGAGCTCACCGACGAGCTCGTGGTTTTCCTCGACGACGATGTCCGGTTTGGCCCCGACCTGTTCCAGGAATACGCCCGCCGGTCGGCTGTACACGGTCCGGGTACTTTTTTCGGCGGGCCGGTAGATTGTGATTATGAGAAAGCGGTGCCCGAATGGCTGCAGGAATTCTTGCCGGGCAGCGTGACCGGATGGACCCTGGGGTCGGAGGAGAAGGAGATCCAAGATCCTTTATTTCTTGGTTTTAACTGGGCCGCATTCACAAACGACTTGAAGTCTGCAGGCGGCTTTGACCCGAATTTTGGCCCCGGCTCGCCCATCGGGAGCACCGGGCAGGAGACCGACATGCAACTACGGCTCCTGGCAAAGGGGGCGAGGGCCCGATTTCTCCCGGGGGCCCGGGTGTGGCACTACGTGCGGGCGGTCCAAGCCGACCCGTCTTGGTGTCTACGACGCAGATACCGCAGCGGGATCGCCAACGCCCTGTCGGAGAGAGGGAACGTCGGTGCGAGCGTCTTTGGAAAGCCCGGATGGGCAGTAAAGAAGCTGGTTTTAGAACGTTTGAAGGTAATCCCGGCCTCGTTCCTACGAGACCCGGCGAAGAGGTTTCGGCCCAGAGCGGAGCTGGCTCTGATCCGCGGCTACCTTCATGGTTGGGGCATCGCCAAGGAGGTCCAGTTGCTCCGGGATACTTCAAGCCGAGCCCCGGAGGTAAGAGCGGACGAGTCGGTGTGATGAATTTACTACTGCGTTCCACTCACCATGGCATGGAAATGGCACGGTCTACGTCTTTTTGGCAGAGGTCGATTGGTTTTGCCGGCTCTCATGGTCGTCAAAAAAACCTCCGCCGACGGTGCGGACCCCTGATTTGAAAGGAAAATGTGCCAACCTCACCTCATGTGTTGGGCTGGTGCATCGCTGGCGAAATGTTACCCGTTGACCTGGATCCACAAAGATCCAGCGGTGGATGATGGCCCTTAATCGCCGACAGTTCCTGGACAATGGCTTCAAGGCTTTGGTGGGTGCCGAATTGGCCCAGCTCCCCTGGCTGGACGATTCTGCCCTTCAGGCGGTGTCCTCCTGGGTCCAATCAGACCCTAGTCTGGAGAGAAGGAAGGAATACCTGGCCTTGCTGCAGCGGGTTCTCAGGGAGACGGTTCCGGAAGTGATCATGGATCGCCGTGGCCGTATCAACCCCCCCCTCGGTGAGTCGTGGGAAGACTGGGTCAGGTTGTCCGGGGAGCTCCCTCCCGACTTTCAAGAAATGCCTTCCTGCCCCATCCCTCCGGATCCCTTACAGGATCTTACCGGTTCGAGGATCGGTCGGATTCGGACCAGGGAGCAATGGGACTGCCAACGGGAGTGGATCAAGTCCCAGTTCCACCACTGGATTATCGGGACTTTCCCTCCGCCGCCGGAGAACCTGACGGCCAAGGTCACCGAGGTCCTGTCCCACGGCGACGCGACCCTTCATCGGGTCATGCTGAACTTTGGGCCGAACCGGGAGGCGAGCCTCCGCCTGGACATATTCGTCCCTCAGGGCAAAGGACCTTTCCCAGGCTTTGTCACGGTCCATCCCGTGGGAGAAACCTGGGTGCGGGTGCCCCTCCGCCGTGGTTATGTGGTCTGCGTCGTGAAAACGGCCGATCCATGGGCCCACGGGGCTGACGACAGCGACCCCTGGATCGAGCTCTTTCCGGACTATGATTTTTCCTGCATGGGACGGTGGGCCTGGGCGAAAATGAGGGGCCTGGACTACCTCCTCACCCTTCCCTTCATCGATCCCGAACAGATCGTTGTCGGCGGGAACTCCAGGTACGCAAAGGCCGCGTTGATTGCGGCGGCTTTTGATGAACGATTCAAGGTTTGTCTCCCCTCCCGGGGAAACTGCGGCTGTGGGATCTCATGGCGGAACGCCACCGGCATGTTCACAAACGAAACGCTCGAGGAGATCACCCGCACCCTCCGGCATTGGTTTCACCCGCGACTTCGGTACTTCACCGGGCGGGAAGACAAGTTGCCGGTGGACCAGAACCTGCTCGTGTCCCTCGTGGCCCCCAGGGGGCTCCTCCTCTCCCATGCTTACACGGAGCACCAGGGAAACCCGTGGGCGATCGAACAAACCTATCGATCGGCAAGAATGGTGTACGAATTCCTCGGTGCCGAAGAGAACCTCGGCCTGCTCCAGAGGCCTGGGGAACACACCGTGGTCGTTGACGTGCTCGAGCAGTATGTGGACTTCTGCGACGGCGTCCTCGGAAGGGGACCGTTCGAAACCCCGGTGAACTTCGTGAACGGGTACACTTTCGACATGTGGGAGGCGACCCAAGGGGACCTCCCGGGCAGCATACCCGAGCCCCCGGTCCAGGGCAAAGACTGGAGGTCGGATTTTGAAAGAGGGATGCCTTGGGCCACCGTTCGGGCAAGAACGCGAAGACGCATCCAATGGGTCCTGGGTGAGGGGCCGTCTTTCCTTCAGCGGCCTGAAAGGCGGTCCATGGGCTATTCAGCGAGCGTTGAGCGAGAACGCCCGCTGATTTACCCCAGTACCCTCTTCAACCGACCTTTGCGTAGTGAGGACCTTGGCGTGTCGACGATCGGATACGGCGACAACCTGCAAGCGGACATCTACTACGCCACGCGAAAGAACGACCCGGAACCGCGGTGGGAAGAGAACCTGGCCGCGGTGATTTGGCTCCACCCATACGCATATGCCAACGGTTACTCCCGATACCCCTGGAGGGCATTCAGGACGCTGACGCGTTACGGTTTCTTGGCGATTGGGGTGGACCTTTTGGGTTGTGGCCTTCGAGTGGAGGAGATGAAGGAGTTTTACCATAGATATCCCACTCATTCAGTTCTTGGTCGGATGGTCCTGGATACGGAAGCCCTCGTGACGGCCATCCGTGGCCTACCGCAGGTGAACAGTGACCATATATACACCGTCGGGTCGGGTCTCGGCGCAAAAGTTGCACTCTTCCACGCAGCCATGGATGAGAGGGTCAGGGGGACAGCCGCCGTGAGCGGCTTTGCATCCCTCCGGGACGGATCCTGCGGCGGAACAACCGAGGGCCTTTACCACTATGCTCAGCTTCACGGGATTCTCCCGAGGCTGGGTCAGTTCGCGGATCGGCCTCAGGACGCCCCAGTCGACTATGACGATGTCCTCTCGCTGATTGCGCCCCGCCCCACTTTCGTCATGGCCCCCCTGCAGGATCGGTATCATCCGGTGGAGTCGGTGCGCGGTGTAGTGGAAAGAGCGCGTTTTGCATATCAGATCGGTGGCGACGAAACAGCACTGGAGCTGGAAACCCCGGAGGGGTTCAACGGCTTCGAGAGGGAGCCGGAGAGGGCGCACCGGGTCATCGACTGGCTCCGGGTGAAGTCGAGACGATGATATCAGTTAACCCAGGGCCAGGAGGTTCCCAGGTGAGTTCGAGAGAAGCCCTCGCGGCCGGAATCGGGGGGGAGGTGCCATTGGTTGTGTACCATTGGCGGGGGTGGGACGGATTCCTGATCCAGCGGATAGCCCCCAATGCCAGGGTGCTGGAAGCGAGTCCCTTCGATTCGGTCGAAGATGTCCTGGGCCAACTCCCATCGCGGCCTGGAGCGTTCCTTTTTCAGATCAACTGCTCCATAACGCGGAAGTTTCCTTTCTGCCGAGAAGAATTAAGCGAGGCTTTAACGGAGGGTGGATGGATCCTCTGTAATCAGGAGCTGGTAAACATCTCCAAGAGATGGCTCCAAAACCACTTTCGGAGCCGGGGCTGCAATTCCGTGGCTGTAGATAGGGAAGGGCCGGGGGAAGAGTTGGTGGTGATCAAATCAAACTATAATTGGGGTGGTGTGAAGGAGAGGGAGTTCCCCAAAGACCTCAGGGAGCGCTTGGGCATCGATGAGATACCGCCCGAGGACCTGGACCAGAAAAGCTACAGAGCCACTCCCAGGGCCGAGGTGAGCGCCCGGTGGTGGGAGGACCCCTCGGTTGCCATCGAGAAGTTCATTGGGAACGGTGAGGGGTATTATTTCCGGGTCTCCATAGCGGGCCCCCGGTGCCACCTGGTGAAGCTGGCGAACCCAGCATCGATCAAGAAGGTGGGGAAGAGCCGGGTCGTTGGGACCTGGGGAGCCGATTTCCGATCGGAATTGGAGACTGACGATCCCCACGCGAAGAGAGTGTTGGCCGAGGTACGACGGACCAGCTCAGCCCTGGGAATGGACTTTGGATCGATGGATGTCGTGTTGGATGATGATGGTGTTCCCTTTGTCGTGGATGTGAACGTGACCCCTTGGTTCAATCTTCAGACCTACTTTCCTGGCCTTGCCTCATTTTTGTCCGGGGGCTCGGTAGCAGAAGAACCGCCGTCGAAACAGCTCCCCTCCCTTAGGGGACTCCTTCGGAAACTCGGCTCGAGGTTGGGCTCCGAATGAATGCTTCCCGCAGGCATCCGGATTCGCTCATTCCCCTTTTGAGCCTTCGTTTCAAACCGCTCTACCAGGCGGTGAGGAAAGAGGCGCTCCCTTTCTGGTTTCTCTGTGCGTACCTGCTGATCGAGTACCTCCGGCCTCAGGACATGTATTACCAACTGAATGTTGGCCCGTTGGGTGAGATCAGCATCCTTCTCTGCTTCGGCGGTGTAATTCTGAGTGGCTCGAAACCTCTGCGGTTTGGGCCCATCGACGGCCTGTTCATCGCTTTTACCTCGATCTTGATCCTCTCCGGGTTTCAGGCCTGGAATCCGGACTACTCTTGGGCTAACCGAAACACCTTTTTGAGTTGGATCATCCTCTATTTCGCCGTCGTATCTCTGATCACGACCCCCAAGCGGGCGCTCCTATTCTGGCTGTTCTTTTTTCTGATCAACTTCAAGATGTCCCAGTTCGGAACCCGGACATTTATCACGAGGGGTTTTTCCTTCGCGCACTGGGGCGTGGCCGGAGCGCCAGGGTGGTTCCACAATTCCGGGGAGTTGTCCCTGGAAATGGTGGTCTTGTTCAGCATGTCAGCCGCTCTCCTACTCGCCCATCGGAGGTTCGTGTCTCAAACCTGGTGGCGGATCCTGGTCGTTTTGATTCCCGGGACCGCGTTGGTCACGGTGATCGCCTCTTCTTCTCGCGGCAGTCAGCTGGCGTTTTTGGCCGTGGGTCTGATCCTCCTGGTGTGGATGGGGATGAAGGCGAGAACACTTCTGTTGGTCCTGGCCGGTTTTGCCCTCGCCTTTTTCCTCCTGCCGCAAGAACAGAGACAACGGTTCTCCGAGATGGGAGAGGACCGGACTTCGGTTCTTCGGCTCGAGTATTGGGGGCATGCGCGGGAGATTGCCAAGGACAACCTGACCTTTGGCATCGGATACTGGAACTGGGTCCCCTATTACAGGGCGAACTACAATCCGAGGGGTGAGGAGGTCCATAATTCCGTCCTCCAGGCCTTCGTCGAGCTGGGTTTTCCGGGTGGGGTGGTTTTCTTGACCCTCTTCATCACGGCTCTTTTCACGAACCATCAGACCTTCCGGAGGTTTGCGAGGGCCGGGCCTGGAGGGGAATCCATGGCCGGCATGGCCTTCGGTTTGAACCTCAGTCTGGTGGGGATCTTCATCGCGGGCTTCTTCATGTCGGTGCTGTACTACCCCATGTTCTGGCTGGCCTTCGCTCTCACCGCCGCCCTGAGGAACCAGGCTGTGGCGCTGCCCAAAACGAAGCGGAGAAGGGTACCGGTGCGTCGGCCGGTGGCGCAAAAAACACCTGAGTTGGTTTAAGCGTGCCGATTCGCGTCCTCAACCTCATTGATACGGGGGGTCCGGGGGGTGCCGAGAACGTCCTCCTGAACCTGAGTGACGGCCTCCCCGAGGAGCACTTCACCACCCTGACGGTCGTGCCCCGGCGGGGGTGGCTCTTCGAATGCCTCAGGGAGAGGGGGAAGGACGTATTTGTCATCGAGGGGCGTGGATCACCCGACTTTCCGCTTCTGGGTGGGCTGCTGAGGATCGTGAGGAAGTTCCGACCCCACCTCCTCCACTCTCATTTGCTAACCTCCTCGGTTTACGGTTCCTTGGCCTGTGCCGCCTCCGGCGACCTTCCACTTGTGGCGACATTTCATGGCCTGCCGGACGTGGACGTCGGCGATCGGCTCCTCTACCTCAAATCGAGGATTCTCGGAAGATCTCGGAATCGGTTTGTGTTCGTGGCCAAACACTTGAAAGAGCAACTCGAGTCTGTGCTCCGGCTGGACGAGGCCAACTGCCGGGTAATCCACAATGGGATCCCGTTCGACCCGATGCTTCCCGAGAACGGGGCCCCGATTTCGCCC
>JANQDZ010000103.1 GCA_028278645.1 Longimicrobiales bacterium | reverse complement strand
GAGACGACACTGGACAATTGCCTGTTGCTCTGTCGTCGGCATCATCGGTCGGTTCATGAGGGTAGAGTGACGGTGTGTCTGGACATGGACGGCCAGGCGGTGTTCTTCACGCCAAAGGGCACGGCACTGGCGGGAGCGCCGCCCAGGCGGCTATCGCCACGGTCGTCACCCCGGAAACGGTCGTTGCCCCGGGAGCCAGGGGAAGGCGGGTTCGAGGTACCGGCCGTGACAGAAGGGGGAGGGATACCAACCTACAACCACGACCGGGACATCCCCTGGGAAGATGAGGCCCGGGCCTGGAAGGTGGTGGATCCGCCGTGAGGAAGGAGGTAGGAGGCAGAAGGGGGAGTGGCCTCCCGCCGCAGCGGGGCGCTGGCATGAGTTCGGACTTGGACGCCGGCGTGAGGATGGGTTCGGGTTCAGCCACCCCCGATCCCGCCCCCTGCGGGGAGTCTCCCGGCGCCGGGAACAAAAGAGGCGCTCCTGATCGAGGAAGGTGGATGTCCAGGCGGATCCTGGTTATTTTTTCTGTTTAAGCGCCGTTAGCTCAACTGGTAGAGCAACTGACTCTTAATCAGTAGGTTCGGGGTTCGAGTCCCTGACGGCGTACTGCGGAAGTCCTTTAAACACAAGGGCTTCCGTTTTTTTGCTGGGGGTGGTCGAGGGGCTGGAATCGGCTTCGGTACCCCACTGGAGCCCCAAAACTCGGACTACCTGGAAAAAACCGGCCAGATCTAGGCTGGTGAGGAAAGGGCCTGTGGGTGGCGAAAACCCCAACCGAGGGGCGCGACGGCTTACGGGTGACTGAAGAGCAGCACGCCGACGGGCCAGAGGGCTGTCGAGAGCCGGTAACAGGGCAGGGCGGAAGAGGTTTTCGCTGAGCCTGGGGTTCGGACCGATAGCTTCAGTGGCCCCGCAGGGCTTCGGTGCCGGCCCTCAGTCCGTGGCCGGTAACGGCTCTCTTCTTTCGGAATTCAGGACGTCCTCACCGTCCAGCTTCGCTACGATGACGGCCCCGCAGGAATCGCTGAGGACGTTGACCATGGTCCGGAACATGTCCAGCACCCGATCCACGGCCAGAATAATCGCCACGCCCTCCAGGGGAAGCCCCACGGCCCCGAGGATGATGGACATCATCACAAGCCCCGACATGGGGATGGAGGCGGCGCCGATGGAGGCCAGAAGGGCCGTGATCACGATTACCAGCTGCTGATCGAATCCGAGGCTGAAGCCGTAGATCTGGGCGATGAAGATGACGGCGACGCACTCGTACAATGCCGTGCCGTCCATATTCACCGTGGCGCCGATGGGGAGAACGAAGGAGGAGATCTTGTCGGAAACCCCCGAGTGTTCCGTCACCGCCTTCATGGTCAGGGGAAGCGTCACGATGGTGGATCCGGTGGAGAATCCGGTGATGAGGGCCGAAGGCATGCCCAGGAAGTGGCGGTACGGATTTCGCCGGGTGACCAGGAAAACCAGGGCGGGCAAGGTCACCAAGGCGTGGAAAAGGAGCCCTGCCAGGACGATGATGAAGTAGAACCCCAAGGACCCGAACGCCTCGAAGCCGGTGGTGGCCACGATGCGGGCGTTGATGCCGAACACACCCAGAGGTGCGGTCCAGACAACGGCGTAGGTGAGCTTCATCATGGCCTTGAAGGCGGCCTGGAAGAAGTTGCCCATGGTGGAGCGGTGGGGTTCGTCTAGGCGTGTGACGAAGTAGCCGAAGAGGATGCAGAAGAAGATCACCGGTAGAACGGTGCCTTCGGCCAAGGCCTGAAAGGGGTTCTCGGGGATGATGCCCAGGATCAGCTCCATGGGACCCTGGGTCATGGCAGGAATCTCCGTGACCTCTTCCTGGAACTCGATGGCTGACCCGATACCCGGCTTGAAGATGTTGACCAGGGTTTGGCCGGCCAGGATCGCCAACAGACTGCTCGTGATGTAATAGACGAAGGTCTTGGCCCCCAGGATGCCCAGATTCCTCCGAGCTCCAACGCTGATGACCGCGGCAGTTAAGGAGGTGATGATCAGGGGCATCACCGCCATTCGAAGGAGTCGGAGGAAGATGTCGGAGAGGGGATCGGCGATGGGGACGATGGCTTCACCGAAGATCTGGCCTGCCAGCATGCCGCCGAAGAGGCCCACGAATATCCAGAACGTCAGAGACCGGTAGGGAATTCGCATTGGGGCGTTGAACACGGCTCAGATGAAAGGGACCGGCACCCGACAATCGGTACGGGCTCCGTCACTTTTCCACAAGAGCCTAGTCCGTTGAAGGTCCCCAACAAACCATTGCCGCCGCTTGAGCAACGTGCCCTGGGTTCTCCGGTGGATGGGTTGTCAACCCGTAGCTGCTCCCTCCAGCTCCAGATTCGTGATCTCCTTGGTGACCTCGAAATCGTATGGCGGATAGTCGTAGATGGGCATCCGAGGTTCGGTCTCACCCAGGGAGTACCCGAAGACGTCCGCGTATTCCGCGGGGTCCTCCCCGATGTCGTCCATTTGTTGCAAGTATTCGCTGATGGACTTGGACTCGATGATGACCACTTTTCCTGTTTGATCGATGATGGGGCTGTGGGCCCGGGTCCGGTCGTGATCGAACTCCAGGATACGCCGCCCGTATCGAGTAATCCCAACCGTTCTGAACGTGAGGCTCTTTCCCACCGCCGGCAGATTCAGAACGCTTCGGTCGGTGGCCAGGAAGGGGAGCCCTGCCTCATTCCGGAGGGCAGTCATTTGTTCAACCATGAGCTCGGCTTCCAGTGGGAACCCTTTGATCCGCTCGTGAAATTCGGCCGGAACTCTCCCGAGGACCTTCTCCTCTTCTTCCTCCTGAACGACTCGGGCGATTGGGGCGTAGTTGAAGTTGTTCTCCATGTAGCCCTTGACGACGAACGTGTAGTAAGGAATGATGCCGATCTCGTTCAGCGCTTGCCGGAGCTTGGACGAGTGCCCCCGCCTGGACGCCGCCGCCGTACAGACGAGTTGGTTAACCACGGTCCACCCGGCCCGGATGAGCCGCTCCACCGCCTTCTGGGACTCGGGGGTGACCTCCATCGGGGCCTCGAAGTGGGTCTGGATGATGAACTGTTTCACGCCCACCGCCGAGGCTTGGGCCTTGAACTCGGCAAGGATCGCGGCCAGTTCCTCGGTTACCCGTTGGGGCAGGTACACAGGCATCCGGGTGCCCAATCGGACCCGGACGATCTCGGCTCGCTTCTCGCCTGCAGGGAGCCCGCGGTTGGCGTCTCTCTTGGCCCGGGCCATGTCCAGGACGGCATCCAGGATCCTCTCAAGGGACGTGTCGGAGCTCATCAAGGCGTCGCCGCCGGTGATGAGGATGTCCCGGAGCTGGGAATCCTCCTGGAAGTACCGCATGAGCTCGGGGAGCTTTTGCGACCAGGCGGCTTTAGGTCGCAACTCCTCCAGATCGAAGTTGAACCGCCCTCGCTGGAAGTCGAACATGCGCTGACAGGAAGAGCAGAGGCCGCCACATGCCCGGCCCACCGTATCGGGGATCAGGATTGCCACGTCGGGATACCGTCGGTGCACGTTGTCGAACGGGGGCAGAATCCATCCTGCGGCGTTGGGCTTTCCCGGTTCAACCAGGTCTTCCTTCTCCCATGCCACGATTTGACCGAACTCCTCTACCAGCTGGGTCGAGTAGGTCACGTAGTAGCGGATGGCGAGGTCTGCACCGATGGCGAAGTACGGTACCCTCACGTGGAGGAGCGATAGATAGTAGGGGTTCACGAAGAACGGGATTCCGGCGTCCCGCGCCCGGTACAGTACCTTCATCGTGTCCGGATCCAAGGAGTTTCCCAACATCTCGTTGAGTAGTCCGGGCGACCGGATGGCGAAGGTGAGGTGGAAGTTCATGTCGTTCCACCATTCCCGAGCCTTCGCGAGTCTCTCTTCCTCGGACATCCCCTCTTCGAAGCGGAACTTCCGGCTGGAGATCTCTCCCCGGCCCATCCTTTCAATGATCTGGCGGAGGATCCTTTCACGGTTCTCCTGCCTGAGCAGAACGATCCGGGGATCCAGACCCGACGGGTAGCGAGCCATCCATTCCTCGACCCTTTCCCTCATTGGGAGCGTGCGACTTCTGGCTCCGGTGAACTGTCGGAAGAGATGGAGCATGTCCTCAAAGAATCCCGGCTTCGCTCCCCCCGTTCCGTGATGAACCGCGAGCCAGAGAAGGCGGAAGGGGTTACTCACAGCTAGCTCGCCCCGAAGATTCAGGTCCTTGAACTCCCGGCCCGCGTTGTCGATGTAGTCCAGAATGCGAATTGCGGCGAAATCCCTCCACTCCAGCGCGTCGAAGTCCTCCCTGGTTGGGTGCTTGCTGGCGTAGAACGCCAGGGCCGCAGGGCGGTCTCGGGTCTCGTCCAGCACCCAGTTTCGCACTCCCACCAAGGCCTCGGTCTCGTTCATGGCCTTCCGCATAATCTCTTCGAGGCGGGGATTCTCGCCGAGGAGAGTCTGGAGGAGGCGGTGGGTTTTGACGGTGATGGCGATGCGGTCGAGCTCAGCGAGGGTAGTCATGGCCTGATCTGCTCCGCTCGAGTGTGGACTTCCCAGGAGCCGCCCATAGGAAAGCTATGCAGATCCCCCTCCGAAGAGGGGTATTTTTTTGACTGAAGCCTCAATTCTCCGTGGTAGAATGGCGCCGCAAGAGGTCGAGGACCTTGGCCGCGCTTCGTCACGACGGGGGAAGATGGCGTTGGTGCATGGCTCGGAACTGAAGACGGATCTCCCTTTCCCGGAGCGGGACCTGCCCCCCTCGCAAGAAGAGCCTCGTCGCTAGGGGTGGGCAGCCGGCATCGACCGGCCCTTGGGGCCCCAAAACTCCGGATACCTGCCGGGACTCGCGGGATTTCGACGGATCAAGTTCATACTGGAGGGGTCCGCTCCCTCGTAAACGGCTGCTGCTCCCCCATCCGATCCACCCTGAATTCGGATTCTCGACGCCTCCTCCGGTTTAGGGTGAAAGGTGCCATAGGCACTTCAACTGGCTTCGTGGGTAAAACATTTAATCGGATCAACCACTTGAAAGACAGGAATACTCCGAGAGGAGGTCATCCGCCATTCTGGAGGACAGGCCGAGGTGTCGGGTTTTCACCCGAGAGGATATCGACCAGATTCCGGAACTGCAGCACCTCTCCCAGACCGAAAAGGAGACCATCAAAGCAGTCTCGATGGTGCTGCCCTTCCGTGTGAACGAGTACGTCATTAGGGAACTCATCGACTGGTCGGCTGCTCCGAACGATCCCATCTATAATCTCGTTTTCCCCCAGCCTGGAATGCTGCTTCCGGGACACCTATCCAGGATCACGGGGCTGATTTCCACTGGTTCTTCCGAAGCTGAGTTGAAACGAGCAGCCCGGGAAATCCAACTGACCCTCAACGCGCACCCTGCCGGCCAGAAGGAACTCAATGTACCCTGGATGGACGGACGGCCTGTGCAGGGGGTTCAGCACAAATATCGGGAGACGGTTCTCTTCTTCCCCGCCGCGGGGCAAAGTTGTCACTCATATTGCATGTACTGTTTCCGGTGGGCCCAATTCGCGCGGCCCGACCGGTTTCGGTTTGAAGCCCACCAACCGATAGCACTCGTCCAATACCTTCAGGTCCATCCAGAAGTGTCCAGCGTCTTGATCACCGGAGGAGACCCTCTGGTGATGAGCACGGAGGTCCTGAGGCAGTTTGTGGAACCGCTTCTGGACCCTTCGTTGAATCATATCCAAAGCATCCGGTTCGGGACCAAATCCTTGAGTTATTGGCCCCATCGGTTCGTTTCGGATTCCGACGCTGATGACCTACTCATGCTCTTCGAGGAGATCCAGGCCACCGGGCGACACGTGGCCCTCATGGCCCACGTCAGCCATCCCCGGGAGCTTGAGCCCCCAATTGTAGCTGAAGCGATACGTCGGATCCGAGGAACAGGCGCCGTGATCCGTACCCAGTCCCCGGTTGTACGAGGTGTGAATGATGGGGTGGGTCCCTGGACTACCCTCTGGAAGACCCAGGTCCGGCTCGGCCTGGTGCCCTACTACATGTTTGTGGCAAGGGACACGGGGGCCCAACACCACTTCAAAATCTCCTTGGCTGAAGCCCTGGAGATATTTTCCGGTGCATATCGCCAGGTCTCCGGGCTAGGAAGAACGGCCCGGGGCCCCGTCATGTCGGCTACACCGGGAAAAGTGGCGGTGACGGGGGTGAGTCGTATGAAAGGGGAGGAGGTCTTTGTCCTGAGCTTCCTCCAAGGCCGAGATCCCAGCTGGGTGGGTCAGCCCTTTTTTGCCCGATTCGACCCCGACGCCGCCTGGTTGGATGAGCTTCGGCCTGCATTCGGGGATTCGGAGTTCTTCTTCGAGGCTCGCCTCCGAGAGATCAAAGCAACCCTTCCGGCTGGTCGAAGCCCCCAGAGTGTGCCCCCCCTGTTGCGCACCCTACCTGGTCCGAAACCCCGGACACCAAACCCTGCCTGGCGTCGGAAGTTGCGGAAGTCTTGAGGTTTTGGGGGAACTCTCACGCCCGATAATTCATAACCCGGGCCTCTGTTCTTCGTGCCGTAAGGTGTGCGGTTGCCCCCAAAGCGAGTCCACCCGATAGGTTAGATTTGGAGCCTTTCTGGGCCGGGGGTGAAGGAGCCATCGGCCCTCAAAGAGAAGAACGCCACTCTCGGGCCGTATCCAATGGGAAAGCGGAAGGCTCTCTGAAGATGGCAAAGCATATCTCCGGCCCCCAATCTGGTATTCACTTCGACCGAGGCTGGAATCGGACCCGGGGCCGGCCAATGACACCTGACCTTCTGAGATGCCGCTGTTCTCGGGACGGCGCAGGAAGCGTTGAGGTCTCCCTTCTCCGGCTCCCGGCGGGCCGGATCGTTCTGGGCAGCTTCCGGATCGGGCAGGCTTGATCCTGGCCACCTGTTGGCTTCTCCAAAACGCGTTTCTTCCTTACTCCGATCGAGGATCGGACGGATCCCAGAGGAGGGCGCTGGGATGGTCCTGTTCCATGAGCCGGTCCAGGTCGTAGACGAACCGATCTCGGGTGTATTCGGCGTTTTCGAAATGCACGCCGACGTGGATTGCTTCCACAGGGCATACCTCCTGGCACATCCCGCAGAAGATGCAACGGAATTCGTCGATCTCGTACACGATGGGATAACGATTTCCCTGGTCGTCCTCACCACCCACCAGACGGATGCAGTTGGCGGGGCATACCGTGGGGCAGAGCCCGCAGGCCACACATTTCGGGCGCCCGTCTGAGTGGACCTCCATCCTGTGGGTTCCCCGCCACCGGGGAGAGAGATCGGGCCGCTCCTCGGGATACTGGAGCGTGACCTTGTTGGGATTCACCAGATGTTTGAAGGTCAGGGCCATCCCTTTGAGGGTGGCTCGGAGATACGACGTTCTCTCGTCGTCCGGCCGTCGGACAACCTTTACCGTTGGTGGCATTTCTTTTTCTTCTTTCCCCGAACCGAACTCTGGAGCTGTTCTGAATCGCCGCCCAGTCTGGTTTGAGCCGCTCCTGCGCTTACGACGCTGCGCCAGAGCGGGCACGACCGCGATCGAAGCGCAGGACGATAATGTACCTCTCAGTGAGAAACGGCGGTTGCCCGCTTATGGGTTCTTTGCCTCAGTCCACCGGGACCCCAACCGACGGCTTAATGAGGGCGCCGCCGGTCCCCAGATCCTGAAAGGTCAGGCCGCTGAGCTCCGAAATCCCGTTCACGATCAGACCGAACGCCTGATCCGCGCTGACGGGGGTTTCAATCCCAGTCAACTCCGCCAAGAGCGCCCCGAGGATAAGCCAACCCGGCCGAGACGATCCCGGCGCCCGTATGCCCGGCCAGAAACGCTGAATTCGCCCCTGTACGTTGGTGTAGCTCCCCTCTTGCTCGGCGAACATCGTGATGGGCAGAGTGAAGTGGGCGTGGTTGGCCGCCTTGGAGGCATAGCTGCCAAGGTAAACGAAGAGCTCGGCGTGACTTCCGAACAGCTCAGGTTGATCCTCGAGGGGATCGCCCAGAACGATGAGAACGCCATCGTGCTCGGCTAGATCCTCCAGACCCCCCTGGGCTTTGTCGTCACCCACGCGTTTCATCGCCAGGACCCGAGCCATCTCCGTGTTGGGTGCCAGGTCTTCCCGCCGGGCCAAGAGCGGATAACCCGGGAGAAGCACTTCTCCTTCCGTCTTCGCCGACCGGTACACCACCTCCGATCCGCCGAGCTCCGAAACCAGGGCGCTCAGGAGGCCCATCTCCTCGTTGGGCGCGTGGGCCCAGGTAACGGCCTTGACGGACCCTTGAGCGTCTTCGAGCGCAGAGAACAAAGCCTGAAGGGTTTCATCCCAGCTCTTGGATTCACCGCCTATGAGAGGTTCTTCCAGGCGATCGGACCGGTTCATCCACTCGTAGTTGTGTCGGCCGAAGTCGCACATCCACCAGCCGTTGACGTCCAGGTTCTCTCGGGGCTTCAAGCGTTGGACCAGGTCATCCCGTGTCTGTAGCGTGATGTTGCACCCCTGGCTGCAGGAAGGGCAGACTGACGGCGCGTGGTCCAGATCCCAGGCTCTGGCTTTGTGCAGAAAATCCTTCGAGACCAGGGCTCCGACGGGGCAGATATCGACGATGTTTCCAGCAAAAGGTGATCCCTCCAGCCCCTCTTCGAAGAAAGTGTCGATGATGGCTCGGTCGCCCCGTTCCACTACGCAGAGGCGCTCGTCCTCCGCCACCTCCTGCATGAACCGAACGCACCGGGTGCACATCACGCAGCGGTCGGCGTAGAACAGGACGTCGCCCCCGAAATCGTCTCGGCCCAAGACCCGTTTGGGTTCCCGGCCACGGCCGTGCTCCCGGCCCTCCTGGAACACGTAGTCCTGCAGAAAGCACTCGCCTGATTGGTCACAGATGGGGCAATCGAGAGGGTGATTCACCAAGTAAAACTCGAGGACCCCGGTGCGCTGCCGCCGGGCGAGTTCGGAGTCGGTGAGCACCGTTTGACCCTCGGCCACGGCGGTTTTGCAGGCCGGTGCCAGTTCCGGCCAACCGTCGACCTCGACCAAGCAGAGCCGACACATGGCCGGCGAGGAGAGGCCCGGGTGGTAACAGTAGTGTGGGATCTCGATCCCCGTGGTTTGAGCGGCCCGTAGGATCGTTGTGCCGGTGGGAACCGTCACCGGGCTCCCGTCGATGGTCAGGTTGACAGTATTTGGTCCGTGGTGATCGACCATTGAGCTGCCCTTTCCTCCCGTGCGGTTAAGGGAGGCGGTCATTGGGACGGCTGATCACGTCCGTCCGCGCTAGACCTCCCACCCGATTCTGCTGGGTGGAATTTCCGAACGGCCCGGAGATCGCCGCGATCTCCTCTGCGTCGGCCCGGGGTTTTGCCACGGCAGCCGGGTCTTCGGCCCGAAGGATCTTGTGCTTCTCCAGGGTCTCCTGGTGGATCTTCTCCTGGAGCATCATCAGGCCGTAGATCAGGGTCTCAGGCCGGGGCGGGCAGCCGGGTATGTAGACATCCACCGGAACGATGGTGTCAATCCCCTGGACCATGGAGTAAACGTCGAAAACCCCTCCCGTGCTGGCGCAGGCCCCCATGGACACGCACCACTTGGGCTGGGGCATCTGGTCCCAGATCCGGCGCAGTACCGGAGCGAGCTTGTAGGGCACCCGACCCGCGCAGATCAGGACGTCGGCCTGCCTGGGACTGAAGGACATGCGTTCCATGCCGAACCGAGCCATGTCGAAGTCGCTAGCAAAGGTCGCCATCATCTCGATCCCGCAACAGGCGGTTCCGAACGGCATGGGCCAAAGGGAGTTCCTTCGGGCCCAGTTTACGAGGAAATCGATCTTCGAGGTCAAGAACGCAGGGGCCCCGTCCCCCAGGAGACCGGGGGCTTTCCCGACCGCCGGGGATTGAGCCCTGTCTTTTAATCCCACCCAAGGCCTCCTTTCTTCCATGCGCGGAGCGATCCAACCGCGCGGACGACGACGAGCAGTTTCATCGACGGTCAGCCAACGTCTTGGATCCCACCGGCCGGATCTCTTGTAGAGGGTCTGGGGATCCGAACTCGGTCGCGACAACGTGCTCAGGACGGAGGTCGGACATCAAACTGCGCGTAGTTCTTCGGGATGAAGTCCCGCCATTCGGCCGGGACATCGGTATCCGGGAATATGGCCTGGACCGGGCATTCGGGTTCACAGGCTCCACAATCGATGCACTCCTCGGGATGGATGTAGTACTGGTCGTCGCCCGGGTAGATGCAATCGACGGGGCACACTGCCACGCAGGAAGCGTCCTTCGTTCCAATGCAGGGTTCCGCGATTATGTAGGCCATTGAGTATCTCTTCGATTTGAGACCCGATCTCGATTGAAGACCTCGGTGATGCCTTCTGGCTCCGTGGTTTCTGCTGTTCCGGCTTCGGCGGCCATCGACGGATCTTGGTTCGTCTCACTCATGGCTCAGCCCACGGACCCTTCCATTTCCAGCTCGATGAGGCGGTTCAGCTCCACGGCGTATTCCAGCGGAAGCTCCTTGGCGATGGGCTCGATGAATCCCCTGACAATGAGGGCCATGGCCTCCTCCTCCGACATTCCCCGACTCATGAGGTAGAATAGCTGCTCCTCGCCCACCTTCGAGACCGTGGCCTCGTGACCCACGTTCGCATCCCGCTCCTCGATCTCGATGTAGGGGTACGTGTCAGTCCTTGAGGTGTCGTTGATGAGGAGGGCGTCGCACTCGACGTTGGACTTCGCGTGCGTGGCCCCCTCGTACACCCTGCAAAGTCCACGGTACGAGCTACGGCCCGTGCCCTTTGAGATGGACTTTGAAACGATGGATGACGTGGTCCGGGGCGCGGCGTGGATGACCTTTCCGCCCGTGTCCTGGTGCTGCCCGTCGCCGGCGTAGGCGATGGAGAGGATGTCCCCGTGGGCGCCTTCTCCCATGAGGTAGCAGGAGGGGTACTTCATGGTGAGCTTGGAGCCCAGGTTTCCGTCCAACCATTCCATGTGGCCGTTCTGGTGAACCATCGCCCGCTGAGTCACCAGGTTGTACATGTTGTTCGACCAGTTCTGGATGGTCGTGTACCTGAACCGGGCGTCCTTGTTGACGATGATCTCGATCACCCCAGAGTGGAACGACTCGGTGGAGTAGACCGGAGCGGTGCACCCCTCGATGTAGTGAGCGTGAGCCCCCTCATCCACGATGATCAGGGTGCGCTCGAACTGCCCCATCTTTTCCTGGTTGACCCTGAAGTAGGCCTGGAGAGGGGTTTCGAGCTGGACGCCCTTGGGGATGTAGACGAAAGACCCGCCCGACCAGATGGCCGAGTTCATGGCGGCGAACTTGTTGTCCTGGGGCGGAATCACGGTTCCGAAGTACTGCCTGAAGAGCTCTGGATGGTTCTTCAGACCCTCCTCGATGGAGTCGAAGATGACTCCCTTGTCCTCCCACTCCTCCTTGAGGGAGTGGTAAACCATTTCGCTCTCGTACTGGGCACCCACCCCGGCCAGGATCTTCTGCTCGGCCTCCGGAATCCCGAGGCGCTCGAACGTAGTCTTGATGTTCTCGGGCACGTCGTCCCAGGAGTGTTCCATCCGGTCCTGGGGTCTGACGTAGTAGTAGATCTCGTCCAGGACGCGATCCAGGTCGGAGAGGTCCCCGCCCCACTTCGGCATGGGTTTGGACTCGTAGATATCCAGAGCCTTGAGGCGGAACTCCAGCATCCACTCGGGCTCGTCCTTCTGCGCCGAGACCTGACGAACCACCTCCTCGTCCAGACCGGGTTTGGTCCGGAAGACGTGCTTTTCCTCATCGACGAAATGGTACTTGTACTCGTCGAGGCCCAGATCCTGAATGTGCGCATTGGCCGGCACGGAAGTCTCCTTCCCGGATGGACAAGATGGAGAAAATAATAGCGATACCAAACTAACTTGCCTTTTCCGCCAGGTCAAGATAGTTTCGAATCGAAATCTCATCTGGCCGGGACCGACATTCCCGGCCACCACACTTAACCTCCTTTCTCTCGGAGTTTTGCACGTGTAGGTTCCATGGAATGTCAGAAGCCAAGATTGATCGAGTCGTTGCGGAACTCCTAGTTCAGTTGGGTCGTCTCGCCTATAGCGGAGGCCACCGTTCCAAACTCACTGATGCCCAATGGGCTGCCTTGCGGTACTTTGGGCGGGCCAATCGTTTCTCGCGGACCACTTCGGGCTTTGCAGAATTCCATTGCACCACTCGCGGGACTGCCTCGCAGACCGTAAAGGCCCTCACCGAACGCGGCTATCTCAGTCGCACCCGCTCCCCTCTTGATGGTCGCAGCGTGTGGATTACCCTTACATCCCGGGGGGAGCAGCTTCTCGCTCAAGACCCCATCGAGGACGTGACCTACGCCGTGGCCGCCCTTCCGGCCGGGACCCGTTCGCGTCTTGCAACCGGTCTGAGCAGGGTCATCTCACGGCTGGCGCTCGAGAGGGGCACGAGGGAGTTCGGCACCTGTTTCTCCTGCCGGCACCTGCGCAGGAGCGAGCTGGAAACACCCGGGTCAGACCACCGATGTCGACGGTATGACCAATCTTTGGAGGACTCCGAACTGAACCAGATATGTGTGAATTTTGATCGGCAGGACTGACGGTCCTCCGTATGAAGGTCGGACCTTGGCATCCTGGTCAAAGACAACAAAGGATGCGGTGATCGACCTTCCATTGTTGGTCTCCTGCCGACTTCGCCCCCTGCGCCCACACCTTCCCCACAGGCGAGTTTAAGAATCGCCCATCCGCTTCCCAAAGGGCTTGGGGGCGAAGAGATTTGGCGCTAAGTTGGCGACATCATCAATATCCAGGAGTGTTGGCGAACTCCGACCGGGCCGCGAGCGTGGCCGGTCGTTGAACCATCACCGTGGACCGGAGGATGCAACCCATGGCGACACGCAAACAGGCGGTCAAGAACAAAACCGCGGCAAAAGCACCCGAGGCGAAACCGGCCAAGTTGCGCCGCGTCTCGACCTTGCCGAAGGCGGAGCTTGCGAAGATCAAACTCGACGACCTGTGGGTACTC
>JANQDZ010000023.1 GCA_028278645.1 Longimicrobiales bacterium | reverse complement strand
GAATTGGGATGATGTGGGGGGGGAGGGAGGGAGGTAGGTAGGGGGTGATGCTAAGAAGGGAAGGGCGGGACCGGCTCATCCTCTGACTCTTAACCAAAGCAATCCCTCTAGGCGACGCACGGGGGTATGACCGGTAGGGTAAGACGGCTGGGGGTTTGTATCCGGCGCGTTTTAAAGACGCCATACCGACACCCCACCCCTGGATTCGTCCCCCATGGCTTTTCTCTTCCAGGGTCTTGCCCGATGCCCCTAGCCGGCGAACTATGATTCAAAGAAACATGCTTAATCAGAGGGACGGAGCAGTCGCCCAGGGGAAAGCATGACCAGATTGAAGCATCTTCGAGAATGCACCGTTTTGGGCGCATTGGTGGGTCTGGCCGTTGCATATTCCTCGGCATGTTCCTCCGAGGGGGCGGTCAAGGATCCCCTATGCGAGTCAGGTGTGACCGGGACGGTGGAGATCGAGAGGTATGATTTGGGGTTTTCCATCGGTGGGAGGATCTCGGACCTTACCATTTCCGCTGGACAGCAAGTCTCCGAGGGCCAGGTGCTGGCCACACTCGGAACCGGCCTCCTGAAGGCTGAACTCGATGAACGCGTCGCGGTTCTCAACTTCGAGGAAGCTACACTCTCCGAGCTGACCGCTGGCCCCACCGAGTCAGAGTTGAACCAAGCCGATGCTTTGGTTCGTCAAGCAATGGCAATCCTTGAACTGGCAGAATCAGACCTCTCCCGGGTGAAACTCCTCTTCGACGGGGGAGCTATAGGACTGGATTCCCTGGAGACGGTCCAATCCCGGGTGAATATCGCGAAGGAAGACGTCCAGAAGGCCACTCAAAGATCAAAGTTGTTGCGTGCTGGACCGACAGAACAGGCCCTGGATGCGCAGAGCAGCAGGGTTCAGGCGGCGAGGCAGGCTGTCGCCGAATCAGACCTCAAACTCGACGAGACCGCGATCCGTTCCCCCAGAGACGGAGTGGTTTCCGAGCTCCACAAGGCAAAGGGAGAGAGCGCCACGCCGGGGGAGCCGGTGTTGACGCTCATCGATCCTTCTGAACGTTGGATCTGGGTTGAGATCCCAGCAGCGGCCCTGGAGACCGAGTTCCAACACCGAGAAGTGACGATCGAGCTCAAATCAGATCCCAACGAGACTTTCTTGGGCCGATTCGAGGACGTCCTAGAAGGATCTGCATCCCGCGGCTCCACGAGACCGGCAACCGCGCCGTATCGCGTGAAGATCAGGGTGATCGAGGACAGGGAGTTCCGTCTGAAGGCGAACACGTCCGCAAAGGTGAGGATTTGCGGTGCAAGCTCCGCGTAAAAGCGATGTCTGGGTCCTGATAGGCCCTGACCAAATCCCGACGCTTTCCTCTACCTTGCCCCCCGAAATGACTTAGGCCCCGGAGAACGGTTTGTCCCACTCCATCATCGCCAGAGTGACCAGTCCGTACTCCCTCTTAAACACGGTGAACTTCGCACCAGGGAACACCGCTCCGAACCTAGCCAGGAATGCCTTCCTCGGAAGGAAGCGATCTGTTCTCAGGTGGTTCATCCAAGCTGGATGCGTCGCCTGCCGGTAACTCTCATATGCTTTTCGGAGTCCAGAACGACGGATACCTGATACGGACGTAATGACGGCTCCGATCCGGCGAGCGAAAGCCGCGTTCCACTTCATCAATCCCTCCGCTAGGATGTCCACGAACACAACTCTCCCACCTGGTTTGACCGACCGTTTCACGGCTTCGAGCACCGGTTCCAAAGCCCCGGAAAGGTGGTGGAACAGAGTGTGGCTCACGACATAATCATATTCCTCAAGCTCGAACCTAACCTCCCTTACGTCGGCCCGATGAAGAGCCACGTTGGGTAGCCCCTCGCACCGACGTTGGGCCTCCGCAAGCATCCTGGAGGATACATCAATCCCATTCACAAACCGAAAGAGAGAGGAAAGGGCGTAGACTACCCTGCCCGTTCCGCAGCCGAGGTCAAGGGCAGTTCCCCGGTTTGAGACCGGTGCACGATCCAAAAAGAGATCCACATCCTCGGCGGCCGCGATAGGGAATTGGTCGAAAGCCTCCCCGAAGCGGTCGAAGTCGGGGGATTCCGAATCGATTCCCTGGACTGATGTGCTCCGGCCCTGAGACATAGGCCGAGCCAGACTCCCGGTCAGAACATCCATTTTGCCACCAGTAGAAGGAAAGTAGTGAAAAACCAGAGAACCAGCTGAACGTGCTGCTTCTTCAGTCTATCTCTCCGCCTCATCCATTGGAAGGTGGTGATCCTGTCGGCTCGCCTCGCTACCGGCAAAAATGCATCTTCCGCGGCAGTTGCCCCCCCAAGGTTTTCCCGATTCTCCCGAAACCGTTTCCTTCGAGTAGCGGCTGCTCTTTGAATCGCAGCCGTTTGCCCAGCTCCAGCCAGCTGGACTATGTCCTCATAAATCCCAGCGATATGGTGGAGATTCCTCGAAGCGAGGATTGTGGTTAGGCCGACCCCTATGCCAAACGCTAAATCCAAGGCTTTCTCAAGCAAAAACTGCCCTTCACCGATTCGGGAGATAAACCCCGAACCCACGTAACTTTCGTCGCTTAAAAGGAGGAACCCGAACACGCCAATTCCAAAGGCCAAACATAGAGAGAACAAGAACTGATAGAGCCTCTGCCTTTGGATAGCGGTGTGTGCATTCAGGTGAATCTGCAAATCCGAGTCCGACTCTGGGGGCGGTTCGTTTGCCGGACCGTTTGATGCTGGGCTGGCAGCAGGCCCAGGCGACGATTCAGACACCGGTTCGTGGCTCATGCTCGGTACCCCCGGTCAACCTCGCTGTCCGATTCGTAGCCATCCTGTCGGACTTGTGTGGCGGTTTGGACATCCATGATCTCTCGGACCTCTGCGATGTACATGCACAACCACTCCACATACGCCTCTTGCTCCCTCCTGGATCCAACGCCTTCTTTTTCATTCGATAGTCTCATCAGCGTGGCGAGAAGCTCAACGCGCTCCTCCTCAGGGAAGTTCACGCGGTCCCGCACACGGTCACAAACCCAACGGGCGGAAGCGACCATCCTAATCAAACCAGCCGCATCGTAATCGGGCATCCTCCCTGGCTCGAAGAGCTGGCCTTCATAGCTGTCAATCAGCGTCTGGATGTCCTCCAACACCGAGTGTTCGCTGCGAAACCGCTGGGTTGCGTTTCCGAGGAGTTTCGATTGAAGTTGGTAGTCTGCCCACATTTTCAGTTTTATACCAAGGGCACGTCCGTTCTCCTCCCTCAACTCACGGTAAGAACCGATTGCATCCCTCAAGGTGTTCCGGAAGGCTTTTTCTCGTTTGCATGCGACCTTCCGCCCAGTCTCGGTGAGAGTCATGAGGTGAGACGTATAATCTGTCATCTCAACAGAAAAAATACTAAAGAGCGGGGTCTGGCCCTTCCCGGGCTGGCGGATCGCCCTTTCGTAACGGGAATCCTTCTTGAGAACCAAACGGAAACGAGATAGGTAATAGTCACTTTCGGATTCCCACTCGGTGGAATCCAAAAGGAACCGCCTGTGATAGAAAGCCTGCCAGAGTGCTTCGACGTCGGAGGACAGCTGCTTGTACTGTGTCGCGAAGCCATCCGTGTAGTTGTCCTCAGTGGCCTTCTGCCGCTTCAGCTTCTTCTCGACCTCCGCAAGCTCTTTTTCGTCAAGGGGTTTCACACCTGCGGGAAAAAACGGATCCTCGGGCCCCCGTCTCATATTCCTCCCAACACGTCTATTCCGTCCCTGCCCGCCCCAAATTCCTCAGCTGCCTCAGCCTCCTCCAAGAACAACCTTCGCCTTTGGGCCTTCTCAGAATCTTCGAACAAGGCGCTCACTACCTCGAATTTCTCTGAGAGCACCTTCGCGAGCGGATCCAGGTGAAACCGCGTTCGGGCGTGGTCTAGGAGTTCCACGAGCAGCCCACCTTCATAGGTGTAGTGCAGTGGATCACTTAAGAAAGTCGCGTACTGCTTCTTCCTGCCGAAGCTCCGTTCAAGGAAATCGAGTCCTCCGCCGAGCCGATCTGAGTCCAACAATTCGAGGTCCAGGTCTAGAAGCTCATTCAGCATTACACTCAGGTGCCACCTCGAACGAACCATTTCGAGAAGGTCCAAAGTTGATTCAGAAACAAACCGGGCCACGTCCTGAACAGTAGAGTCCAGTTCTCCTCTTCCGCCTGATCGCTCCTCGGTTGGGGTTCTTGAGAAGACCAGTGCAGCTCTTGAGTGCAGTGCAACGAACATATCGCGATGCCAGCTGAAATTCCGGATCAATTCGCCATCGGTCCTTTCTGAACGCGGCATGGAGATCATGTCCAAAGCTGGCTTTTCCCGGTTGAGCAGATCTAGCCCACGGTTGTAGCGATAAAGAAGCGTGGCCGCCTCCTTATACCTTCTTACTTGTTCAGCGGAGTAAACAGGTGGAGCTTCGGTGTTGGCGCTGAGGTCCCGTTTCCACCAAGGGTCCCCGCTGAAGTCCTCATCGGCCAATCTTCCCTTCACAAAAACGTAAGGATTCTGATAATCGAAACGCTCCGAGTCGATTTTCAGTATCTTCGGGTCCGTCCAGGACCCTGATAGGCCCTCCCACCCCACTCGCTTCCCAGCGTATCCATCGATCTCCTGGCAAACCTGTTCTACGAGATCGATCAGCCGCCCTTCAAAAGCCCCGAGGGGGCCGTTGCCACCCTCGAACCGAAGATGTGGGTATCTATAGTCGCTTCGATCTGTGGAGTTGACTGAATGCAGCAATCGATGGACATCAACGGTGTCATAAGGACCTTGGTCCTCGTCCAAAGTGAACTTGACGGTGACCGTCCCTGCCCCAGTCGGGAATATGCGTGTGAGAACCTCAAATCGCTGGCCATTTCCGCCGTTTTCATAGTCCCAGCTGGGCAACCCTTTGTCATCGGGGTCAGGTGGCTTGGTGGAACTAGGATTCGCTTTGGAGGTTGGGCCTGAGGGTTCTTCAGAAGTACGTGGAGATATCGTCAGACTTGACAGGTCTCCAGCCGCGAATGCGGATTCTTCCCTTCGTGGAGGGAGGTTATCCACCAGCACAGGTTTGTTGATCGGTTGATACCAGTACAGTTCGCTGAAGCGTTGGTCGTCTTCGCGGCCTAGGTAGGAGTGGGGCTTTCGGATGCGAAGGCTGGACGGGACGCCTACGCGCTGCAGCGGTTTGCTCGGCCGATCACCGTTCTCGAACGCTTGGCGTCCTGACGTGGATTTGAGTAATCGTTCGCGGAGTTCGAACAGACACCCACCTGAATCCATCAGAAAAGAATAGATGAAGTGGATCTCGACCGTTTCAAACCGAAGGCCAAGTTCGGGTTTACCGTTTTCCATTCCTAGCCCTCATCTGGATAAACCAATTCAAGAAACTCAGTTGTAAAAGCTTCGCTCAGATCAATTGGCTCCCCGATCAGGCCCTGGTCGAGGAGCACCCGTTGAGTGAGTTCCCATCCCTCCATGGTCATCGACCCCACCCGGAACCCAGGCTCAGGCCGAACATACGGGATCGTTCTCTCCATCATCCTCTGTTGGACCGACTCGGAAAAGTCTGGATTCAACCCAGCCATGATCCGCGCGGTCTCCTCGGGGTTCTCTATGGCCCACTCCCATCCGCGCAGATAGGCTCTTAAGAAACGGAGGACTTTCTCTGGTTGATTCCGGATAATCTCCTCTGATGCGAAGACCACGTTACCGTAAGACTGGACTCCGTAGTCCCTTGCAAGGAGGACGTCCACCTCAATACCTCGGTCGGCGAAGATTGCGGGTTCAAAATTGTCATAACCCGGGAACACGTCGACCTGATCGGTAAGAAGGGGTGATACATCGAGCCTGACCGGGACTTCCTCGATCGAATCAAGGGGCACTCCCTGGTCTCGGAGCATTGCCAGGAGAAACGTATAAACGTTTTGGCCGTATTTCGCTCCGATCCGCCTACCAATGAAATCCGCCGGGGTCCGGATCTGCGTTTGTGGGAGACTCATGAAAGCTACGGGGTTCAGTTGGTAGTCCATGGCGATGGCAACGATTGGGACACCTCGAGAACGAGCAATAATAAGGTCGTCCGCACCCTTTACCCCGAAATCGTCGGAGCCGGAAGCGACCAGCGTAACCGGGTCAAACTCGAAACCTCCAGGGTTGAGAGTCACCTGCAAGCCCTCGTTCTCAAAGAAACCTCTGGCCAAGGCAACGCCTGGCCCGGCTGCCGTGTGTGCCGTGAAGGTCCACTTTAGACGGACCGAGATCTCAGATTGGCTCGTGTTTCCTCCATCACAGGAAGTCGACAGAAGGGCCAAACAGAGAACAAAAACCGCGCCGAACCACTTCCGAAAATGGATCCGTCCCAGTGCCGCGTCCCGCATGTTGGAACTCCTTTTAGTCATACCTTTGTGTCCCTTGGCTCCCAATGCACGAAGAGACTTTCAAGCCAAACGATGAGATAGAAAAACGCGATCCCTCCAAGAGATGCGGCCACGATCCCGGCGAACAGGGCCGGGGTTTCAAGTTGGTAGACAGAAACTACCATTAGGTAGCCGAGACCACTTCGAGCACCAGAGAATTCGCCCACTATGGCACCGACCACACTCAGTGTCGAACCGATACGGAAAGACGCAAACAAATAGGGTAGAGATGAAGGCAGCCTAAGCTTGAAGAAGATCTGAGAGCGAGACGCTGCCAAGGAACGGAAGAGTTCATGAAGACCTGGATCGACTGCCCGCAGACCGATGGCCACATTCACGATGACGGGGAAGAAGCAGATCAGCGCCGCCATGACCACCTTGCCTGGAATACCATTCCCAAACCAAAGCACTAGGAGCGGAGCCAGCGCCACGATCGGCACTGCCTTCAGAGCGATCATGTACGGGTAAAGGGAGTACTCCAGGGTACGAGAGTGGGAAAAACCCACTGCTAAGAGGAACCCAACCGAAGAGCCCAACAGGAAACCCGCAGCTGCTTCCGTCATCGTGATGAGGAAATGACCGGAGAGGTCTCCCAAATTGTCAACGGAATATCGGAATATGGCGGATGGAGGAGCGACCAAATACTCCGGGATTTCCCATAGCCGTACAACTCCTTCCCAGCCAATCAAGAACAGGAACAGGACTGCGATCGGACCGATGACTCGAATCCTCATCTGTCAACGCCTTTCTCGCGCCCGGCATCCTGCTCATCCCACGCTTCTTTTACAAGGGCCCTTAACTCCTTCTGTGCATTAAGGAAATCCACCGTGAACTTCTGATCCAAACTTCTGGGCCGAGTAACAGAGACCTGGACCTCGGCGTAAATCGATGCTGGCCTGTCCGTGAGGACGAGTATTCGATCGGAGAGGAATACAGCTTCCTGGAGACTATGGGTCACGAATAGGACCGTAGGCGATTCCTGCCTCCATAGTTCAAGCAGGTCTTGGTTCAATCCCTCTCTCGTCTGCTCATCGAGCGCCCCAAAAGGCTCATCCATTGTCAGGATCCTGGGGCGGTACATCAATAACCGCGCCAAGGCGACCCTCTGCTGCATTCCGCCGGAAAGGTTCGCCGGGAAGTAATCCTGGAACTGGAGTAAGCCCAACTGCTCAAGGATTACGGTGGGGTCCTGGGGTGTTTCGGGTGAGTCTTGAATGAGTTCATTCGGCAGAAGAAGGTTCTGGATGACAGTCCGCCATGGCAGCAGTAACGGCGATTGGAACATCAGACCGATCTGCCGGCTCATTCGCGCTGAGGTGGACGAAGCACCGTTCACAAACACTTCACCGGATACTCTTACATCCGACCGGTGAGAGTAGAGGCCTGTCAAGAGCTTCAGAAGGGAAGTTTTTCCGCAACCGGAGGGCCCGATGATGGAGACGAACTCACCTGGGCG
The DNA here is from genome assembly GCA_028278645.1 of Longimicrobiales bacterium. Taxonomy (GTDB): domain Bacteria; phylum Gemmatimonadota; class Gemmatimonadetes; order Longimicrobiales; family Gaopeijiaceae; genus JABDNZ01. The sequence goes on along the minus strand of JANQDZ010000023.1, from coordinate 49,578 downwards.
GACTGCAAAATCGAGATCGGTCAAAACCGAGAGCCAGCCTTGCCCTTCCGAGAAAGCCAAGGATACACCCTTCGCGAGAACTGCGCCTGGGAATTCCGATTGGCTCATTGCGCCCCGCGGCACTGGCGAACCGCCAGATCTGACCAAGAACCCCAAGGCCTGGACTGATCCCAGGGCAAGCGGTGACTACCCACCTCCCCGCAGAACGCGTTTGATTCCGGTTTCACTGAAAGGCCAATCATGATCCCAGTTAACCCTGCTTTCTTTGAAGGAGGCCTCGCGAATTCAGCCCGTGCGGAAAGAGGAGCCCACTAACTTCGCTGATTTCGCCGTCGACGGACTAGCTTTCTATACTCCACAACGCGCTGGTTTCCGTCTCGGCGATTATACCGCCTGTCCCCCCCCCCCTCAAGAAACTCGCATGCCGCCGAAGCTGACGGGGCCTGGCAGTCAGTCACTTTTAACGCCCGGTGTGACCTATTCAAACGGCGTTGCCACCCGCAGGCTTAACCGTCAAAGAAGGGCATGTGCACTCCATGACCGACCGACTCAGCTGCCGGGAGACGGATCGACTACCCGCCATCATTGCGGTTTCTTCACGGAGCCCTTTGTCCGACGGTACAATGTGAGGCCCTACTCGTCATGCCAACCTTAAAAACCAACGGCCTTGACAAGCGGGCTCAGGAGTGGCCACCGGGAGGCACGATATGGAATCCTCTGTAGCCCTTCAGCGCTTCTGGGCAAGGGCCCGGCGGCCTGGCCGTCCAAGAACCTGGCGAATCCGCTGGGAGAGTTCTTAGCTTCCACCTAGACCGCTGATTCGGCACCAAACTGTTCTAGGAGGTGACAATGGCCAGCTCGGCTTCCGCGGCCCCTGTGTTCACTGACCTGACAAACCTGAAGGACGCTCCCCTCTCCATCCTGGAAGATCTTCTCCGTGATCCGAAGGGGTTCACTGAACAGCACGGGATTGAAACAACCCCCGAGGTCATCGATGCACTCACGGATGCGAAAGAAGAGATCCTGTCAACGGTGGTGGAGTTGTCGTCTCAAAACCCCTATTTGACTGTCGACGACCGCAACCGCTTTGACGAATCTGAAGTGAATCTTTCCGACGTTAGAGTGTCAGCAAGCCTGGTGGAGACTGTCGCGCTAGCACTGGCTGCCGTCGCAGCCGCGAGGAAAGCCGTCAAGAAGTGACTCTCTGGCCGGTCCTTGATAAAACCCCAAAGGGCACCTCGCACCGGGGCGAACGGTGAACGCAAAGGTGCTGAGGGACATGCCGGTCACTTACGAGTCGTTGGTCCTAGAGACCACGAATCGATGCCCGGCGAAATGTGCCATGTGCTACCAATCAGCGGGCCCAGGGGGATCCGAATCTCTCGGGTTTTCGTCGTTGAGCCTAGAAACCCTCATGCGAGTGATAGAGGAGGCGCCAGCGATCCCGTCGCTCAAGCCTCATTTACATTTTGCTGGAGGCGAAGCCTTCGTTCAGCTCGACGACTGTCTGGCAATTGTTGAGTCGGCCCGGAGGAGTGGATTTCTCGAGGTGTCTGGGACGACGAACGCGTTCTGGGCAAGAAACCCAAGGACGGCAGATTCCCATTGCCAACGCCTGCGATCAGCAGGCCTGACGAGGATGGAAATCAGCTGGGACGCGTGGCACCGCCCTTTCGTTCCTCCGGACCGTGTGGATCACTGCGTACACGCATGCAGGGAAAACGGCATCGAGACCGTCCTGAGGATCCTCTCCAGCCGTAAGAACACCGTCGAAGGGGCGATCCAACCTCTTGCCAATGAGACGCTGTCTTCGGTCGACGAAATGTACTGTAGCCCCGTGTCCCCCATCGGACGGGCGGCGCGAGAGATCTCACCGTCCGAGGTCCATGCAGGTTCTCCCCTAAACGCTAACTGCCACCAGACCATGAACTTGGCCGTGAATGCGTTCGGCAACGTATTCCCCTGTTGTGCGGGCATCGATCAAACAGATGGACACATCTTCGGGAACGTGAGGGATGAATCCATTGTCGACATAGCCGAGCGTATGAATAGCTCGCCGTTGTTGCGAACGATCGTTTTTGGAGGAGTTGGGTCTTTGGTGCCGATTCTTGAGAATGCAGGACACACAGTTCGAGACCGGAGTTTCGCGTCCATCTGCCACCTGTGTTGGTGGATATTCTCTGACCCCGAGCGCGCAGAGAAGGTCACAGAGTTCTTTTCCACCCTTGCCTTTCAGAGCGTCCAAAAGGCGCTCAAGGCTTGCTAGGAGATCGGTTGCCGTTTCTTTCGCGATTAGGATCTATCGGGGCTTTCTTGGCGTCCGAGAAGGAAGACTTCCGGCCGGGGTCACAAACGCTGGTAGACTGGATCCCACGATTCGATGCCTGGTATCGTGATTCGACCGGGATAAGCCAGGGGCGCAATCTTCATCTACTCTACGGAAGGGAATGCCGTTTGGCTGTCGATAGCCTAGCGGGTTTAGAAAAGCGTCTGTTCGCAATAGCCTGCGCTGCAAGGAAACGTGGTTTCATCACGAATCTTGAACTCGACCTCTGGGACTTATTGGAGGTCGGTGACACCTTGATCGACACCTTCCAGGCTGAACGTGGGTTCTCCCTTACCCTCGACTGCCGAAAACCTAATCGCCCAACCGGGACCGAATCCGGGCTTCTGCGGACCCTTGAGGCCGCGGCCGAAGCCACATCGATGCTAACCCTAAGGGGTGACCCGCTTTGGTGGCTTGAGAAGGGCGTTGGAAGATCCCAGACACTGGGAGGGAAGGTTTTTCGCGTGGTCCCTGACAGCGGAGGGAGTATCACCGGGCCTTCTGAGCGCCATATCTCTGCCTGTGACCGCCGTCTCCAGATGACCATCGATGAAAACGGAGAAATATTCCCCTGCGTCGGTCTGATTGGATTCCAACAGTTCCGCTTGGGATCCATTCATGAGGAACTTCCGAAGGCTTCTCCCGATTTCCAGGAGCTTCTGGGGGAGGTGGAAAAACTGGGGATCCAAGGACCAGCGGTCCCACCGGACCTGACAGTCGTCACCAAAGAACCGGGCTTCCCGGTAGTCTGCTGTATCCACCGCAACATCCTGCGGGCTGAAGGAGCCTCCACTAGAGCTTGAAGCCCGCCGGCTTCAGATTCGCCGCGACAAAAAAGGCGTTGCCGGAAACCCCGATGGGTGAAGGAATCCGGACTCAGCCCGTTCTGCAGCTGAATCCAACGTCAACGCCACGGCCATGAATACGTGAGTTCTTTTCGGTCCTTTTCCCCACAGTAGGGTTTTTCTGGCTGTGAAGGCACGGTGTGACTAATTTCGTTCCCGAGGTAACGTCAACCGATCTGGAATGGGTTGTGCAATGGCATTCTCACCTGACTCCTTCGGCGATGCAGCACTCCGCCAAGCACTTCTGCACCGGTTGCATGTTCGGCACCGGTCGGATCCGGGTTCGCTGATTGTGGAAGAGCTCGGGCTCCGACACGGGAAGTCTCGAGTCGACGTCGCAGTTGTGAATGGTCGAGTGGATGGCTACGAGATCAAGAGCCGAAAGGACACCTTAGCTCGATTGCCAGCCCAGGTCGAAACGTATTCGCTGATCTTGGATCGAGCCACGCTCCTTTGTGACGGGGCACACATCGACGCGGCCGTTCCCCTCCTCCCAGATTGGTGGGGCATCATGTCTGCCAAGGTTGGACCACGAGGCGGAATCACCTTTAGCACCCTCCGTAGGGCAAAACAGAACCCCTCCGTCGATGCGGCTTCCGTAATCAAGCTTCTCTGGAGAGATGAAGCGCTCGAATTCCTTGTTGATTTGGGTGAGGCGGACGGCTTGCGGTCCGCTTCCCGGCGAAGACTCTATCAGCGGTTAGTCGATGTCCTAGACTTGCAGGCCCTCAAGACAGGGGTTCGGGCTCGCCTCAAGACTCGAAGAGCTTGGCGAGCTGGCGGGTTGTATAGACCAAATGGTGATTCAGTCCCGCTCTGAGCCAGGTTTCCGCATTTCCTGTGGTTTTCGCTTGATGGCCCATCTCGCTGATGTACTGATCACCGTAGCTAAACTCGGCTCCGCAGAACTCGGACCGTTCGCAGAGGAGTTGAGCGTTGGCGGGCCATTGGGCAAAACCAGGCCCATCGTCGTTGAACACACCCTCCCCACGCATCACCACCCAGTGCTCCTCGGTCGCGTACCGGATACTTGCTGAAAAGTTGGCTCTTCCCGGCGGCTCCTCGAATACCGGATGCTGGATCGCGTAGTCGCCAAAGGCGCAGGGAGGCTGAGCGCCCGTTCTCTGAGAACGCCACCAAGTTAGGTCCACTCGTGGGTGAAGGTGCTCTCCAGGCGTGAAACCCGTTAGATCTTTCGGGAAAGCTCCGCTGATGGCCGCAATCGTCCGCCACTGCTTCATTCCGCCCAGCTTTCTCAGCACAGAGGCGATAGTAGGGGCTCCAGGATCAGTGATCTCGTAATCGATGAGGATATCGGTTCCGGTGCTGGCCAGACCGAATGCGCGAAGGAGCGACCTGACTCGCGAACCCAGGGTGCCGTCCCACAGGTCGGCGGGTTTCAGCCGAATGGCCCCCCCATGACCGAGTGTTGCAGCGGTCTTTGCTAGCACTGCCAGCTCGGATGATGCCGTGCGGAGATTCGCGACCGGAATCAGCCGAAGCTTAGCGCTCTTGGCTAGACCTCCGAGGTGCGAAAGGGGATGGTTTTTGGGGTTTCGGCGAAGGCGACCAGAGAGAAGCCAGGGATCAACGAACATCGGCCGGTCAGGCCAGTTCCGGGTAATTGAAGTGGCTTGTTTCTCCGCGACCTGCAGGATCGTAGGAACGGGCTTCGACTTCTTGGCTTCGTAATCCCGCGGAACCAATTCAACGAGAGGTATGACATACTCCCGCTCGGGAGTGTTTATCATTCCGAGGGCTTTTTGTTCTGCCCTCTTCCACCTCAAGACCGGTACGTAGTATGGAGGTATCATTCGATAGCCTTTCTTTAAGGCCAGGTCACTTCTGGGAAGCATCTTCGGACCTCACCCTGCCCCACTAGCTTCGTGAGGATTCGATAAGAGTTGAAAAAGTGCCTCATCTTTCCGGCGACAATGGCGGAGTGGATCCCGAGCTTTCTAGCCAGGTTTTCCGCCGCGCCCGCTGTGCGAAGTCTGCTGGCCGGACTCTTGATGAATTCGGTGCTCGGCACGAGCACTTCACCGGCGAGTTGGTCGGCCTCATCCTCCATATCCTCGACGGCATCTCCATCAAGGTCATCAAAGAACACGTCCGCTTCTCCACGCCCATGAAGGCTGATGTGAGCCAATTCGTGCATGAGGACGAACCAGAAATTGTCAAGGCGATCGTAGCGTAGTGTTAGGCCTACGATTGGCCGGTCTGGATCAGATAGGATAGCTGCCCCATCCAGGTGGGTTCCTGGGAAATGCGGCTCTACCACCAAAGCGATACCGTGTCGACCAAGGAATTCACGGGCCAACGCCGGAGCGTTGTCGGCCCATGAGATCTTTACCAGCTCCGTCATAAGCTCCGGCGTCACGCTTCCCGGTTTAAAACTGGCCTCGAGGTTCTGTTCGCCAGCGGAAAGGAGCACTTTCGCTGTCCAGGCAATCAGGGATGGCTCATCTGCCTTTCTAGTCGTCCGAACGTGTCGAGTCATTCGGTACAGGACCGCGAGGTCCATCGACGGGTCCAGCGGTGCGAAGAAGGCCTTTAGTGCCGCAACCATGGTCTCGGGCGATTGCAGAGCAACGTTTGAGATCCAGTTTCGCCGTACCATCTCCTTGACGGGAAACTTCGCCCAGGGCGCTTCCTCTATTGTCTCTTCGGATGGTTCTTCCTGGATCAACACCCGCGCCGGGATGCCGAGGCCCTCGGTCAGTGCCCGGATCATTTGGAGGGTTAGATTGCGTTTTCCCGAGAGCACTTCAGAGACCCTGCTTGCGCTACCGAAGTAAGGCACCAGATCTCGCTGCTTCAGACCAGCTTGCTCCATTCGGAATCGAATCGCCTCAACCGGGGAGGGAAGAGTCTCGTGCCAGTTGGTTTGTTCGTATTCCTCGAGGAGAACTGCCAGAACCTCTAGGCGATCAGCTTCCTCACTGCCACGTGGGGGATCCTTCGCAACAAGAGCCTCAATGGTCTCAAGGGCGACATTGTAGTCGTCGTCATTGCGGATGACCTTAAACATGCTACCCCCTACTCAGCTGTCGAACGTCCAGGAGTCGTACTCCTTGTGTGTTCCAACCGCCAACACCTTCACAATCTGGGTCTGATACGCGATTCGGACGGCAAGGCGATACCGGTTACCCCGAATGTTAAAGACCACCACCCCATTCCTGAGAATGCTCGCGCTCGCATAGCGTTCCTTCACATGGTGGGGGGTTTCCCACGTCGCCTCCTTAGCTTCCGCCAACCAGGCATCTACCGAGCCCCTCGCATCGGCATGCTGCCGTTTGAAGTCCTCTAGGAGCTGTCGGCCCACCACGCGCATGATTGGCCCTCGGATTCTATCTTACCAATCTGGTAACCATTACTCTTGTTCCCATACTGGGAAAATATGCAACTCTTGTTCCCCAGGGTCAAGCTTCATGAAGATCAGGCTCGGGCCTGTCGTCGACCTTGACCCTCTCTTGAACCGACGTGTGTGGTTCAGTAACAGCGAGAAGGGGGAGGTTCGGTGGCCTCCGTGACTCCAACGGGGGACGCCCTCTGGGCATTCAAAGACCTGACTGGCTGACCTTTTTTCGATGTTTCCCTTAGCGGCAGCGCAAAAATGCACAAAGGTGGCGGATGAGAATTGCACCCTTTGCGTTTCGATCTGAGAGCCGGAGAGGATCTGCCCTGAACTGATGGTGCAGCGCCTTCCCGGCTGATTCCTCACCTTGGCGTCCCCTCTGAACGTGGACAGCGAGGATATTGGGGCCGCCGGGAGAGATGAGGGAAAATGGGAATAGCCAGGAAGGGCTTACCCTGAATGCGGGATCACCGGGGGAAAACAGTCAAGGCCCGAGCAGCTGTCCTTGGCCCACAAGTAAGTCCCTCCGTCTCCGGGTCAAGATAGGCGGCGATTTGCCCGGAGATTGCGTCGAGGGTTAGGCTCCCAAGGGTCCAATGCAACTCTTTGGTGACCGTACGACGCTTCTAAAGAGTTCCAACCTGACTTTGGGAATCTCTCTTCATGGACGCTATCACCCTACTAAATGACGAACTCTGTGACCTCCCCAGGGCCGGAACAGGGATACCCTTTGGTGAATCCCTTCTTTCAGCAACTAATCTCTATTGCGAAGCCGTCGCATCGCTCACCGCTCAGGACTACGCTTCTACAACCCTCAAGTCCCACCTCCCCGCCATCCGGGATCTAGGGCATCACCTCCTCGCCGCGCATTCCGCGGCGCTGGCCGGGCAACCGGGAACTGCCCGGGACGCTATGCATAGTGCAATGGCCTCAGCTAATCAGCACCTCAACGTACTCAAGTCAAAACCTGTGGATCAGGATGGAATCGGGCCGCTATTTCGGGTAAGGAGGGCTTCTATGAATGCTGGCTTGGATCGATCCCAGGTCTTCCATATCCCCTATGATATGCGACATCGAGTCGGTCCCCAAAGATACAGCATGCCAGGAGTCCCAATGCTCTATCTCAGCTCGTCGATCTATACATGCTGGGAGGAGCTCGGTCGGGCCGAACTTGATGACTTTTGGGTGTCGTCTCTAAAACTAGCACCGGACACTGCTGTGGTCCTGCTGGACCTTGGCCATCGCCCCGCGCTCATGGCCGCATTGATCAATGCCCACGGAAGCAAGAAATGTCCCCTGGTTGATCTGGCTATTGCTCACGCGTCACTCTGGCCGCTCCTCGCAGCTTGTTCATTTGTACGAACCCATCCAGACGGATCATTCGTGGAGGAGTATGTTATCCCCCAACTCTTAACAGCCTATTTGGTGGAAACGCGGGAGTTCGATGGAATCAGGTACTTCTCCAGCCGAGTCACCTTCCATGGAGCTGATCTCCTCACAACTAACTTTGTGTTTCCATCGGACCCAGGGCACGCCTTAGGCTACTGCCCGAAGCTGTCCAGTCTATTTCGGCTCTCAGCCCCCCTTCCTTGGTCGATGGTGAGGGTTCTCGGTCCGGGTTTGAACAGGGGGCACCCATTGGTAAGAGGACGACAGGGTGTGATTGATCCCTTCGGGGGTCATAGGGTAGAGTATCCACATACCGATTTCGCGCTGGTTGAAGCCCACATACTCGAGATGCCCCACGAACCTGTCTGAGAAGAGATGGCTTGCCGTTGGGTTTATCGCACCTAACACGCGTCCTCTTCTGTCGGCGTTTGCCGCTCTAGAATCCGCATTGAACTTTCTGACCTCGGATGAGACTCTGGTCTGGGCCCTGACCGCTGACCGGCTAGCTCTCCTTCCTGTATTGCCCCTTCCCAACCTGGCCCGGGTTCGGAGCTACACTGCAAATCAGGAGGAGGGAACGCTTCAGTAATGCGTTGCGAATTCCCGTGAGAAAAAGGGCTTTGGGGCCCATGTTGGAAGAGGTGTTGGGACTGGAAGATCTCAGGAACGGCCGAAAAGGTCCGGGAAGGGCCTGTGGGCAGTAGGATTCAGAGTTCTGAAGCCAGTTGTAAAGGGACACCCAGATTTACGCAGTCTGGGGACACCCACTTTTACGCACTCGCCGTTTGCATCTGAGTAGGTTTCTCTCCTTTTTTCGCTTGGGGTGAGGAAGGGGCCGGCTGCGGCTGCAGGAGGCCGTCGAGTTCCCGGAGACGGTAGCTCCGGCCATCGATGTGGATGATGTGAACGTGGTGGAGTAGCCGGTCCAGGATGGCCGTCGTCAGAACCTCGTCGCTGGCAAAGATCTCCGGCCAGTCCCGGACATGCTTGTTCGAGGTCAGGATGATGGACCCCTTCTCGTACCGAGCGCTCACGAGCCGGAAGAACAGGTTCGCCTCGAGCCGGTCCAGGGGCCGAAACCCCACCTCATCGATGATCAGTAGCCCGCTGTTCAGGTACCGCTTCGCCTTCAGACGAGCTGGAGGTACGGCCGCATCCGCCTTGAGCTGATGCATCAGGTCGTCCAGGATGAAGTGGGTGGTGCTGAAGCCATTTTTGATAGCCCGTACGCCCAGGGCCACCGCCAGGTGGCTCTTTCCCACGCCTGGCGGACCGAGGAAGAGTACGTTGTCCCGGTCCCTGAGGAACTGGCAGGTGGCCAGCCCTTCCAGCTTCGATCGGTCCACACGGGGCTGGAACGTCCAGTCGAAGTTGTCCAGTGTCTTACCCACCGGCAGTCCGCTCAATTTGAGCGAGGTGGCGATCCTGCGCTCCGTCTTCCGTTCGATCTCCCGCTCCAACACCAGATCCAGAAACCGGATGGGCGTCACGTCGTCCCGGGCCCCTTCTTCCACCAGTTCAGGCAGACACTCTGCCAGATGCACCAGCTTCAGCACCTGGCACTTCTCGAGGGTCCGCTCAGACCGGCCATCTGAAGCCGAGCTCGGTGACCCATCGGTGTGGGCCGAATGACCTGGTCAGTGGACTCACCCTCATCGTGGTCTGGATCCAGGATCAGAAGCTCGCGGCTACCCCGCGGGTGTCGGGCAACTTCCTGGCCCCCGGCCTGGATGACCACGTGCTTCAGGGTTCCAAGGACCTCCACCTGCCGGCCTACCCAGAGAAAGGGCACGCTGTAACGGCGCCCTTCGAACGAGACCAAGCAGTCACGGCTCACCTTCCTCGACACCACCACATCGAACGGTTCCGCCATGGTGGGTAGCGGCTGAAGCACCAACCCCTCGGCCTCGAAGGCTTCCCGCACCGAGGTCCCTGTCACCGGACACATGAGCCGATCCATCAACGACCAGGCTCGTTGGTCCAGACCCGTCTGCAGAGCCTCCCAACTCACCCAGTCCTGACGAAACACCTCGCCAAAGGCTTGTCGGAAGGTGCGGACACTTCGCTCCGCCTTGCCCTTGTCCGAGCCGGTACCCGGCCGGCACGGATCGATCTCGAACCCACACCCTCGAGCGAACGCTTCGTAGCTTCGGTTCAGCACCGCCGTGGACCCCGCCCCGGAAGCCACTCCGGTCTTCAGGTTGTCGATCCGGACCCAGAGGGGAACGCCCCCATACCGCTCGAAGAGCGCCAGATGCCCTGCGTGCCAGGCCAACTGCGTCGCGTTACGGCTGACCCAGCAGAACCGGCCCCGGCTGTGGGACAACGTTCCCACCAGTGCTTGAACATCCGTCTCCTGGCCCCGGATCCGGGTATGGGCCTCAAACCAGTCGTGCTGGGCTTGGACCCCAGGAGGTGTCTCCACACGCCGATAGGCCCGAACAGGTGGAACGCCGTAGCGTCGCCTCAGATGTCGTACGACACCCCGGTAGCTCCCCGAATAGCCATAATCTCGGCCCAGAAGCTCGTAGACCGTCCGGGCCTGGACCGGTCGTCCCTCCCCGGTCACCCGCCGGCACTCCAAGCGCTCCAGAATCGCTTCTACGGCCTCTTCATAGCCGTCCACGGCCGTCGGTTGGTCCCTCCGGCCGTCCTCTCCGTCTCGACCTTCGGCCCGCTTCCGGAAGTGATATCGAAGCGCTCCTTCCGTCACGCCAAGTTGCCGGGCCACCTGCCGAATCGACACATCCTTCTGCACCATCTGCTCACTCACCATGATCTGCTCCTTCGTGAGCTTTGCCATCGCCTTCTCCGCGTCGAGGACCGACGCAGAGTGTGCCGCTCAACACGGCACCTCCGTCAATGGCAGGTGCGTAAATCTGGATGTCCCCAGGTCGGTACTTTAGGGTGATCTCCTACACCAGGTGCGGAGCGCAGACATGGCACGACGGGGAAAGGACTTGAAAGGGCGCCAGCTATCCGTAGCGCCTCATTGGCTTGAAGAGAACCCGCGACGACCAAACACTTGGGGGTACGTCGCGTTCGAAGTGCTTCGTCGTGCTCCTCGGGGTATCCTGCCGTTCGAAGAGTACGAACGACGGCTGTTCAACCCGGACGCTCCGATCCGCGAGCTGGCAGCCAGCCTACGCGGAACAAGTACCTACCAGGATCTCAAACACATCCGGTGCGACATCAAACGCGGGTGTGTGCTGGTGGACCCCCCACTTCCTCCGGTCTGGTATGAAGTGGAGCGCTGTAGCGGAGGGCATTCCCTACACCGGCGGCGAGTCTCCGCACTAGTGCAAGAGGCGCCCGGCGAGATCCCGATCCCTGATCTGTATTGGGAAGGTGCGTCCAGACGGGTTTTTGTGAACGCCTACGAACGCAATCCCGCAGCCCGAAAGGCCTGCATCGCCCATCACGGGATGGCATGCAAGGCTTGTGACCTCCAGTTCGAGGAGGTCTACGGGGACATAGGCGAGGGGTTCATCCATGTCCACCACATCGTACCTCTGAATCGGACCGGCGCCGGGTACCAGGTCGACCCCATCACCGACCTAGTTCCCGTATGCCCAAACTGTCATGCCATGCTGCACCGGCGCGATCCGCCTCTTTCCGTGGAAGCGCTAAGGCGGGTGATAGAGGCTTTATAACGGGCTCTGCTGCGGGCCGAGAACGCAATAAAGGGTGTTTAAAAGTGTTAAGGTCCGAGGCCCGTCGGAACGGCACATCTGACCCTGAAATCCCGGGCCAACCCCGCCGGAGCCCAGCACGACATGTGCGCTGTCAGATCCCATAGAAAAAGGCCTCTTGGGCCACGGTGGCAGGGGGGGTGGAACCCAGCCGCTCATACGACACCGAGGAGTGCGGGACGGGCCTGACCTCCCCCCGGACTTTCACCTCACTGTCCATGATTGCTCTTACCCTTGTAGCTTCAGAGGCGACCTTTCTTTAGACAGCCATTAGTAGCATTTCCGGCCCGAAGCCTCACCGGCAAGGCGCGAAGGGAGAGACTATGGAAATCGGCCGAATCGAGAAGGTGCCTGTCCGCAAGCTCTGGGCCCATGAAGAGCGGGGATTCACGGTATGGCTGGAGGAGAATCTCGAAACCTTGGCAGAGGCAGTCGGAATCCCACTTCAGCCAGTCGACCGCGAGAAGAGCGTCGGATCTTTCCGTGTCGACCTCGTGGCAGAGACGGAATCCGGGGAACCGGTCATCATCGAAAACCAGCTAGAACCCTCAAACCACGACCACCTGGGGAAGCTGGTAACCTACTTTTCCAACCTCGAAGCAACGTTCGCCATATGGATAGTCACGGACGGCCGCCCGGAACATGTCACGGCGATCAGTTGGTTGAATGAGTCCACCCCTGTAGACAGGGCTTTCTTCCTCGTTCGGCTCGAAGCAATCCAAATAGGCAATTCGGCCGCGGCTCCCCTGTTCACTGTCCTCGCCGGTCCCTCCGAAGAGGCAAAGGCTATCGGACAAGAGAAGAAGGAACTAGCTGAGCGTCACCTCCTCCGTCTTCGGTACTGGGAAGGTTTACTTGACCGCGCCAAGGCCATGGGCATCCTTCATCATGCAAACAGGGCCCCTACGAGGGATAGCTGGCTCGGGTCGGGTGCTGGGCGGGGGGGGGTGAGCTGGGTGTATCTAATCTGGAAGAAAGCAAGAGCTGGAGTGGAGCTCTATATCGATACCGGTGACGCAGCCGAGAATGAACGAATTCTCGAAGCCATGCGTGAAGACCGTTTGAAAGCTGAGAAGACATTCGGCGGCCCACTTGACTGGCAACTGATTGAGGGAAGAAGAGCGTGTCGCGTCAGGGCCGAGTTCGCGTGTGGTGGGCTTATGGCCCCGCCGGAGGAGTGGCCTGAGATCCAGGAACAATCCATCCAAAATATGGACCGCTTGGTTGGTGCCCTAGGTCCCATCCTCAAGAAGGTCACCAAGATCTAATAAACTCCCCACGCATGGCGAGGTAGGTCACGTCGCATGTGTCATGCGTTGCCCTCATCCACGAAGGAATATCTCCCGGGCACCTGTTGGGAGGGCTGATGGAGCCCTGTGAGTTCCTGGGCCCGGCAGTGGCCTCCCTGTGAACGAGACCGGGATCGCTATAAGACCAAACATTCCTAGGACGGAGAAGGCCCCACAATCCAGGTTCGGAGGGTTTCTCTTCCCCAAACAGAAGGAAGGCCGAGCCAACGACCACAGTCTTTCGGCATTCGTCTCTTGCCATGAACTGCATATTCTATATTTTAAGTAAAATTTATGTAGACTCTAACCCTAAGTGTTTCGATGGAGAGACTTCTGGAAGAGGCGATCGAGGCGGTCCGAACGGCTGAGCGAAGCGTACGGCAGTTGGTAGAACAAGCCATGAAGGAGCATCGGTTCGACGAGGTCCCGGCGGTCCTTTCAGTCGCGAAGCAGTTGGCCGAGATCGATCCGATCCGAACAGCCGAAATGGGACAGACCGGATCTGAGACCCAAGATCCTGGAAGCTCCAACGAACCAGGGAGATCGGCCACCAGCGTTGGTCTGCCCTCGTTCGTCAGGGAGGGAGACTACCTAGTCAAGATTGGCCGCTCACCCTCGAACGAGAGGTCGTACGAGCACCGAGCTCCTCGCGCCGCGTTGGAAGCCATCGCAGATCGAGCCTTGGCGCTCCAAGCTCTCGACGAAGGCCCCATAAAAGCGGAGGGTATGAGCGACCTCAGACAGCACCAAGATTCTTTAAGGATACCCGGTTACCAGCTTTACCTCGTCCTTGGATGGTTCAAACAGGAAGGCTTCCTTCGACGTCACGGGCGGAAGGGTTACACAGTCAAATCCCCAAAAACCTTGAAAGACGACATCAGCCGAGCATGGGAAGCCCTCGTTGATCGCCTAGTGGAAGAACAATAAGAGAGGTCGAAGTGTCCGAATTCCGGTTTACCCCAGACGCAGAACAGAGAGTCCATGGCCCGGGGGCCATCGCCCTAATCTGCAAACCCTTCCAGTCTCACGAAAACGGGCTGCCAGAATGGGTAAAGAACTCTGCGGACGCCTACAGCAGGGGAACCTTCAACCCGGAAGACAGGGTGATAGTGCTCTTCACGTGTGACCTAGCAAGGGTCGGCCCACCCTCCATCGCCTGTCTCGACCTAGTCGGAACGACCAGTCATCACATCGAGGAGTACTTCCGCCATTGGGCGGACCCAGACGCAGCAGCACAGGACACAGATGCTTCAGTCCAAGGCGGCCACGGGAATGGCGGGAAGTGCTACATGACACAGATGTTCACCGAATATGCTCTACTCCAAACCCATCGGGGTGGGAAGGGATGCCGATATGGAACGGGTGGAGGAACCACCCAGTTCGGATATGTGCCAGACGACGTCGAGGGAAAAGACTATGATGTCCCCAATCTCATCCAGGATCTCGACGCTGCCCTCACCCCCTTAGGGGCCTCCTACGCCAAACTGCCTGAAGCTGTAAAGGAGGCTGCGGCGAGGGCATCCGGGTTCACATTGGTGAGGGGTGTGGGGCCAAAGAACATGAGCAAAAAGATCCCGGTGACGGACCTTCTGGGGCAGCTGCAGGACCACCCCCAAATGTTAACCTCACTAGAGTTCTGCGAGGTTTTCGTGATGCACAACGGACGACAAGTCCGGAATGCGAATCCCCTGTCGCCAACCGCGGTTGATCCAATTCCCGGCAGTTCCGAAAAGGTCTTGGAGATTCCGGAATCCCTGCCCGACCCTGTCTTTGGAACGGAAGAATCCACGATCGGTGATGGCTCACTCCCCCAGGGCACCCTGATCCTTTGCACCTCAAGGACCAGCATGAGGTGGAAAAAGAAGGCCCGACACACGATCAACTACAAGACACCTGCGGGCGGATTCATCGGGTACCGGGGAATGCTCGAGTTCCCTGTGGTCTCTGGCTACCGCGACAAAATCTACGGTGAGTGCGAACTGGAGAGCCTCGAAGAGTTCAAACAAAACCATCGAGGAGCACTAGCCGAATCTCCTCTCACCCGAGCGGTGGACTACTTCATTGCCGAGGAGATCCAGGCATTCGCAGAGGAGTTCGAGAGCCGGGACAGAACGGCCTATACGAAAAAGGAGAGGAATGAGCTCAGCCGTATGAACGAGGCGCTGGACCGCTGGAAGAACCGATTCATCCGCGACTTGATGCTCGGCCAGTTCGGCGGTGGAGGGGCAAGGACTTCAACGACTCGGCTTCCAGCAGGCAAGCCCTCCCGAATTGACGTCAGCGTGTCCCACCCCCGTCTAGGCCTCGGTGTAGCGATCAGGCCAAGGATCCGTTTCTTTGACGCCCACGGCAGGCAGATCCGTGCAACACCTTACCGCTGGGTATCCGAGGATCCGAACGTCGCGGTAGTGGATGACCACCTGATGCTCATCAATTCCTTCTCTGCAGGCACCACTGTGGTCTATGCCGAAACCATCGACGGGTCCCTCGAGTCGAATAGGGTCCCCATCGAGGTGATTCGGATCCGGTCGATCACCCTAGAACCTGATTCCGTGACGGTACCGGCCGGTAGCCGGACCCAGATTCGGGCAAAGTGTGCCCTCTCCTGTGGAGACGTCTACGAGGATGTTGCCTTAATCTGGACGGAAGGGAACGCGTCGACCGCAAGGGTGGGGTCCGCTGGTTTGGTCTTCGGGATCACCCCCGGTGAGACCGAGGTGGTTGCGGGAGACGACCGCGTGGTCTGCGAAACCCCAGCGAGGATCGTGGTAGAGGAAGCATCGGGCGAGGATGGTTCAGGTGGTTCCGGCAAGGACGGCTCAGGATCAAAACGGGGAAGAGGCCGAGGATACCCTTTAATTCTCGTCTCAGGTGAAGTCGACGAGGACCCGGAAACGAAGGACTACGTCTTCTTCAGCTCTGACGATCCGCCTGTGATCCAAAGACCCCAAGATTCCGACCGAAACATCTGGTGGATCAACAGTGACGCTCCCCTGGCAAAGATGTACCTCAGCAAAGAGGCTGGGTTCGGGTATGAGTCGCGCGAGTGGAGAATGTACCACGTCGAGAGATACGTGGATGTCATGACACAGATCCTGGTTACGTACGACACCCAGATCGATGGCGCCATGACGAAACAGGAGTTTTTCCTCATGATGTCAGACAAGCTGCCTGAGCTTCAATCGGCTATTGCGGAGGAGTTGGCCCCGTTCATCATCGATAATGAGGCACCACCGGAGGGAAGATGAGTGCCAAAGCCACAAGGCCCGTCTGGGAGAAACTCCTAATCGTTGCCTACGGTCTGAGTGAGGGAGAGGATCGACCGCTCACAGGTGAGGACCTCGTTGTCGCCGCATGGCGGAGGTACCCACGAGCTTTCGGACTACGGGGTCACGATGACGACCGGGGACTACCTCGATACCCCGATTCAAATCGGGTATACGCGGAGTTGATGGGCTCGAAGCCCATCCGCAAAAGAGGATTCCTGAAGAAGGTCGGCACGAAGCTCTACAAGCTGACCCCGTCAGGGCAAACCCTCGGGCGCCAATTGAATGAAGAGGAACCAGGTCAACCCAGTTCCTCCGGCTTCTCTGGCGGAAAGGCAACAATGTCGAGGGAGATCCGCGGAAAGCTGGAGCGGCTGCTGCGATCCCGGGCAGTCCTTCGAGAACAATCAGGGGAGATTGACCGAGCCACCTTCCACGACGCCTGTGTCTTTTGGGGAATCACTGCCCACAGCAAAAGGATTGAACTCGAGGGAGCACTAGCCGAGGTAGAGAACGCAATCATGGCGGCGGAGGAATCCGTGAAGAGCGGTGCGAGCGAGCTCAGGACGGGAGCAGGCAACCTGTCCCTGTCAACAGCCGATCTGCTGAGGAAAGTCCACGAACACTTGAAGGAGCGCTTCTCAACAGAACTCGCCACTATTAGAGGGCGTGTCTGAGGCTAAGAGGCCTCCTCTCGATCCCGAAACCCTAGTCCGGTGTCCTCTCCCATGATTAGACCATCCGGGATCATTCGGCCATTGTTGGTCCAGATTACCTCCTGGGACCGCTGCCCTCGCCGCGTGGTCTTAGTGCTCGGCAAGGGATGGAAATCCAGCCAATCCGCCCCCTCGGTCTCACAGACCATGACCTGGCCCTCTCTCTCCAGACACCAGGCAGCTAACTCGGGGTAGTCGATCAGGCCGGAACCGAACCGGTAGTGGTGCCCAGTGAGCTGATATGGCGGATCAATGAACCAGGTGGCCTCGCCTTCCACCGGACAATCTTCGAAGGTGACCTGGTGGATTTTCCAGTGCCTGATGCGAGGCAACTGTGAAGCGATAGTCTCGCGGACCCTCGAACCCCAAAAGGACCCAGGCCGGATTCCAGACCGCATCCATTTTGATGGCCGTTTGCGCGGTGCGGATACTCCGCGGTTTAACCAAAAGCCAATCAGGTGCCGAGCCTCCGGACGCACGTCCAGATCGTCCACGGAGTCCTCAGGCCCAAGATCTGGCAGACCTAGGATCTCCCCTTCATCAACCTCGAGGAGGTATTTCCAGAGGCCCGCTAGGACCGGATCCCGTTCGCAAAGAACCACTTTGTTCTCAGGAAAACGGAGAGAGTACCCGGCTGAGCCAGCGAACGGTTCGACAATGACGTCGTACTCCGGTTCGGAGTAAAGCCTGGGCGTATCCCGCCACTTTCCCCCGTAGAACCCAAAGAACGGACGAAGCACTGTCTTACGGTCAGCTTTCCTCACGGTTCCTTCCGCGATTCACACA
Source organism: Longimicrobiales bacterium (assembly GCA_028278645.1). GTDB lineage: Bacteria > Gemmatimonadota > Gemmatimonadetes > Longimicrobiales > Gaopeijiaceae > JABDNZ01. The sequence goes on along the minus strand of JANQDZ010000023.1, from coordinate 31,911 downwards.
AATTGGATACCACGAACCCGTGAAATTGCACGGGGACTGGCTTTTACGGATTGATCCCACTAAACCGAGGTATCCACACCCTCGGGAATAAAACGCCCCGAGATCTCGGTCCACAAGCTAGACACTCTTTCCAAACCATTCCATAGGCTTCGGATTGGTTCGGTACACCTGCTATCCATACACCCCAGGGACCCTAGGCCCGGACGGACGAAAACCTACACCTGTTCCCATTGATACTACCCATCTAGGCACAAGCCATGCGCTGTATTCCCCCGTTCCGGAGGACCAACGGATTGGGATCAGGCTAAGAAAGTCGGCCGATGAGGTTCCTCTTTGGCGGAGTCAGTTAGCGAGAATCTTCGAGACAGTAGTCTCAAGCTTGGCAGCCGCAGGATGCGAGGAAATCTCAGACCTCACCCGTTGTCGAGCCGTCACGAAGTAGGATTCCGTTGGGATCGAGAGTTCCGCTACGAAACGTTCTATCTCTCTGCCAAGATGGGCTAGATCCTCATGGACTTGTGAAGCTGGGGAGAACTCAGGGATTCCCAACTGCCACACATATTTGTCAAAGTGGCGTTCGTCTTTCCCGTAAGACATAAGGGGGCGAACCGCATCCGTGAGGGCTTTTGAGTTCAAAATCGCACACAAGTATAAAGCCTCATCCTCCGATCCAACTCTCGCCCAATATAGGGAATCATTTACCACCGCCTTGGAGAGCTCCAGGCGAGCCGCCACCATATGCATGCCAGACTTGGAGTAGATGACCCTGTGGGTCACCGGCTCCAACTGTTTCGACAGCTTCTGGCGGTAGTCCATCTGTTCGGCAAGAGAGAGGCGGTCGCTGCTCCTGTGTTCCTCCCAGATCGCCTCCGCCTCACGCCACCACTTCCCGAGGCGAGGGTGTGGTCCAAGCCGATTCGACCCCCTCACAAGGATCTCGCCTCCGAGGACTGGTAGGACTACCTCCATCTTTCGATAGGTTCGGTATGGGACCAGGACCTCCCCCGCTACCAGCTCGTGCACGAACCTCCCCTCGACAACTCCTGATCGATCGGGCAAGTTCTTCCACGGGGGCTTTTCATTGGCACTTCGTGACGACCTTACCCGTCGATGACCCTTCGGTACTCCGAGAGGCCCAGATTCGTCTGGTTCGACGACGAAGAGGCACCTCGGCGACAGGGCTGCACCCTGGCTGAACATCCCTCGGTATTTGGAAGTTGTGAGGGAAGTAGACGGATAGAGCACCGCGGGCTCTTTGACTACTGTCGTTGAGACTGCCTCCCAACCCGCATAGGGATTCCCCAGTTTGCCACTCCACGCTTCCACAGTTTCGGGCATCCGATTCGGGTGTGCGCTCCGCTCCCCGAACACAACAGCGGCCCCTCTGGGAAAGAAGTGCGGCCGAATCCGGCGTAGGTCCCATGGCTGCCCAAAGGTCACCGAAACAGGACCAGAAGGATGGTCCCCGAATTTCCCCGCTCTGAATCCGGCGTACTGCGCCCGATCTAGAGCAGCGTTCGGCACTACCATCCCGAAAACGCCCTCCGGGCGGAGGTATAGCTCGATCGCCCTTGCCACGAACAGTGCGGACAGATCTTGGTGAGGTGCGACTCCTGCGCCCTGCCAGAGGCCCCTATCAGAACTCATAGCCCGAAACGCTGCCTGCATTTCGACCGTCATATTTCGGTAGGCCAGCCACGGGGGGTTCCCCACCAAAACGTCGACCCTGTTTTCGGGCTTCGAGAGCCATGTCGGACGCGCGAGGTTCCGGACGTAGTAACTCCAGATGTGGTCCCGGCCCTCCTTGCATAGGTGGCAGAGTTTTTCGAAAGTATCTCTGAGAACAGGTCGATCGACCTCCGAAACACCAAAACGATCGAAGATCCCCTCCATATCCGGGGGGCCGTCAGACCCCCGGGCATCAGCCGCATGAGCCAGATCCTCCACTAGTGAATCAAAAGTGTGCGGCTCTGCCAACAAGGTCTCTGGGAATAGCAGCTCAGAATCAAACAGGTCAGGGCCCGAATCCGTCTTGATGGAAAGTGTACCTGCAGTCCAGAGGTTTGGGACTGAGAATTGCCATTGCAGGGAGTCGCCGAGGTACACTGGGATTCGCAGAGCACCGCGTTCCCCACCTGCCACTCGTGATCGTCCGATTGCGAGAAGGTACGTCACTCTGGCGAGAGTCACCGCTACCGGATGAAGGTCCAGCCCAATTACCTGCCTAGTTACCCCCTCCAGAGCCTCAGACACTGAGAGGCCCTCATCTTCCGCAACGGCGAGGTACTTCCGCACGGCCTGGAACAGGAATGTCCCTGACCCGCATGCAGGGTCTAGCAACCGCTGGTTGAGCGGGTCATCAAAGACCTCATCCACAACCTGGTCGGCCAACCAATCCGGCGTATAGTACTCTCCTAGCTTCTTCCTCGTGTCCGGGTTAATGACTGACTCGTAGAGCACTTTCAGAACATCGTGTTCTGTTGCCTCCCAGCGGAACCGCTTCAGTCTCTTGGCGAGCGTGCGAAGCCAAGTCTCCCCCCCGGGCACCTCTACGACCCAGTCAAAAAAATCAGCCTCGACGACCCCATAGACACCGGCCTCGTCGAAGACCTCCCCGGTGACCAACCTCTTTGGCAGAATCTGAGCTGGATCCAACTCAAGGACGGCGTGGGCGATAACTTCTGCAGAGAGCACAAGGAGGGAGTGCTCGATGAACAGGTCATCGGTATCCTCAAAACTGGTGCCCAACGCGGTGGTAAGGAGTCTAGCCCAGAGTTTTCTCTTGGCAGCGACCGTGGGCAACGACCGATTGTCTAGGTAGAGGCTGGCGAGACTCTTCCTGTCTAGCTGATGGGAACTGCTTCCGGATCCGAGTCTTCGACCAATGTTCTCTGGGGTTGGTGGGATGTCCTGGGCAGTCGCCAGAACCCCTTCCAGCCAAATCAGAAGTGAGCTTTCACCCTCGACTCCGGAGCTGAGGGTGAGCCGGGTTACCTCCTCCGCTGTTTCCCCCCTCAAGTGATAGCAGATCCAGAGAAAACCGTCCGTCAAGATTCCAACGTATCGAAGACCCGTCTGGGAGCGCCGCACCTGCAAATAGCCCTGGAGTTGGTCGACGGCATCTGCCACCACCCGGGGGTTCAGCAGACGCTTTTTGACTTCGATCACGCAGGTCCCGGTTTCAATATCGATCCGGCGCCGATCCCCCAGCGGGGCCTCGAGGTTCACCTCCCGCAGATCGGATTCATCTAGCCCGATCGGCGCTTCGAGCAGGAGCTGCCGGACATCGGCCTGCAGGGTCGCTTCTGTCCTCGGTGTCTCTGTGTTTCGGATCCGGTCAACCAGCTCTTCGAGGCGCATTTTTTCCCAGGTTAGGAACGGGAGAGGTGAGGGCCCCCCTTGAGCCCAACATGCTCTCGGGTAAACATGTCACGCTAGCGACAAGGCCGCGACCCTAGCTTTTCATCTCGCAAGAGGCCTCGGCGTCCTTCGGGAGTTAGCCACGCTGTCTCACAGCGCCAAGCCACGCACGGATCATGCGTCGCCCCATCCCCAAAAAGACCCCTGAGTCTTTGTTGAGACGGCTGGTGGGACGAGAGGAGTGCAGACACCGTGGCGCTGGTCGTCCCGAATTGCCAGGCCTCCCGGGACAGTTTGCTACTCCAATCCGAGGAGGCGCCTTCGCGACTCAATTCGGGAATTCCCTCCGCCGGAGGAGCCGGTGAGCAGTATAATAGAGAGTTACCTGTGGCGTTGTGTGCCTCACTGCTTCCGGCAGGTATGGTCCCGATGAGTGACATACTGTTCGGCTTACGGTCAAACTGCTCCTGGTTCGCCGGTCCAGAAACCCGCGGAGAACTTGTCCAGCGACTGAAGAACGCCGTCGTCCTTCATGATCAAGTGGGCCTCCAAAACGGGACTTTCCAGTGCACCGTAGGGGAAAGAAACTCTTCCGAGTGGTTCTTCCCACCCGGAACCGACCCCGACAGATCCAGAGTCGTGTACCATGAACTCGGTTCGCGATGGGGGATCGGAGCAAAGCCATCCCATGCGCCAGGTCCGATGAGGCGGCTTTTCTCAGACATCACAACTGCCCACTTCAGGGCCGACTTCTACCCAATCCTTCACGAGGCGGGCCTCACAGAGTCCGAGTTCATCTTCTTCGTTGATGTTAGCCTCGACACCACCGCAAAACTGGAATCGGAGAAGCTGGCTCGGGCTGACCACCGCAACCCTGAGCTGGCCGCAGCACTCCCAGAAGGGAATCAGTTGCGCCTGGCAATTCTAAAAGGCCTGAACTACGATGCTGTTTTGTCCCTTCTCTCCGGTGTGCCGATTCATGTGGATCCCCACTGCGTTGCCGCGATAAACCACAAAGTAAGCGCACAGGCCGACCGCTGGACCGCCGACGGAAGGGGAGTGGTCCACGCAACCTGCGTTGAACTTGGCCTCCCGGACTTCGGGGAGTTGGAATGGGATGAGGTCTGCAAGATTCGGGAGTCCGCGGCAGGCCGGGATTACAGGGAAATGATTGGACGCCTCGGCCAACAGGTAGTTGAAATGACCCACGGTGGCCTCGATCAAGAGGCTGCGGAGCAGGAAGCCTGGAAGTTGGTTTCTCATGAACTGGTTGAGGAACTCACGAAAAGACGCCCAGGTGTAGGCTCCCTCGCGTTCGACGTTCTCCTCAATCTCGTTCCATACGGAGGAGTATTCGGCACAGCCGAGAGCACCGCCGACCTGGTCTCCGCCAAACGAAGTTGGATCTCCCTGCTCCGAAGGCGAAGGGAATGAAACGGCCTTCTAGGGGGCCCAGATATCAGCGTTTTCTTCCGTCGAAGGTGAGTCCGGGGGACACCGTCCTTGGGTTTCCGGACGGCGGTCGGCATCCTGCCCGCGGCAGAAGTCCAAGCCGTTTGAATCGGCTCCTCAGAAGCCACCTTGTTCCCTTCGTTCGTGCTTTGCCACGTCTGGCAGCTCACTCACACTGCTTTTCTAGCGGAAGCTTCCTCCACAAATAAACCCTCAAATCTCTCTACTCCTCAAGGGTGTGTGCGTCCGGGTCAGAGGTCCGGTTTCCGAGGAGCACAGCACAAGCTATGCGTTGTCCTTCGTAGTGAGCGCCCTAGTTCCGCCGCCGTGTTGGGACAGATGATGGAAAAACCGGAATCGGACCCGGCTGAGGAGAAGTCTACCTAAGACAGGGCCCAGGAAGCCGACGCCAACTGACCCCGAGAGATTCGCAAAACTCGGTTAAGAAGAGGTACGGATCAGGTGCCGTTACAGGTTAGGCTACCCCACCCTCTCAAATCTCACCTTCCACACCCTACCTGAGCTTTGAGTGAACCCTGCGATCCCCCCGGACGAGTCCCGGTAGAACCTCACCCAGTTCCCGCCAGACCCGAATCCGTCCTTGTACACGGGGCCGAGGTTATTCCGGCCAGTCTTCCGGTTGGTGAAAAACAGCCGCCCCTCTTCCAGACGAGCCTCGTATTCCACCCCCAACTCATCGCTCCAGTAGGTTCCGACATACGGCTCTAGATCAACCTCATCCCGATCCACCGACGGCTGGCGCAGGAACGTGATCCCTTCTGGGGTGGTGAATGAGATGGAGCCGTCGGGAGTCGCCACGAGTTGGACCGTCTCCTCTTCCTCACCGTCTGGGCGAAAAACCCAGTCACCTTCATGGAACAGCCTCACCCGCCCCTCCAGGAACAGGTGGCCGCGCCGGTTCCTGATAACCACCGGACGATCGTTGGCTTCCTGGGTGTAGTATCCCGCCAACTCCTCGAGTTCGGCTTCCGACAGCCGAACCGGGTCGGCTTCTTCTTCCCCCTCCTCTTCGTCATCGTCAGACAGTGGCTCGGGGAACGCATCCTCCAAAACGATGTCCGCTACCTGCCTCCCCAGTCCGCCAGGTCCGCTGGATGGGAAGTTGCAGAGGACGGCCACGGTAATGTCCTGCTCCGGGAATCGGAGGAAATCGCTACGGTACCCTGCATCGGCCCCGCCGTGGCCCACGGTAGGAAGGCCTCTGTAGCGTCCGTGGGAAAGGCCCAGGGCGTAGTTGATGGTGTCGCCCGAGCTGAGGATCCCCCGCTCGTGCATTCCCTTCATGACCTCCGTCCCGCCTACCTCCGCTGTGTAGAAGTTTCGGTCCCATTTGGCCATGTCCTCCACTGTGGTATGGAGGCTGGTGGCGCCCACTACGTCGAAGTCCGGGATGCTGATGCGGTACCCCTCGTCCCGGCCCAGTGGCGCGTAGGCATAGGCACGGTTGGGCACGATGGTGTTGTGGTTGTCATGGAAGTGGGTGCCGGTCATGCCCAGGGGCCCGAACATCCGCTCCTGGGTGAACTCCTTCAGTGTCTGGCCCGAAACCCTCTCCACCACCACGGCCAGAAGGGTGAACCCCGTGTTGGAGTAGAGGTACTGCTCGGCCACGGGAAAGTTCAATGCGGTCTGACGAGAGGTGATCTCCAGGACGTCATCCTGGGTGATAACGTCGGCTTCGAACCGCCACCCGGCCATACTGAGCAGGCTCCATTGGTCTCTGATCCCGGACGTGTGGTTCGCCAGATGCCTCAGGGTGATGGTCTCACCGAAGTCCGGCACCTCGGGAACGTAATCCCGGATATCGTCCTCCCATGAGACTTCTCCTTCGGCCACCAGAAGCGACACGGCAAAGGTCGTGAACTGCTTCGACACGGACGCAACGTGGAAAACCGAAGACGGACCGATGGGGATGTCGTATTCCAGGTTGGCCATCCCGTAGCCCTTCAGATAGGCGGGGCTCCCCCCCTCCATCACCCCAAGGGCGCACCCAGGTGTGTGGGCGGAATCCATGGCCTCGAACACGGCGTCGATCCTGGCCTCGACCTCGGGGCCGAGGCCACCCGTGCCCTGGGCGTGAAGGCTCGCGGGAAGAGCCAAAGAAGCCAGAAGGAATACGAAACCAATCCATCGCGGGCCCATTCGCATACTCAAACTCCAATGTTGACTGTTCGGAGGCATTAACCCCGGGTCCAGCCGATACATGCCGTGGGTGGCAACCTGCGGCCACACCCGGGACCAATCAAGGAGAAGGCTACCCGCCTCCCGTGCCTGTCCTTCTTCCCTACCCTCTCCAACCCGTTTTTCTTATACCTATTCTCACAGCTCTCACACATCACCTGATCCAAGGTCGGCGCACCATGCTTCGCTCCTTTGTTGCTGCGGCAGCCATCGCATCCTTTGCTTTCGCCTCCGGACTGAGCGCCCAGACGACCCCACTCTCCATGGGATCGTCCGTTGCTGGCAGCCTGGAAGCCGGCGACACCATCGCCTACACGGTCACGGCCGGTGAGGACTACCTGGTTCGAGGTGCCGTGGACCAGATCACGGTGGACGTCATCGTGCGGATTCTGCATCCAACCGGAAGAGTGGTGAGCAGCTTCGACGGACCGGGGGAGGGCCTGGAGCACTTCCAGTTCGAGACGGATGAGGAAGGCGACTGGCAGATCCAGGTGATTCCCTTCGAAGAGGGGTCTGGAGAGTACTCCATCGCCATCAGCATGCTGGAGCCCGTGGCCACCGACCCCCGAGAGCTGGCCGAGCAGCTTCTTTCCGCCTACGACCGGGAGGATTCTCCTGGGGCTGCGGTATCGGTCTGGCGGGATGGCAGGACGCTCTTCTCCAAGGCTTACGGCACGGCGAACCTCGCCTACGGCATCCCCTTTGAAGTAGACACCCGGACCAACATCGGCTCCACGTCCAAGCAGTTCACGGCCTTCGCCATCATGCTCCTGGCCGAGCAGGGCAAGCTGTCCCTGGATGACGACGTTCGAGAGCACATCCCCGAACTCCCCGACCTGGGTGAGACCATCACCATCCGCCACATCCTCAGCCACACCACCGGATACCGGGAGTTCATCAACCTGCTCATCATGACGGGACGGCGGGTGGACCACGGGGACTGGGTGGACCGGTCCGAGATCATCGACATCGTGCAGCGCCAGCCGGCCCTCCAGAACTCCCCGGGCTCGGAGTTCAACTACAACAACACGGCCTTCGGTCTGGCGGCGGCCATCGTGGAGCGGATCTCGGAACAGGACTTCCACGAGTTCATGGAGGAAAATGTCTTCGGGCCCCTGGGCATGACCCGGACCATGGTTCGACCCAGCCCGGAGCACATCGTCGAAGAAGTGTCCATGGGCTACAGGCCGGGTCCCGGAGGCGCCTTTCTGGAGACCGGCGACATCGGGGGCGCCGTGGGAGCCGGGGGCATCTACAGCACGGTGGGCGACCTCCAGACCTGGATCGAGAATTACGCCGACCCGGCGGTGGGGAGCCCTGAGTCCATCGAAGAGATGATGACTTCGAACATCCTTACCAGCGGTGACACCTCGGGCTATGGCCTGGGTCTCTTTATCGATGAGCACCGGGGGCTGCGGCGGGTCCATCACGGCGGCGCCGACATGGCCCACCGGAGCCAGCTCGCCTACTACCCGGAGATCAATGCCGGCATCACCACCCAGAGCAACCACGCCGCGTTCGACGGTTCCATTGCCTTCCGTTTGGCGGAAGCCTTCTTCGGTGACGACATGGAGCCGGAGGAAGAGGAGGAGGCCACCGAGGAATCTCCGGAGGCGGCAGCTTTTGACGCTGAAGCCTACGATCCTGAGGCCTTCGACGAGATGGTGGGCCGATACGAGTTGGACGAGACTTCCGGCTTCGTCCTCCGATTCTTCCGGGAAGGGGACACTCTCTTCGCTCAGGGCAGCGGCCAGAATAGGGTTCAGATCGTTCCCACCTCGGACATGACCTTCGCCATCGTGGAGGTGGACGGTTCCCTGACATTCCATCGAAACGATGAGGGGGAGGTGGACGCCTTGACCCTCCATCAGAACGGGGACCATCCGGCCAACCGGGTGGAGGGAGAGGCCGAGGAGTGGGAGCCGAGTGCCGAGGAGCTGGAAGCCTTCACAGGCCGGTTCTTCAGCGATGAGATCGAGACCTTCTTCACCATCACCCTGGATGAAGACCACCTGGTCCTGAAACAGCGTAGGCTGGACGATGCCAACCTCACCCCCGGTGAGGAGGACGAGTTCTCAGGTGGCGGGTTCCAGATCTCCTTCGAGAGGGATCGGAACGGACGGGTGATCGCTTTCTACATGGCCAACACCCGATCCCGGGACGTTCGGTTCGAGCGGGTGAGGTAGGGGGGCACTCAGCGTTAGTTGAGGCGGAAGCGGGGCCGTCTTACCTCGCAATCATCATCCGGAACTCAAGCTTCCGGGCCAAGTCCGAGGCCTGGGCCTGGACCCGGCGTTTTACGGCCGCCATGCCATGGCGGGTGAGGGTGTTGTACTGGAGCTCATAAAAAAGGACGATCTCGAAAGCGGCCGAGATCATCCAATCCACATCTGACCTATAGCCAAACACGGCCAAGGCTCTGGTACGCTTGATGAAGTTCCGGATCCTGGTCCCGTGGATGTTCAGGGTCCCACAAGATCCGAAGTGGATGATGCGCTTTTTGCACTTCCTTTCCAGGCGCTCCCCCAGCTCCTTCAGATCGATGCCGTGGTCGGGCCCATACCCCACCCGGAGAGCCCCCGGCGTGCCGTGGAATCCGAGATAGAGGATGGGGTAGGCTTCGTACTTCTTCAGGGTCCAACGGCTGAGGTAATAGTCGAACTCGGTGAGGGTCCCCACGTCCCTGTAGATGTATGGCACCGAGGGATAGCCGGACTTTTCCAGGAGCTCCAAGACCGGGGCCATTGAGGTCCGGCTCTTGAGGTCCTTCTCCCAGTTTCCCTCCAGGCAGAAGACGCCTTTGGTGTTGTGGACGTGAGTCATTGGGCCTCCACTACCTTCCCCTTCCCTCCCAGTCTCCGGTCGATCCGATCCGTGATGGGATGTTGTTGGGGGGTGAATCAGGTTAAGGACGCCAAAGCTCCTCCGCCAGATCGGCCCCGTTGGCGCCTGCCATCGCCCTCCCGCTCCCTTGAACCTCAAGGAAATCCTGGAACCATGCCGCCGCCCCGGCCTTGAGATATGGTTCCATATATGGTACCATTAACCTGATGGAGTAGTTCAGTCGTGGATCGATGCCGGAGGTTGCTGGAGAGAGGTCAGGCCCGCCCTTCAGGACTAAGATTCCGGGAGCTCTGCGAGTTGGCTGAGTGTTTTGGGTTTTCTCTTGCTCGGCGAAAAGGCAGCCACCACATCTACAAACGGGACGGATTCAGGACGCTCCTCAACTTCCAGGAGTCGGGTGGCATGGCGAAAGCCTATCAGGTTCGGCAGCTGCTATTGACGTTGGAAGAGCTGGGGATCTTGTGAGGGAGCTCATTATGGCGAAGTACAGTATGCGGGTCGCCTGGAGCCCGGGAGACGGGGTTTTCGTAGCCTCTTGCGTGGAGCTTGGTGGTTTGTCAGCTCACGGAAGGACCCCCTCTGACGCTGCTTCCGAGTTGTCCGAGGCAATTAGACTGGCGCTTGGCACCTATGAGGAGCAGGGTTGGACCCTGCCCGAGCCACGCACTCTTCGGGAATACAGCGGGCAATTCAGAGTCAGACTTCCTGAATCGCTTCATGCCTGGCTGGCCGAAGAAGCTGAAGCAGAGGGCGTTTCGCTGAACACCTTGGTGATTGCCAAACTCTCGGAGGCACGGGGCCAATACGGCAGGACTCGAACCGGACCGTCTGAGTCCTACCGCCACATCCGAAACAATCCACCGGTCCGGGCCATCGATCGAACGTAAACGCCTACTCCTCCAACAGGAGCGGAACCCTTTCGGCTAGCCCTTCCATCTGGTTCGCTCGCTCCAGCGCCCATCCGGGCAGCGTGGCCCGGGTGAAGCCAAAGGCACCCAATCCCACTGCCGCAAACAAAAGGACCGGAAGTAAAGCTCTGAACGTGGCCCCTTCCGCCAGGAAGTCGAGGAATAGAACCAGGGCCATACCGATGAACGCGGCGCCCAGGGCCGTAGCGGTCCGTACGTTGCCCTTGATCGTTCGCATACGAACCCGATAGCGATCCCCGTCCGGCTCGACGTAGACATGGAGGTTCCCGTTGCGCCATGTGCGCAGGTTCCCTTCGCTCGTGACCTTGCCCACGGCGTCGAAGGTCTCCCGAAGATCCACCACAAGGCGGGTCCACTCGTTGTCGCTCAGAGGCCGATCGATGCGAACGATACGGGACACCGAGCGCGGCGCCCCCAGGAACGTCTTGGCGGGGCCCACGAGGTTCCGGCTCGCCATGGCCTGGGCGGCGTCGGCGATTCGGGCCGGCGCGATGCCGACTTCGGAGCCGATCTCCTGAATCTCTTCCAGGGTCAGCCCTGCCTCGGATCCCTTCGAAGCCGGCTGGGCCGCACCCTCATTGGTGGTGGCACGTTCCAGAATCTCGGCGATCTCGTCCTCGTTATAGCGCCTGGCGTCGCTCATGGTCGTCCGGTATGGATTTGCAAAAGGAATAGTACCTCAGTCCCTCTGACAGGGTCCGCCCCTAAACCTCCAGCACCAACCCAGGCCTCAGGAACAGGAGCTTCCCCGAAACCTCAGAAGCATCGAGCCCATAGCGGTTGGCCACGGCCTCCCTGTAGGCATCGATCTGGGGTCGATAGAAGTCGATCTTCGCCTCGATCGCTTCCGGGTCCGACGCATCGACCACGTCCGTCTTGAAATCCAGGACCTCGGCGCCCGTGACCTTCCCTTCCTCCTCCCACACGACGAGGCGGTCGATGTAACCCTGGAGGATCCCGTCGGGAACGCGCTGGACGAACGGTAGCTCCCGCTCCACGCGGGCCCCGTCCGTGTAGGGGCCCCGGCCCAAGGCCTTCCTAATCGCGGGAGCTTCTACCCAGACCTTGAACTCGTCCAACCACTCGCGGATCCGGTCCTCGGAGAGGCCCGGAGCTTCCTTCTTTGCCGCGTTGATCAGGGTGGCATCGTCCGGAATACCGTCCCCGGGAAAGCCATCCTCGATCCATTCGACAGCCTCGCACCAGGCGTGGACCACCGTGCCCCGCAGCCGGGCGTCGTTCTTCAGATCCAGCCGGAGGTGGGCGGACAGGTCCAGGGTGTCGCCACCCTCCATGGCCGAGGGGCTCCTACGAGCCAGGTTCCTGTTCCGATCCCCTTCCTCTTCCCTCAGGCGGACCGGGTCACCGGTGGCCAGGGCATCTTCCTGGCCGAGCCCGGCTCCGGCCGTCGCCTCGAACTCATCGGGCTCCAGCGTCTTGAACCACTCGGCATCCCCCCGGGACCAGAGGACCGGGTCGGCCACGTCCGCCCCCTTCCCGGGCTCAAAAGCGTGCCTCAGGATCCTGGCCGCGCTTTTGGTGGTCCCTTCGCCCTTTTCCCCGTCGGCGGGAATCAGCATGTGCAGGGCGTACCGGGTCCGGGTCATGGCTACGTAGAGTCCGCTGAACTCGTCCCGAAGGCGGAAACCCCGGGCTTGGTTGTGGGCCTCCCGCAGTTCAGAGAGCAGGGCCCTGACCGTCTTATTCGTGGCTGGGTAGACCTTGGTCACGCGGCCGGTCGTCGTGTCTCTCCATGGAACCACCGGATCCCGGCCGCCGGAGTGCTCCAGCGAGCCATAAAGATGCGGAAGCACCACCACGTCGAACTGGAGGCCCTTGGATTGGTGGATGGTCATGACCCGGATCTGGGCTCCCGACGGATCCTCCACTCGCTGCTTCTCCACCAGCCGGACGAAGTCCCTTGGCCGAAGGGTCCGATCCCCGTCGAAAGCGAATCCCATCTCCACAAGCTGGAGGAGCCGGGCTCTCTCCAGTGGATCACATGAGGGATCGAGGGCTTGGGCCCACTCTGCCAGCGTGACCCCGTAACCGTCCCGCATGAGCCGGCCCCGGAGCTTCCGGGCGAGGCGGTTGGCTTCGGCCAGATCGTCGTGGTGGGCGTACTCCACCACCTCCCCCACCGGCGTTTTGGCCACGTGGTACCGGGCCAGACGATCCCCGGGATGGTCCACCATGCGGAGTAGAGCCAGGATCGCGTTCACCGGAGCGGCGTCGGTGAGGGGGGTGCCCCCCTCCCCGCTGGCGGGGATACCCAATTCCCGGAGGGCCGCGATGAGGTAGGAGACCACCTTGTTGGTACGAACCAGGACACCGATGCTGGCCCGGGGCTCCCTCTCACGGAGCTTACCAATGAACCTGGCGGCCTCCTTCAGGAAGACCGGTTGGACCTGACCTTTACCGGCTCCGGGCGGTCCTACCCTGATTTCGGCATACCCGGGCCGGTCCTTCCAGGCCGCGTCCAGGGGATAGATGTCTTTGATCCACTCCTGGGCCACCTCGGGGCCGTCGTCCATCTCGGCCACGACGTCGTTCTGGTGGAGCTCGGAGAAAACCCTTCCCACGGTGTCCAGGATCACGGGGCCCGATCGCCAGGAGAGATCCAGGTCATCATGTGTCAGGTGGTGGGTTTCACTTACCTGCCGTACCAGGCTCGGCCGGGCGCCCCGCCATCCGTAGATGGACTGCTTCGGATCGGCCACCACCACCGCCGCCCTCTCCGTCTGGTGCCCGGACAGAAGCTCCTCAACCAAAGGATCCAGGACCTCCCACTGGGCTCGGGAGGTGTCCTGGAACTCGTCCAGAAGCAGGTGCTGGACCCGGGCGTCGAGACGGAAGTAGAGGGGGTCAGCTTCCCCCGTGATCCGCTTGGCCCGAAGCAGATGGGTGATATCTCCGAACCGATACTCCCCCCTCCCCTTCTGGGCTTCCTCGAAGGCATCCCGGTACCATCCCGCCAGCCGCTCCAGGGCCCCGGCCTGTCTTCTGAGATCCCGGGCGAGATCGAGGCGGGCCAGGTAGGCCGCCGCTTCCAGGATGTCGGCCAGGTGGGCGTCTGGAGTGTGCCGGCTGTAGGTCACCTCCGCGGCCGGAGCCAGCATTCCCTGCTCAACAAGCTTCAGTCCCAGGCCTTTCGCGAAAAAGGCCGTCCAGTCCCTTTCGCGGACGACGCCGGCAAGGCGAAGGAGCTCGCCGGCCCATCCCTTGTTGGGCTTCCCGTCCTTGTTGGCCGGCGGGTTGGTGGCCTCGAAGCGAACGGCCAACTCCTCGCAACGCTCCTGGATCTGCTCAGAGTCTGGAGCTCCCTCCGGATCCACCTCGGCGAACCGGAGTTTCCAGGCGTCCTCGTTGCCCTCCGCCACTTCTCGTAGGGTCTCCAGCAGCTTCTCCACCTGCTCCAGAAGATGCCGGTGGACACCCCGCCGGACCTCTCCCTTGGCCAATTCCCGGGCAAGCTCCGCCATGACGGCCGAGTCCTCCTGGTCCAGAACCGACTCCAGGGCCTCGGACCGCATGCGGTCTTCCTCGGGCCCCTCCACCATTCTCCAGGTGGGAGAGACGCCCAGCTCCTGGGCGAAGGTCTTGGCCACCTGTACGAAGAAGGAATCCAGGGTGCCGATGTTGGCCCGGTGGAGTGAGAAGACCAGGTCGGCCAGGAGTTGGCCGCATTTGGCCCGGGTGAGGAAGTCCTCGGGCGGCTTCGTCTCGTTGTCGTCCAGCCAGGCTTCCTTGGCGAGCTTCGCCGCCTTCCCCTCGTCCAGGGCTGCCTCGGCCAGTCGAACCAGAACCCGCTCCAGGATCTCGGCTGCTGCTTTCCGGGTAAAGGTCGAGGCCCAGATGGTTTCGGGCGGGACTTCCATAGCCAGAAGTCCGATGAGGCGGGAAGAGAGATGGTGAGTCTTCCCCGATCCTGCCGAGGCCAGAACCAGCTCCCGGGGGAGGGGTCCGGAGTACGAGGTCCCGCGGGAGTACGCAGCCCCCGAGGTCGATCCCGGCCGGCCGCCGCTGGTGTCGCCAGTGCGCCCGCCGCCGCTCATTCGTCGGCCTCCCCTTCGTCATCGTCGGCCTGGGGCAATCCCAATCGGCCGAGGAGGGCGTTCAACTCGTCGTCCCTGTATCTCTTCGAGTCTGGGTCGTAGTGGAAGGGCTCGGACCTGAGCCTCCGGATCACCCGGGCCGCGGTATCGTAGGCCAGGGCCAGGTCGTCTTCGCTCCAGTTCGCCTCGGCCAGGCCCACCTTGTCGAGGTCTCTGGGGAGGAGGATGTAGCCCAGCCGTACCCGATCCCATGCCGCCTCCGGAACCACGGGTTCGAGGTGTCCGTCGAGGATCCCGGCAAGGAGACGACGGTACAGGGGAAGCTGAAGATCCACCCACTCCTTGTTGTTCCTCCGCCCTTTCCGGTGGGTTTCTTCGGGGGTCTCTCCATGGTCACCTGTTTTGTAGTCGAAGATGGCCCACTCGCCGGTGTCGGGGTTGTGGTCAATGCGATCGATCTTCCCTCGAAGGCTCACCGGAACCCCGTCCACCACTAGGGGCACACCCGCCTCAGGCTTCGCTTCCACCCTCACGATCCGCCATCCGTCGGCGACCCAGCCGGCCTGCCAGCGGGCGAAGCACCGGAGGCGGGCCCGGAGCTGTTCCACCTGTACCCGAACGGCCGGCACCGGCCGGGACCCGAACCGTTCCTTGACCTGATGCCCCAGGAGCTGGTTGAGCTTCCTCCCAACAACGTCGGCATCGTCGGATGTTCTCTCGTCGGACTTTCCGAAGCGCTCCAAAACCTCGTGCGCGATGTTCCCGAACACAGCCCCGTCCATCTCCCGGGCGTCGTCGTCCAGCTGCTCCAGCTTAAGGATCTTGGTCAGGGCATACCGGTACGGGTCCCTCAGGAAGGCGCCGAAGTCCGTGACGGTGATGCTCTCCAGGGAATCCAGGGCTGGGAGGGGGTCTTCTGGTGGGGAGCGGAATCGGCTTTCTGAGGCGGGTTGTTGGTCGGTGTCCGTGGGCGAATCCATCGCGGAATCGGCCGCGGCCGCGTCGGCGTCAGACGCCGCCTCCGCACCCGCATCATCCCCCAGATACCGCTTGATCCGTCGCGCCACCACTTCAGGCTCATCCGCGAACAGAAGCCGGCTGGGCCTGAGGGGATCGCCATCCCCGTTGAGGCGCCCTGCAACCAGGTGGACTTCCTCCCTGGACTTCACCAGCGCCGAAAGCAGGTAGGCATCCCGAGCATACCGGGCTTTATCGTCGGGGATCTTCAGGCGAGTCCTGAGTGAACCGGGGAGGAAGGGATCGGCCCCCATGGCCTCAGGGAGGATGCGCTCGTTCACTCCGGTCACCACCACCGCCGGCGCGTCATCCAGGGGAAGCTCCAACCAGCCCAGGAGCTCCACCGCGTGCTCCTTCGGGTCGGGAGGTATGGTGAGGGCCGGTCCAGTGAGCTCCGCCAGTAGAACCCCCAAGGCCTCCGGCGCTTCCACCTTGGAGTCCAAACTCCGCGGCAGGGTGGCCAAGCGTGCGGCCGCGCTCTTGATGTGGGTCATGGCGTCCAACATCTGCCGGACAGCGCTCTTGCTCCGATCAAGGGGCTGGCCACCGTAGGCTCGGACAAGGACCTCGAGGAATTCGGGCATCCACTCCGAAAGGGGCCTGACTCCGTCGAGGGTATCGAGGCCCAGGGCCTGATCCAGATTCTTCACCAGGTCCCGGGTGCGCCGGGCGTTTATGTCCTCGCCGGGGAGAGGTCCCTTCACCGAGTCCTGGAGGTGCCTGGATTGGAACTCGTCGACGTAGGTGAGGGCGCTGGTGGGACCATCGGCCCCTCCCACCCGAACCGCCCCCTCCACCAGTTCATAGAGGTCGGGATGCCGGATAAGGGCCGCGAAGGCCGGGTAGGGTTTGCCGTCCAGGTAGTCCACCAGGGCTTGGAGGAGTCGGACCGGGCCGGTTTCCTCCACCGGGGTCCCGCCTGCGAACCGATGTGATACCCCTGCTCCCGACAAACCTTGCTCCACGAAGGGCACCAAGTCCGTATCGGGCACTCCCACTACGATCTCTTCGGCTGAGAACTTCCCGTCGTAACCCCGGAGCGCCGCAACCGTGGCCGCGGCCTGATCCCTGGGCCGTTGCACCACCTGGATCCAGTCCTCCTCGAGCTTGATGGGAGTCCGCTCCCACTGCCCGGGGACCACACAGCCCAGGGAGTCGAATCGATGCTTCTCCTCATCCGGCGCGTGAACCAGGGCTCGGATGAGGCCCGGAAGGGCCTGGACCATCTTCCGCACCACCCCGGGAAGCTCCACCACTCCCACCATCCACACGTCTCCGGGTGGGGTGAGGCGGTCCACGTTCAGAGCCGCCTTCCGTTCCCGGTCCCGGTCCCGGTGGCCGGAGCGAACCAGGATCTCCAGGTACGTTTTCTGGACCTCGGCCAGGGCCTCCCACCGATTCGAATCGTCGTAGGGGAACCCTCGCTTCAGTTCCCACGCCACGTCGAGGAAGTCCTTCCCCTCTGCCCCTACCTCCCTGTGGAGCTTCTCCACTATGCCGGCCAGAGCCATCCAACCCGAGAGGTTCGGGGCAGGGTCCGGAAAGACCTCCTTAAGCACCTGGGGATCGGTCCTCTTTAGCGCCTGGGCGAAGGCATGGCGGGACGTGGTGGAATCGGCGATGGGCCCCGTGGGTTGATAAAGAAGCTCCGGGAAGTGGCCGATGGTCACCGTCCTGGGCGGGGTAAACGGGACCCTTCGAGCCTCGGATTCCTCCAACAGAAGCTCCATCAACCTCCGACCGGCCCGAGCCGCCGGCGTCACCACCACCACACTCCTCAGATCCAGCCCCTCCCCATCGGCATACTCCTCCGCCAGCAGTCGCGCAGCCCTGGGCAAAGCCGGACCGTCCCAGCCCAGGAAGATGGGCTGAACCGGCGAGCGATCTGGGGCTTTGATCATGTCGAGTCAGGGTCCCGGCCGAGGGTCAGGAGGAGCGAAGGCACAGTGGAGAATAACGGGGGGATCTGACAAGGGGCCGAAGGCCACCCAACCGGGAGTGAGCCGCCCGAAAGTGAGTGAGCCGCCCTACTTCGTGTAGGCGATTCCCCCTCTACTCCGTCCGGAAGGCGATCACCGGGTCCACCCGGGTCGCCCTGAGGGCCGGCAGGAAGGCCGAGAACAGAGCCGCCACCACCAGGATCCCGGCGACGCCGGCATAGGTCAGCGGGTCGCTGGTTTCCACCTGGAAGAGCAGGCTGCTCATGAACCTGGTGAGGCCGTAAGCCCCTCCCAAACCCAGAACGACGCCAAAGATGGCCGGCCGCATGGCCTGAAAGATCACCTTCTTCAGGATCTGAGCTTTGCTGGCCCCTATGGCTACCCGGACACCGATCTCAGGGGTTTGCTGGGCCACGGAGTAGGCTTGAACGCCGTACACCCCGGCCAGCGCGAGAAGGAGGGCCAACCCGGCGAAGATGCTCACCATCACCATGGTAAACCTCCGGCTCCCTACCGATCGGCCCACCATGTCTTCCATGGTGGCGACGTCGGACAGCGGGATGTTCGGGTCCAGCTCGGCCACCAGGGACCGAAGCCTGGGAACCAGAGCCGTGGGCGCGCCGGCGGTATGGACCACGATGTCCGGAGCGAAACCCGCGGGGAAATAGGGTAGATAGACGGCGAAGGTGGGTCCCTGGTCGATGCCCCTCTCCAACATGTCTCCCACTACCCCTATGACCTCACCGGGGCTTTCCGTCTGCCCGGCCCAGAGGGTGATGGTACGGCCCAGGGGATCCTCCCCTGGCCAGAGCTGCTCGGCGATGCGCTCGCTGATCAGTGCGGGTAGCGGGCCATCACCCATGGCGGCGAGATCGTCGGCGGTAAGGTCCCTACCCCTCAGGACCGGGACCCCTATGGTCTCGAAGTAGCCGGGAGAAACCAGGCGCCAGGACGCCCAGGGAGTCCCTCCCTCGGGGTCTGGCTGGTCCGGCCGAGCGAAGCCCAGCCCTGTGCTCCCGCCCGAAAGGGGCCTGATGTGGACCAAGGCAGCGCTCTGAACGGGACCCAGCTCCCGAACCCGGTCCAGAAGCCGTTGGTTGAAACTCAAGAACTCGTCCGGACCGTACTGGTCGGGCACGTTCACCGAGGCGATGAGGCGATTCTCCGACTCAAACCCCCGCTCTGCGCCCATGAGCTCTCCGAAACTCCGAATAAGGAGGCCCGACCCCACCAGAAGCATGAGGGACACCGCCACCTCCGCCGCCACCAGAACGCTGCGGAGTCGGTTGTGGGCCCGGTTTCCGGCGATGCTCTGACCACCCGCCCGCAGCGTGGAAGCGGCATCCGAACCGGACGCTTGTAGTGCGGGAACCAGCCCTGTCACGACACCGGTGAGCACCCCGGCACCCAGCGTGAACGCCAGGACCCAGGCATTGATGGTCACATCGGAGAGGCCGTCGATGTTCCCCGGAGCCATGGCGATCAGTGTGTTCACACCCCACCAGGCCAGGACCAAACCCAGCCCTGCACCTAGCAATGAAACCACCAGGGACTCGGTCAGGCCCTGTCGAATCAACCGGCCTTTTGACGCCCCGGTTGCGGCACGAATTGCCGTTTCGCGTACTCGACCGGTGGCCCGGGCCAGGAAAAGGTTCGCCAGGTTCACGCAGGCGATCATGAGAAGGAACCCGACCACGCCCAGGAGAACCCAAAGAGCCCGGCGGGTCTCATCCGTTGCGACCCACTCGCTGGAAGGGCCCACGGTCACACCAATTCCCGCCAGATCTTCCGGGAACGCCTCCTCCAACCGCCGCGCTACGCTCGCCAGGTCATCCCGGCCAACCTCCAGGGTCATCCCGTCTCTGAGTCGTCCGATCACAGCCAGCTCGAAGCTCGTCCTGACCGCTTCGAACTCCCTCAAGATGGGCGTATAGACGTCGGCGAAGTCCAACCATGGCCGGCCTCTGGGCAGGACGCCGACCACCGTATAGCTCTCACCATCCAGGGTCATCTGGGTATTCAGAACCGAGGGATCCCCACCGAAGTGGCTGTGCCAGAACTCGTTCCCCAGAACCACCACGTTCCCCTCGCCCTGACCCTCGTCTTCACCCGGAAGGAAAGTCCTGCCGATCACCGCCCTCACACCGAGAACCTCTCCGAAAAACCCTGACGTGACCCGGCCTTGGCTGAGCTGCTCGGGGTGCTCCCCGCCAGTGAGGTTCGCGGCCGAGAACCGGTAGGCGCCCAGGTCCACGAAGGACCGGTTCATATCCCGGAAGTCCCAGAAGTTGCCTGGGGCAACCGAGGCTCGTTCCCACCCCTGTTCGAGACGAGACTCCCAGATCCGAACGATCCGGTCCGGTTCGTGGAAAGGCAGCGGCCTCAGGAGAACGTTGTGGACCACGCTGAAGATTGCCGTGTTGGCTCCGATACCCAGAGCCAGCATGGCCAGCGCGATCCCACTGAAGACCGGCCGTTTCCAGAGTTGTCTGAAGGCGAAGCGGAGGTCTTGGCGAAGGTTATCCATAAGAACAGCTCGATTCCTCTGCTTTACCCGGGACCTTTCGGCCCGGAATGTCGATTTCTTGATGCGTCCGGGATCGCCGAAGCGTTCTTCTGCTGCCCGTCGCGCGTCGGCCGGATCCATGCCCTGGGATTCGTACTTCTGGGCCAGCATCTCCAGATGGAACTCCAGCTCTTCGTCCACCTCCCCTTTGAGCCTCCGACGGGAGAGGTGCGACCACATGCGGATCCAACGGTCGAGGGATGAAGCCATGTCGTGCCTCAGGCCTGTTTCTTATGAAGGACGAGAGACATGGCCTCCACGAGCCGTTCCCATCCCTGGGCCTGAGAGGACAGTTGCCCCCGGCCCGAGGCGGTCAAGCGATAGTACTTGGCTCGTCGGTTCGTCTCGGATGACCCCCACTCGGATTGGATCCAGCCTCGCTTTTCCATGCGGGAAAGGGCCGGATACAGGGAGCCCTCCTCGATGTGGAGTAGGTCGCGGCTCGACTCCTCGAGCCACCGGGCGATCCCGTAGCCGTGGCGCGGACCGAAGGTCAGAGCTTTGAGGATGAGAAGGTCGAGCGTGCCCTTCAGGAGGTCGGCTTTGGACTCAGGTTTTGGGCTCGGCATGCCAGTCGCCTGTGGTTCGTGCGCAGGTCAGAGGGGGTGCTCCCCCATAGAACTTCTAGGTATACTACGAACGGGGCAACCGAAAGGTTCAATCGGGGTTGCGCTGCGGTCTCTGGATCCAGCAGAGGGGTGCGGCTGCGCCGAGCGGAACGGACACAGAAAAAGGGCCCGGAGGGTGTCCCCCCGGGCCCTGAAGTTCTCCGACCGACGGCCGGAAGACCGCCTACATCTCGTTGATCAGCGAGAGATCGGGTCGGAACCGAACGACGACGTTCTCCCAGTAGTGGAACGACTCACCAAAAGCGGTGAAGATCTCCATCGCTTCTTCCTCGCCGAAGTGCTCCATCATCGCCGCCTCCATGGAGGGATCGGGATCGGCGAAGCTGGCATAGCCCTCTCCGAAAAGGGCGATGGTGAAGGATGGGCCTTCCCCACCGGCAGCCAGGAAGTTCGAGGCATAGTAGTAGGGCATGTTGTTGGCCTCGATGACCTCGTGCCACTTCATGACATTCTCGTTGAACTGCCCCTGCTTGCCCGGATTGAGATAGAAGGTTGTGACGTTGACGTAGTTCGGAACCTGCTCCGGGTCCGGGTAATACCGTTCGAAGGACCTATTGGCCTGAGAGATATTGGTGGTCATCTCCTCCACCAAGGGACTCACTGTGGCCTGGAAGTGGGCGCTGGCCGCGGCCCCGTTCTCCCAGGTCTCGTAGGCGTCGAAGTCGGCCCAGGTGTGATTGAAAGAACCGACGTGAAGAGTCCCGTAGTCCTCTCCCACAACGGTCTCGTAGACAGCCCAGGACCAGGGATCGCCCAGTTCCTTGCGGTATTCCACATGAGCCCGGAAGGCCTCTTGGAAGGCCGGCCCACTCCCGGCTTTGGGCTTGAACTGCCACCATCGGGACATGTCCTGACCCTGGGTCTGAGCCGGCAGCAGAGCCAGGGCCATGATAAAGAGGAAGGGGAAGGCGAAACGGTGCCTGGTCATAACATCTCTCCTGAAAACGGAACACAAATACAAGGGCGGCATTGTGCCTGACCCTCGGGGAATCACCGAAAAGGCTCAGCTTGTCTCCCCAGCCGACGGGGAGATCCTCAGAGATTGATGCGCTTTTGCTTTGGAGGCCTGGCTCCCATCCAGGGGGAACCGGACAAAGAAATACTCACTGGAAAGAAAAAATTTTCAAGGGCAAAAGTTTTTAGTCGGAAGGAACGGGGAGGGCTTCGTATCAGGGAGAGCCTATGCGCGGCGAAACTGAAGCCACCCACCCTGGTCAGAAACTGAGGAAAGGGATGTCTCTGGTTGGAGTGAATCCCTCGACGCCGTCGGCCACAGTAGCGTAGTTGTTTGCCAAGAGCTCTTCGTGCTTCAGGGTTTTGAAAAAGCTCTCGACCTGGGTGTTGTCGAAGGGGTTTCCGCGAGATCGACGTCTGGTCTGGAGACAGCGGTCGCGTGGTAGACCGGCTTACTGAGAAAGCACCTCCGCAGTAAAAACTTGACAGACGAATAGGTTTCGCGCTAAATAGGATCTCCCCCCAGCTAGATCTGGATCTGCGTCCAGGCGAGTGCCGTTCTGACCCGCTGAAAGTGGACCTGTCCGATCCATTATTCTCGGCCTGCTTGCTTCTGCCACTTCGGATCTAGACAAACGGCTTAACTCTCTGTTTAAGACGAGGGGAGGGCGGACGGAGCACACAAAGTGTGTCCTGGGCACTCCCTCCCAAAAGCAAGAATAGTTGCCCGGTGTGCTTCGGCGATGTTGCCGTTTTTGGTGACACCGTGGATCAGAGACGCTTCCAAGAACGGTGGGTTTCTCATGCGGAGACACGAAAGAGTCCTTGCCTTGCTGGTTTCGTTATTTCTCTCGAGCGCCGCTCCAGTATCCGGGCAGAGTACGGGCTACATGGCCCCGCCCTCTGATCCGGGGACCTCCCGGACCCTGGCCGGGACCAGCGATGCTCGGAGAGTCCGAGAACTCGGAGTTCTCCTATTCGATCCAAGCTTAAAATCCGCCGCTCGGACCACTAACTGGACTGTATCGTTGGCAGCTGATCGAGGAAAAAAGGAAGCCAAACTGCAGTTCAATTTGTGTGATCTGCCCGGGGTTTGTGACGATGCGCGGCGAGTCTTCTCAGCCACGTTAGTGGGTCCTGTCGACTCAACGGCATCTTCGACGGAACTGGCCGACCTTGATGGACTGGCCGGAAAAGCACGGTTGGAGGTTACTGCCAGCTTCAGGATGCTTGAGGGTGAAAACAACCTGGTTTGGGGGGGAAAGGGGCGAGTTGCCCCGGTTTCTTTCAAATACCGTGATGCATCTACGCTCGATGGCGCCGAGACGAGCGAAACGGCCTGGTCCGTGGAGGGGTTCTTGGGATACCGATGGGGCTCGTCGACGCTCTTGCAGGCAAAGTATCGGGTTGAAGAATCGTGGAAGCCAGGAGACAAGCGGGACCTGTGCGTTCCGTCTTCAGCGGACCCCCCCGGGACCTTGGTCTGCGAAGAGGTGGTGGTCGGAGGTCCAAAACAACAAGAGAAGAGCGTGTTGGGCCTTTCTCTGTCACAGCGTGTCGGCGGCGTCGCAGCTTTCCGGCTTGAATATTCCGTTGACGTGGATAGCGAGGTCTGGGGCGTGGGTCTCCCAGTGTACATTATCCCAAGCACCGGAGAAGGGCTGGCTGGTGGGGTGCAGTTCGGTTACCGATCTGACGAAGATCAGCTCTCCCTCTCTGTCTTTGTTTCTCTTTTTAAACTGTGAGGTGTTGGTCCGGACAACAGTTTCCCCCGGTAGGTGGACGGGAAACTACTATTTTTCCTAGGCCGCTGGAGATCGTCTCCTTACAAAGTCGGGGGGGACTGATGACCAAGGCCTGAGTGCCGATAACTGTCGCGCGCCAAACCGGAGAAAAACGCGACAGGAACCCCTGGCGTGGGTTGGCGAGTCCACCTGTGG
Source organism: Longimicrobiales bacterium (assembly GCA_028278645.1). Lineage (GTDB taxonomy): Bacteria > Gemmatimonadota > Gemmatimonadetes > Longimicrobiales > Gaopeijiaceae > JABDNZ01. The sequence goes on along the minus strand of JANQDZ010000023.1, from coordinate 8,023 downwards.
TCCCTCGCCTGCAGCTAGGTACTCCTCGCTTTAGGAATTTCTCGGAAGGGGCCCAGATGTATGAGAGAGTCAGGTATCGGAGCGGCCTAATGCGCTCAGGAATCCTCGTTTATGCCCTCTGCATCGCGTGTGCCAGCGCGGTGCGGCCGGCAGGGGCGCAAGATCCCTGCCCGGAAATACCGGTCGGATCGACCGGTATCGGGGGTTCGATCGGGGCGTCCACAGCGGGTGCTCCTGGGTTCCGCCTCCAGGTGTTCTATGGTGATGAGTTAGTCGATGCGGAAGCCCGCACCGATGGGCTCTTCTGCGTAATCGCCCCGTCGCTTTCACCGGGCTCGGCAGTAGGGGTGTTCAGGACGCGTCCAGGGTTCGCCCCGGTGGGAGTCGTCGAAACCGTTGAGGACCCAGGGAGGGTCCTGGTGGACCTACCACCGCCTGAAGCGCTACCCAGCTCCCGCCTAGAAGGAGCATTCGTGGTCGGCCTGGCGTACTATCGCCTTGCCGGGGGGCGCGGAACTCGAGCTAGAGGTATGATCGTGCCTGAATCCGGCCAAAGCTTGACCGTTGGACCCCTGCGTACGTCCACCGATTCGACGGGTTTGTTCTTCGTCGAGATCGAACCAGACACCTCACTGACGATGACGTTTGACTACGGAATCGCCCGCGACCTGCCGGTTGTATCCCCTGGCAGGACGGTCGTGATACCGGTTCGGCTGGGCACACGCAGGATTCATCGGCCATGATGGGGCGCACTGCTTGGCTTTGCCTCTTGATCGGCGGTTCGCTTGTCGGTTTGTCCTCCGCTGCGGCGGGACAACGCCCGGTACCACGCCCGGTACTAAACAAAAGTGACTCTGTTGACGTAGCCCCCGTTGGGGTTGATTGCTCTAAAAGCCCCAGCGCTTGCTTTCGAATCCACTATTCGACCGATACAACCGATGCGGACTCCCCCGATTTAACTGATTTAGCACCGGCCAATGGCGTGCCAGATTACGTGGATCTCATTGGAGCCGCGCTGCAGGCCACCCATCAACGCCAGATCGTCGACCTCGGGTGGCCGGTGCCACCGGGTGATGGCGTTCGAGGAGGGGACAGCCGATACGATGTCTATGTGCACGAGGTCGGATGCGGGGTGATCGCTTACGTTCAATCGGAGACCGCGGGCGCCGTCCCACCGGGCGAACCCTCGTACATGGGTCTCGATCAGGACCTCCGGGGCTGTTACCTCGATCCAAACATCAACTCCGGTCCGGGAGACCTTGGGACACTCTCGGAACCGGAGGTGATCTGGGATGTCGTGGCTCACGAGTACCACCACTCAGTTCAGTTCGGGATCTCCGAGGCAGCAACAAGTTTCGGGCCCGGCGACTTTGCGGAAGCCTCCGCGAACTGGATGAACGACGAGACTTTCGACCATATCAACGCCAACGTGCTTTCGGAGGCGCTTGGTTTCTTCACCGTATTCCGAGAGCCTGAGGTTCCTCTGGCCTCACTGCGGTACGGAGGGTGGTTCTGGCTCCGCTTTCTGTCGGAGAAATATGGGCACGGCTTGGTCCGTGACGCTTGGTTCCGGATGCGGAACACGCCAAACCCACATCTGGCAATCGACTCCGCGCTCGCTGCAAGAGGATCCTCTCTGAGGCGCGAGTGGGTCGGCTTCACTATGGCTTTGCTCGATCCGGAGAAGTTTGAAGAGGGTGCTTCCTATCCGGATCTTGGCGGTTCTGGTGGTTTCGCGGATTCAATCACCACGTTCCCCCAGACACCGTCGGCAAGATCGACCGCACCCCTTACTCGGCGATACGTCTATTTCTCAGGCCCTGACGCCGGGACCGGGACTGTGCTCCAAGCCCGACTCCAGGGGTCGGACCCAAATCGATTCTCGGTGTCAGCCCTGGCTCTCCATAAAGATGGAACTAGATCTGGGTTCTTTGCCCAACCTCATGGCGACACGATTCAGGAGTTGTACGTGTCGGCGCACAATGAGAATTTCCCTGGTCTCAGCGAGAAGGAGAGGGTCCTGGGAGTCGTAGCTGCTGTCGCTGATACCGCCGCCCTCGCCGGCTCCGCTTCTTCCTTCCGATACTGCGTCGGGGACTGTGAATCGATCGGAGGCCCTGACCCCGCTTTGCTTTTCGGTAGGGTACACTCCGGCTATCAGCAGCCCTACCCTTCACCGATTCCGGTCCTCGTGGATCGGGATGGGGACTGCAGTCCAGATGCCAATTCGGTGGGCTGTAACGAACCGGGAGATCTTGGGCCCGGGAAAGCCACGGTCTTTCTCCTGGTCTTCAATTTGGGTGCTGGTGACGTCACAGGTAACCGTATCCAGGTCAGGGTGGCGCCGGCCTCTTCGCCGCACCTTTTCGGGGGGACCTTCCTCAGTCAGCCCTTTAACCTGACTCAGCCGGGAAGTCCGACGGGGCGAAGGTTTATCGCAGTCCCGGTGACCTTCCCTGCCCCGGACAGTGTGGGTTGGTGCCTGGATGCGGCCCTTGAGCGCCCACCATTCGACGGAGTGAGCCAAGACGTTAACCTTTGGAACAATCGGATGTACATCGCCCTTGGAAGAGGCGGGGATGTGAGATCCGTGGGGACCACCCAGGCCTCTTGTCGAGACTAGGCGGTTCGCACGGGCTGGATTCCAGGTCCTTCCCGCCCCGGGTCTCCTACGCGGTCCTCCCCTTCCTACATCTCAGGCAGGTTCGACAGGTCGGGCCGAAACCGGAGGCATGGAGGACTCGACCTTCACCGCCACTTCCCCCATCCGGGTGAAGATGGCCATGGCTTCCTCCTCTCCATACATCTGGCCCATGATCGGATCAGGGTCGGCAAAGTGGGCCCAATTGGGACCGAAGGCTGCGATGGTGAAGGTGCTGCTCTCCCCACCAATCACGGGCACGCTCGGCCTGTAGTAAACGGGCATGTCAGCATCAACGATAGCCTGATGGAACTTCGCCATTTCCTCCCTGAATTCCATCATCTTCCCTTGGGCAACGTGAAGGGTCATGACATTCACGAGGTTGGCTTCAAAATCGGGATCAGTAGGGAATTTTATCATCGTAGTGTCGGTCTCGGAGATGTAGTTCACCGCGTCCTCGACTAGGGGCGCCACGGTCGCCCCCCAGTGGGGACTTGCGACCTTCGCGAAATCACTCGCCTCATACGCATCCCAATCCGCCCATTCATGCTCCCAGATGATGAAGAGGTAGTCGCCGACATTCTCGCCGACCCGGACCTCCCAAGTCTGCCAGTACCCAGGGTCGCCATTGGCCATCCGGAATTCCATGTGGGTTTTGCCGGCTTCCTGAAAGCCGGCCTCCAACCCGGCCTTAGGAGTGATTTGCCATTTCTCGGCCAGGTATTGGGCGTTTGCCTGGCTGGGGATGAGAGCAAGACCAAAGAGGAACAGGATCGCGGGGACGATGGGGGGCTTCTTGGTCATGGGGTTCCTGCATGCATACAGGCTCAACTTCCCGGGCCGGCCACAACCCGAACCCCAGCACACATCGATCCATCTCCCCGCGATGCCGCGGGGCGGGAAGTCCCTGGTTCTTATGAGTCCGTATCAGTAGGCGAGCCGCCGATCCGGCCGCCGAAGGTTCAAGGTTTAACTGACGACAGGTTATGAGCAAGGCCCTCGAGGTCGCGGGCCCGCGTTGCGGTCTTTACTATCCTCACACCTCTCAGCCTGGACGTCAGGCAGAGGCCTGCACAAATGGAAACCACGGAAAGGGGCCACGACCATGAGGAGCGAATGGGTTCGACCAGGTGGTGTGGCAGGCCGAGCCCTTCGCAAACGAAGCCGGCGTAGGCGTGATCTTCCGATTCGGAGTGGAGCAATAAACGCGCGTCTTTTCCTCCTTCTGTCACTGACCTCTGTCGCCACCGCCTGCTCGGAGGAATCGTCCTCGGTCCACGATCTGGCGCCCTTGGATCCCCAGGTGGTTCAGGACCAGGACGACATGACGTGGGACGACTACCGTCCCATCCCCGGCCACAACTGGGCCGATCCCTCTCTCCAACCCGAGCGGGGGTTCAAGCTCGCCGTCATGGGCATCGATTTCCCGGACCAGCCCTTCGTCATCACGATGCCAAAAGGTTCGGATCCCTTCGGAAATCCCCAGATCGATCCGGTATCCAGGGAGGAAGTCTCTCAGTTCTATGCTGATTTCTGGATGACCCCCAGCAAGGTGAACCATTTCCAGACCATCAACGGCTACTGGATGGAGCAGTCTCGTGGGGAGTTCGGAATCACCGAAGTGGAGGTCTTCGGGCCCTATCGGATGCCGAAGAACCGGTGGGAGTACGGCCTGAACGAATACGGGCAGGAGGAGTCTGCCCCCGACGGAAGGAGTGTCGCGGGGAACCGGATGGAGCCCGATTGCGACTCCCTCTGGGCCGAGGACGTCGGGATGCCGGCCCGGGAGCTCCGCGGCCAGTTCGACGCGGTTCTCCGGATATACGCCAGCTACGACGAGACCGGTGTATGGCAGGAATTCGGGGAGATGAAGTTCAACAACCCCGACGATATCCCCCCTGAGTGGGGCAATCCGAATCCTGAAATGCCCCGGTGGATCCCCACCCGGTACGTGGAGTGGACGAGCTGGCTGGCGGGAGCCCAGCAGTGGGGCCTCTCCTCCATGCGGCAGGGTGAGAACTCGGGCACCATCACGCACGAGCTCGGCCACTACGCCTTTCGTCTGCCCGATCTGAACAACAATCCCTACCGGGAGCCGTACCGCAGGGTCGCCGCCGGGACCTGGGACATGATGGATCGGGGATGCTTCAACGGGCCCGGCGGGCCACACACACGCTGGGTAGTCCCGCCCGTCGGCGGCGCGGCAATGCCTGCGGGGCTCATGATCAAGAACCGCCTGGAGAACGAGTTCATCACGGAAGACGACGTCCTCACCCTGAGCCGTGAGGGACTGGCCCTGTCCGGGTTGGCCGTAGCTCGGGTGACGGCCCGGGCTGTGGAGCCCCTTCCCGGCACCTACGCTGGTCTCATCGTCCGTCTGGACGGAGAGGAGCCCAGGGACCGGACGCCTGAAGCCGATCCAGCCACCAATCCCCTGTCCTCCGGAATCCCCAACTACGACGCCTATTCCCTGGAGGTGGTCCAGCGCATCGGGTACGACTCCTTCACGCCGGACAACGGTGTGCTGCTGGCCAAGTTCAAGGACAGCCTTCGAGGACAAAACGGCGGACCCAACGGGTTCAACAGCTACATATGGGTCATCGACGCCCACCCTGAAGACATCAACATGGTGGACTACGCGAAGCCCAACGGGGAAGAGGTGATGAGGACCATCGCCGACTACCGTCAGCTCAACGATGCCCTCTTCCATGCCGGGTTGGACTCGGGAAGCGAGTTCGAATGGGTGGACCCTCACAACCGGTTGCACTTCTACGTCATCGATCTGGAAAAGGACGATGACGGGATCCTGGCCTATACCCTGGGCGTACGATCTCTGGATGGATCGGGGCCGCACACGCGGGCCGTGACTTTGGCCGGGCCTGACGAAATCTCCGTCGGACCTTCGCTCGCACCTATCACCTTCACCATCACCAACACCGGATCGTCGGAAGCCATGCCGGCCGATTTGCATCCGGACGACGCGGGAGAGTACCTGACCTCGGACCTCTATCGGTTGGAGGTATCGGTGGAGGGTGAGGGCTGGTCGGCTCGGATACTCAACGGGCTGGCGGCGGTGGAGTTCGGCCGGTCTCAGGCGCTGACAGTCTACGTTTCCTCGGACGGCGGCGGCAGCCGGGCCGAGGCCGCGACGCTTACGCTTCGGGCGGTTTCGGAAAGTGATGCATCCGTGGCCGCGACCAAGGTCGTCACGCTGCAGCGATAGAGTTGAAGCCATAAGAAGGCTAGCAAGATAAATGTCAGTCCCTAGCGCCAGGACCCGTATGCCCAGATTCGGCCCAGCAGTCACAGCCCTCGTCCTCCTCCTTGGATCGGCCGCCCACGCCTCCGCGCAAACAGTGCCGGTTTACACACGTGCCGACTCCCTCCGGGGGTCCACGGTGTCGCCAGCCAGGACCTGGTGGGACGTCACGTACTACGACCTACAGGTAGCGGTGAACCCGGCCGACTCCACCATCCACGGCCACAACACCATCGCCTACCGGGTCCTGGGGTCGGGGCAGGAGATGCAGATCGACCTCCAGGAGCCCCTCGGTGTGGACAGCATCGTCCAGGACGGAACAGCCCTCTCATTCCGGAAGGACGGGAACGCGTACTTCGCCACACCTTTGGACAGCCAGGAAGTGGGCTCTGTCCGAGCCGTCACGGTTTACTACGGAGGAGCTCCCCACGTCGCCCGGCGCCCGCCTTGGGACGGTGGGTTCACCTGGGGTACCGACGAGGAGGGCCGGCCCTGGATCGTCACCACCGACGAGGGAATCGGGTCCAGTATCTGGTGGCCGCTGAAGGACAGCTGGGTGGACGAGCCGGACAGCGTAAACGTTGGGATCACGGTTCCCGACCCCCTCGTTCACGTGGGGAACGGACGGTTACGAGAAGTGACCCCAAACGGGGACGGCACCACGACGTGGGAATGGTTCGTTGGGAACCCTATCAACGGCTACGCCATCAACGTCAACGCCGCGAACTACGTCCATTACGGGGATGTCTACCAGGGCGAAGCAGGGGCGCTCACCGTGGACTTCTGGCCATTGGATTACAACCTGGAAAAAGCCCGGACCCATTTCACACAGACCTACCCCATGCTCGCCTGCTTCGAGCACTGGTTCGGACCGTATCCCTTTTATGAGGATGGGTTCAAGCTCATCGACGTTCCTTATCCGGGAATGGAGCACCAGAGCGCGGTGACGTACGGGAACGGGTACGCAAACGGGTACGGAGGTCGGGACGCGTCAGGAACGGGCCTCGGAATGGAGTGGGACTTCATCATCATCCACGAGGCCGCCCACGAGTGGTTCGCAAACAACATCACGGCCCGGGATAGGGCCGACGGGTGGGTCCACGAAGCCTTCGCCAACTATGCCGAGGGGTTGTACACAGAGTGCCTGTTTGGAAAGGAAGACGGGGCCCGATACACCGTGGGAGTCCGCCAGGGCATCCGAAACGACCGACCCATCATCCCCGACTACGAGGTGGCAGCCTGGGGTTCAGGGGACATGTATCCCAAGGGTGGGAACCTCCTCCACACCATCCGGCAGATCGTGGGTGACGACGAGCTGTGGAGGAACATCCTCCGTGGCCTGAACGAGGAGTTCAGATACCAGGCTGTGGCCGGGACTCAGGTGGAAGCCTACATAAGCCGGGAAGCCGGCATCGACCTGAGCAAGGTCTTCGATCAGTACCTCCGCACCACCATGGTCCCGGCGCTGGAATACAGGATCGAAGGGTCGGACCTCTCGTATCGATGGTCTGAGGTGGTGCCGGGGTTCGACATGCAGATCGGCGTCACCCTGGACGATAACGGCTACACGGTGATTCATCCCACGGAGCGGTGGCAGACGGTGCGGTTCGAGCTATCCGATCCATCGGCTTTTGCCGTGGATCCGAATTACTACATCGAGATCAGATCGGTGGGATCGGTGGGCCGGTGACCCAGGCAAACGAGGGCTGACCCGGTCGCACTAAACGCGACCAGTACAGCGCGCGGCAATAAGGCCAGGCTCACTTCCCTCACGCCGAACCCACCGCTTCTCAGGCTCTACGTTGGATCCAGGGCTTCTCAAGCTCTACACTGGATCCAACGCTTCCCAGGCCCTGGCTTCGACCTCCCAGGGGATGTCGGAGTCGTGCTTCCATCGGGGGATGGAGGCAGAGACATCGACCGGTGGCGGCCCGCCCTTTCTCCCGGATCCTGGTGACCGAAACCCCGTGTCGACGTTGGCCCCCTGCTTGGGACACGGCCGGACCCCAGGATTTGCCGGTGGAGCCGCCAAGAGGGCCTTCCCCTTTGGCGTGAAAAACACCACCTGCTGGTTCACATCCATACACACGCTGACCCCACCTTCATGCACAGCCCGATGATGC
>JANQDZ010000083.1 GCA_028278645.1 Longimicrobiales bacterium | reverse complement strand
ATATGCCTTTCGTAGCTCCGGCCCTGGAAGTTTCGGGGGGCTTCCGGCGAGTCGGGCTGGGGATCGGTCCCTCCGGCAGCGGATTCCTCCGAGGGGCCGCAGGCTGCCACCAACAAGAGAGCCAGAAGGCCGGTTCGGATGAGAGGAACGGTGGGGTCCAGGATTTTCCCGGGGCCGGCTTCCACCCGCTTGTCGAGAGTTCGGAAGAACTTCCGGATCCGTCGGGCGTTTCGTCCGAGATCTCCCTTCTCTGTGTTGGACGTTGAGGACACATCGACCCGGGTTTGCCCGTTCTCGTCTAGGGACATTCGGACTTCGATCTCGTCGCTGGATCTGAGAAGTGGGACCGTGCACTCTGCCTTCAAGATCCCAAGGTCCTCGTCTGACAGGAGGGTGTTCCACCCCCGGAGCCCTCCTTGGGACAGCTCCGCCACCGCCGCCCACACGCGGGCGAACGGGATCGCGTAGGTGCGACCCCTCAGTCTCGGATCAGGGTGTTCGGGGTGGGTGTGGGCCTGGTTCTCGGTCCATACGGCCCGCAGCTTTCCGAGATTCAAGAACCTCCCTCCAGGATCCTGTATTTGATGCTCACCGAAGCGGATACCAGGTGATCTCCCGCCTCCACCGGGGTGGTGGTTTCGGCCGATGCACGCAGCATGATGGCCCCTGGGGTGCGGGGGGAGGGGGCTGTGGCTCCGCCCTGGACTTCCAGGGCGATCCCTAGTCTCACGCCCATGGCCAACGCGATGGTTTCAGCCTGTTCCCGGGCGCTGGCGACGGCGTCCTGGAGGGCCTCGAGCCGGGCGGCTCGGGTGTCAGACGCTTCGAATTGGAGGTTCGCCACCCGATTGGCGCCTGCCTCCACGGCCCGGTCCAGGACATCCCCCACGGCATCGATCTCAGGGACCGTGACCCGGATGTTGTTCTGGGCCCTGTAACCCGAGATGGTCCGGGTGCCTGTGCCTTCCCGGGAGACCTGGTATTCTGGCCTCAGACTGTAGCCGTAGGTCTCGACCTCCATGCCCGAGATCCCCACGCCACGGACGGCCGAGATCACCCGCTCCATTTTGTTGGCGTTCTCTTCTGTAGCGTCACCGGCTGAGGGCCCTTCGGTCTCGACGGTGAAGCTGATCAAAACGCGATCTGCCGGGACCCTGATTTGGGCTTGGCCTGTTACCTGGATGGTTCCGGCTTCCTCCGGAGGGGAAGGTGGGGGTCCTGCTGGAACCTGGGCAACGGCTGGGGTGCAGGATGAAAGCAGCACCAACGGGACGAACAGGAAAGCCCCTGGGGAGCTGAGGGAAAGGGTCCGAGCCTTGGCAGTCATGTTGGCCTTCTCCCGAAAAAAGACAAAGCCGGCAGAGTCAGAAACAATATAGCGGTTACCGCTCGGAGCCCCACGGTTTGCTCCGTCCTCTTCGTCTCCATATACTCTGGCCGCGAGGTCGCGGATTCACACAAAGATCCACTCCAAAACGAGTACCTACCATGAAGGCAGTGATTCCCCTTGCCGGCAAGGGGACCCGGCTCCGGCCACATACGTATCTGACACCAAAGCCGCTCCTTCGAGTGGGTGGAAAGCCCGTGATGAGCTACATCCTCGACGACCTCCAAGAGGTGGGGGTGGAGGAGATTGTCTTCGTCATCGGGTACCTAGGGGACGTCGTGAAGAACTACATGGCGCAAGAGTACCCGGACATCCGTCCAGAATACGTTGTTCAGGAAGTTCAGGATGGGACGGCTGGTGCGGTGAAGCTGGCGGAGCCTTTCGTCGAAGACGAGATGCTCATCCTCTTCGTAGACACCCTCTTCGATGCGGACCTGTCCATGACCAAGAGCCTGGGTCCGGAGTGGGCTGGGGTAATCTGGGCAAAAGAGGTCGAAGATTATCAGCGGTTTGGTGTCATCGTCACGGACGACGACGGAGCCATGACCAAGATCGTTGAGAAGCCGCAGGACCCCATCTCGAAGCTTGCCAACATCGGTCTCTACTATATCAGGGACCGGGAGCTGCTTTTTCAGGGGATCGACGTAGCGTTGGAAAATCCGCCGGGCCCCTCCGGCGAGTTCTACCTGACCGACGCCTTCCAATACATGGTCGATCAGGGATCCAAGATCCTCACCGCACCGGTGGAAGGATGGTACGACTGCGGAAAGCCGGAGACGTTGTTGGAGACCAACGCCCATCTCCTAAAAACCTCACGTGGCGGTATTTCTGCTTCGGCGGTCGTGGATGCTACCGTGCTCGGGGAGACCAGCCGAATCGAGGACGGCGTTGTTCTGGAAGGGAGTACCATCGGAACGCACGTGACCATCGAAGCCGGGGCAAAGATCGTCAACTCATCAATCAGGAATTCCATCATTGGACCCGGGGCCGTCATCGAGAACTCCGTCCTCAGGAATTCCTTGGTGGGGGGGCACAGCACGGTCCAGGGGTTCGACGGGAAACTCAGCGTAGGGGACCATTGCCTGGTTCGACACTAAAACCGCTCTCTTCCAGGAAGAGAATGGTGAGGAGGGCCCGGAGGATCCCTTCCGGGCCCTTCGTGTTCTCGAACCACTCGTCGGTCGTGTGGATCCCTCCCCCCCGTCCGCCGGCGCCCAAGGTGATGGCTGGGATTCCCAACGACATGGGAAGGTTGGAATCCGTGGAGGAGGAAACCAGTTGGGGCTCTTCCCCCAGGCGTCGGGTGGCTTCGACAGCGGCCTGCACGAGCCGCTGAGAGGGGTCGGTGGCACCCGGAGGTCTCCGGCCGAGGTCCTTGACGGCCAGGTGAAGGCGGCTTGCGTGGGGTTGGCCTTTCGACGCCTTCTCCACCTCTTCCCGGCAGGCCTCCATCAATCTCCCTTCCAGGGATTCCAGCTCCCCGGCGCCTTCACTTCGGAGATCCACCTCCACCCAGGCCTTTTGAGGAATGGAGTTGATGCTGGTCCCGCCTCCCCACCGAGCAAATGTCATGGAGGCTCTCGGCTGTTCCGGGAGAGGGAAAGAGCCTGCCCTGGAAACCAAGGCCCCAAGGGCATCGATGGGGTTGGGCCGGCCATAATCTGTCCAAGAATGGCCACCGGGCCCGTCGATCTCGATTCTAAGGCGGGTGGATCCCACCCCCCGGTGAATGATCCGGTCCAACCCGACCCCGTCGAGGGAGATGAACCCCGATACGGGGCCCAACTCTGGTCCGCCTGCGAACAGATGTCTGACCCCCCGGAGGTCCCCTGGCCCTTCTTCACCCACCGTAGCAACAAAAAAGAGGGGTCGGGAAATGGGGAAAGGGTGCTCGGACACCAAGCGGGCCAAGGCCAGGATCGCCCCGAGCCCACGGCCGTCATCGGTGATTCCCGGGGCGCTGATCCGGTTCCCGTCATGGGTCGGGGTTACATCGGTACCCGCGGGAAAAACCGTATCCAGGTGGGCGGAGACCACCAACGGAAGAGTCTCCGATACCTCGGCCCGGACTGGAGCGTTCTCCGGATCCCAACGGCCTAAGACGTTCCCCTCCCTGTCCGTACGGACCTGTTTGAGGCCCAACTCCCCAAACAATTCGCGTACCCGCTCCCCCCTTGGGCCCTCCCCGAAGGGGGGCGCTGGAATGGTGGTCAGCTCGATCTGACGTTCGATCACCCAGTCGTCCATGGCCTGGATCCGGGCCCAAGCCTCCTGGGCAACAGTCCCCCCCGGGAAGGGTGGCCCTACCTCCTCAGCCGGTTTCTCATCTCGGTCCATAAACGAACCATTGGGGACGGGAACCTGGGATGTCAAACAGGTATCTCGTTTTCCGCAGCGAGCCCCGAAAAAACGCCCGGTTCGGTTTACCTACTCGTTACCGAATTCGACCTCGGCCGTTACCCCTGTTGGTCTTCTCCGTTACTGCCCCCTGCCACTCTTATGGCGCTAGCAACAACAGGGAGTCCGAGCCCCCAGCATACCCGGGCGGGTCGGCCGGGCTCCCGCCAACAACGGGCGGATCGGTCTGCGGGAGGTGAGCGGATGGATCCGAAGACGAAATGAAGAAATCCTGTTTCATTCTGGAGCGAGGGGCTGGGGTGTCCCGGTGGATGTTGTTGTTCTTATTGACTTTAGGGATGTCGACTACTTCTGCGGGGGGCCAGAGTCAAGGCAACGGTAGCGCTGAAGGTCGGATTGTCGGCCGGATCGTAGACCAGACCACGGCCCAACCGATCTCCGGCGTCCAGGTCTATCTAGCAAAAACCCAGCAGGGCACCATCACAGACATCAACGGACGTTATCTCATTCTGCGGGTGGCTCCTGGAACACATGACCTGGTCGCGGAAATGCTGGGGTTCGCCCAGAAGACTGTTACCGGTGTTGTGGTTGAAGAGGGGATAACCCTTTCCATGGACATTTCCATGGCACCGAGAGCCATCGAGATGGACGCCATGGTCGTAAGCGCACAGAGGGAGCAGGGGAGTGCCGCCTTCCTCCTGGACCAGAGAGCATCCGCCGTGTCCATGATGGACGCAATGGGCGCTGCAGAGATCTCCAAGTCCCCAGCCTCGGATGCCGCCGAGGTGGCCAAGCGGATGACCGGCGTGACGGTCAGCGATGGGAAGTACGTTTACGTAAGGGGATTAGGGGAACGGTACTCCCAGACGGCTCTGAATGGATCTCCTCTACCTTCTCCTGAGCCCGAGAAAGAGGTCGTACCCCTGGACCTCTTTCCGTCGGGGTTCCTGGAGAGCCTGACGACCCAAAAGTCCTACACCCCCGATCAACCTGCGGATTTCTCCGGCGGCTCTGTCCAGATCAAGACCAAGGACTTCCCCGACAGGTTCCGGGTTCGAATTGGCGCCTCCACCAGCTTCAACTCAAACAGCCAATTCCAGGACGGGTTCATCCGCTACGAAGGTGGCGGGAGGGATTGGTTGGGAATGGACGATGGCACTCGGGCCATGCCCGATGCGGTCGCGAACACGATGGGTGGAATTCGGGATGGGGGTCGACTCCCCGCGGACGATGCGGGGAGGATCGCGGTCGGCCAGGCTTTGCGTGAGGCCCAGCTGGGATTTGCTCCTGACTTCCAAAAAACTCCTTATAACCGCTCCATCGACGTTTCCGTCGGTGGTAGAACCGACCTCTTGGACGAGGGACAGTTCGGGTACTTCCTGGCCGGAACCTATTCGGACAGCTATCGCCTGATCACAGAGGACGTAGAGAGAAAATGGCGGACGTCGGCTTTTGATGCCGAGACGGCACATCTGGCTACGCCAAACGTCGACTACTCATTCCAACGCGGTACCCGGAACGTGGGTTGGGGCACGGTCTCCAACTTCACCTTCCAGCCAAATCCGAGCCAGCAGGTCAGCCTCCGAGCCACCGTGAACCTCAGTACCGACGATGAGGGGCGCACGTACACCGGCGAGAACGGGGAGGACATCGGGGGAATCCTCCGAAACGAGCGGTCTCGGTTTGTGCAACGCCTGATGCTCTGGGGTCAGCTCTCCGGCGAGCACCTTCTCTTCTGGGGCTCCCGGCTTGATTGGCGGGCCACCATGGCTCGGGCTGACCGAGACGAGCCCTTCCTGAGGGAATCCATCTACGTCCTGGACGATGACGACGAGGTCTTCAGGCTCCTGGATTTCACCGAAAGCGGAAGGTACTTCTGGTCGGAACTGGTGGACGATGATATGAGCGCCGAGCTGGATTGGCGGGTTCCGTTCACCCTGGTCTCCAGGGAATGGGCCGTGAAGGTCGGAGGAGCCTACAGGGATCGATCGAGGGACTTTGGCGCCAGGAGGCTGAACTGGCTGTTCAAGGGGAACACGATCGAGGACCTGGACGGATCCCTGGTCGATGGCACGATAGTCGGTTCCAACCCGGGCGCAGGCGAGTTCGCCATCGATGAGGTGGTGGAGCCGGGTGATATCTACGGTGCCGAGGACAAGCGCACCGCCGGCTATGCCATGCTGGAAATCCCGGTCTCGGAAAAGCTGGAAGCCATCGTCGGTGCCAGGATCGAGACCTACTCCCTCGGTCTCGATTCCCGAACCCGGTTCGGAGTGGATTCCACCCTGGCTTCCGTCGATCAAACCGATTTTGCTCCTGCCGTGAATCTGGTCTACTCCCCCAGGGAAGACCTGAGGATTCGGGCCGCCGCCAGCCGAACGGTGGACCGTCCCGAGTTCCGGGAGCTGGCCCCCTTCCAGTTCACGGAGGCGACAAGCCTTCGTCAGCTGAAGGGGAACCCGGGCTTGGTCCCAGCCGAGATCCTCGGAGGAGACCTCCGGTTTGATTGGTTCCCGGCGCCTGGAGAGCTGATCTCGGTGGGCGGTTTCTATAAGGAGATGAAGGACCCCATCGAGCAGGTGTTCATCGCGGCCGCCTCGTCGGCCTATTCGTTCCAAAACGCGGACGAGGCCACGCTGATCGGGTTGGAGCTGGACGTCCAGATTTCCGGTGCCCGGTTCACGAGGCTCCTGGAGAATCTCTCTTTCCAGGGGAACTTCGCCTGGATCGACTCGGAAGTGACAGTGAGTCGGAGCGGGATTTTCCAACCGACAAACCTGAAACGTCCCCTGGAGGGGCAGGCGCCGTACGTCCTGAACCTCGGACTCAACTACGCCAACCTCGGTAGCTGGGAAGCCGGTGTCTTCTTCAACCGTTTCGGAGAACGGCTGTCAGCGGCTGGAGGGTCCGGCCTTCCAGACATTTACGAAAAGCCGCGGAACGGTTTGGACGCGGTCCTCTCCTTCCCTCTCCACCAGGGTGTTCGAGTCAAGGTGAAAGGGGTGAACCTCCTGGACGCAGAATACCTCTTCGAGCAGTCCGCCAACGGAATCGCGAGGGTCCAGAGGTCCTATTTCGCCGGCCGGACGATCTCGGTGGGCTTCTCCTGGGACTTTTAGAAAACGACCGAATAACTCATCGATCACACGACACTCTAGAGGAAGAAACAATGAACCTGAAGCGCCACCTTACTCTCATCGGCCTGATAGCGGTCGGGCCTGTCCTCCTCTCCGCATGCGGTGACGATAGCCCCAGCGGTCCGGACGTCCCCGATCCGCCGGATATGCCCACCGGTGTGGCGGCCGTTGCGAACGGGCTGGACATTGCGGTCTCCTGGAATGCAGCGGCGAACGCAACCGAATACGACGTAACCCTATCCGCCGAAGGTGAAGACGATAGGACCGAGAGGACCAGTTCCGTGTCGGCAACGTTCACCGGCCTCACGGGTCGGACGACCTATACCGCTTCGGTGGTGGCTCGGGGCCAGGGCGGGGCGTCGGCGGCGGCCACGGCGTCGGCCGAAACCGGTTCGTTGAACCAGGTCTTCTTCGAGAACCCCGATTTCAACAACATGCTCGCTGACCCGGGCTTTGACCCTTCCGCCTTTGAGTTTGGGACCCAAGCTGCTCCGCCGGACTTCACACTCGCTGCCATGCCTGCCGGTTACACCGCAGCCACCATTCCCACTGCCTTCGACGCCACGAACCTCATCGCGCCGACCGACGGTCGGATGCTGGTGAACACCTCGTATGCCGGCGCCATCGAACCCGGTACCACGCTGGCGAACGCCTGGTACAATGGCTGGACGGTGTGGGCAGAGAGCGGAGAAGACAGCAGGCCGATCAACCTACCGATCGTGGACGTGACCAACGACATCCTGGTGAATACCACCTGGACCAACGACAAGATCTGGAGACTGACACAGCCAATTTTTGTCGGCGTCGACTGCGGCCCGGACGGCGCCGCTGCGGGGTGTGTCGCCGCGACCCTGACCATTCAGCCCGGGACAACCGTCGTCGGGAAGAGCGATATTCCTCAGGGTGTCCGGGGTGCTTATCTCATCGTCAGCCGTGGATCCCGCTTGGTTGCGGACGCTACGAACGGCGTTGATCGAAAGCCCACGGCTGCCGAGACCATCGTGTTCACCTCCGACAGGGCCCCAGGCCAAAGGGCTGTGGAGGACTGGGGAGGTCTCGTCATCAATGGGCAAGCCCCCACCAACGCCGGTGCTGAAGCCGCCGGTGAGGGAGATTCCGGGTTTTACGGCGGAACCGACGTGAACGATGATTCCGGGATCCTGAGGGGTGTCCGGATCGAGTATGCGGGCGACGACGTGACCCCTGCCGACCAGCTGAACGGCCTCGCTCTCCAGGGTGTGGGCGCAGGGACGACCATCTCCTACCTCCAGATCCATTACAACAAGGACGATGGTATCGAGCCTTTTGGCGGCACGGTATCGGTTGACCACCTGGTGGTGACGGGGATCGGCGACGACTCGGTAGACGGCACCGACGGTTACCGGGGATTCATGCAGTTCGTTATCGGGCAGCAGAACGGGGAGGATGCCGACAACGGGTTCGAGATATCCAACAACGGAGACGACGAGGACGCCGCGCCCAAATCCACTGCCATAATCGCCAACGCCACGATGATCGGTGCCAACGACGGTGTCGTGGCCGGCGGCATCGCCGGGGCCGAATCGGACAATGGCATCCAGATGAGGGAAGGGACCAACTACCGGGTATACAACTCCATCTTCCAGGGCTTCGGCGATGCTGGCTTCTGTGTCCGGGACGCGGTCTCGATCCTGAACGCACTGAACCGGCTGGAAGGTCAGACAAACCCCCAGAATACTCTCTCAGCCGAAGGACTGATCCTCTGGGGTAACGGTGGCGCCGGCGCGAGCGCCGACAACTTCAAGGCCTGCGGCGGCGGGTCCAGCTGAGGTACCCGACTCCACCAACAGAGGTGACGGGGGGTCGGAGGCGACGTGCCTCCGCCCCCCCGGCCCACGGAAAGAACATGTCAGGAAGACTAGAACATCCGACCCGTTGGCAGCGCAGCAGCTCCGTTCTATGGATCTCGGTCATCTCCTCTCTTGGCGTATCCGCCTGCTCCGACCTCGCAGCCGACTCCCCAATGGGCAACGCAAGGATCTCCCCGGAAGCCCTGGCTGAAGCAGCCCTCGAGGCTATGGCGGAGAGTAGTGACAGCGCCCTCGATGCCTTGAGAGTCAGCCGAGAGGAGTACGAGAGGCTCCTTTGGCCGGTCCTACCCGATAAGAACCACGTTCCGTTCGAGTTCGTTTGGAGTGTGACAGGGCCCCGGAGTCGAAAGGCCCGGCGGGAAATCATGCAGGACTACGGCGGTCTGCCGCTGGAGCTTGTAGCGGTGGACCTGGGCACGGAAACCGAAGAATACCCGGAGTTTGTGCTCTTCCAAGAAGCCCGTATGACTGTGAGACGGACCGACACCGGTGAAGAGGGGCAGATTCCTCTGATGGACGTTCTGGTGGAGATGGGTGGTGGCTGGAAGTTCCTGAATTTTAGCGAAGATCTCTAACCCCATTGCGGCTATGTAACAGCCCGGTTCTCTTTTACAGTAGGGCCGGGATGGGTTCTGCAGAGCGGAGACGAAATCCTTGGATACCCTGACCATGGTCAAACGTATGTCAAAACCCTCTTCTTCCAACATTCAAGGGTCCGAAAGGGTCCTGGTAGTCGAGGACGAGCCCGACATCGCGGCTCTTATCGCTTACCAGTTAACCCGTGAAGGATACCGGGTCGAAACAGCGACGACAGGGACGGAAGCCCTGAACGCTTTGAGCCGAGAGGCTCCGGACCTAGTTGTCCTCGACCGGATGCTCCCGGGCCTCTCGGGCGATGAGGTGCTGGCGGCCCTCAAAGGTGAAGCGGCCACCCGGACCATCCCGGTCCTGGTTCTGACGGCGAAACGGGAACAGGAAGATCGGATAGAGGGCTTCGAGCTGGGTGCCGACGACTATCTCACCAAACCCTTTAGCCCAAGGGAGTTGGTGTTACGGGTCAAAGCGATCCTCAGGAGAATCCAGGAGCCGGCTGTGGAATCTGGGGGCAGAATCCTGAGAGCCGGCCCGGTCTCCCTGGACGTGAATTCCCACCAGGCTCTCCTGGACGGGGATGAGCTGAACCTTACCCCGACCGAGTTCCGGCTCCTTCGCTCCCTGATGGAGAGGAAGGGTAGGACCCAAAGTCGTCAGCAGCTGCTTGAGCGGGCATGGAGTGTAGAGTCACACATATCCGACCGAATCCAGACCCGGACGGTCGATATGCATGTCCGGCGCCTGAGGGCGAAGCTCGGCGAGGTGGGTGAGTGGATCGAGACCATCCGAGGGTTCGGCTACCGCCTTCGGATCCCGGAGGACGATACCTGACCTCCCTCCCAACGATTCTCCTCACTGGAGTCATAGCCCTGATTGCTCTGGGCGTGATCCTCCAGAACCGGCGAGTAATGACTCGTCGCCTCCGTGCTTTGGAAGGTGAGCGGGATAGGCTCAAGTTCCTGATCGATTGGATCGGCGAAGCACTTATCGCGTTCAGCGCCGACGGGAAAATCCTGCGAGCCAACCAAGCTGCGATTAACCTCCTGGGCATCTCTCATCCCGGTCCGGGCGCTCCTATCGGGGACCTGGTCACTCACCCGGGGCTCAGAAAGCTATTGGAGGAAGCGGTCAGGGAACCCTTCTCCGACCGGGACTTCTCCCTGGGAGCCCGTCGCTTTCTCGTCTCCGCCAGGGCCGTTGCGGAGGGGGGCACAGTCGTCAGCTTCCTGGACGTCACCGAGATCAGAAGGTTGGAGATGGTCCGGCGGGATTTTGTGGCCAATGTGTCCCACGAGTTAAAAACCCCTCTAACCTCCCTGAGGGGATTCGCCGAAACTCTCATCGAAGACGACCCGCCTGACAACCTCCGGAGTGACTTCCTTTCCTCCATCCGGTCCAACGCCCTCCGCCTCCAGAATCTTGTGGACGACCTCCTCGACCTTTCCCGGCTGGAATCCGGAGGGTGGGTGGCCAAGCGGGAGATCGTGGACCTCGGGCCGGTCGTCGAAGACCTATGGGAAGGCTTCCGAGAGAAGGCCGATTCACGGAATCTGTCTTTTTCCCTGGAGGGAAGCGCAGCGGTGCCCGCCGATCTGGCCGGCGTAGTTCAGGTATTCCAAAACCTCATAGCAAATGCCATTCGGTATACCCCGGATGGCGGATCCATTGCTGTGTTGATTCGGCCGGGTGAGTCGTTCACCGAAGTGGAGGTTCGGGATACGGGCATCGGCATCCCTGCCTCGGCCCTTCCGCGTGTTTTCGAACGGTTTTTCCGAGTCGACTCGGCTCGAGCCCGAGCCGAAGGCGGGACCGGTCTTGGCCTGGCCATCGTCAGGCACCTGGTGGAAGCGATGGGTGGGAAGGTCTGGGCCGAGAGCCAACCGGAGGAGGGAACCAGCTTTTTCGTGCGGTTCCCGGCCTAACTTTCCGTTGCGTGACCGGGCGTCAGGGGACTACCCTGTGGGATGCCCGAAAACACCGATCCTCCAGCCAATCGAACCTCCGAACCTCCGGACGATTACGGGGCTCCGGATAGCTTCCAAAAGCATGGGGCGGCCGTGGAGGAGCTCCTGGGGTCCGTGGGGACAGAAACACAACCGGAGCCCGCCCGCCGCCTCGGCGGGCTCAAAGGTAGAATTGCCCTGGTAACCGGCGGTTCCTCCGGGATCGGGAAGGCCATCGCCCTCTCTTTCGCGGAGTCCGGGGTCCACGTGGCGTTCAACTACCTGGACACGGGACCTGAAGCCCGGGAATTGGCTCGCCAGACAGCAACCGAGCTTCGGTCTCGCGAAGTGCGCGTACTCTATCGCCACTGTGACGTCCGACAGCCTGAGGACGTAAAGGAGTTCGTGGGAGAGGTGGTGGATGAGCTTGGCGGGCTCCACTTCCTCATCAACAACGCCGGGATCGGAAGGGACCGGGCGCTCTGGCGGATGGCTGACGAGGCGTGGGATGCGGTAATGGACACCAACCTCAACGGCGCATTCTTCTTCATCCGGGCCGCCGCGCCGACCCTCCGGGGCCAGGAGTGGGGAAAGATCGTAAACGTGGCTTCGGTCCACGGCATCCGAGGGGAATTCGGACTATCCAACTATATCTCCTCAAAAGCCGGCCTCATCGGACTTACCCGGAGCGCGGCCCTGGAACTGGGTCCCAAGAACATCAATGTGAATGCCGTGGCTCCCGGTTACATCAGGACGACCCAACTGACCGAGCAGGTTCCGGCAGAGATCATGGACCGGGCCCGGGAGAAGAGCGTTCTGGGACGGCTGGGGGATCCCCAGGACGTTGCCGAGTTGGTGCTGTTCCTCTGCTCCGAGGCCGCCCGGCACATCACCGGGGCCGTGATCCCAGTGGACGGTGGATACCTGCTTTAGAAGGGTGTTGCGAAGAGGGGGTGCGGCCCCGCATAGGGAGCTTGCGGATGCTAGACAAGGAAGGACGACGAAAGCGATGCTGAAGCATCGGGGAGGAGTCCTGACGCTGTATAGCGCCGCAACCTCCTATGCCCTTCGGGTTACGCCTGCGCGTCGCTTGGCGGTCTCGCGGAAGATCACCGCGACTCTGCCAGCGGGCAGGCCGCTCGGCTCGACGGCACGGGGCCATCTGCCGCGTTGGGACTTCTCGACGTAGCGCATGGCTATGCCTTCGAAGCCCCGCCTTACATATGGCCCCGTGGCGTTCGTAACGGGGCTCGTCTCCTCTTCGCAACACCCTTCCAAGAAAACCCCTTCTCCAAGCGGAGGTGGCTGAATGCTGGCGGTTCTCCTCGTATCGGCAATCGTGCTTTTTCTGCTGGCCTACCGAGTCTATGGATCCTGGATCTCACGAAAGCTGAACCTGAACGACGAACACGCGGTCCCATCGGAGGTTCAGTACGATGGGACGGACTATGTCCCGGCGAAAACTCCCGTTCTTTTTGGCCACCATTTCAGCTCCATCGCTGGGGCAGGGCCCATTGTCGGACCCATCCTGGCCGGACTCTTCTTCGGTTGGCTCCCTGCCGTACTCTGGATCATTCTGGGCTCGATCTTCGTCGGGGGTGTGCATGACTTCGGTTCCATGGTGGCTTCCATCCGTCACAAAGCCCGTTCAGTGGCGGAACTTGCCAAGGACTACATGACGCCCCTCTCCTTCCGGCTTTTTCTGGCCTTCATATGGCTGGCAATGGTCTACGTGATCGTGGTGTTCATGGATCTCACCGCCGTGAGCTTCATCGACGCCCGGGACGCTTCCGGGGTCGAGACCGCCCAAGGCACCGGCGTGGCCGTGGCTAGCGGTATCTTCATTCTTCTCGCGATCCTGCTGGGGATCGTGAACAATCGGACGAAGGTTCCCATATGGGCCGCCACGCTCATTTTTGTGCCGGCCCTTTTAGTGGCTATCGGCTTCTCCACACAAATCCACTCGGACGGGAGCTACATCCCCGCTTTTTTCTCCGATCCGAAACACATGTGGATTGTGTTGCTGTTGGGGTATTGCCTGATCGCTTCCGTGACTCCCGTTTGGGTCCTACTCCAACCTCGGGATTATCTCTCCAGCTTCCTCCTGTATATCACCGTCTTGGGCGGCGGCCTGGGAATCGTGGTAGGTACACTGACGGGCGGCATCGACGTGACCTGGCCGGCGCTGGTGGATCCGCGAAACGCCATCTTCACCGAGGTCGCCCACCTGGGGCCCTTGTTCCCCATCCTGTTCATCACCGTGGCGTGCGGCGCTTGCAGCGGGTTCCACTCCATCGTGTCATCAGGGACCACCGCTAAACAGATCAAGTGCGAATCCGACACGAAGCGAATCGGGTATGGAGGGATGTTGGTGGAGGGGATCGTTGCCATCATCGCCCTCGGCACGGTCATGGGCCTGACCTTCGGAATCGACGCGCTTCGGAGCGATCCTGTGGGCTTGTTCTCTGCGGGGATCGGGCGGTTCTTCAGCACCCTCGGGATCCCGGTACAGTACGGGACCATGCTGGGACTCCTGGCGCTCTCCACCTTCCTCCTGACCACGCTGGACACCTGTACCCGCCTGGCCAGGTATGTAATTCAGGAATTCCTGGGATGGAACAACGCAGAGGGGAGGGTCAGGTGGACTGCCACAGTCCTGACCTTGATCCTTCCCGCCATCATGGCGTTCATGACCTACACCACCCCGGCCGGTCAGGAAATCCCTGTTTGGAGAGCGATCTGGCCGGTCTTCGGCGCCACCAACCAGCTCCTGGCCGGACTGGCCCTCCTGGCTGTCACCGTCTGGCTGAAGCGGACCGGTCGGACATGGCAGTTCGCCGGCATCCCCATGGTCTTCATGGTCGGCATGACCCTCACGGCCACGGTGATGCTCTCCTTCTCAGGGGCCACAGCCACACCGGTTAGGGTGGTGGCAATCTTCCTTCTTGTGCTGGGGATCATGATGGTGGTGGAGGCTTTCCGGTCCCTCGGCAAGCCCAACGTTCCCCCTGAGGAGGTGATCCTCCGGTCGGATCTGGGAGAAGCTGCGGTGGCGGCCGGGGACTAAAGGCCAGAACGGCCCTCTTTGGCCCGAAGCCCCACCTCGTCGGACGAAGTCGAGATCCCCGGGGTGGCTTGCCGAACGGCGGCCACCCCCCTTTTTTCCCCTGTGACCTTTGATCCAATGATCCCGGACTCACCGACCCCGCCTCAAACGATGGCCGTGAGGCTGAAAAGACTGGATTGGACCATGCCTACCCGCACCCGACGTCATCCCAGGCTGCACCAGCTCTTTCCCGTCCTCCTGATCCTGGTAGGGTTGTTAGGCCTTCCGGCCTGTGAGGCCCCGGCGGATGCATCCGCGGCGGCCCTGGTGGAGGGACCTGGGCCTCAGCGGGCCTTGAACGGGATGGTGGCCTCCGTCAACGCCATAGCGAGCCGGGTCGGGGCTCTAGTGCTCCAAGCCGGGGGGAACGCGGTTGACGCTGCTATTGCCACGGGTTTCGCGTTGGCCGTGGTCCACCCGTCAGCCGGGAACATCGGAGGTGGTGGGTTCATGGTGATCCGATTCCCGGACGGGACCTCCACAGCCCTGGATTTCCGGGAGAAGGCCCCGTTGGCAGCCCATCCCGAGATGTTCCTGGACGAAAACGGCGAGTACTCCCGAGACATCCACCACAGTAGCCATGTGGCGGTGGGGGTCCCTGGAACCGTAGCGGGGTTTGCCATGGCCCATGAGAAATATGGAAGCGCTGATTGGGCTGGTCTGGTGGACCCAGCCATTGGGCTCGCCGGCGAAGGGTTCGAGCTCTCCGAAGCTCTTGCTGGGTCCATCGGCCGAACGCTCCGATCCATGGAACGTTATCCCGCCAGCGTCGCGAAGTTCTCCAGGGACGGGGAGGCATACGAGGTGGGTGAGGTTTGGAAGCAGCCGGATCTTGCTCGGGCGTTGGAGAGGATCCGTGACCAGGGGCGCGATGGGTTCTATCTGGGGGAGACCGCAAGACTTATCGCGAAAGAGATGGTGAGGGGTAGGGGCATGATCACGGAAGAGGATCTGGCTCGCTACGAGGCGCAGGAGAGGACCCCCGTCCGGGGGACTTTTAAGGGCTACGAGATCATCTCCATGCCGCCCCCCAGCTCGGGGGGAACCGCTCTGGTGGAGATGCTGAACATTCTCGAGGGCTTCGACCTTGCGGGGATGGGCCATAACTCCGCCGAGTATGTCCACCACCTGACAGAGGCCATGCGAAGGGCCTTCCGGGATCGGGCACGATATCTGGCCGACGCCGACTTCGCCGATCCACCGCTCGAGAGGCTCACCAGCAAGGGTTATGCGGAAACCCTCCGGGCCGAGATCCAACCCGACCGGGCTTCGGTATCCTCTCCCACCGACATAACCCTTCCGGAAGAGAGCATGGAGACGACTCACTACTCCGTGGTGGATTCCCAGGGGATGGCGGTGTCGGTCACGTACACCTTGGAGGCAGGATACGGATCGAAGATCGTCGTTCCCGGGGGAGGCTTCCTGCTCAACAACGAGATGGGTGATTTTAACGCCGCACCGGGTCTTACCAACGACCGGGGGCTCATCGGGACAGAACCGAACCTGGCCCGACCCGAGCAAAGGATGCTCTCCAGCATGACTCCCACGATCCTGGCCAAAGGCGGCGAGCTGGTCGCCGTGGTGGGTAGCCCAGGGGGACGGACGATCATCAACAGCGTCCTTCAGGTGGTCTTGAACCTTACTGAGTTCGGCATGGGCATCCACGAGGCGGTGGCCGCAAAACGCTTCCATCACCAATGGCTTCCGGATGCGTTGAGAATCGAGGCCGAGGGTGTCTCGGAAGAAGCTTTGGCGGCCTTGGAGAGCTTGGGTCACTCCGCCCGGATGGCCGGGTCGCAGGGCAGTACCCCTTCGGTCTTTTTCGATTCTGAGACCGGGGAGCTGATCGGAGCGCCCGATCCCCGGGACCGGGACGGTGGAGCTGTGGGGTACTAGAATTGGGGAAAAAAGTCAGGAAGTCCGATGCGGAGTGGATGGCGTCTCTGAACGCAGAACAGTACCGGGTGACCCGGCTTAAAGGCACCGAACGGGCGTTCACCGGGGAATACTGGAACCACAAGGGCATCGGCGTCTACCGGTGTGTCTGCTGTGACTCTCCCTTGTTCGACTCTGAGACAAAATTCGATTCCGGGTGTGGTTGGCCCAGCTTTACTGCTCCCGCTGATGCTGGGATTATCCGGGAGGAGCGGGATTTGTCCTTTTCCATGGTTCGAACCGAAGTGGTGTGTGATACGTGTGACGCCCACCTCGGACACGTTTTCCCCGACGGTCCTCCCCCGACGGGGCTCCGGTACTGTATCAACTCGGCATCGCTGAAGTTCGATCCTTCCCCCGCTGAGGAAGAGGAGGCCTGAAGGAACCCGACCTTTTTGGGCCGTTCTCTTGGCTCGTTCCGAGACACGGCACCCTCTTTTTGGCCTACAAGGCCATCTGGTTCTCCGCTAACTTTCATGTCTGTATCCTTTCCGGAAGGTAGAGGAGAATGCGGAACCGATTCGAGCGAACCGCCGTCGTCGCGGCCACCGTCGTCCTCATGTGGTCTTGTGGATCGCCACCAGCCCCTCCGGCTCCTGGCGAAGCCCGGGGCGCGGTGCCGGACCTGAGAGGCTACTCCGTGATGGTCCTTCCGGTTCAGCTGAAAACCTCTGTGCCATCAGGGGCTCTGGCGGACCCGGAGCTCGCACATGCCCTTCGTTCGAGGGGAGACGGCGTGACCTGGACCTTCCCCCCGCAACTCGAGGAGTCCCTTCAACGGTCTCCGGGAGTGTCCGTCCGTTTGAATGGGCTTCCGGTCCAGGTTTTTAACCAGGCCGAAGTGAATCGAATCGGGGATCCCCTTTTCGGTCATCTTGTTCGCCTCGCCACCCTCTCCGGCGCGGATGTTGCACTCCTTCCAGTGAGTCTGGAATACGCTGAAACCGGGACTTTTATCTTGAGCACCGCTCTCATCAACACCGGCAACGGGCGTGTTGTCTGGTACGGAGTGTTGGAAGGAGAGCCTGGTGGTCAGGGAGATCCGGCGGCTTTGGCCTCGGTAACCGAGGCTTTGGCCAAGACCCTGTTTCCCTTCGGATGAACGTCCAGGGTGTTCCTCCTGTATAACCAGTGAGGACCCTATACACTCGAAGAAGGCAATCGTGAACGGCTATGTTGGACGGAATACCGGAACTGGATTCAGCCTGAAGGCTATTCGCCCGGCTCTCCTGTTCCTGTCGGTTTTTGTTTTTGGCTGCGGTCCCCAGGATCTGACCCTCCCGACGTCCGGAGAGGTAGAGGATGCCTACCTATATCCGGGAGGCCTCGAGGCGAGGATAAGGGGCAATGTCGCCGAGGTGACCATCACCCAGCCTGCCCGGGATCTGAGAAGGGGCGGCACCCTGTGGGCGAAAGTAGGGCCCTATGTCCTTCTCTTCAGCGAGGAGACGGAGGGTTTGTTCTCCGGATTCCCGGGCCTGGCCGGGGTCAGGGTAATCACGGTTTCATCAGATGGGAACGAGGTGGCCAGAGCCCTTCTGGCACGGGATTCCCTCAATGGCATCACCTGGCGGAGAGCCATCCATATCGCCGGGTTGGCTCGAAGGGACGGGACTCGCCGACCGAGCCTCCTGGAAAAGCTGGTGGAGTGGGGTGAGGACCATACCGAGTTCACCTACAACCCTCGATACTCCCGCCCCTGACGGACCCATCAGACCTACGAAAAGGGGGACATTCTCCTTAGGGGCTACCAGACTCGGAGGCCCTCTTTTCTTTGAACCACCCCCGGACGTTCCACCGCGACCTGTAAGAAGACCGGGAACGCTTCCGTAGATTAATCGATTAATTAAGAACCACAGCGGCCTTTACCGGGAGTAGGAATAGGTCTAGAAGAGGCCTATCCCCGTTGGTTATTTGCAGAAAAATTGCTTGACCGATCAGGGCCCTGAATGCTAAGATTCTTCTTCCGGCTTAAAACCTCTTTTTTTGGACAAATAGTTTCCTTGGTGAATGAACTAGGGAATGAGAGTGCGCTGCAAGAATCCGGAATCACCCGATCCCATTGGGGAGGGCACGGTTGGAGGGTGTCAATCGGCGCGGATCCCTGTGGGTATGATCTACCCCTCTCGACTTCGGCATGGACCACGCCGGGAGGGTGGCGCATGGGTACCACCCGCTCCACAAACCGGGAGGGTCCCATGCTGACTCCCGTTATCGCTTTCCCCACCGCACCTCTAGGTCGAAGGTGTGAACCCCATTTCATAGGAGACACCAGATATGGTCAATCTCTGTAAGTCGCGCTGGTTTTTCCTGCTCCAGCTAGCCGCGTTCATGGTACTCGTGGGTACCGCGCCCGCGACGGCTTCGGCGCAGGAGAACTTTGGTACGGTAGTAGGCACGGTGATCGCCGAGGACACGCAGAACCCGTTAGCGGGGACGAACGTGCACATTGTCGGCACCGGTCTAGGCACCCTCTCTAACCAGAACGGAGCGTTCATCATCGAACGGATCCCACCGGGATCGTACGAGATCGAGTTCAGCTATGTGGGGTATGCCAGCAGCACGGTGGCCTTCACGGTGGCAGCGGGTCAACGGGCCACGGTGAATGGTGAGTTGGCTCTGGATCCCCTGATGCTGGACGAGATCGTGGTGACCGGATACGGGACGGCCCGGAAAGAAGAGCTCACTGGTTCTATGGTGGCGATTTCTTCCGAGAAACTGGAAATGCTCCCAACGACCACCTTCCAGGACGTGATCCAGGGTAGCCCCGGAGTAATGGTGACCTCTCGGGACGGAGCTCCTGGCGCGGGCTTCAACATCCGGGTGCGGGGGATTGGCTCTATCACCGCCGGAAGTGAGCCCCTGTACGTCATCGACGGTGTTCCGCTGCACAACGACGCGGGCGCTTCCACTGAGGTGGACAACGGGGGTCGGACGGCCAACACGCTGGCCTCCCTGAACCCGAATGACATCGAGAGCCTGGTGGTCCTGAAGGACGCCGCTTCGACGGCCATCTACGGCTCCCGGGGAGCCAACGGTGTGGTCCTGATCACCACCAAGGGTGGTGTGGAGGGGAGCCCGATCTGGGCCAGCGAGCCGCAGTTCCAGCTCAGGACCCAGATGGGCGTCTCCGGTTGGGCCCATGACAACCTCATCGAGGGGTTGACCGGCGAGCAGTACAAGGACTACTACGTCTCGGCCCGGGTGAACGATGGGATGGCCCTGGCTGATGCCCAGGCCGCGTTCGCCAGTGACTACCCCCTCCAAGAGGACAACAACTGGCGGGACCTCACGAGCCGGAACGGGGTCAGCAAGCAGATCGACCTGAGCGCCTCGGGCGGGAGCGGCCGGTTTACCTATTACGTGTCTGCCGGGATGTTCCAGCAGCAGGGGAACATCATCAGGCAGTTCTTCGACCGGTATTCCTCCCGTATCAACTTGACTGCCCGTCTCACGGACAAGTTCACGCTGGCCAACAACCTGAGTCTTGCCCAGTCGTACCAGAACGGGATCAACGACGGGAGCGCTTGGGAGTCCCTCATCTACATGTGGGCGTTCATGCCCCCCGTCATCCCCATCTACGACGAAGACGGTTTCTGGTACCACAGGCACAAGTCCACCCCGCGGATCATGGGGGGGAACCACCCGATGGGGACCACCTACGAGAACCGCAAGGAGAGAGACACGAGGCGGGTCATCGAGAACATCTCGGGATCGTACCGCTTCAACGACCAGTTCACCCTGTCGTCGGCCTGGAGCTTCGATCTGTACAACATCCACGACGACGTCTACCAGAACATGTTCTTCGGGGACGGACGCAACAACAGCGGTACGTTCAACGACTCGCGGGTGGAGAACCTGAACTGGCAGGGAAGCCACACGCTGAACTACAACAACGCGTTCAACAACGTCCACAACGTGGACGCGGTGGTGGGGTACGAAGAGAGTCATAACGACAGGCGCCGGACCGAGTCCTCGGGTAACACCTTCGCCCACCCGTCGTTGAAGACGGGGTCCAGTGCGGCCACCACCTTCGGGACCTCCACCCAGGCCGAGTTCGCCTTCCAGTCCGTGTTCACCCGTGTGAACTACGACTTCGACCGCACCTACTTCCTTTCGGGCTCCTTCCGGACGGACGGCTCGTCCCGGTTCGGTCCCGACCAGAGGTGGGGGAACTTCTGGTCAGTCGGTGCCGGCTGGACGATGACCAACTCCGAGTTCATGGCGGATCTCACGGGGTTCTTCGACTATCTGAAGCTCCGGACCAGCTACGGTGAGGTGGGGAACGCCGAGATCGGGACCTACCCCTGGCAGGGGCTCTACGGGTTCAACCCGGCCTACAGTGGTCAGGCCGGCTCGAACCCCTCTCAGGTGGCCAACCCCGGGCTGACCTGGGAGTCCCAGGAAGCCTTCAACATCGGCTTGGACTACGCCATTCTGGACAGCCGGCTGACCGGTACCATCGAGTACTTCCAGAAGGCATCCACCGATCTCCTCCTGGACGTGCCGGTCTCCCGCACCACCGGGTTCGAAGACGTGCTGCAGAACTTCGGGGACATGGAGAACAGCGGGATCGAATTCTCGATTCACGCGGACCTGCTCCGAGCCCAGGACTACGATTTGGCCGTAGACTTCAACGTCACCTATCAGCAGAACGAGATCACAAAGCTCACCGAGCCCTTCATCGACGGGACCAAGCGTCGCGAAGTAGGCCGTGACTACCAGGAGTATTACCTGTACGGCTGGGCCGGCGTGGATCCGAACAACGGTCTGCCCACCTGGTACACCGACGATACCAAGTCCGCCACCACCAGCAGCCTGAGCGATGCGGTGCGTTTCTACGACGGCAAGAGCGCCACGCCGGACTACCTGGGTAGCTTCGGCTTCACGGGCCGGTACAAGCGGTTCACGCTGAGCACGCTGGGCACCTACATGTTCGGCCACTATCTGTATGCGGGCGCCGAGCGCTTCTTCCACGGAGACGGGCGCTACCTGCCCCGGTCCACCTCCAAGTGGGCCTATGAGAACTCCTGGCGGCAGCCTGGCGACCAGGCCCTCTTCCCGCAGTTCTCGTGGGGTGGTGTGAACAGCTCGCAGCCGTCCAACGCCGACCGGTGGCTGCACGAGGGCGACTACATCCGCTTGAAGGACGTGACGCTTTCGTATCAACTGCCCGAAGAGTTGGCGGGTAAAGTGGGATTGGGTTCCCTCCAAGCCCACTTCAACATCACCAACGCCTATACCTGGGTGGCCGATGACCAGCTCTTCTTCGATCCCGAGCAGACCATCAGTGGTGTTTACAACACGGGTACCCCGAACGGCAGGACCTTCAGCCTCGGGTTCACCATGGGATTCTGATGAAAAGGAAACCAACAACCGGTAAACACCACTTACCTGAGGATAAGGAAGGTCTGATTATGAGATATAAGACGATTGCCAGGCTGGCAGTTCTTGTGCCGGTGCTGATGGTGGGCTCGGCCTGCACCGATCTGGCATTGGAGCCTCACGCCAGCGTCTCCAATGACGCGTATTTCGCGACCGTCGCTGATTTTGAGGCCGCCGTCGTGGGCATCTACGACGAGATGTCGGCTACGGGCTACTATGGACGCAGCATCCACCTGATGTCGGACATCATGGGCGAGGACATCAAGCAGAACAGCTCGGCCAACCGGTATCAGGAGTTTGCCGACTTCGAAGGCCAGTTGGTCTCCGGCCACAATTATGAGTATAACCTGTGGAGAGATGCGTACACCGCCATCAACCGGGCCAACATGGTCATCAACAATGGGGAGACCTTCGAGCCTCCTGCAGCCCTGGCTGGCGATTTCCGCCAGCTGATCGGCGAGGCCCACGCCGTCCGGGGATTGGTCCACTTCGACCTGGCCAAGATGTACGGCCAGCACTACACCTTTACCGGTGATGCTTCCCATCCCGGCGTGCCTATCGTCCTGGATATGGACATCACCGCCCTTCCCTCCAGGAACACCGTGGCACAGGTCTACGCCCAGGCCATCTCGGACCTGAACACGGGCATCAGCATGATGACCGACACCCGGGACGGCGCCTACATGATGTCCACGGAGGCTGCCCAGGCGATCCTGTCCAGGATCTACCTCTACATGGGGGACTGGTCCAACGCCGTGGCCATGGCCGATGCCGTCATCAACAGCGGGAAGTACTCCCTCCTCAGTGGATCGGCCCTGGTCGACATCTTTGTTGCGGGCAACACCTCTGAGGCCATTTTCGAGATCCCCATGAGCGCCGACGACACCCGTGGGAGCGACCACCTGGGTGGGATGTACCGGGACAGTGGCTATGGTGACTACCTGCCGGCCAGGGATCTGCTGGACCTCATCGATCCCGCCGACGTTCGGTGGGGGTGGTTCGATGTGGATGGTGCCCTGGCGGGGGCCTATGCCAGCCACCGGGTGGACAAGTGGCCCACGGACCAAAACTGGGACAACGTCCCCGTCATCAGGCTGGCCGAGGTCTTCCTGAACCGGGCCGAGGCCAAGGCGAGGCTGGGCCAGGACGGGGCGGCCCAGGCGGACCTGGACCTGATCCGGCAGCGCAGCATGCCTACGGCTCCGGCCGTGACGGCCACTGGCCAGGCCCTTCTGGACGAGATCGCCCTCGAGCGGAGGATCGAGTTGGGCTACGAGGGGCACCGCATCCACGACCTGATGCGGAACAAACAGGGCTACACCAGGAACGATTGCACGGGTGACGTCTGCTCCATGACCTATCCCTGCCAGTATTGCATTCTGCCAATTCCACAGTTGGAGACGGACACGAACATCAACATTACCCAGAATGCGGGTTACGGTGGATGATCTAAGTCGGAGGTCCTCTGAGCGAGGGACGGACGAGTGAGAGTGAGCCCGTTCTGACCTCGATCAGAAGAGTGAAAGAGGCCCGCAAGGTGTTTGCACCTTGCGGGCCTCCTCACGTTCCGGCCGGACCGGGTGTCGTTCGTCCTTAGACATTTGGGACGAGGGGTGGCCGTGGACTACTCCTGCCCTCCCGTAGATTTATCAATCTCCATTACGTTCACCCGGCAAGTCTGGAGGTATCCCCCGGTGGCTGTGAGGCAGTCGGACCAGTCGAGGCCGTAGGTCTTACCGGGCTCTGCGGTGAAGTCGACGTGGTTCCGCTCTCGCATGGTGAACCTGCCCTCGAAGACCACCGTATGCTGGCCGGGTTGGAGGTGAAGTCGGCACACCAGGTCGTTCCGACGGTACGCCTGAGGTTTGTTAACCGTTTGCCCCCAACATCTCGAAGCAGTGTCTTCCCCGTCGATGGACACGACTCGATGGCTTTCGTAGGCCACGAATACGGCTTCATCCTGCGGACTGAGGTGAGGTTCGGGGTAGAGCCAGTATTCGTGCCCTCCCCCGGTGCAGCCAGCGAAAAGCAGAAATGCCAACGTGATAGGGCGAACTCTAATCCTGGCCATCTTTTTCCCCCGGTTGCGATGACAGGGGCTCCCCAGGGCCTGTAAGTGGGAGGGAATCCCGATTCCCCCGGGGAGCGATGGTTTTATTACACCGGGTTCGGCCCAAGGCTCCCCGAACAGCCTGCTCGTCCACGCCGGAGCCGCGATCGCCCATTCCCTTGCACCGGTAGACCCAACGCCCGAGTCTTATCCTTCCAGTCTCAGCCTTTCTGCTGACTTGTATCGCTTCGCGAAGGGGAGGGGAGTGTGTTCGGACGGAACGACAGGGGCGCGGCCTGGCGCTCTCGGTTTCCAGAACGGGCTACCTGTGTCCGGTGCCTCCAGGAGAAAGATCTCGAGGGGATGGATCGTCTCCTCTGGTGTGAAGAGTGCCAAAAGGCTGCGCGGAAGAGCGCCACTGCATGGGGTTGGAAGGGCGGGGCCGTATTGGCCGCGGGGCTAGCGGCTTGGATCTGGCTCTTTATCCAGCCCTCCGACCTGGTGATCGGCGGATGGATCGCCACCGTGGTGGCAGCTCTGCTCATCGGGTCCCGCGTAGGCCGGGAGATTGCCTACGGCGTGATGAGGTTCACCAACCGAAAAGCGGTGGAAGCCGTGCCCCCAGAAGCCTCCGAGTGAGGCAGGCCTCCCAGGACGCCCTCACCTCGTTACTGCATAGTAGATCACGTACAGCCAGCTGAAGAACCCGTGGATGATCGCCCAGAGGATGGACTTGTGGGTGGTCCAGGAGATGGCGATGGCCAGGGCTGAGCCGAAGCTGATCCCGTGGCTGACTGCATGGTCGCGCTTCTTACTCATATCGTCTCCACTTCGGGTGCCGAGTTTGGTAGATTCGGATCTCTTTGCTCCGTCGTAGGTACACCTTTCTCGGCGGATGTATTCAGGAAACTCCTACGAAAAAGCGACGAAGGAAATGGCCGGCAAGTTTCAAGGCGTGGATTTTTACGATATCGACTCTCTCCTCTCGGAAGAGGAGCGGATGGTTCGGGATACGATCCGGGAATGGGTGGAGGAGCAGGTGCTCCCGGTAATCCCCGAGGCGTACATTGAAGCCAGATTCCCCCATGAATTGATCCCGGCCATGGGAGAGCTTCACGTTCTGGGGTCGAACCTTCCGGAAAGCTGTGGTTGTGCCGGGCTCAACAACGTTTCCTACGGCCTCATCATGCAGGAGCTGGAGCGTGGGGATTCGGGAATTCGGTCCTTTGCATCCGTCCAGGGCTCCCTGGTGATGTGGCCGATCCACACCTACGGAACCGACGAACAGAAGCAGGAGTGGCTCCCGAAGCTGGCGGCCGGGGAAAAGATCGGCTGCTTCGGTCTGACGGAGCCCGACTACGGCTCGAACCCCGGCGGTATGATCACGACCGCCAAAAAGACCTCGGACGGCTGGGTTCTGAACGGCACCAAGATGTGGATCACCAATGCCTCCATGGCGGATGTGGCTACCGTTTGGGCACAGACGGGAGAGTTTGGGAATTCGGAGACCATCAGAGGTTTCGTGGTCCCCACGGGCACTCCTGGCGTCAGCGCCCGAGATCAGAGAGGGAAGCTCTCCCTGAAGGCGTCCGACACCAGTGAGCTGGTATTGGAGGATGTACACCTTCCCGACTCGGCCCTAATGCCAGGCAGCGACATCGGTCTAAAAGCTCCATTGAGCTGTCTCACCCAAGCCCGGTTCGGAGTGGCCTGGGGTGTGGTGGGGGCCGCCATGGGGTGCTACCACGAGGCTCTCAGCTACGGCCTAGAGCGGGTCATGTTCGACGGTCCCATCGCCGGGAAACAGATCCAGCAGGTTCGCCTGGCCGACATGCTCACCGAGATCACCAAATCCCAGCTTCTGGCTCTGCAGCTCGGAAGGCTGAAGGATCAGGGCAAGGCCACACCCGCCCGGGTATCCATGGCCAAGCGGGCTTGTGTGGACATGGCCTGTGATGTGGCCCGGGAGGCCCGGCGCCTTCTGGGAGCCAACGGGATCCTGGTGGACTACGCGTCCATGCGCCACATGGCCAACCTGGAGAGCGTGTACACGTACGAGGGCACCCACGATATGCACTCGTTGATCCTGGGAGAAAGCATCACGGGGATCTCTGCTTTCTAGCTGTCGGTGCGTCGTCGGACTCCCGGTTCCCTCCTGCGCTAAGCACACGCTTCGGGCGTAAATCGCTCGGGGTGAGGGGGACAACCCGGCTCGTCCAGCTCCGTTTTCTTCCCCGTTCGTCGTCGGTTGGCTGTTATCGTCCTCGGCCCCGGCGCTGCTCCGCGCCTTTTTCATTCTCGCGACGCTTCCTTTGGCCGAGCCGCTGGGGGTTCTCTCGCTGAGGTACCGGTTTCTGACGCGCTGGGATTGGCTGACTGCTCCCGGCGGGGAGCAGGCTCCTGTGTGACACTGCTTCCGTTGCCGTGAGTCTGCTGTGCCCCCAGCGATTGTCGTGACGCTTTCCTTTCTGGGCCCCAGCCCTTCACCTTTGCGCGCTTTCCTTCGGTCGCGCCTGTCCGGGTCGCGTCGGTTAGGGTTCTGCCGGGGCCGGGCCGTCCCATCCGAGCATGAAGAGGCCCATCGGGCCATTGACGACTTTTGGGCGCCACGGTTGGTGTGGTGTCGGACCCGAGTCAGCTTCGCCTCCCAGTGGGGGTGACTGGCCCCCTGACGTCCGTCGTCGGCCTCACCCTCTTCGGATGATCTGGCACCCCCTCGTTTGGCCCCACCGGGGCAGCAACAAAGCCACGTACCTACCTCATATATTGTAGATAACCACTGTCATTATGGGCTTTTTACGGGGAGGGGACGACGATGCAGACCGCCCAGAACGATCGCTACGATTACCACCACCACCGCCACGACCCGAGCCGACCCCGGCTCTTTCTGGTCCGGGAAGCTCTGCCGGAGTACCTGGCAGAGGTAGAACCTTCCTCCGATCCCGACGACGAACTGTTCGAGCTGGGTGAACGGTGTGCCACGGCCTACATGCAAGCCGATGCCCTGCAGTACCGTGCCATG
>JANQDZ010000068.1 GCA_028278645.1 Longimicrobiales bacterium | reverse complement strand
CAGGGTGGGTCCCCCCCGAAAAGGTCGTCGTTTTTGTGCCGGAGGAGTGGGATCGTCGTGAGGAGCGTATGGCGTTCCTCCAGGAAGTGGCACCTGGGGTGGAGCTCATCCCCGTGAGGGATCGATCCGATGCGATGGAACGGGGGGTCTTCGCCGACGCCGACGTCGTGCTGGGGCTCGGCTGCTCGGAGAGCACCCTTGAAGCCATCGGGCCCCGGGTGAAATGGATCCAATCCGGGAGCGTCGGGGTGGCACGGTGCTTCGAAGAGGGCGTGAATCAAGCTCTTCGGGAGAGGCACATTCTCGCCACCTCCATCCGGGACATGACCAAGAGAGCCATCGCCCAACACTCCCTCACCCTCATGCTTTCCCTCATCGGGGGCATGGACATCCACCACGACCGGCAGGAGGACCATTTCTGGGGGAGGACCCAAACCGACGTGGTGAAAGACAAAAACCTGGATATGGAATTCCAGGATCAAACGCTATTCGTCGTCGGGCTGGGAAGTATTGGGACGGAAGTCGGAAGGCTTGCCCACGCCCTGGGCTTCCGGGTGGTCGCCACCCGTAACTCCAGCCGGGAGGGCCCGTCGTTCGTGGACTACGTGGGTCTTTCGGACGAGATGTACGACCTGGCGGCCCAGGCCGACGTGGTCTACGCCGCCGTACCGAACACCCCTGCCACCCAGAACATGTTCGACAAGCGGTTCTTCGACGCCATGAAGGAGTCGGCCTACTTCGTGAGCATCGTCCGCCTACCGGTCATCAACTGGGAGGACTTGAAAGAAGCCCTTCGAACCGGATCAATCGCGGGGTTCGGTACGGATGATCTGCCACAGGACGATTTCGAGCTCTGGGATATGCCCCGGGTCGTCATGACGCCCCACGTATCGGACTATTCCAATCGATACAGGGACAACCAGTTCCTCCTTTATAGGGAGAACCTCCGCCGGTATGTAGCCGGCAATCGGATGCTGAACGTGGTGGATCTGGATCGAGGGTACTGAGGAACCTCACCTACTCGTTGGCCGGCGCACCGGTTTCGGGGTCCTTCGGGCTGGAGGCGCACCCCTATGTGCAGGCGTGTGTTTGGCTTTGGGCGCCCGCTTCGCTTTTTGCGCCCCCTTGGCCTTTGGCGCCCCCTTTCCCCACTTGGCCCTGAACAGTTTTCCGGCATCGAGACGAATGGCGTGCCCGTGGCCAAAACAGGCGACGTCGAATTCAAACCTGCACAGGTGCTGGAGGCTCATGACACCCTGCTGATGGTGTTCGTACGCCGGCATCAAGCGTAGTCCGAAGAAGTTGGCCGCCGCGTCCCCGAGGAATGCGGCTCTCTTCTTCTTCGCCAGGAAAACCACATGGCCCTCGGTGTGGCCAGGGGTGTGAACGACGGAGATGCCCCCACCCACCGGAATGACGTCGTTGTTCCCCACCAGCTCGTCTGCCTTCACCGGGTCCACCGTCTTCGGCTTCGGGGCGATCATGACCTGATAAAGCATCCGGTTGAGGACCCCGGGAGTCGGAAGGAGCCGCCGCATCGCCCGGCCTGTGGCCACCAGCATGGCGTCCCGCCGATGCATATAGATCCGAGCCGAGGTCAGCTTCCTCAACTCAGCCAAACCGCCGGCATGGTCCGGATGACAGTGGGTGACGAGGATGTGACGAAGCTCGGACTTCTCCCTCCCGATCGAGGCGATGGCGTCGAGAATTCGGCGGCCGCTTCCCCTGACTCCGGCATCCACCAGAACCAGGCCGTCCGACTCAGCGTCAAGGAGGAAGGCGTTGACGCCCGTCAGCTTGATCTGGTAGAGACCCGGCCGTACTTCCTGGATCGCGGAAGGTCTCTTCCAGAGCTCGGGCGCCAGTATCGATACCTTATTGGTCTCCAAGGTCCCCGTCCGCCTCCCCGCTCATGAGGAGTTTTTCGGTGAAATCCAGCCTCTCCGAGAGGTTGGCCAACTCCTCCTGAAGGGCCATGAGCTCTTCCGTCATCGTATTCATCTGGTCCGTGAGCTGACGGGGAGCCGCCTCTCCCATCCCTCCACCTTCCAAACGGCGGAGACGAGACAGGAAGTACGCAAGCACCCCCACCATGGCGGCACTCCCGATTACGGCAGCAAAGAGGACGAAGAGGCCTACAAGGCTAAACAAACGAACCTCCAGGAATATGCCTTACCGACGGGATGAAGGCCGATCCTTCGCAATCCCTTTCATCTCGGCTTCGCGGAAAACCAACGGTACCCAACTCCGAGCCCAAGAACGAGAACGGGGATAAGGAACCACCAAAGGTGCTCTCTCACAAAACCGGGCAGATACGCACCCACGATCATTCCAAACAACACACAATAGACCTTGAGGGCGCCGATGTCCCAGATGGTCATGGCGCTGGTCTTGCCTTCGGCCCATTCGAAGAGGTCCATCATTCGCCTCCCGCTGGAGTCTTCAGCCAAGGGGCCTCAGCCGCCGCCCCCCTCGGTCAAGCGGGCCAACTCATCCACGACCCTCTGAAGCTTAATGGATTCCTTCTGTGAGAATCTTCTAAAAATCGTCCTGAGAACCGAGTACACCGTCGGGAGGAGGCCCAGGCCGAAGATCATGCCG
Source organism: Longimicrobiales bacterium (assembly GCA_028278645.1). Classification (GTDB taxonomy): domain Bacteria; phylum Gemmatimonadota; class Gemmatimonadetes; order Longimicrobiales; family Gaopeijiaceae; genus JABDNZ01. Next base: position 64,095 of record JANQDZ010000068.1, on the reverse strand, counting down.
ACGGCGCTGGCGTTGTTCGCCGCCGTGGCAAAAGCGACCACGGAGGCCAGTGTCCCTAGAATACCAGCGGGCAGAAAGGTCACCACTGCCCCATTCGTCAGGTTCGCAGAAGCCGTGACAGTAATGGTGTCATCCCTGGGAGAGACAGTAACGTAACGCTCCCCGGAATCGCCCTTTGCTCTCCATTCCAAGGACCCGTGGATCTCGTCCACCTCTCCTTGAGTTCCCATGGTCCGCCGGATCAGGGAGAGGATCTCAGGGGTGTCTTTGGGATCCAGCTGCCCCTCAACCTTCCGCTCGAAGTCGAGGTTGGTCGGGCCCCCAAAAAAAAGATTCGGTTTGTTCCCTCCACCCAGGACTACGGCCCGGGCCGCATCTTCGACTCTAACCGCATCAATGCCCACCTCCGCGGCGATGGACTTCAATTCCTCCAGAGACAGCCCCTCGGGTTTCACCAGGGACTTGGAGGAAGTCCTCTCCACAGCCTTCTTGAGGATCTTCCTGACCTCCTCGTCCGTGAACCTTCTGCCATCAAGGGGCATTTCCGGCATTCTCAAAGCCTCAAAAAGGGTGGTTCAAGGGACCGGAATGAGTTCAGCCGAGGGGGGTAAGGGTAACCGTGCGGAAATGGACCACCCCTCCCTCCGACTGCAGGCCGATCTGTCCCGGCCGGACCAGGCAATCCGTCGCCTCGTTCACCAAAATTCCGTTTAACTCGACGGTGATGTGGTCGCCGTCAACGGTGATCTCGTACCGGTTCCATTCTCCGGGCTCTTTCTCGTTCCCCGCGATCCTGGCCAGGTTCCACCCGATGGAGATCTCCGAAAGGCGCTCAGGATCGCCGCCGATCTGGAAGCCCCGGAATCCGTACATGTCGCCGGCGCTTCCGCTCCTGAGCTGAGCCTCCACCGAGCTCGGGAGCATGGCCGGTTCACCGGCGATTCTCATGAGCACTCCGCTGTTCCCCGGCTCTTCCGGCCACCGCCATTCCACAACCAGTTTGAAGCTCTCGTACTCTTCTCCGGTGGCCAGGTACCCACGGGGCTCTCCTTTGCAGACCAGGATGCCGTCTTCCACACTCCAGACATCAGCCATGGTGGCGTTTTCGTCCTCAAGGAAGTACTCCCACCCCGACAGGTCCTCGCCGTTAAACAGCTGAATCTCCTGGGGTCCGGCGATTTCGGCCTCAGCATCCTCCCTCTGGGACGGGGAGCACTGGGAGACCAGCGGGACCAGAGCCAGCACGGTCCCTGTCACGGTCAGCTTCTTCAAAAACCCCTTTCGTGATACCGGTGATGCGTTCCGCGATCCTGATGCCCACGAGTTGTAATCCGTGGCCGCTTTCTTCATCCTGGACCCCCTTTAGGAGTAACCCTCGTGATTTTGAGCCTGGGTGCCAAAGTACACCTTCCCGACGGCGGGGCACGCTTTCACGGGGAAGATCAAAGAGCTCTGGGGAACCGTCAGGTCGAAAACCGTACACCCCTAAGCGCGCCGCTCACCCACCCCCACGGCCTCCAGGATCCTCAGCGGGCCTCGATTCCGGATGACCTCCAACTCATCCTCGTCCCGGGCCAGCAGGGACCCGGCGAACCCCAGGGCATTCACCGAGATAGAGCCGTGCCTTTCGACCGCTCGGGGCACGAAGAGCATCCATCTCCGTGTGACGAGAAGGTTGTATGGCTTCGGCCGATCCGAGTGGTCCCAGTCCTGGAGCATCGCGAGATAGATCTCCTCGGTGGCGTCAGCCGCCTCTGACGCCGACGCCGACTCCAGTTCGCCCAGGGTACAAATGCGTGTCGGAAGGGAAAGAAGGGTAAACTGGCGACAGAGCCTTCGGATCGAGCCTCAGCCCGCAGCGAGTCGATCAGGGTGGGTTGCGTACACCCGCCAAGCGGCAACGGAACCTGCTGAATGTGTTTGTGTGCTTGGCTCGCCCCGGCGATTTCCCCGGAGTTGTAGAAGGCCAGGCTGTCGAACTCCCGCAAGCACACCCACATCGCCTCGAAATCGGGGACCGTCAGTGGGGTCTCCTGATCCTCGAACTCCCGCGTGACGATCAGCAGGTGGTGATCCACAACGTTGAACTTGTTCAACAGGCACACGTGGGTATCGGACACGTCAGCCACAAACATCGCTTCTTCGTAAGGCAGGAACGGGTTAGCGCCGGTCTGGCGTTGGGCGATCTTCGCCCGAGCTTTCCTCTCGAGCTGTTGAACGAGATGCACCTGGAAGCGGACCCCATCTTCCTCTACGAACTCAATCCGTGTGGGAATTCGTTTCAGGGCTCCGGCATGGGCAGCGGATTCGGTGGTCTCGAGTACGGCCTGCCAGAGTGCGTTCCTGCTCATGCGCCTTATTTTTTCGGCCGCCTGGGCTTCTTCGGTTTCGGAGCCGGTAACGCAGCCGCCGTGATCCTGACCAGCTCGCTCAACCATTCCCCATCGTCGATCCGGTCTCCGATCAGGAAGCTGGGCTTCGCACCCGGGTAGGCTGGGGCCTCCACCGGGTCCTGGATGAAAGCACGTCCCGGGTCGGTGGGTTTGATGAAAAGCCGATTGTCACAGATCACACCGATGAACTTCCCATTCGAGTAAAGGCCATACTCCCCGAACATCTTCTTCTGGGATCCCCCTAAATCGGCGTCAAGCTGATCCAGGACGTATTCCACAAAACTCGGATCCGAAGCCATATCAGTACACGAGGACCCTGGTCGGAAGAGTGGTCGGCGTCATCAGTTTGAAGATGGGCACGAGAGGCGGATCCCCCCTTTGGCCACCCACTCGGGGCAGAATAGCGTCCATTGCGTTCCAGCGGACCACGCTGTCGTTCGTCTCGGGCTCCAGAAGATGGGCGGCCACACGCCCCATGATCTGCCCGGTCCGGATAATGAACGTCCCCTTGGGAAAGGTGCGGGCTTGGGTGACGGGGTCATCAGCCAGCTGGACGGTTACGGCAGCAGGGTGGTCGTACTCGGCGTTATGCTCAATTCCCTCGAGAACATAGGCATCGATCTCGATCTCGGTGTCTTCCTGCAAGACTTCAATAAGAACGTTCTGGTTTTTCAACATCTCCAAGGCGTTGATGGCCCTGGGTTCCAGGATATAGGCGTATGGCCGCTTCCTTTCCTTCAATACGACCGATTTCTTGAGCAGCCTCCCGGTCACGGGAACGATGGTGGGATTGTCCCGTGAGCCTGATGCGTGGTCATATTCCACCTCCCAGTCCTCCAGTCCGTACTCCACCTGGACCGGAATCATCCCCTCTGCATTTTCCCCAAGACGAATCGTCTCGAAGCGCGCACCATTCACCACCTCGAACACCCGATCCTCGTTCTCTACGGCGTATTGGAGAACAGCCATAAAGGATACCAGCCCCGATTGGGCCCCGGTTTGGCGATCCTGCCTGGGCGTTTCGAAGAGGATCCCAACGTTGTTGATGAAGGCAGCGTAGTTCCTGCTGATCCGCGGATCGAACCCACCCCCTGTCCACACCGTGCTATCCTGCCTGGTAGCTCCGGAATACCAGAAAGTTCGGAACCCGGCCTCCTCATTCTTCCTGTCGATGAAAGGGAAAATCTCGAAGTCGCACAGATCGGTAATCCTGGGATCGGGCGTAGCGTGGCTGTTGGCCTGGTAAGTGAGGTTGTACGGGAACGAGCCTCCGTTGTGACCGTCCACAGAGATGTGGGGTCGCCACCGGTGAAGGAGGTTCTGGACCAGATTCTTCGTCTCGGGTGTCTCCAGCTTCATGTAGTCCCGGTTCAGATCGACGCCCCGGGCATTCCCTCGTGTGGATCTCTCGAATCCATCGAGGTTCACCGACGGGGCCACCAGGACCACAAGGTCCTCCAGCAGCTTGTTGGCCTCCGTCCCCGGAGTAGCCAGCTCTCTGATCAGCAGAAGGCTCGATTCTCTGAGCGTTTTCTCTCCACCGTGGACATTGCAGTAGATGAGGACGATGGGCTTCCCCGTAGCCCAAGCCTCCCATGGTTGGGAGATCAGAGGTTTACTGAAGATGGCATAAGGCTGGACCCTCCCTTCCATGGACTCCCCGAAGGACGACAGGAGCATGTCCGGCGAAGTCGCCTGGACCTCCTGGAGGAATGCCATCAGGTCTTCATATGAGGTGTACTCTTCAAATCCCGATTCTTCATGGGCGGTGAGAAGGACTTGAGATGTTGCCGGGGTGGCGAGGAGTACAAATACAAAAAGTGCGATAAACCAAACTGAGAGGTGCCTTCTCGACCGGGTCATGGGTCAGCCTCTATGGGAGAAAGAGGAACCGGGGCGGGTGTGGCCCGCCCTGCGACAGCCGTGAAGGTGCCGCGCCAAGGACGGCTTCGACAAGGGTGGGTGGTGGCTTAGTTCACTCTGGCTCTCTCCGCAAGCGACGAATGGATTCCCTCAGCTCTTTTTCTTTCATGTGGTTCTTTGCCCAGGCGACGGTTGAAGAAACCACGACCAGGACCACAAGCAGGACGAGCAGCCCATCACTTCCCTCGAGCGCCAATCCAATGGCCGGGAGCAAAGCCGCCGGGGAAAGCCCCAGGAGGGCCCATAAGGCATGCCTGCGCTTCTTCCCGCGCACCTTTTCGAGATCCTTGGATAGGTCCTCGATCTCCGCATGTATCACGGCAGAGCTGGCCTCGGACGGGACAGTCAGGTCTTTTCCTCTCAAGAAAAATGCCTCCGGAGAAGTTCGAGGCTCTTCGGGACACCGGTAGCCGGATCTTCCCTCCCCTCGAACTCCAGCGATATCCAGCCGCGGTACCCGTGCTTGCGAAGCATGTTTGCGACGCGATCGTAGTCGATGTCCAACTCGTACCAGGTTCCTCCACCGAAATAGGTTTTGGCCTGGACCAGGGTCACGGGAACCGTACTGGCCGCTAACATCTCCTGCTGTTCATAGAGGTCTTCGAAGAAGTTCCCGGTATCGAGGGTGATCTGGAGCCATGGAGAGTCGATTTCTTCCACGATACGGAGTACTCCCGCTGCCGTCCGCCCAAGTCCCCAGTGGTTCTCGAGCCCCATGACCACCCCATATTCCTCGGCTTTGGGCAGGACCTTTTCGATGGAGTCGATCACCCAACCGAAAGCGTCCTCCTCGGAGTATCCCTCCAGCACTGGTTCGATGCCTTTGTTTGCCATCAACTCGTTGAAAGACCGGATCGTGTTCCATCGACCCGTGTTGATCCGCATGGTCGGAATTCCCAGCGCGGATGCGACCCGAATCTGATCTATCGTCCTCTCGACATTCCGCCGCCGGTCTTCGGACTCGGGAGAGAGGAAATCCTGGTGGGTGGAAAAGCCCATGAGGGCTAACCCCAACGAGTGGGCCTGGCGCTTCAGATTCTGGAGGGCCTGGTTCGACTCATCCAGCATCTGGTTATGGAGAATCTCCACGCCATCGAAGCCCATCTCAGCAGCCATGTCGATGCAGGCGGTGATAGACCTGCGACCGGGGCCCGATCGAGAGTAGGAATAGGTGGACACTCCGATGGGATTGAGCCTCGGGGCCGTCGGCGCGGCGAGTTCCCCGGTTTCTGCCGCTTCGATCGGCATCGCCGAGCCTGCGATTCCCACCACCACCGCCTGCTTCAGGAAGTCTCGTCGATGGACGCTCATGCATCCTCCCTATGGTGAATAGCCCACAAGCAGGTTCCTGCTGAGGGACCAAATCAGCCGCCCGCCTTCTCTCACCCCACCCATATCAGCGTCCCAATGGTCTGTCCGGTTCACCCATAGAACCTCGCTCTTAGGAACCAACCTCGCCACTTACCCGGACGCCACCATCGCCACGAGCCCATGGAGCAAAACGCCGACTACGATGGAACCAAAAAAAGCAGGTCGGGACATCCGGGCATGAGAAGCTCGGAGGATCACGACGCTTAACGGTATGTACACCAGCAAGCCCGTGATCACCCCCGGCGCGTAGCTATCCCACCCTACCGTCGCCATTGCATGCAGGCCCGCGTTCAGGGCAAAAAGAGCTGCCAGGGAGGTGGCTAGCCAAGCCGCTTCCGGGCGGAGTCGAGCCGCCACCGTAACCACGATCACCACCACAAAAGCTGTAGCGTTGATGGCTATGAATCGCTCTGGGCTGACGTCGTAGACTGGAACAGTCAAAGTCCACGCGGGCATCCCCCCGATCCACTCTTCCACGAGGTGCAACCCGTAGGCGAACGGAAGGAGAATCGCAGCACGCGGTGCTACATATGGCTTGTCAGATTTTGACGTAGTCATACGGTACCTACCCCGATCCTCGATCGGCCCAGGCTTACCCTGAACTCCCCAGGGTCCCCCCGCTTCCGGGCACGACTGATTCACCAGCCAAAGACGCCAAATCGATCAGGCCATCGACCACCAGGTCAGCGGGCCCCTCTGCGGATACTCCCTTTCCCATCCATTCCCCGTCGCCGTCACCAAGGGAAACCCACACCGTGATCATTCCCGCGGCTTTGGCGGGCTCTATATCCCTCGCCAAGTCGTTTCCCACTGCCAGGAGGTACTCCGGCGCGATTCCGAGGCGCCTTGACACCTCCTGGAAGAACGATGGATCGGGCTTACTGACGCCCATCTCAGACGATGCGAAGAAATGATCGAAATAACGACCGAGGCCTACGCGCTCCAGGGCCTCTTCGATCTCCGCGCCACCCGATTCCGTTGCGTTGGACGCGACGCAATGTGTCGGGATTCCGGACAATGCTTCCAGCGCCTCCGCTGCTCCAGGCATTGTTTCGACATGGGGCCAATCGACCATGGGTCCCGCCTGGCCGGCGATATCCCGCATGAGGGTGTCGCCCCAGTCCCAGACGACCCCTCGGATTTCTTTCGGCAGTGTCATCTGATTACGATCCACCCTGCAGGGTATCGGTTCTGAACCCGTACACCCTCACATACTCTACCCCCAGGCCGTCGCGCCAGACGCCGGCCATTAAATCGTCACTGATGCTCATGGGCACGAAGCCCACAGGGGTTTCCACCTCCCCAACCCACACTCCATCGGGTCTGAAGACGTCCCAGCGCCCGGCGGCGGACGGGTCCGGGGAGTAGAGCCGAGCCCAGGTGTGGCCGTCAGACGCCAGGACCACCTGAGAGTATGCCGGCAAAACGGTGGGACGCAGCGGATGGTCGAGGGTTTCCAAGTAGTCCGCTTTTTGGGAATCCGGGATGTACTCCTCCACGAAAGCCCGGTAAGTAGCCAGGTCCTCCTGGGACACCTGCCGCTCAGATCTTCCCACACCGTAGACCTCGGCCAGCGCCCCATCCCGAAAAACCCGGATTCGGAACTGAGGGCCCGACACCAAATGGACAGACCCATCCCAAATGTCGAAGCTGGAATTAATGGTGAAGGGGACCGGTATCTGACTCCGCCCGGTCCAGATCCAGGTCGGCCCTAGGGCCGACCCCTGGGCCACGCTGGTGGACCCCCTGAGATCGATTCGCACCAACCTCGCCGAGTCGCCGAGAGTTTGGCCCGCTTCGATGGAACCCGCAGGGATCAAGACTGGGATCTGGGCCAGGATGGTTCCGTCATCGAACACGTCGAATCCTCTCGGGACCGATTCTCCGGAGGGCAAGCCACTGAGACTGAGGACCTGACCCAACTCGCCATCCGGGTCAAAGACCGACAACCGGCCCAGGCCGCCATCCCATACCGCCACGCTGTCGCCCCGAAAAACGCCGAGCAGTCGAATGCGACGGAACTCACCGGGCCCATCTCCGGTCCCACCTCGAGTCCTCAAATGGTTCCCATCGGAGCCGAACAGCCGAAGTTCGTTCGACTGGCCGTCCGCTACCCACACCTTTCCAGTCCCGTCCACCAGCACCTTCTGGACGCGGTGGAACAGCTCGGGGCCTACCGCATCAGGACCACCCAGGCTGAGAATCGGCTCGGCATCGACGACAGCATAAACCACTTCGTCATCAGGAGTCAGCGTGAGTCGGACTCCTGCGCTGTCTGTCACGAGCATCTCTCCGGCCTCGGGCCCTTCACACGCCGTCGATCCAACTGCAAGAGCGAGGAAGAGTATCAGAAGCCGAGCCAACCGCCCCATGTCAAACATCGGCCAACTTCATCCCGAAAAGAGGTCGGATCCACCTCAACCGCCGGAGGAAGAACTCATACAACAGGAGGCTGAGGCCGTACGTGCCGACGAGAAGAACGCCGAGCTTGCCGTAGGCCGGCAGGGAAAGGGGGAGGAGGAAGTAGCAGAGGGTGAACTGAATCGGCAGATGGACGATGTACACCGGATAGACCGCCTTACTGAAGTAGGCGAGGGCCCTGGATGGCCTATTCAAATACACGGCTCCGAAACCGAAGACGGAAAGCATCCAACACATGGATTCCAACCCCGCAAGCCAATGGACCTCGTTCACCAGGTCAAAGACATAGAATCTCACAGCGAATAGAGACGCCGCCACAATCAGGGTGACCCATCGGCCTCTTTCCACGGCCGGCCAGAATTCTTCCTGAACGGAGATGACCGAGAACCCAATGAAGAAGCAGATCAGCCCCATCACCCACCCGTGAATATTGTCGATATATACCCCGAAGTACTCCGGACTAGTAGCCCAGGCTTCCACCATGAGTGGGAGAGCAAGGAAAAGGATGCCAAACGGCCGGCGGATCACAGCTTTGAGCATCCGGAAAAAAGCGTTGTTCGGTTTGTCCTTCAGATAGAACAAGAACCCAATCAACCACAACACGTACAGGAAGATGTTCAGAAGAAACCATAGGTGGCCAAAATCGAGAACGTACGGCGCGTCCCAGCCGAGGAGCGGCAGGACCGCCACCAGAAAAGGCCCGAGAATCAGCATTCCGAACAAGTAGGGCATTAGAATCCGGATCGTCCGATCTTTCATCAGGGCCTTCCAGTCCCTGCGTTCCATGGCGAACCGGACACCCATTCCGGAAATCATGAATAGCAGCGGAATGCGCCAAACGACCAGGAAAGAGATGAAGGGCACCAACCCCTCCAGCAGGTCCTCGTTCCGGGGATACCGTGTTGGGTCAGTCCAGGACTGAAAAGTCACCAGAATGTGGAAAAGGATCAGGAAACCCATGGCCGCGGTTCGCAGCCAGTCCACATCGTGTCGCCGGAGAAAAGGTGCGCGTTCTGGAAGAGGAGATTTCGCGCTCGCCTTCGGATCGGACTCCATGGGTTCTCCTTCACCACCTCAGGCGGAGCGGAATCTCGGGACGCATATCCAAGCTCTCCCGCGACCGTCCGCCATCCAGTCCTACCTCCAAGAAGTACTCATCACCCACTTCGAACGATGCGACCCCAACCTTCGAAAGGGCCGAGAAAGTTGTTGAGTTCACAGCCGAGTCGGCGAGGCGGGTCCGCCGGATGGGATGTTCACGTCGGACTCCCCAGAAAGGAGGGAACCGGAAAGGCCCACGAGAATGTTCAGCACTGGGATCATCTTCCACAGCTCGCTCCCGAGAGCCCGAGGCTTGTCATAACAACGGCAGACTCTTCCACACCAACCAATGGCTGTTCAGAAAGACGGCGCCATGTCCATGGTAGAAAGCCCGCGCGCCTTCGTTATCGGGGGCAACGTCCACACAGATGTTAGAGGCGCTCTTCTCTTCAAACCAGGACATGACCATCCGAAGCAGCTCCGTTGCTACCCCAAGCCTTCTATGGTCCGGAGATACATATAGGTATTGGACCTCCCCATCGCACCCATACCGCTCTGTCAGGTGGCCACCAATGTAACCAATGGGTCCCTTTGGGGTTTCGGCTAGGTACATCACTCGGGGCAGAAGCGCCTGTTGGGGATGGTGTTCCCTACGAAGGTACACGGCCATCCTGGGATCAGCCGGACCGGCGACGGTATCCGGGAGGCGCATATGTTCGAGACCGGGCACATCGTGGGGGCTCACTTCCCGATAGCTGATCATTTTGCATCGACCTCGTTTGGCGGGGTGCCGGCAAAGGCTTTATACCGGCCACACGGGGCTTACCCTATAATTCCGGTGACGTTCGGACGAAATCACACACAGGAGGCACATCCGGTGGTCAAACGAATCCTGTTCGGGCTGGTTATGCTCGCGGCATTTCACCCCTTTTCGCTGGCTGCCCAGCCTGCTACTCCCGCCGAGTTCAGGGCCATCATCGAGAATCCACAGGAGGGTGCGGAAGAAGACGAGCTCGCCGCCCTGTCCATCCAGGAGTTGATGGATCGCTTCAACGTCCCCGGGGTGAGCGTCGCAGTGATCCACGACTTTCAGATTCACTGGGCCAAGGGGTATGGGGTGGCAGACGTAGAGACCGGAGCCCTTGTGGATAACGAAACCGTTTTCCAGGCAGCCTCCATCAGCAAACCGGTGGCCGCCGTGGGCGTGCTGAAAGCGGTCCAAGACGGGCTATTCACGCTGGACACAGACATCAACGAAATTCTCACCTCGTGGGAGTTGGACGGAGCCGGTTTTACAGCTCAGAGCCCGGTCACGCCCCGTTCTCTCACCAGCCATACCTCCGGTCTCGGAGATGGATTCGGGTTCCCCGGATACGATCCTGCCGATGAGATCCCCACAGCCGTTCAGGTGCTAGAAGGGCACGAGCTTTCCAATGTTGGGCCGGTGTTCATGGAGCGGCCGCCCATGACTTTCGCCGAATACTCCGGGGGCGGTGTCACGGTGATGCAGCAGGCTTTGAGCGACGCCAGGGGCCGCCCGTTCGAAGAGGTGATGCGGACCGATGTGCTGGAGCCCATCGGAATGGGGAACAGCACCTACGAACAACCCCTACCGGCGGACTGGGACACCAACGCTGCCAGAGCCCACGACGGGCAGGGGCAATCCCGAGGATCCAAGTGGCACGTCTACCCGGAAATGGCGGCGGCCGGATTGTGGACCACCCCTTCGGACCTGGCTCGCCTCGCCATCGAGGTTCAAAAGTCGGCCATCGGGAAATCGAATCGGGTGCTTTCCCGCACCACGGTCCAGGAGATGCTCTCGCCGGTGGGTGTCGGAGGCTTTGCGGTGGGATTCTCCATCTCCCGCATGGGGGAAGGTTGGTACCTCAGTCACGGGGGGAGCAACTGGGGCTTCCGGGCCACCCTGCTAGCACACAAGGTCAAGGGTTATGGGTTGGCTATCATGACCAATGCCGACCAGGGCGGTGCCGTGATGGGGGAGCTGAGTCGTCGTATTCAAGAGGCCTATGAGTGGGACTCCGTGGCCGAGCCGGTCCGGCGGGGATATGAACCCATCCCCGAGCGGGAGGAGGTCGACGTAGCCGTGGAAATCCTCGAGACGTACGCGGGGGAGTACCAACTCGAATCCGGGATGGCCATCGTGGTGACGGTGGAGGACGGCCTCATCTACGCCGAACCCACCGGGCAGGGGAAGTTCCAATTATTCGCAGAGTCCGAGACCCAGTTCTTCCTGAAGGTGGCGCCGGTCCAGGTCTCTTTCGTGAAGGACGATTCCGGGGAAGTGACAGGTTTGGTCGTCCTTCAGGGTGGCGCCGAACAACCTGCGAAGAAGGTGGGTTAGGCTGTGGAATAACCCGCCAGGAATACCCTCACGAGTTCGTCGATGATGGCTTGGACCAGATCCGGGTCCATGGGGCCCTGAAGCGCTTGGGGCCAGAAGATGGCGCCGGATACCATGGCCCAGAACACCTGGGCGGCCATTGAAGGCCTGCGGACCTGGAGACGACCGTCCTCGGTAGCCGCCGCAAGCCAGAGAGCCAGGTGATCCTCACCTTCTTCGGCTTGAGCCATTGTCCTCTTCGCCAAGTCCGGGTCCCTAGCGAAGACACCTAGGCCAACCTTCATCAAACCCACCCAAGCCGGATCCTCCAGGAGAGTCACTTTGGTTGTGGCGAACTCGGTCAGTTGGGCCTCTAGACCCGCCTCCGGGTCGTACGGGATGGCTTTTAAAGCTGAGGCCTCGTTCATGAACTCCTCAACGACAGCCTCGAAAAGCACTTCCTTACTGGAGAAGTGGTTGTAGACGGTACGTTTAGAGGCTCCAGCGACCTCGGCAATGCGGTCCATGCTGGTGTTGTCGTATCCCTCTTCTTGGAATGCCCGGATCGCGGCATCGACGATGGACCTTCGTTTCTTGCTCGTATCTCGCTTTTTCCTCGCCATTGTTGATTCCGTTAGAAAACTACACGGTGTAGTGCAAAAAACCCTTGACACCCACCCTAAGGTAAACTACACTGTACAGTGTAACAAGAGACACGAGAACGCAACACCTGAGTTGAGCGACACCGTAGTAAGGAGAAAAAAATGAAGTGGACAGCGAAGGAAATACCCGACCAAACCGGCCGCCGGGCCATTGTAACGGGGGCGAACACGGGAATCGGGTTCGAAACGGCCAAAGAACTTGCTGCCGCCGGTGCCGAGGTCACGCTGGCCTGCCGGAATGCTGAAAAAGGCCAAGCGGCGGTAAAGCGGATTCTCCAGGAATTTCCGAACGCGAGAGTCACCCTGGGGATGCTAGATCTCTCCAGCCTCGCCTCGGTCCAGGCTTTCGCAGATGCCTACAGGGGCGACCACGACCGACTGGACCTTCTCATCAACAATGCCGGCGTGATGACCCCTCCTCGGTGGGAAGCCACCTCCGACGGATTTGAGCTCCAGTTCGGGACCAACCACCTCGGGCACTTCGCCCTGACGGCCCATCTCTGGGATCTCCTCGACGCCACCCCGAAGTCCAGAGTGGTGAACGTGAGCAGCATCGCCCACCGGTACGGGGAGATGGACTTCGACGACCTCAATTGGAAAACGAGGCGATACAAGAAGAACGCGTCCTACGGCCAGAGCAAGTTGGCCAATCTCCTCTTCAGCCTCGAGCTGAGCACCCGAGTAGCGAAAGCCGGGAAAGGTCCCATGGTCCTCTCGGCCCACCCCGGTTGGACGGCCACCGACCTCCAGCGGCACAACGGCACCGCTCGGGCCATGAACCCTTTCCTGGCCATGGAGCCTTGGAAGGGCGCCCTCCCCACCCTTCGGGCCGCGACGGCACCCGACGCGAAGACCGGGGAATACTATGGACCTCACGGCTTCATGGAGATGAGAGGCTACCCGGTCGCGGTCGGGAGGACGAAGGCGGCACAGGACCTGGAGGCAGCCCGGAAACTCTGGCAAGTGTCAGAAGAGATGACCGGAGTCCCCTTCGACCCGGCTCAGGCTTGAGGACTCAGGCTTGAGAGCTCAGACGTCTTGAAAAGATCCAGATCGACTAACGACGTTTGAACAACGGAGATTCAAAGATGAGCAAGAAAACAGTCCTGATCACTGGGTGTTCGAGCGGCATCGGGAAGCTCACGGCCAGGACGTTCGCTGATAGAGGGTGGTCGGATGACGAGGATCCCAGATGAGTGAAAAGAGAGTCGTTCTCACCGGGGCTACCGGGATGATCGGAGGGCTCGCGCTCCAGTATGCCTTGGCGGATCCGGGCGTCCGTTCAGTCACGTCCATCGGCCGTCGTCCAACCGATGTCGTACATCCCAATCTTGAGCAGATAACACATGAGGACTTCACCAACTGTGGGCCCATCGAGTCAGAACTGACGGAACAGGACGTGGCCCTGTTCTGCCTGGGGGCGTACACAGGAGCGGTTCCGGATGACGAGTTCAAGAAGATCACAGTGGACTACACGGTTTCCTTTGCCGAAGCACTGATGGAACAGAGCCCAAAAGCGGTGTTCTGCCTCCTCAGTGGCCAGGGGGCAGATCAGACTGAAAAGAGCCGGATCTATTTTGCTCGTTACAAGGGGATGGCGGAGAACGCCCTCTTGGCGATGGGGTTCTCGCGGGTGCACATCTTCCGACCCGGATACATCTACCCAGTAACCAAACGGCCTGAGCCGAACATACCCTACAGGGTAATGAGGTCCTTATACCCCGTGGCGCGGCGTCTCTATCCCAACATCGGTATCCCGTCTGACGACCTAGCGAAGGCCATGCTCCACGCCGGGCTGCAGGGAACCGACGGGCATGCTTCGCCGGTTTTGGAGAATCGAGACATTCGTCGGTTGGCCGCTGAGATCGGGTGAGGACGGATCGACGGTGAAGAAAGCAAAGCCTGACCGTCGAAGCCCGGGTCGGCCCCGGCGCTTCCTCCGAACCTTCCTGAAAACCGTGGGGTGGTTGGTCCTATTGGGAGGCGTGGGAACCGGGGTTCCCTACCTACAAGCCCGCACAGCCCTGGGGGAGAAGCCGGACGGGAATCGCCTTGCTCGGATGATGGCCTCTCCTCAGTGGAAAGACGGCGGGTTTCAGAACCCGGAGGCCCTGGACGATCAAATAGGAGGTGCCCTCCGGGAGCTGATAGATGCCAGTGACCACGTGACACCTGCCGCACCGATGTCGGTGGTGGAGGTGGACCACGCATTTTTTGAAGCTCAGCCGCCATCGGGTCTTAGAGTGACGTGGCTGGGGCACTCAACGGCCCTGATCGAGATCGATGGACACATCGTCCTCACAGACCCTGTGTGGGGACCGCGGGCTTCCCCCCTTCCATGGCTTGGGCCCAAACGTTGGTATGACCCCCCGCTTCCGTTCGAGGACCTTCCTCGCCTGGATGCTGTCGTGATCTCCCACGACCACTACGACCATCTCGACCATCCGACCGTGGTGGCCCTGGCGGATTCGGAGGTTCCTTTCGTCGTTCCGCTGGGGGTGGGCGCCCACCTTGAGAGGTGGGGCGTCGGACCCGAAAGGATCGTCGAGCTCGATTGGTGGGATCGGTACTCCATCCGAGACCTCGAGATCGTTATGACTCCGGCCAGACACGCCTCCGGTCGACATATGTTCGACGGGAATCGGACCCTTTGGGCCGGGTACGCCTTCGTCGGAACTGACCACCGGGTGTTCTTTTCAGGGGATACCGGGATGTTTCCGGGCATCGTGGAGATCGGGGACCGCCTGGGGCCGTTTGATCTGACCATGATCGAAATCGGCACTTACGCTCAATCGTGGGCTGACTGGCACATGGGTCCCGAACAGGCCGTTGAAGCCCATTCCCTCGTACGGGGACATGCCTTCCTCCCCATCCACTGGGGTCTATTCAACCTCTCCACCCACGGATGGACGGAGCCCATCGAACGGGCACTGGTCGCAGCCGAATCAAAAGGGGTGGTGCTCCTCGCTCCAAAACCGGGTGAAACCATAGACATTGGAAAAGCCGGAGTCCCCCGGTCAGAGAACCGAGCCGACCCTGCCACGGGAGTCCAGCGATGGTGGCCGGATCTTCCGTGGAGAACAGCGACGGAGTACCCCCTGGTGTCCTCCCAACTCGACGATCCACTCCATTCAGGTGTTGAATCCGATGTGCCAAAATGGTGAGGTGTTGAGGTCCTACCTCCTCACTTCAACACATAGACCGACCACGGGGAAACCCGAGTTTCCGAGACCCACGAGTAAGGGTCCGAAGACTTCCCCAAGGGATTGTGCCTCTCCAGCAATCCCAGCCCCGCTTTTTCGAACTGCTCCCGATAATCCCCGTCCGTCCAGAAGATGTCCTCAACGGGGCGCTGATCAGGAACATCCAACATGACGATTCGGACAAGGTCCCCGCCTCGGGCGTCACGGTTCTCGGGAAAGTCCTTGGTTGAGAAAGAGGTCCACTCGTTTACATAGATCTCGGGGGCGGAAACCAGGTTGAATATGCGACCTTCTTCCTCGAGGATCCCTGTAAGGCCCCGGAGGAGGCCGATCCTTTTTTCGGAGCCGGGGATGTTGTCGAACGTAAAGGCGCTAAAGATGAGGTTGAATCTCTCCTCGGCTAAGGAACTCAGGTCGCCATCAGGGACCTGCCGATAGTCTCCACTCGGATCCCGCTGCCTTGCATGGACGAGCATCGCCTCGGCTATGTCGATTCCGACCACGTCGAAGCCGAGGTCCTTGAGGAATCGGGTGGAGCGACCAGTTCCACATCCGAAGTCCAGGGCCTTTCTGCCGCGGGTGTGTTTCCCGATCAACTCCGGAAGATCACGAAATGCCAGGTAGTACGTACCTGGGAACTCGAGATCGGCGTAGGAGTCCGCCCGTCTCTCATCCCCATAAACGTTCGAGAACTGTTTTTCCATCACACCTCACTCCGAGGTGATTTCCAGGAACTCAATGGGCGCCCCATTGTGCACAATGAAAGCGACTCTGACTCCGGGCGAAGGACTGTTTGGGGCAATGAGTACATCCTGGCCAACCAACTCCGCTTCCAGGTCATTCACTTCGAACGCGACGTGGTGAAACTTCCTCATCCTCCGCCTTCCCTCCTATGACGACGAGAACAGATCCGTAGAGAGGTACTTCAACCCCGAGTCACACAACAACGTGACGACCGTTTTTCCCGGGCCCAGCTCCTTAGCCAAGCTGATGGCCGCGGTGACGTTTGCCCCCGAAGACGTCCCGGCAAAGAGCCCTTCCTCCCGCGCCAGCCGGCGGGTCATGGCTTTTGCCTCGGAGGTGGAGACGGTATCGATTCCCTCCACAAGCCCCTTATCCCAAAGGGGCGGAACGAACCCCGGGCCAACCCCCTCGATCTTGTGGGGCCCGGAAACACCGCCAGATAGGACCGGAGACTCCGTAGGTTCCACGGCGAATATTCGAGCGCCCGGGTTCTGGCTCCGTAGGGCTCTGGCGACACCGTTGATGCACTGAGCCGTTCCCACCGACTGGACGAAGGCATCCACGGCTCCGTCCGATTGATCCCAGATTTCCCTCCCCAGGGAAGCGTAACCGGACGCGGCATCGGGGTTGTTGAATTGATCGGCGAAGAACGCACCCGGGTCCGCGCTTAGGTCGGTAGCCACATCAATCATTCGCTCGATGAGAGCCCGCGTGGTCTTTCCGCCCTCACTTTTGATTTCAACCACATCGGCCCCCAGAGCCCGCATTTGGTCGCGCTTTTCCTGACTAAACGCGTCTGAGGTCACGATCGAGATAGGAATTCCCCGGGCAGCACAAATAAAGGCCAGAGAGGTTCCGGTACTCCCCCCGGTGTACTCCACCACCCGGCCCCCGGGCTCCAAACGGCTCGAAGCAAGGGCACCTTCTATAACAGCCAGCGCCATGCGGTCTTTCATGCTGCCGGTGGGATTCTGGCCCTCCACCTTTACGAACACCTTCGCGTGCCCCGTCGGAACCAAGCGTTGCAGCTCCACCAACGGGGTGCCGCCTACCGACCCGAGAATGCCGGGTTGGTCATCCATCATTTCACTCCTTTGAGCTTCGAGAGGCGCCCGCGAATTTCCCTCCGTGAAGACTCCTTTCCTAATCCCGGAGGAGCTGGTACGCACGGACCGACTCCACGTCCAACTCGTCCGAATACACTCCCCACACCAACCCATCCGAACCTGCGTAAGGCTCAAATCCTTCCGGCGTCCTCAGGGTCGCAGAGACCGCACCCCTTGAGCCGAAGACGAGCCACCAACGCCCTGGGATCCGGAGGTCCGGGCGAAAAAAATCCGGTCCGTGGTCTGCCCGCCTCAAGGGAAAAATGCCGAGAGGCCCCGGGTACTCTCCTACCAGGATTTCCCCGCCATCTACCGGAATCATGCCCTCATACGCCGGGAAGGTCTCAGCCGGTGGAACCATCTCCACCAGACCCTTGAGATCGGGTTTGGCGTCCACCATTTCCTCCCATCGGGATAGGAAGGGGCCCGTTACTGCCCGACTCTGGTCCGGCCAACGGACGATACGAACAAGAACGCCGTCAGGGCCGTAGATTCGGAATTCGGTGGTCTCTGCAGTCCCCACCAAGAGGCGCCCGCCGGAGGCCGTGGCATACGTGCGAGCGCCGAAGGGGGCTGGGACCGGGCCGGCCGGCCCGCCGACGTGGGTCACCATCCCAGGAAACGGTCCAAGCCTCGTGATTTCCTCGCCATCCAACGTGATGCGGGGAGCAGGCATTTCAGGTCGGAAAAACCCGGGCTCGGGATTCGGTCCGGTCACCCCTTCCCCGAACACGATCAACGAGCTGGAATCCAGGGAGAGCAGGTGGGTGAATCCGGTGGTCTGCCGAATATCCCCCGCCGCTCTGGTGGATTGGTGCACGACATGCACCAAGTCCACCTCGCGTCCGTACCCACCAGCTGCGGAATACACATACACTCGACGCCGATCTGGATCCCACACCGCGAGGGAGTCACCGGGAAGTAGAACCACTGAGCCCACGCTGGAGTATTCCCCTGGCCCCTCCCCCTGCCGACCGAGTGTTGCCGCCACCGTACCGTCCTCACCGAACACCAGAACCTGGGACGGGCTGTCGGTACCTACGGCCACCCGATTACCGGGCAGTGGTACGACAGCCGTGACCCTGAAGAGGGGGACCTCAGGGTCCAAACCTCCGCCGATCTCAATCGCCGGCTCTGACGAGAGCGTCCAGGTCTCCGCTGACTCGATACTCCCTGGCAGGTTTGTGACAATCTCGATACCCGCGCTGTCCACAACGGCCACTGGCCGTTCCGAACCATCTGAGCAGGCGCCCAAAGATCCAGCGATGACCAACAGGCCCACGGCCCCGATTCCCTTCTTGGATCTCTTTTCGACCAACTGTAGTTCTCCTCGCTGACCCCCAGCCTTCCCCGACACGCCGGAGGTATCCGCCATGATTATCCGTCTTCGGAGATCAGCCAAAAACCATCATTCCTCCGCCACCTGGTCTCGTGCAACAGGTTCCTGGTGATGAGCGGGGTCCGTCTCAACCCCTTGGGAGGCCGCAATAGAGACAGGCGTCCTTGTGAACGGACACCAAGTTACCGCACCTACGGCAGGCCCATCGTTGCTTCTCAGACTGGACGAACGCCCCGGTTCCGAGGTCTCCGATGGCCTCGAGATTCTCCAAAACGCTTACCCCGTAACTTTTCCGGTAACGGGTGTCCAACCTTTTGAGCGGAGGACAAGGAAACTCTGGGCATTCAGAACAAAAACGAACTCTGCCCGCTCGGATGTGGTCACAATTCCTGATTTTACAGGTCGAGCAGTATTTCGGGACCTGTCCATCACCCGTACAGCCAGGGCACCCACTCGGCTCCCTGAACCTGAGGCGGCACACGCCGCAGTTCAGGCCACAGGGGGCGATCATCGCCGCCGTTAGCTGGCTGGGATACCTTGGCTTGGGTCCATCCATTTCGTCCGCCCCGAGGTGGAGGGCAGTCCGCCCGAGGAACGACTCCGTCTGCAGTGGTCAGTGTACGGGCCACCAGGTCTCGGCGCACTCCTGGCATTCCCTGATCGGAGAAAGCTATGATGAAATCCGAGCTCAAGGTGAACGCTCACGGAGGCAATCCCGGAAATGTCAGATGTCTGAAGTCGAACTTTACAGCCCGATCAAGCAGTTCCTCCAAGCCCAGGGTTTTGAGGTGAAGGGGGAGATAGGCGCCTGTGACATCGTGGCTGTCCGGGGTGATGAAGGACCTATCGTCGTGGAGCTGAAGGAACGGTTGACCCTCGCGCTGATCCTCCAGGGCGTCGACCGGCTCCGAATGTCGGACACTGTCTACATCGCCTTCCGCGTGGGGAAGGGCTACAGCGCCTCGTGGCGATCCCATCCCAGGCAAATCAAGAGCCTGTTGCGGCGCCTCGGGTTGGGGCTCCTCACCGTTTCCACCCGGGGAAACGTCGTGCCTGTCCTCGACCCTGCGCCCTATAAACCTCGCATCACCAAAGTCCGCCGCGAGCGCCTGCTCAGGGAATTCAACGAACGCATAGGCGACCCCGAAACCGGTGGTTCGCCGTCGCGGAAGAGACTAACCGCTTATCGGCAGGACGTCCTTCGATGCGCTGGGGAGCTGGCTGGATCAGGAGCTCTCAAGGTCAGTTTTATCCGGGAGCGCACTGGCGTGGAACGAGCCGGCACCATTCTGCGTGACAACCACTACGGTTGGTTCGATCGAGTGGAGAGAGGACATTACGAACTCTCACCGAAGGGACGCCGAGAGCTGGCCGACTGGTCCGAAGCCCTGGAGGGTCTGGAGGGGAAATAGTGGATGAAGGAGGAGGCCCGACCAGCACGATACGTAGTGGAGATGAGCTCCAAAGGGAGGGATAGGGCTCAGATCCTGGTTCCTGGCGACCACTCCGCGGGAAGGTAGCCATGGGTACGATCTGGGAGGGAATTGGCTTTTTTCGCTGGCGCCTCCTGCACGCGACCGCCACAGGAGCCTAGTTCCTGCACTAGACGGTCAGTGGGCATCCAGCTCCTCATCGCCTATCTCCAGGTCGAACCGGGATGCCCGAAAAGCAAAGACCCGCAGGTTCGCCCGGGCGATGACCTCGGCCCGGGTGTGGAAGGCCACCTCGTACTCACCCGGGAGGAGATCCACGAAGGCGAAAGACCCGTCTGACCCCAGAAGCTGCTCAACTCCCGTTGGCTCCAACTCCACCCGGATGACCGGATCAACGCCGGTGCTCTGAACTGTGCCTTCGATCGTCCCATGGAAGGATCGGTCCCCCGGGGTCTGAAGTCCTTCGCTCCAAAGGAGCAAACTCCCGCACTCGCCTTCCTCAAGAATCGGACCCTCCAGGCCGGCATGGAGCTCGAGGCCCTCCAGCATCCGTACCCCGAATACGTCATCCAGCCTGGCGCTGCCACCCACCGGGTGGGGGGAGGTCGGATTCCCGTTCATGTACACGTTTACCAGGCACGGACCTTCCCCTCCGGGTCGAAACAATTCGATCCCAAAACTCCCCGGTCCCGGAGACTGGACACTGACGTTCTCCAAACCTCCGAACACGGCGGAGATACTGTTCGCCGAGCGGAGCTCGTCACGGTCCATATGGAGGAGGGCAGACGGCCAGGAGTCCCGAGCCGAGAAGCCAGTGTGGTCCAACCAGTCGCCCTCGGGAGCCGCCGCCGTCCGCGGGCCTGTCGAGGAGCATCCCCACAACCCAACTAGCAAGACCAAAAGACCAAGAAACGGGTCCTTTCCCGGTGCCCGGATTCGCGAGAGACGTCCAAGTGGGTGGGTGTATTTCACTTCCGTCCCATTAGGTCTCAAAGGAACACACTACCGCTCTCCTGCATACTTAGGTTAAAGTGCAGGAAAGATACGCGTGCGGAGCCGCGCCTAGAACAAGGAGTTGATACGATGAAAACGACCTGTGGATCCACCCTAGGCCGGTCTCCAACCAGGTTTCTTGGTGTTGTCGCGGTATTCGCCTTGGCTGCCTGCGCGACGGGAGCCCCCCCCGAAAGCGGACCAACCCCCAATGACGACTTGATCGACATCGGGTATGGCGAAGTCGACAAGGAGGAGATCTTGGGATCGGTTGTCACCGTGGACGCCCAAGAGGAGCAGAAGACACGCAGCAAGACATTGGCCGAACTGTTGATGGCCCAACCGGGTGTCAGGGTCATTCCAGGACCCGGCGGGACCTTCGCAGTACAGATCCGAGGCCAGAACACCTTCCAAGCCGGTCAACAACCTCTCTGGGTAATTGACGGAACCGTGCTGGGGGCCACCAGCGGCCCCCCCGACATTAGCCCAAACACCATCGCCTCCATTACGGTTTTAAAGGATGCTGGGTCAACGGCGATTTACGGGGTACGCGGAGCCAACGGCGTAATCCTCATCAAGACGAAGAAGCGGTAGGCTCCGGCCCGGTCAAACACGCCAGCACGAGGATCGACTGCTGGACTATATAGGCTGGTCGGAGGGCCCAGTCCGCCCGAAGGAGGAAAACCGGATCCAGACGGATTCGGGCTCCGTGCCCTCGGAGGCGATGAACCGTTTCCCCGGCGGTGGCGAGGATGTGTGTGATGGCCAGCCCGACCACGATGGACACGAGAACCATCACATACTCAAACGTCCCCATGTGCCTCTCAGTGGTTAGGGCCCGCTGACATTCCCTCCCTGACCTGAGCAGTCAGGACTCCCAAATCCCTTGTTGGATCCCGCCCAGGAGACAGATTGCGACTCTGCCGCGATCGGGAATCTCTATGGGTTCCGGGGTGGCGATCTCCAGGTAGTAAACCGCGTGGTCGGAAGTAGACTTGAGCGTTGTCCCCCTCCTATCCCCAACCGAGTTGACGCATGGCAAAACCATCGTTCCAGATCTTCGTCATGTGTCGAATCCGATCTCCATCGAACTCCATGACGTAGACGTAGTCCGTTTCGACCTTCTTCCCGCTGGGATCAATCGGGCCACCTTCACCCGTGTGGGTCCCTTCGAATACCGCGTAACCGCACACGTGCCCACGCTTCTCATCAACGGCGAACGACTTCATCTCATAGCTGGCGTCCGGAATGGGGCCGGCGATGAGGCCCTTCATGGCTTCGGTGTACCCTTGAATGGTGTCGATCCCTTCGAATGCGTCCGCTTGGGCAGCGAAGGAAGCATCGGGATGACAATACTGCTCGCAAGCACCCCAACCCTTGCCGGTTTCGCAGGCGTCGAAAAACTGCGCGGCGGTATCTTTGATGGACGGCATGGCACCCCTCCTGAAGGTTGTTTGAATGATGGACTGCTCGCTTCCAGCCTGAGTTCCACAGGCTCCACCCCCGCAGGTTGTTTGGGTAGTCTTCCGATCGGACCCTGTACTGCGGGCCGACTCAATAAGCACTGGACGATGGTTAAGTGTCAAGAAATATCGTGCAGGGAAACTGTTTCTGGCGGACCATTTTGGCTTGCAGGTTTCCTAAAGAAGCTGGCGAGAATCGCGCCTTCATCCAGGAGGCAGTGTCGGGATCTCCCTTTTCTGGATGAGGGCCAGGATCCGCTCTCTGTCCCCTTCTTCCGCATGGAACTCGCCTGAGTGTCCAGACAGGAAATGGAGGTCGATGAACCGCCGGAGCGGACCGGATCCCACCGTATTCTTGTAGAACTTGAAGCCTGTTTTGGTCGGAGTGAGGTGGCTCAACTCGTCCCACAGGAACAGGTCTTCGAACTCCCTCGACTCCTTGGCCTGAATTCGCCTTTTCGCGAGCCCGCCATCTGAGAGTTTGTATTCGATCCGGCTTGTGATCCCGGGGATGAGCGAAACAACCGCCCCGAATGCGGCCATGGCGAGAGCCACCACGGCCTCCCTCGAGTGGACCACGAACTGTGCGACTGCCATGAACACCAAAAAAACGACCAGCACGTACAAAGCCGTGATCGGCCTCACGGGCCGGGCGGTCCAAGTGTGTTCAAGCTGAGGGCCTTCCGGGGTCATAGCGGTTTATTTCTGATACAACGTGATGAAGTTCCCACATGTGTCGTCGAACACAGCCTGCCAGCCCTCTCCCACCTGGACGGGTTCTGATTTGAACTCCACACCCAAACCCTTCAGCCGCTCATACTCCGCTTGGAGATCGGTGACAAAGAAGACCGTGGCCGAGATCCCATCCTCATAGATACTCTTCTGGAAAGCTGCCGCCGCCGGATGTGCGTTGGGTTCTAGTAGCAGTTCCACTCCGTCTACCCCGGCGGGCGAAGTCACGGTGAGCCATTGGTACTCACCCACCGGAATGTCTTCCTTCTTCTCAAACCCAAGCACCTCGGTGTAAAACCGCAGCGCTGAGTCCTGATCCTCAACGAGGATGCTGGTGATCTGGATGCGAATCTGAGTAGCTCTCACCATTTCCTCTCCACCTCCAAACGACTGGGCCCCCGCAGGAGGAAGATTCGTGGCCGTGCCCAGGGCCGCCATGAGCAGAACTGCTGGGATACGAAACACCATCGGTCTCCCATTCTTGTCGCGTGAACATACTCGCTGCTCTCGTCCGTTCCTTCAGTCTATCGACCAACAACGGTTAGCGCACTTCACCGTTTCAGCCTACCATCGAGACTTTGTGATCTAAAGTACTTGCGCAAATGAACCGAATTCGACATCGTTGAGGGACGTTCAAGGATACCGGAGGATGGCAATGGAGAAGTGGTTTCGACGCATTCGAGGGGCACTCGGGATGGGCTTGGCCTGGGCTGCAGCCTGGTTCGGCGCAGGCATGGTCATCATGCTCGTGTTCTTGTTGACGACCGGTAGCACCGGTGCCGATGTCCCCTATCCCATTGGTTTTGGTGCGTTCGGCTTCGTTGCCGGTGTCACGTTTTCCGGAATCATCGGCCTGGTCGAAGGGCGTCGCAGGTTCGACCAAATGTCTCTTCCCCGATCTGCCGGGTGGGGAGCCGTCAGTGGCTTCTTATTATCCGCTGTCTTTGTCGTAATGGTAGCCCTGACCGAGGACATCTCCTTCCTCTCGAACCTGGTGGTACTGGGCCCGGTATTCGCCGGGGCCGGAGCAACCTGTGCGGCCGGGGCCCTAGCTCTGGCCAGGAGAGCGGAGGACCGCCAGTTCCTCGAAGCGAGCTCGGAGGTGGCCGAAGTCGGGCTTACCGAAGAAGAAACCCAGGAATTGCTGGGGGGCGGAGGCTAACAGACGCCCTGCCAATCCTGACTCTGGGGGCCAGATGGAGTTCTTCCACCTAGGCTCCCGGTTTAAACCCGTCGGCGTTTTCTCCAAAGCCCCACATGAACGGAGGCTCTGCGCCACAAGCCCGCACATAAGCGTACAGCTGACCCCTGTGGTGTAGGAACTCATCGTTCAAGATCACCATGGCGAAAATGCCGTTGAGCTCCATTCCCCAAGGGTTGTTCACTCCTCCAGCCAGCTCCTCGTCGCCGGCCGCGGAGATTGCGGCATCCGCCCGGCTCCAGCAGGTACGGGCAAACTCCAGGACCTCCTCCTTGGACTTGAGGCCTTCCGCCACCGCGTCCTCACCGCTTTCGTCCGCGACGATGGCGCCGGAAGCGACTCCTTCGGCGATATCCCGAACAATGCTACCCGAGGTGTGCACCACCAGCTGAGCCGGCGTCCGCATGTCCGCCACCGGCTGAGCGGCGAACTGATCAGCCGGAATGGCCTCGAGGACACGGAGGTAGATGCCATACTTCTGGCGCATGTGGTCCCACATACCTTCAAGCCACTGTTTGTTCATCGGGAACCTTCCTTTCAAGTTTTCCAGTGTTGCGTTGAGGTCAGGATAGGGAGTCGGGAGGGCCGTTCACCGCCGGTCTTTGTACTTGGGATGGTGCTTCATCGTCTTCATCGCGGTCTTCCAGTCTGACACCGCGGCGGCCCTCGCGATGGGGTCTGCCTTCCGAACCTCATGAGCCGCTTCGGCTTGGAGCTTCCGGAAACTGGCCAAACGGCCTGGATCCAGATTCCCTTGATCCACCGCGTCGAGGACTGCGCAACCGGGCTCCGACTCGTGTCGGCAATCACGGAATCGACAACTCTCGGCAATGGACTCGACATCCGCGAAGGCCTCCTTGAGGCCGTCATCCAGTACCCCGACACGTAGCTCCCGAATACCCGGCGTATCCAGCAGGAGCGCTCCTCCCGGGATCCGGAAGATTTCGCGGCGAACGGTGGTGTGGCGCCCTTTTCGGTCCCCATCTCGAACCGCACCGGTTTCGGCGATGGCCTCTCCCGCCAGGAGATTGACCAAGGTCGATTTCCCAACCCCGGACGGTCCCAGGAGCGAGACCGTGGAGCCGGAGGTCAGTGTGGCTCGGAGGTTTTTTATACTCTCGGGGTCTTCTGAACTCACCCACCGAATCGGGGCGCCCATGGCGGCCAGTTGGACCTGGCTCTTTGTGGCCGCCATGTCCTCCGCCAAATCTGTTTTCGAGAGGATGATTTCCGGATTGGCTCCGCTGTCCCACACGACGGCCAGATATCGTTCTAGTCGCCTGGGGTTGAGTGGCATGTCCAGTCCATGAACGATCCAAACCTTATCTACATTGGCAGCGAGGATCTGCTCTCCGACTCCAGTCCCGGCCGCTCCGCGAGAAAGAGCTGTCCGCCGTGGGAATACGGAACGGATGGACCACGGGTCGCTCGGCATGGGACCTGGCTCCGCCACGACCCAATCCCCGACCACCGGGGAAACGTTAACTCCGGATTTGGAGGGCAAACGCGCCCGTTCCGAGCCCGAATCGGTTTGCACGGACCAACTGGATCGGTCCTGTCCTACGACCCTGGCAACAGACGAGGAGTCGATCCCCCCCTCCGCCGCCCGCTCAGCCCACCTCTCGTCCCAACCCCAGTTTTCGAGGCTCATCAGACGTTCTCTTCTTCCGCCTTTGGCTCCACACCGGTCATGGTCGGGGCCGCCCTCACGTCCAACACCTCCAGGTGTACAGTAACCTGATCCCACCGATTCAGAACCGCTCGGGCCACGTCGGGAACGTAAGCCCGAGCGTAGTCCTCACCCTGGAAATCGATGACGTTTTGGATCGAGTCGAAGGTCATTATCGTAACAAACTCCACCTCGGACTCATGATCACACCGGAGGACCTCGATACCTCGGTACCCGTCGATTGCCTTTGCCTCGATACCCGGGATTACCGACTCGCTCAGGACCGTCCAATACGCATCGGCGTTCTCGTGGGTGGTCCAGCCGTGCCAGACGCGTTTGATGGCCATGACAAACCCTCCTCTTCCAGCCTCTCTGGTAGGTTTTGAAGCTCGCGTTCGCCGATTCTGGTGTCCAGTGACCGGTTGTAGGCTTTCCTCCCACCCCCACCTTCATTGGGCTAGTCGGTGACGCTGTCCTGACGACAGGGGACTCAGTCCCCAGAATCAGGACCACCTGTTCCCGGATTCGGGAGTTGATCCGGGGTGTCGGGTTTCTTCAACTCCCGGAAAAAACTGATCTCCTCTTCCAGGCGTTCCAGCCGGGCCTCAAGCTGCTGGTTGTCTGCCATCAACTCGTCGATGCGCGGATCGGCCGATGGCGCCTGGAGTTTCAGCGCTCGACCCTTGAACAGGCCGTTGAGGATAATCGACCCCCAGACGCCTCCAGTGATGAGCACCGTGAGAATAATGAGGACTATCCACAACTCCATGGTCGTCTCCTGGAGGTTTCTCGGTCATGAACGATGGCTTGGTCGTGGCTCGTTGGGGGCTCATTCCAGTCGCGTATTGAGCCCTCCCCGTTGTCGAGGCTCTGATGACGTGCAGGATGCGGGGGTATGCCCGGAAACTCAAGCCGGATGCTCGCGGCAGGGATGTTGCCCCGACCTCCCTCACCATCCCCACGATCGTCAGATGTAAACGGGATCGAGCCTCGGAGGTACTGGTTTTGAGGGCGCACCAATCGGGTGCCGCCCAGGAAAAAGAAGAAACGGGGGATCGATGAAATCGAGCGGAGTCATTCCCATCTGCCTGGCTCTGACCTTGGTACTGGCAACCAGCGCGGCAGGACAACACACCTCACACGACGATCCCGTCCACCACCATGGGGACCTGCATGGTCCAAGTGGCCTGTTCGAACACCTCCATCAGGGGGATTACTCCGACTCTGAGCTGGCCGCGATTCACGACCGGATGAGGGTCATCCACGAGTCCATTGAGGAATTCATGGGCCTTCACAATCATGCAGGACCGGATCCGGACCGCGAGGCACTGCACACGGCCGCCCATGCCGCGATGATGAGGTTCCACGAAGCTTACGAAAGTGTCGTGGGCGACCTCGAGGAGGAGCACGCGTTAGCTTTCTCAGCCATGCTCTTCGAACACCTGCTTCATCACATGGCGACCCATGGTCATGGCGCCGAGGGTCATCGAGGCACGGACGGAAAACACGGACATGGATAAACCTGTCACCTGAGGGGCCTGCCCAACGAATGGCCTTCGCCCAGACCGACGAGCAGCTTGCAACAGCCGCGAAGGCGGGGGACGAGAGTGCTTTTTCGGCCCTCGTCCGGCGGCTCCTCAAGCCTGCTTTCGCGGTTGCATGGGAGTTCACCGGAGATCCCGACGAAGCGGAGGACGTCGTTCAGGAGGCCTTCCACCGGATGGTGAAAGCACTGGGTCGGTACGACGAAACCCGCCCGTTTCGACCCTGGTTCTTTTCCATCCTTCGGAATGTCGCTCGCAACCGGCTCGCCTGGGAAAAGCGGTGGAGGACGGAAGAGCTTGACCACAACTTTCCCGACGCTCCGGAAGCTCCCCTCGAGGCCCTGGAACGGGAGGAAATCTGGGATAGGGTCGAGGCCGGCATGGCTTCCCTTTCTCCGATGCAGAAAGCCTGCTTTCGCCTCATCGATCTGGAAGGACTCCCGAGAAGCGACGTTGCCAAGGCTCTGGGAGTCGCAGATGGAACCATCCGGGCACACCTCCACAGGGCCCGCCGAACTCTTCGGAGTTTCCTCAATCCCGTCAGGGATGGGAGTCTGAAAGAATGAACAACCGCTCGAGGATCTCAGACCAAGAAGGCCGGTTGACTGAACTCGCGGAACGCATCGAGGCGGACGCCCAGCTCGTGTTGCGAGCCTATCGACTACAAGGCGGCTGGGTCGAGCCTTTTGTCCGGCTGGCGCCCTGGTTGATCCCCGCGGCTGCTGCCGGGCTGGTTGCCTTGGTATTCGTCCCACCGCACCCGAACGGGGAAGCCGAGCCCGCTTCCATTATCGAGGCATCGATCGGTCCGACGGACCAGGCTGGCGCGGAGTTCGTCTTCGCCTCCCAACCACCTCCCGGTCCCAGGCTGTTCGGAAAGGAGGAACGATGAAGATATGGTCAAGAGGAATCATCGGGGTGCTCGCGGTGCTTGTCATCGGCATCGTTCTCGGGATCGTGTTTGACCGGGCGATACTTGCCCACGGTCACGGGGTATCCCACGGCGGCCATGAAGCGGAACATCGTCGACTCGTGGAGCAGCTGCGATCAGACCTGGATCTCACCGAGGCACAGAAGGAGGGAATCGAGTTGATCCTCCAGCGGCAACAGGCCGCGGTCGACTCAGCTTGGCTCCATGTCAGAGATCATCTCCACAACAGCGTGGACAGCGTACGGCACTCCGTCGAGCGCGTCCTGACCCCTGCGCAACGAAGCGGGTTCAGCGAGTGGTGGGATCGACACCACCCTGAAAATGGGGAGGACCCAGGGCCCCACGGAAACCACAACTAAGCCGGAAAGGAAGCTCAGAAGACCCGTCCGCCACTAGGCCTGCGGGGGTGGGCTGTGAACAGGCTCCAACTCAAGAGATCCCGAGGATCTCCTTCACTCTGAGTTTAAGAGGGTTCGTGGTCAGGGGGCTCCGCCAGCTCGGCGGTCCATAATCGGTTAAGCCGAAGACGCCTACGCGGCCGAGAAGTCCGGGATGCTGGGCATCGAGATCGGCCAACAGCCCGTCCATGGTTTCCCGCAGGCCTTCCTCCGACTGGCGGCTATAGATGAGGAATTCCGTATCACTTTCGGCGAAGTAACTGATGAACAACCGAAGTCTCTCCCGCGGCCCACTGCTGTCTTCCTGTCGAAATCCAGAGTAGTGGATGACGATGAGGTCTGGATCGAACCGGCGGATCTCCTCATCTCGATGCCAGTCCGGGCCGATGGACTCGCGTTGGCGTCGGATCGGGAGGTCGAGCAGCACATCACTCAACACATCGGCGTTTGTTCCGTTCGCGACGCGGGTCTCTTCGTCGTACACTCGGGACGGGTGATGGGAATCCATGAGGACCACCAGCGGAACTTGGCCTCCCAGGTCCATTGCCTCGCCGTCTTGCCCAGTCAGTGCACGGGTCCCGAGCCAACCGCAAGAGACGAAGAGGAATAAAAACGAAAGGAGAGGTCCGGTTGCCCCGGCCTTCGGAGCCTTTTTCCCGGCGACAATCCAACGGGCAGCGAGAACGATGGGAAACCCGAAGAAGAGGCTGGCCAAGATCACATCCACGATTCGGTGCGACAGCTGGAGTCTGGGACCGACAATGTCCAGCGCTTCGACCAGCCCGAATCCGATGACCAGATAGGCCGCGGCGAGACCGAGCAGGTTACGCTCTCTCATGGCTTTGATAAACGATTGGTATCCTGCGTTCTCTTTCATAGGCCCGAGGCTCGAGGGATCACAGGCATCATCCAGGTCGTCGGAGAGGATGACCCTGGTATGGCACTCTAGTTCCGGAAGCTGCCTTCGTCCTGCTCACAGGATGCGACAGAGAGTGCAACCATCATCTCGGGATCGGTCAGTGTCTCCCACCAACCGCGGCGTGGGCTCTCATTCATAGGGGGAACCTTTCAAAGGGCGCCGGAGCCGGCGGTCCGCTCACGAGGCCGCGGGCGCCCTCATGGCGCCACCGGCCAAGCCCTCTCTTTTTGGGAGACGTCCCAATTCGCACCGAAACTTGGTTAAGTGTCAAGAAAAGCGGGTGCGGAAAGGTGTTCCGGGAGCATCGGGTGAACAAACGTCACCTGAGGGATTCCCTGAGTTCAGCTCGAATCCACCCTGGCCAACCGATGGACCCGGAGGACCGGCACGTCCAACTCGTGCGGGGGCTGGAGGAGTATCCGGTCACTCAGAATGGCATGGATCTCCGACCCCGTGGGGAGGACTACGCGTCCCAGCAGTTCCCCCGTCTCCCTGAACACAAACCAGGATTCCCGGAGCTCCGGGCGGCGCTTGTATTCTCCGACCCAAATCAAGCCGGAAGGGTCGTACTCGACCCCCATGAAGGCCGGTACCATTGCTGGTTGAAGGTCCGGTGAAAAAAACTCGTCGGCCTGCCGACGCACCTCAGGCTCACCCCCACCCTCTTGGATCGAGGTCTCCTTTTCGGCCAGGATCATCTCTGTGGTCAGGGGTTTCTCGAAGCCGGGAGCTCGGAAGATCCCTGCGAGTGCTCCTTCGAAATCGAACAGCTTGAACTCAAAACGGTCGCTTGTTCCGACTATCATCCCAGATCCGGTGGGAACCCATTGACTGAAACGGGTGAAGGGAAGGGTGGCTTGCATAACCCGGAAGATCTGGCCTGACCATCTGCCACGAGAATCCGATCCTCCGAGAGGAGGTCGGCATCCGAGATCCGCCCGAATTCCTGTTCTGGATTCCCGGTCATGACGCCGATTTCGGCGAGAGGGATCGGGTCAACTTCGGCGAACACAGGGATAACGGCCGGGTCCCCGAGGTTCTCGACTATGGTGATTCCTACCGAATCCCGGATCAGAGCCCCGGAGCCGTCTTTCGCCATGCCATCACAGGCGGCGATGGAAATGATCACTGAGAGGAGAAGAGAGGGGGAGAGAGGGGGAGAGAAGAACCTGGGCCCTTGAGTTCATTGTCGAGAGGGCTGGAGACAAGGTGTATCTCATCTCTTTTCTTGATGAATGGTGACCAACGCACTCCGACAAGACTGTACGCTGATCCTATCGGGCAGGCACCGAGGGATGAGCATAACGGGAGCCAGTGATGCAACCCGCATTCCACGCATGTGATGCTTCATGCCCACCTGACTTTCATCCTCCCTCAGCCTCCTCCCCAGGGAGAAGGTTCTCATCCCCCTCCGCTTTTTTTTGCCTGCCGGACCTCCAGAAGAAGAGCCTCGCCCTCCGATTCGAGCAGAGTCTGTTTCGTTCTTATGTTCCAAGCCCGGATCGCAGAGAACGCGGTGAGGAATCCGGCACCCCAAGAACCGAAATACGCCCACAGGGGATCAAAGACAAAAGTGATGACAATGAGGACGAATGTAACCGCCCCCCAGACGGCTGGGATGGTCCAGAAGCGGTCATCTCTTCTATCATGGACACCGCCTTCCCTCAGAAGCCGCCCATCTCCTCCTGAATCTCGGCGTCAGGCCGGGCTCCTTCCTCCAACGGAACCGCGAAGTACGGAGGAGTCTTCCCCATCTGCCTCAAATAGACAGCGATCTGGGCTTTGTGGTGGACCTCGTGTTCGACCAGAAGCCATAACCACCAGCGAAGGGTCTGAATCGGCTTCCCTTCCCCCTGGTCAACCGGCTCCCCGAGACCTGCCTCATCGAGTTCTCCCAGGGCCTCGAGTGTGCGTTCCCGGGTCTCGTTCAGCAGCGCCCGTACCTCTTCCACACCCAGGTCTCGTTCTGGAAACCGTGCCCGCTCATAGTCCCAGTCGCCGTGCAAATACGCCTGCACCTGGAAGTCTTCGGATTTCGCGATGTGGATGAACTGTTGGCCCAGGTTGAAATGGTCCGGACCCGGCCGCCATCCCAGGTCTTGGTCCGTTACGACGTCCAGCGCCTGGAGCGTCACGGCCCGATAGCGTTCGAGATGCTCTCTGAGATCATCGAGTTCCGACATTCGAACCCTCCCTGTCTCCGGGGCAGTCACTCAACGGAAATCGCCGAACCAGCCAATAGCG
Organism: Longimicrobiales bacterium; assembly: GCA_028278645.1. GTDB lineage: Bacteria > Gemmatimonadota > Gemmatimonadetes > Longimicrobiales > Gaopeijiaceae > JABDNZ01. The sequence continues at coordinate 32,024 of JANQDZ010000068.1, read as the reverse complement.
TATCGAGAATCAGAATCAAGATGATGAGCGGCGCGAGAGCGGAATGGACCCGAGGATTTTTCGTGCTCATGAGCGAAAAACAGATCAGAATCGTTGGGATCCCCGAGAAGTTCGCCATATGAAACACTGGATGGCCCCACGCCCACGGCCGGATGAAAGTCCCAACGATCGTTCCAGCGACGACCAGACCCCAAAGGAGGGATGCCTGTCGATAGTAGTAAGACTCCAGATCGGCGTTCTTCGCGGGGTTCGGGAATAAGAGGTGGGCAATCAGGTATAGAAAAACGGGAGAGGCAAGGAGGGTGAGAACCGCGATGAAGCTGATCTCCTCCAGACCGACCCAGTCCCAACTCTCCCACCATTGTTGGAGGAGCGCGAAGAACACGCCGAACTGAAAGAGAACATGAATCCAGTGGAACCGAACGCTGTCCCGCTCCCGGAGAAGGTTTGCCCCTCCTGTGAGAATCTCAGTCAACCCGAGACCGATGACGACCGAGATTAAAACCATCAGGAACTCAAAGAGAGCCACTTACAAACCCCTTTGCCCAAGCCTCGATCTCACGCTGGATCTCATAGCGGTCGGAAAGGGCAGCGTTGACGCGTTCCTCGGGCTCCATGCGGAACTGTCCGGTGAAAGTCGACCGCCCGTTCCAGCTCAGTCAGCCACCGAAGCGAAGATGATTCTGCGACCACGGTCTGAGCAAGGAGGCCTGACCTGATCAGCGGCCCTTGGGCTGGCTCCCGCAACTTGCCTCGGACCCACCTAGCCCTCTCGGAAGGTCATCTTCAGGACCAAGAAGCCCAGGAGACCGCTCAGGATCGATCCCATCAAAATCCCCAGCCTCTCCAATCCGAAGTAGGCGGCACCCCCTTGTTCAAAGGCTAGCGAGGCGATGAAAAGGCTCATTGTGAATCCTACTCCACAAAGGAGGGCCACGCCCTGGAGTTGGGACCACTTCACCCCCTCCGGCAGCTTCGCCAAACGGAGCCCCACCGCTAAACCACTCATGCCCAGAATCCCTACGAGTTTGCCGAGGAGCAAGCCGGAGACAATCCCCAGCGGCACCGGGTGAACCAGATCCCCCAACGAAACCCCGAGAACCGGCACGCCGGCATTTGCTAGGGCGAAAACCGGGAGAACACCAAAAGCCACCCACGGATGCAGGGTGTGCTCCAGCTTCAGGAGGAGAGATCCGCTCCCGGTTCTGTGAGGGATGAACGCAGCGATGACCACCCCTGCCAAGGTGGCGTGGACTCCGGACTTCAGGACAGCCACCCAAAGCGGAATTCCGAGGAGGAAATATGCAGCCGGCCGAACGACGCCCTTATGGTTCAACAGGAAGAGCCCGAAGATCAGGGCGGCGGAGACCAAAAGGGCCGCCGTCGAAAGCTCAGCTGTATAGAAGATAGCGATGATGATGATTGCCCCCAGATCGTCGAAGATTGCCACGCTGAGCAGGAAAGCCTTCAGTGACGGTGGGACCCTGGGACCCAGAAGGGAGAGGATCCCGAGGGCAAAGGCGATATCGGTGGCCGCCGGGATCGCCCACCCCTTCATTGCGATAGGGTCTCCCCAGTTAAAAGTGCTGTAGACCAGGGCTGGAACGGCCATGCCTCCTATGGCTGCGAATCCCGGCAGGAGGGCTTGGCTCGGGCTGGACAAGTGTCCCTCCAGGACCTCCCGCTTGAGCTCTAGGCCCACCAGGAGGAAAAACACGGCCATGAGGCCGTCGTTGATCCAAAGGAGGAGCGGTTTTTCGATGCCGGCGGAGCCGAACCGCACCACGAAGGGGATCTGCAGGGCATCCTGATAGGTATGCCCGAGTGGGGAATTGGCAACAACCAGCGCAAGGACCGCCGCCCCCATCATCACCAATCCTCCGGAGGACTCCAGGCGGAGGAATTCCTGCAAATGCTTGACCACGATCAGCCTTCCTTTGACGACCGGGATGGACTTGAGAAAAACCCGAGAATACCCTGATTACCGGGGAAACCCAGGTACCCGTTTTGGCGACTAGAGATCCGATGTAGGAAGGAAGGGCCTGCAGGTTCTAACCGGAAAGGAAGACCCGAACCGCGGGCCCGGCATGCCCGAAAGGAGGTTCATCGGTATCGAGTCCGGACGAGTGCCCTCGGCAACCTGTCACAGGATGTGGGAGAGGCCACAACACTGGTGCCTTCGTTCAAAAACGAAAGCTTCGAATGTATGACCCATTCGGCCCGTCCCCGCAGTCTCCCTCCGTCCGGTCCGACTCTGAACACAAGCCGGCCAAAGTCACTGGGGAAGCTGATGTCGATGGAGTCACCCGGGATCATCCTTATCGAGTCGTGTTGACTGGCAGGAGCCGAGTGAATGGCATGAGCAACCCTGGAAGCTCCGGAAGGAAGCTCGTCATAGACCGTCCAAGACGGGTGCCACTCCTGATCCGTCGGGAGAACCATCCATTGGCCCTCCGAAGTAAAGACCAACCGAATGACCGGAGGAATCTGGTATCCCAGGGAATCGCTGTAGGACCTCGGCAGGTCTGTCTCGAGGCTGAAACACCGGAGGAGTTCGGGCCTTGGTTCAGGCGGCGGATGGATCAAGCCGCAACCCTGAGGAAGCAGCACCAGAAGAAGGGGGACCAGGGCCCAGCCAGGAAGGCGCATCGCTTCCGCCCTTTTTGAAGACGACAAAAGGCTCCATCATCTTTTGTACTTCCGTTGGACGAAGGATTGTTCCCGGTTCAGCCCACTTTTCCTATCCGATCGGCGTCTTCCTTCGGTAAACGGCTTCAGCAAAGAGACGTTCCGAGTCCCCAGCGGAGACATAATCGCGGACCAGAATCTCTTCGTTCGATCGCACCACGTATTCTGTCCGACCGACCTCTGCCTCAGCGGTCCAGGTGGTTGTAACGCTGGAATCGGTCACGGAGATGTCCAGAGTGAGCCGCTGGGGCCGATTATCTATCCACACCCCAATCCCGGAGGGGCCATTGAGTAGATAGGTAGCCTGTGAAGAAAGAACCGGGACGTCCTCGCCCTCTTCACCTACGAAAGCGTTGCTGAAGCTGAGGCGCACGAAGCCATCAGAAACGACCTCCCAACCCATCTGGAAGCGAGCCGGGCGGTCGAACAGTTTCCCTGAGCCTTCCCAAGCACCTTCGAGAGTGGAGAAGACCGGAGAAACTCCAGGCTTGGCCTCCCCCTGAGCGGCCAAGCCGGGGCCCAAAAAGCCCAGCCAAAGGAAAGCCATCCCTACTCCGCGGATCCTTGAGCTCATTACCACTCTCCTCAATGCATAACGATCCATCGACAGCCTCCCCGACCTCTGGAAGCAACTCCTGCGCACAGGCCAGCGGCACTTTTGCTTGCTTGAATGACCCTGAGATTTCCAGCCGGAGATCAATCCTCACGCAGGACCTGAACCGGGTCCACCCGCACGGTGGCCAGCGCTGCTTCGTCGAACCCCGGATCGACTTTGGTGAGGTTCATCCGGTTCAGGGATAAACGGAGTCGAAGAGGATCGCAGGGATGCCTCGTACCTACTGATCAACTTCCCTTTGTGCGGGGAAGCATCCAATTCGCACGGAAACCTGGTTAAGTGTCAAGGTTGAGGGAGGAAGACGGGGCCTGGCGCCTCCGGCAAGGTGGCTCCAGGTTCCGCTCAGAATCCACCGCGAGAATTGGAGTCGACCATGTATGGAGGGACCGCAGGTCTCATCGATCGTTGGAGAAAAGTGCTCCAGGCCAAGAAGATGGTCTTTTTCGCCCCAACCGCCAACGCCGCCAAGCCGATGATAGCCGTCATTCTGCTGTTCCTCCTCATTGGCTGCGCCTCCGGAGGGCCCGGCTCTTTGACGGACCGAGACCGACCCTTCGACCTCCTCATCACAAATGCCCGGATCGTTGACGGCTCCGGGAACCCTTGGTTCCGGGCAGACATTGGTGTTCGAGGTGACCGGATCGCGGAGATTGGCCACCTGGAGGGCCGGATTACCCGGCGTACCATCGATGTCTCTGATAAGGTCGTGACTCCAGGTTTTATCGACCTCATGGGGCAATCCAGCCTGGTCCTGATCACCAACCCTGCCAGCGCCGAGAGCAAGCTCCGGCAGGGGATCACCACCTACCTCTCCGGAGAAAGTGGATCAGCGGCTCCACAAAATGACCGGACCCAACGCAATCCCCCGGTTATTGGAGGTGATACCCTTCGCTGGAGGAGCTACGACGAGTACTTCCGGATCGTCGGCGAGCGGGGGATCCCCATCAACGTCATCCATAACGTAGGCCTGGCCCAGGTCCGTCGAGTGGTCCTCGGAGAGGGAGACGTCGATCCTACGCCGGCGCAGATGGAACAGATGAAAGCCCTGGTTCGAGAGGGAATGGAGATGGGGGCCGTAGGGGTATCCATCGCCCTGATCTACCCACCGGCCGTTTACGCCAGCACTGAGGAAATCACTGAGCTGGCCCGGGTCGCCGGTGAATTTGGCGGCATCTATTTCACTCACCTCCGAAACGAGAGCCAGGACGTCCTCGGAGCGATCCGTGAGGCATTGGCCATTGGTAGGGGAGCTGGCGTCCCCGTTCACATCTATCACCTGAAAGCGGCCGGCCAGGACAACTGGCCGCTAATGGGCCAGGCCATCGCCTTGGTGGACTCGGCCCGAGCCGAGGGAATGGACGTGACGGCCGATGTCTACCCGTATATCCGAAATGGGATCGGCTTAGGTTCCTTCCTCCACCCAAGACACTACGCCCAGGGCAACCAAGCTTTCCTGCCTACCCTTTCAGATCCGGCCGTGCGTGCAGCGTTGCGAGAGGAGGTGGAAACCACCTCCGACTGGGAGAACTGGTTCCGACATGTCGGAATGGATTGGAACAACGTCCTTATCGTCTCCGGCTCCTCACGGGTGGACCCGCTGGTGATCGGGATGTCTGTCTCCGAGGCGGCCGAGGTCATGGGGACCGATCCGTGGGGGGCGTTTTTTGACCTCGTCCAGGCAGGAGGCGTGAGCGTGAACCCGAAGAGCATGAACGAAGAGCAGAAGTGGGAGGCTCTCCGTGCTCCGTGGGTGATGATCGACACCGACGCCTCCCCGGTGAACCCGGCCACATCCGCCAGCTCCCACCCCCGAGCTTTCGGAGCATTTCCCCGGGTCATAACCAAGTATGTAAGGGAGGACGGGGTCCTGACCCTGGAAGAGGCCGTGAGAAGAATGACCTCCCTGGCGGCTCACCGGTTGGGATTATTCGATCGGGGACTCATCGCCACGGGCATGGTGGCAGACCTCGTGGTCTTCGACCCGGAAGAACTCGACGACAACGCCGACTTCGTAAACCCGATGCAGTACGCCGAAGGCATCGACTTCTTGCTGGTGAACGGCGTGCCGGTCATCGACGGAGGTGTCTTAACCAAGGCCAAACCCGGACGCCTCCTGACGAGTGGGCACTAGCGGTGGTGGCGGTTTCCGTAGAACCTGGGCCAAGACTCGAGGAACGCGGTTAGCGCATACTGCGATGTTGCCCGCCATCCACTGAGAGGCACTCCCCTGTCACCCAGGCGGATCTGGGAGAGACGATCCGGGATTGGACCTCTTTTCGGAATCCATCTGGGTCGTCCAATCCTAGGCCAACGAACTTCACCCGGCGTTCAATACCAAAGATCCCCCGGACGAGGATCGGTTCGGAGCATTCAAGCCAGAGGTCGGAAGACCCGAACATCACCATCTTCACATACTTCTCAGACGGCGACTGGCTATGGACGGCGATGATCTCCTCCAAAGCCAGATCGGCCTGCCACCGTAGCCCGGTACGGAGATAGAGGTGGGATTCGGTCAAAAGAGACGGATTCAGGCGGGCTGCCTGAAAGTCACCTAGCAACCACGCTAACGAGTATACCCCAAGACCCGTTAACAGCCAGGCCAGCCATCCGATCCAGAGACTCACGAGCAGGTGAACGACAGCGGTCTCCACGACCACAGCCATCATGAAGGCCGCCAGCAGGGCCGGGTAAGCATTCCTCCGGTGGCCGGAGAAGGGTACACCTTTCGGAGTGACGCTCCGCCTCCGCGTCCATCCCGCGAAGGCGTACCATAGGATGGACACCTCATTGAAGATCGCCGCCCCCACTCGTCTGCCCAGGGTCGTGGTGAGAGCTACACGAAAGGCGTCAACTCGATAGGGCTGCCGTGCTTTCTCAGCCCGGTAGACCCTTCGGATCTTCCGGATTCGGAGGACAAGCGCGATGAGCAGGGCGGCCTCGATCATTACCACCGCAATCTCGAGGACCCCGGAAAGCCGCAGGTCCGACCCCGGAACCCACCACTTGGCTAACAGCATTCCTAGCCCAGCGAGGAGAATCAGGACCATCCAGTTCGCCTTCCCGGTCCGTACAAGAAAGAAATATCCAAGAACGGGGAAGCCCAGCGCGAGATCGATGGTGACCGCCAGCGTTGATACGCTTGGCTTCAGCCAGAAGCCCGGCGCAGAGGAAACACAAAGAACGACCGTGCACAACAAAGAGCACGAGATAAGGAAGATGGCCTCTGGCCCGACACGAACTCGCAGTTTTTCGGTCACCTGCTCGTCTCCTTTCCCGCGATAGGTCGAACCAACCACCTAACCCTCGAGATACTCGCTGACCGCCCGGTATCGGGAGCTTCCTTGCTGCGGGAAAACCGCCGCTACGGCGAAGCGAGGTCCGGGACTTGGTACCCCCGTGGAGTCGTACTGTGCGGCGAGTTCCTCGATTTCCTTGACCCGGGCTCGATCGTTCCCGGTGAGATCTGCCCACCTGGAGAGCATCTCCCTGGCCGCGCGAATCTGCAAGGGATCAACCTTCAGGACTGTTGCTTTTGGGGGATTTTGTCTACAATGTGTGAATAACTGATTTCAACAAGGAGGAGCTCCGATGGGCGTGGGTTTCATCGGCGAGTTTGAACACATGGTCTTGTTGGCCATCATGCGACTGGGGGATTCAGCCTACGGTGTGGCCATCATGGACGAGCTGGAGCGTACTGCCGGCCGGACCTCTTCTCGGGGCGCCATCTATATGATCCTGGACCGGTTGGAAGCAAAAGGACTCCTGACATCACATCTGGGTGAGCCGTCAGCCGAGCGGGGCGGCCGGGCAAAAAAGTTCGTCCTCCTTACCGCCGAGGGCCTCGAGGCTGTCCGCCGGTCCCAAGGCGCCCTCCGTGACCTAGCCAGCGGATTAGAGACGATGCTGGAGGTGGAACCGTGAGTTCCCGGCCTCCACGGGTGTTTGAGTGGTTCCTCGGAGCCTGCCTGCCCCCCGGATCCACCCGGGAAGGAGTGCTCGGCGATCTGGCGGAGATACACCGACGCCGGGTCATGAGTCACGGAGCCGGCCGAGCTGATCTCAAATACTCGGGGGAAGCCTTCAGCCTCGGCATCAGGTATTTGTGGCTCCGGATCCGAGGTGCGGTCCCGGATCAAACCGGACCGGATGCCGGCGACCCGGCACCTTCCTCTTCCCCATCCCGGGCGAAAAAGCCCGGAGGCCGCCTCTTGGCCGAGTTACTCCAAGACCTGCGCTTCGCGTTTCGCTCTTTCCTGCAACGGCCCGCTTTCGCCCTGGCCACCATTCTCACCCTAGCGCTGGGAATCGGAGCCAACACTGCCGTGTTCGCGGTGATCCAAGGCGTGCTCCTGCGTCCTTTCCCCTTCGAAGAACCGGATCGTGTAGTGGCGATCTGGGCGGATCGTTTCGCCGGGAATCGGGAAGTGGTTTTTCTCCGTGAGAACGCTACGAGCTTCGAAACCGTCGGGGCGTGGAGTCCGGGATGGGGAAGTGCCGTAACCGATATCGAGAGGCCCACCCAACTCGAGGCCGCCAGAGTTTCGGCCAACTTCTTCGACCTCCTTGGTCTCCGGCCCGCTCTGGGTAGGGGGTTCCTTCCCGGAGAGGACGGGCCGGACGGGCCCGGGTTGGTGGTCATCAGCCATGACCTCTGGCAAAACGAGCTCGGGTCGGATCCCGGCGTGTTGGGTCGGAGCCTCACGGTGGACCGGGTCTCCTACGAGATCATCGGTGTGGCGCCACCTGGGTTCGGGCTTTTTGGTGTGCCCAGACACGACCTCTGGATGCCCCTTCCCCTCGATCCGGGGGACTGGACGTGGAACGCAGGCGTCGTTCAGACCATCGGGCGACTAGCAGACGGTTCCACATTGGCCGCCGCCAATCTGGAGACAGCGGGATTGGCCCCTCGAATGCGCGACGCTTTTGGCGAGGGTGAGAGTTACGCCACCGAGACCGCTGTGATCCCGGTCCAGGAGCTGGCCGTCGGGGATACTCGAACCATGCTCCTCCTCCTCCTCGGCGCCGTCGCCTTCGTCCTCCTCATCGCCGGCGCCAACGTGGGCAGCCTCCTTCTCGCCAGGGCCACGGACCGTCGGCGGGAAATCGCATTGAGGATGTCCCTGGGCGCAGGGCGTAGGCGATTGGTTCGACAGCTCATCACAGAGAGTTCGGTCCTTTCCGCGCTGGGTGGAGCCGCCGGCCTCGGGGCAGCGTTCCTCGGCGTTCGCACCCTCGTTTCCCTCCTGCCAGGCGATACGCCAAGGCTCAACCAGATCTCGGTGGACGGCCCCGTCCTCTTAGGATGTTTGTTGGTCTCGCTGGCCGTGGGTTTGTTTTTCGGACTGGCCCCGGCGCTGGCCGCCACCCGCGGAAGCCTGGAGAACTCATTCCGCGGTGGGGATGTACGGGGCGGGGGGACAAAGGGTGGGACTCGGCTTCGCGGGACTTTCGTGACGGCCCAGATTGCCTTGGCCATGATACTGGTGACCGGGTCCGGCCTCATGGTGCGGACCATACAAAACCTGGCAGCGGTAGACCCTGGTTTTCGTACCGAAGGGGTGCTCACCTTTAAGCTGCAGATACCCGGTGGGGTAGAGTCTGCCATAACCTACGATGAGATCCGGCGTCGCATCGGCGCGCTACCCGGTGTCACCGCCGCCACCTCTACCCTCCACTTCCCCATCAAAGAAATCGGCTGGACGGCCCACGTAGCCCGGGAGGGGGAGATCTTCACAACCCGATCCGACCTGGCCACGTCCTTATACCGGAGCGTGGACCCGGGGTTTTTTGAAGCGCTCGAGATCCCCCTCCTCCAGGGTCGCCTCTTTACGGAAGAGGACCGGGTGGGAGCGCCAGAGGTGGTTGTTGTAAACCGGATCCTGGCCGAAACCCTTTTTCCTGGCGAGGAACCAATAGGCAGGAAGATCCAACCCCTGCTGGGCAACCCCGACTCTTTGGCCACCGTAGTTGGCGTCGTGGGAGCCGTCCACACGAGGACCCTTGCAACCACGGGGGAGGCCGTGCTTTACCGCCCGGCCGCACAGGTTCCCATGGCCGGACGAACCTTGGTCCTAAGGACCGATGGGGACCCGCTGAGCATGGTAGGCCCGGCCCGGGACGCGGTCTGGTCCGTTGACCCGGATGTGCCGATGTCGGAGATCGCCTCCGGGTCCCAGATCCTCAGGGTTTCGGTAGCCCAACCCAGAACAATTACCATCCTCCTCGGGACATTCGCGGGGGTCGGAATCCTCCTCGGTCTGGTTGGTCTCTACGGGATTATGAACTACGTGGTCGGTCAACGAACCCGGGAGATCGGCATCCGCATCGCCCTCGGAGCTTCGGCGAGAAGCCTGGTGCGATCCGTTGTTGGGCGGGGACTCGCCCTGGCCGGGGTGGGGGTACTGATTGGTCTTGCTGCCAGCCGTCTGCTGGTCCGGTTTCTCGAGGGATTCCTCTTCGGCTTGGAAGCCACCGATCCCTTGACCTTCGCCGTCCTTGCCACGGGGCTCCTGGCCACGGCCGCGATGGCGGCCTGGATCCCGGCCCGCCGGGCTACCGGAGTGGACCCTGCGAATACGCTCAGGGAGGAATAAGGCAGCGAAAAGGAAGCTGGCATTGGTGGGTTGGGCAACGAGCCATTCCGTTTCCGGAGGAACACCTCGAGCGCCGACGAAGTAGGATAAGCACAAGGTTCTCCCGGTTCGATGCTCGGGGAGGGAGTCCGATGCGACGCCGACAGACCAGGCCGCAGCAGTGGAACGCCGACAGACCGATCTTTGCGATTCCCCTCATCGTTGCCGCCTTCCTCGCCCCATCGGTTTGTGGGGCCCAGATCGTCGTAGGGCACGTAATCGACAAAAATGGTCGAACGCCCGTAGAAGGGGCGCTGGTCGTTCTGATCCGGGAGGACGGCGGGGAAGAAGACGGGTATCTCACCAACTCTGTCGGTCGGTTCCGGCTCCAGGCCCGGTCCGGTGGGCGTTTCCGCCTACGAGCCGAGAGGCTCGGCTACACTACAGTCATCTCCCCTTCTTTCGACCTGGCATCAGGCCAGGTCCATGGGATGGATCTGGAGACATCCTACGAACCCATATCAATGCTCGGGATCGACGTAGCCGGGGAGGAGAGGTGTGTAGTGCGGCCCGAGGAGGGCCTCGAGGTCGCCCTCCTTTGGGAGGAAGCCAGGAAGGCCCTCCGAGTCCAAGAATGGACCGAGGAGGAGGGTCTTTACGAGTACCAGGTATCCAACTACGAACGGGAGCTGGGCCCAAACGCCCGGGTTGTGGAGGCCGAGGTCCGGGAAACCGACGTGCTGGTGGCTCAGATTCCTTACCGGAGCCTGCCGGTGGAGGAGCTATTGACCCATGGCTTCATTCGGCCCTTGGAGGATGGTGTCTATGAGTTCCGCGCCCCGGACGCGTCTGTCCTCCTTTCAGACCCTTTCCTCGATACTCACTGCTTCAGGCTCACGGAGGATCCCGACCTGCCGGGGTCCGTCGGCGTAGCCATCGAACCCGTTGAAGGAACGGACCTACCAGACATCGAGGGAACTCTTTGGTTGGAGCGGGAATCGGCCAAGCTCCAGTTCCTGGAATACCGATACACGAAGGTCCCCTACCCAGGTGCCCACGCCGCTGCCGGAGGGATGGTCGAGTTCCTGGGGCTCCCAAACGGAACCTGGATTGTAAGCAACTGGTGGATCCGAATGCCCCAGGTCACCCGGTTCAGGTGGCCGGGCCGCAGGGCGATCAACGAATACCGGGTCACAAGCTTCAAAGAAGATGGCGGCGAGGTACATGAAGTGTACTCAGCCGAACAACTCCTCCTGAGAGAAATCCCCCAGGGAGTCCTGTCCGGTTCCGTCTGGGACAGCACCCAGGGTAGCCCCATGCCCGGCGCGGTGGTGAAGCTAGCCGGAACCTCCCACTCCTCCACAACCGACTCGGTCGGCCGATTTTCGATGATGGAGTTGCCCGAGGGCGTCTATACCGCGGTCGTCGAACACCCGAGGTTCGATTCCTTGGGTGTCCACCCCCCCGGTTTGGAGGTCGAGGTCAACAGAGATCAGGTGATCATCATCGACCTTTCGATCCCATCCATTGAAACCCTCCTGGCCAGTTTGTGCCAAGGGTCCGACGAGGAAGCGGGCACCGTCGCCCTGGTGGGCACGGTTCGGCAGAGTTTCGGCCGTGATCCCATTCCCAAGGCGACTGTTACCATCGAATGGCTCGAGCGGAGGTACACAAGGGAGCCCGTACCGGGATTCGAGGCACGGCCGGACACAGCCATCGCAGGGTTCGACCGGGTGATCACCGATATCGACGGGCGGTTCGTCTTTTGTGGGTTGCCGCCCAGGACCCCAGTAGAGATCACCACCACGTTTCTGGATCATGTGGGGGAAACGACCACCGTCCGGGGTGATCCTGGCCAGCACGTGGTCCAGAACCTCGAACTCCCGCTTCCGCCCGGCACCCTCACCGTCCGGACCTCAACGGAAGGCATGTATCCGGCCGGAGAGAGGCAGGGGATCCAAGGCAGAATCGTGGACCCGGTCACCGGGAACCCAGTCCCCAATGCCGAGGTTACCATCCGTTGGACTCAAGGTGCTTTCACCAAAACCGAGTTCACGAACGACCGGGGCCTTTTTCGAATCCTGACTCCATGGGTTGGAACCTTCACTCTCGAAGCTGAAGCTCTGGGGTACGACCAAGTCGATTCAGACAGTTTGCGGGTCGAGCCTGGGAATCTGACTGTGGTCAATGTCGAGATGCCGCCCGAACCCATCGACCTGGATCCGTTGGTCGTCGTTGCCGAACCCCGTTCTTTCCACCTTGAGGTCAGCGGGTTTTACGAGCGAGCCGACCAGGGCTTCGGCCACTTCATCACACCCGATGATATGGCGGTGCGTCAGCCGATTGGGTTCGGCGACCTTCTCCGTGGCATCCCAGGCCTGAGTATTTTCGGAACGCCGTTCGGAACCCAGGTGCTGTTCAACAAGCCCAGCGCTACTAGATCCGGCGAGGTCGAGCCTTTCTGCCAGCCCCGAATCTACCTCGACGGCGTCCTGATCTCCCAACCGAGTCCATTCAACGACTCCAAGTTCATGGGTGCTTATCCGGATCAGGTAGCCAACGTCGGTGACATCGCCGGGATGGAGGTCCACACCCGATTCACCGGGATTCCGCTCGCCTATGGGGGAACACAGGGGAGTTGTGGGGTGATCCTTATCTGGACGAAGAGTGGGGGGTGGGCTAGGGAAACGTTTTCCACGATGCACCAACCGTGGCCCCGCTCGCAAGAGTGAGGGGCTGGACCTGCCCTACCGACCCTTCGGAGTTGATGTCGGAAACGCGCTCCCCAAGGTCCAAGACGAGGAGAACGAGACCTGACGCAGGAATCCCCCGGTCCACCGAAACTCCCCTAAGCGAACACTCGGTTCCAGGAGGAGGCGCAATCCATGATGTTCAGGATCACCTCTTCCCACGCTTCTCGACCTCGATGGCGATGAAGTCCGGCAGGTAGTTGGGGGTGCACCCCCTTGCCACGGCTTCTCCTTTGTAGAGTCCTGTCTTCTCTCCCAGCGTTACACACCGAGATCGGAAGGCCTCGTCGAAGATACCGATCTGCGCTGCAGTGAAGTTCATGGCCCACTGAACCTCCGGTTCCGCATCTATGATCCGTTCTTCTATGGAGGAGAGCAGATCTTCCGTGTTGTCGGGAGGGGTCTGCCCGGTCCATCTCAGTCGGGCCTGATAGTACCAGAAGAGGCGCCGTTGAATTGCGGAGGAGCTATCGCTCCAGGATTCCAGTAGGGCGACGGTGGCCTTGCTTTTGGCGAGTTGGTTTGCCAAAAGCCAGTCTGCCAGCTGAGTGCGCTCCTCGAAATCATGGCGCTCCATATCTCCGGTCAGTTGATCCACGAGATCTCCTGTCAGGAGTTTCTTGTCCATGATCAGGATGGCGAGTTGCCTCGAGTAGAACGCACCGGTAGACCAGAGTTCCATGGCCAGCGCGTGATCCTTCTTGATCTCCTTGGCAAGCTTTCGTAGGTCGCCAAGCTTTGTTCCATCCTTATGGACTTGGGAGTGGATCGTCCTCGCTTTTGTGCTGAGCTTCATAATCTGTCTTCCGTTGCTGTGCGAACGCCTGGCACGAGCTCTTACCGATTCAGGCTGTACGTAGGCCTCTTGGCTCAGTCGCCGTAGCCTGGCGGCGGTTCGAACCCCCTGATCTCATGGGCGATCAGGCGAGCAAACTCGATCGTCGTCCGGTCGTTGAACTCGGCCCCGATCGCCTGTAAGCCAATTGGCAGCCCTTCCTCAGAGAGTCCGGTCGGGAAGACGGTGCTCGGGAGATATGACAGCGTCGGTAGACTGGCCCAGAATAGCTGTTCCCAATACGGCCGCGGTTCTCCGTTCACCCGAACGGTGCGCCTATTGATGGGGCTCTGATCCTGCGGAAACGCGGTCGTTGCGGTGATGGGGCAGATCAGTACATCCCACTCGCTGAAGAACTCCTGCCACTGAGAGCGGAAAACCGCACGCTGACCATTCAGTTGCACCCAATTCCCATACGTCAGCTCGCCGTGCGGAGTACTGGTCACGGCAGTCAGAATGGGCAGGTAAACTCCGTGTGAATCAGCGCCGGAGAATGCCGGACGCGCGGTATCGGAGACCCTAGCGCCAACGCTTGCTAGACGATCAGCAATCTCGGTGGTCCGTTGAACTATCGCTCCGTGGACCGGCGCTGCCGGATCGTCTGGCCACACTGCCACCCGTAGGCCCTCCAGAGTCGTCTTCCTCGGAGGCGGCAGTTCAAGCCGCCAGCCGGGAGATGTCAGCACATCGGGTCCAGAGACCACCTCCATGGCGAGAGCGAGGTCCTCAGCGGAACGGGCCATGGGACCGACTACCGCCAGATCGGGTTCGTTCGGTCCGGCTGGAACGCCCGGTGGTTGATGCCCACGAGAAGGTACCGTACCCCACGTGGGCTTATGCCCATACACGCCACAGAAGTGCGCGGGGTTCCTTATCGAGCCCCCAATGTCGGAGCCGCTCTCCAGGCCCGTCATTCCGCTCGCCAACGCCACGGCCGAGCCGCCGGACGAACCTCCCGGAGTCCGACTGAGGTCCCAGGGATTGTTCGTCGTCCCGTAGACATCGTTGTAGCTCTGGAAGTCCCCGAGGTCGATCGGAACGTTGGTTTTACCCAGGAAGTGGGCCCCTGCCGCCTTTAGACGCTCGACAACGACAGCGTCTGTCTGAGGCACGTTCTGCAACTGGTCGGGATGTCCCCACGTAGTCGGAAGGCCAGCGACATCATAGGCCTCCTTGATCGTCATCGGGAGGCCGTGAAGCCGGCCCAGAACCTCTCCCCGAGCCAGTGCAGCATCGGCCGCCCTAGCAGCCTCGAGGGCCCGATCGAAGTCCCGAACAACGACCGCGTTCAGCGTGGCATCGTACTTTTCGATTCGGTCGATGAAGTACTGAGTCAATTCCTCCGACCCGATCTGCCTGCGCTCGAGCATGCCGATAAGCTCGGTGGCGGACTTGAATCCCAGTTCCCCGGGCGCCGGAACCATCTCGGACGCTGTGTTAGTTTGGCAGCCGAATAACGCGGCGGAGGCAGCGAGGGCTCCGGTCTGTTGAAGGAACTCACGTCGTGTGGTCTGATTCATCGGATCGCGTTCCGTCCTGCGAGGGCACAATGAGCGTCAGGCGTGGATACCGCCCGATCCGTAAGAGGCCTGGACTTGCATAACGCACGGACTCGTCCTCCAGCTTGGACAGGTCGTCCGTTCTTACGAGCATGGCTCTTGGACTCTCCTCCGATCCATTCCACCCCCCTTCCTCCGCGGTCCGAGTCAGTCCGAAAGTGGTTCCACCGTGACCGCGGTTCCGTAGCAGATGACTTCCGTCACTCCCGACATTACCTCGGTTGCATCATACCGAATGCCGATTACTGCATCCGCGCCAGCCACATCGGCCTGAACCAACATCGTTTCGAATGCTTGCTGCCTGGTCCGCTCGGCGAGCTCCGTGAAGAGCGAGATATTCCCGCCAAACAACGTCTGTATGCCGGCGCCGAAGGTACCGAACACCGACCGTGATCGAACGACGATGCCACGCACGACGCCCAGGTTCGCCACGATTCGAAATCCAGGCAGGTCGAAGCCCGTGGTCGTCATGTTGTACGTAATGTCGGCCGCCTGCGATCGAATGATGGAATCCATGGCTCACCTTACCTTGGCGGAGGCACTCGCTCCGGCTCGTTCGCTATGCCTCCACCTATCACTCCCGTTGGTCACTGTTACGTAGACTGCCGACCACATGAAAACTCGACAACCAATTCCCCCCCGATGCCGTACTGTTCCCCGGAATACCCACCCCAGGTCCCCGTGATCGAAAATCCTTCCGACTCGATCCTCCTCAACAAGTCTTCCGGGTAGTGACAGCGCATGGGGATCGAAGCCACGACTTCTTCAGCGAGGTCCTTTCCGATGAATCGCCGATACACACAATCAGGATAAAGGATGAGGTCGAAGGATTGACCAAGCTCGAAGTCACAGATGTCCGCGCGAGCCGTTCTCACTCTGTCCTCTCCTAGCCCGGCGGCCCGAATCTTCGATCGGCAGATTTCGAGCATTGCGTTTGAGAGGTCCAATCCGTACAGGGAGGCGCCCCATTACCTAAACCTCTGGTGGGTCCAGATTGAGCCTCACACTCGTCTCGGCCACGTCTTCCATCACTCGGAGGATATTACCTCCCAGGATCTTCTTGATATCAGGCTCGGAATACCCTCGTCGAAGAAGCTCCTCCGTGATCTTATGCAAGTTGGAGACGTCTTCCATCCCTTCGGGCATGACTGCTCCATCGAAGTCCGACCCGATACCCACGTGATCCACCCCGGCTGTGGCGACGATGTGATCGATGTGGTCCACGATACGGGTCCACGGCACCGTGGGCATACGCGCCGCCAGGAACTTTCGACCTTCCTCTCGCCATCTCGGGATGTTCTCAATACCGGGATACCTCTCCTGAAGCTCGGCACCGAACGCGGCGAGCTCTGGCTGGATGGCCTCCCAAGCTTCGTAGTACTCCCCATCGAGGAAGGGGAGATTGTAGACGACCATGACTACGCCACCTGAAGCAGCGACCGCCCTGATCATGTCGTCCGGCATATTCCGTACATGCGGCGCCAGAGCCCGGGCACCCGAATGGGAGGCGATAACCGGGGCCCTGCTCTCCTCTAATGCGGCCCAAGCTGACTCGTCGGCAACGTGTGAGATGTCGACCATCATCCCAATACGGTTCATCTCTTTGACGACGTTCTTTCCGAATTCGGTCAACCCGTGGTGTTCAGGTTCTTCCCGAGCCGCATCGGACCACGACGTGTTGCTGTCATGGTTGAGGTGCATGTAGGCAAGCCCGAGATCATGGTAGGCTCGAAGTACTGACAAGCTCTCGGCTATGTTGTGGCCGCCGGCCATGCCGAGGAGGATGCACGTCTTTCCGTCACGATGTGCACGGCGCACGTCCTCCGCAGAGCGGCAGAGGGCAAGTTTATCCGGATGTGCTTCTGTCAAACGGTGGTACCGCTCGATCTCCTCCAGAGAAACCTGAACTGCGGCGGCCCCCGTCACCGCATCCACGGCTCCGATGGAAAAGAAAGCTGCGTCGAGGCCACCCTCGATCATGCGCGGAAGGTCCACGTGCGATTCCTCCACCGGGTGCCTCTCGGTGAAGTCCCAGTCCGACCACATGATCTGGGATGTCGTCCCGACATAACCGTCGATCACGATGGCCTCACGGTGGATCCGCTCGGCCTCGGTCTCGACACTGCGACTCTCGCCCGCGCCGCACGCCGCAAGTGAAGCCAGACCTATCGCCACCACACTCCTTTTCCACCACTTCATAAACTTCTCCACGTTCCTCCGCACCTAGTTAAAGCCGCTTAACAGACCATTCCCGACCCGGGCCGGTCCCTTCCCGCCACCAACTCGGACCTTAAACATCCACATCCCGTTCCCCGGTTCCCATTCGGCGGAAACCGCATAGTAGTGGGTCCCGGGTGAACCGGGTGCCGGAAACCGGGATGGATCGAGGTCCGCGTTCGCTTTGAAACTGCGCCCGTCGTAAGGCATAATCGAGACGCCATCGGGCGAGCGGGAAAACGTAACCCGTAGGGACTCTCCGGGGGCCACCTCTATCGGCTGAAGGTCCAAGCTGTCAGGCTCCTGGAACATGTACCACGTGTCGGCACAGATCGTGGTTCCCTCTTTTTTCCAGCAACTACCCATCAGGGCGAGCTCCACGGAATCGGTTCCCGCCCACACCCATCCCGTTGGGGTCTGGGACGACGCCCCAGTAGGCGAAAGGACCCCTGTCGTCAAAAAAAGAGCCGCCCCAATTCGGGAGTAACGCCAGCTTTTCATGGGTTTAGGATGACCTTTGTCGATTCCTCGTGGGAGCTGCCGGTTGGTTCAGGATGACGGCCCAAACTGGTTGAGGGGAAACACCGATCAAAGCCAACAACCGAATCAACTCTGCCACGACTCTTCACAGGCGCCAACCTCCCACTTCCCGCTCTGAAGCTCTGCCGAACAATCCCACCCTTTTCCCCAATGTCCCCCTATGTGAAAGCCGATTTCGATCTGGGCTGATTCCGGGCTGTTGAAGTCCGGAAGGGATATGTGAAAAAACGCCGCAGGAACTCCGGATTCGGTGTCCAGGAGCTCGCCGGTGAAAGAACGAAGCTCGCAGGCCGGAACCGGCTTCACGTGGAAACCAAGGGAATCGGTGATGAATCGCTCGAGCTGCCGTTCATCCAGGTGCCCCGAAACCTCGACTCCGAGGCCATGGAACTCTTCTCCCATGGAAAACTCAATACACACCGTCTCAATGGGCCCGCACGGATGTTGGTCAATGTTCTCCTTTAGCCACCGCAATCCCGAAAACTGGACCTGGGATGATAGACTAGGCCGGGATCGAAAGTGATCATCAGGAGTGCAGCCTTGTGGGCAGAGGAGAACCAGGATGAGGGCCGGAGACAGGCCCCCTCGGATTTTTAATATCCCGTCCATCTCCTTCGTCCCCCCGCAACTGGTTTTGAGTTCGAAGCCCTGGGCAACCGGCTGACGGTCCATCCTGACCCTATTTGGTTTGCCCCAGCTGCCCCTGGTTCACCTTGTTGACATACTTGCCGTTTACAATCTGCACGGTGGCAAATCTCTTATCGCAAGACGGACAATGGATGTCGGACCCCTTCTCCGAATAGTCATTAAGGAATAGACCGGTATAGTCTTCTGTTATGCGGTCACGATGGATCTTTAGTAGCCTTCTTCCCGGCCCTTTTTTGTACTTGAGTAGCTTTTGGCCGCACCGGCAAAAAACCGTGAGAACTCGGTACTTGGTCAGCTTCCTCAAGAGGGGACCCTCTCATCTTTGGATTGGGACTCACCTTGTTCTGAGAGCCCTACGTCCTGGCGAATCTCATCGTCGGTCTTCCCCTTGATCCACTCCGGATCGCTGAGTGAAAGGAAATACTCGGTGGGGCGTCCGGCTCTCCCCGTGGCAGTCAATCCCTCACAAAACAAAGACGTTCCGCTCCGCTGGACGCCGGAGATGACAATGGATCGCTTGGGCATTCTCGTCGAGATCATTCCGTCTTCGCTGTGACCGAAGTTACCTGAGGCCAAGGCCGGGGTTTCGGTTCAAGCTAGAGGCTCTTGCGTTCAAGCGCACTCACAGGCGGACTCGGAAGAGGGAGTTACCTATGAAACCTGCACCGCCGTCTCCTAACTTTATAGTTGACAGCAGAGCGCGGCCCGATTATCGTATCTCCCAAGTCCTTAGGTATTAGGAGATCATCATGGGCGTGCGCTTCACCAAACGAGAACTGGACATCATGGGTGTGCTGTGGGCCCGCGGCCCCTCGACGGTCGCCGAGGTCAGGGAGCACCTCGAGGACGACCTGGCCCACAACACCGTGCTCACCATGTTCAAGGTTATGGAGGGCAAGGGATACGTATCCCGTAGCCCGGAAGGCCGGGCGCACCGCTACACGGCCGAGGTGGAAAAGGACGCCGCAGGACTCAGCGCCCTCGACCACCTGAGGGAGCGGTTGTTCGGTGGTTCCCCTGAGCAACTCCTCCTTCAGCTGGTGGACTCGGGCGTAAAGCCCGACGAACTACGCCGCATGCGGGATCTACTGACCCGCCGCTTGGGCGAGATGGGGGAAGACCGATGATCGGCTATGGGATGCTCTACGCCGCAGCGGTCGGGATCCCTATCCTCCTGGCCGCCTTCGCAGGCGCCAAGGTGCTACGCCGATATGGGAAACCTGAGCGCGGTATCTGGGTCGCGGCACTCGGACTCGCGCTGGTCCTCCCCTTGGCGTTCATGGCAGTCCCCCGGGCCGGGAACGTGACGCTGAGCGCCGTTCCGGGCGCCCAACCCGACGCCGGCCTAGAGGGGACTGGCCTACTTGGATTGTCGGAGTTCGTTGTCGTGGCGCCAGTAGAAGCGGGACCTGCCTTCGACACCCTCCTGATCGCTGCCTGGTTGCTCGCCTCCCTGGCCCTCGCGTTGAAGTGGACCGTAGCCGCCAAGCGGCTCGCCAAGGTGGGCGCGTCCTGGCGCCCCCGCGCAGTCGACGGCATCCACGTCTGGCAGACGCCTGACCTGGGGCCCGCCGTTTCCGGCGTGTTCCGCCCGCGAATTCTGATGCCCGAGTGGATGATGTCCATGCCGAGAGACCAGCAGGACCTGGTGGTCCTGCACGAACAAGAGCATATCCGTGCGCGAGATCCGGTGGTTATGGCGGGCACGCGAATCGCGCGGATACTCGCGCCGTGGAACCCAGTTGTCTGGCTCCTGGCGTCCCGGCTGCTGCACGCGCTGGAGCTGGACTGTGATCGGCGGGTTCTTCGACGCCGACCGGACATCGGGAACTACGGCGATACGCTGCTGAAGGTCTCAGCCCGCGGGACACGGCCGCTGGTCGCCGCCGCCGCTTTCTCAGAATCTCACGCACCGCTCCAGAAGAGGATCCTCGCCATGACCACGCCCCCTCGGACCACATCCATTCTCGGTATCACCACTGCCCTCGGCCTGGCGGTGCTCTTGGTCATGGCCTCGTGCGAGGTGCCTGTCCCGACTCGGCAGGGGCCGGAAGCGCAACTGAGCGTCGTCGAGGCGTCTCAGAAGGATCTGATCCGCCTTCAGGTGGAACGAAATGGTGCGGTAGTCATCGACGGCGTGCCGTACCACGTCGAGGAGGTGTCAGAGGTGGTGGGTCCGCTTTATGAAGCTTCCGACGGGCATTTGGTCGCCTTCATCGGCGGCGACCCGGGGACGCCCTACGGAGTCATGGATCGACTCCAGAACGAGCTGGTGGAGGCCGGGGTTTTGCGGGTCGTGTTCGAGATCCCAGGGGTGGCGCCTTCGACGTCGACCGAGGAAGGCCTACGCGTGGTCCTGCCCGATCGCGGAGACGGACGTGGACCCGGTCCTGCTCGCCCAGTCACCGGCGAGCCAGGGCCCGGAGAGGTCCGGGTCAGCGCCAGGAACATCCTGGAGCTGGTCGTGCTGCCCATCGGCATTGTCGAGGCCAGGCGTGGCGACAGGAGGTCCGATGTCCAGCAGATGAGGGTTGGTGACGTTGGACAGCTCTGGCTCACCGAGGTCGCCTCCAATCCCAACCTGATCGCGGTGGTGAAGACGCATCCGGAAGCTCCGTACCGATCCATGACCGAGGTCCTCTCCGCCCTGCACGAAGCGAGAGCAGAGCGCATCTCGGTACAGGTGCTGGAGACGGGATAACTCCAATGATGGGCACGGCGGTCGGGCCTTCGCCCTGCCGAAGATCGCCCTGAAGGCCACAACCATCCGTGCGTTGAAGCAGGCCGCTGTTAGACGCCTACGATCCAGCCCGAAAATGTGCTACTGAACTCGGTGGCCACGCACGACTTCCTCTCTCAGGCTCCTGCCCGTAAGCGCACTCCGAGGCCGCTGTGGGAGACGGGCGTTATATGGCGTGTGTCGTGGGGCGACCAAGCGACGCTGAGTGTACCGCTACCGATCACGCTCCATGCGTTCCCTTCTTTCCCGGATCGGCAGCATGGCCAGCCCCCGCAAACGCATCAGAAACGATAGCCAAGTCCACCACTGATATCAGCGGTGACCCCCGCCCAAGGATCGATCGTGCGCACGCGAAATTCACTCCGTAGATCCCAGGAACTAACGACTTGAGCGCGGATACCCAGAGCCGCATGTAAGGTCCAAGCGTCGGGGACGTTTGGCCCGGATATCACAAATGACCAACCTGCACCGAATCCAAAGTAAGGGGCCATCTGAGCTCTACGCGGACTGATCAGAAGGCTCAGCTCCGGCAAGACATAGGTGAGCCTATCTCCGAACTGAGGCTCGTATCCATAGATCGGTAGAGATAGCTGTACTGAAAAAGGCCCGAGTATCCTGTGATCGACACGAGGGCCAAACACCGTTGTCCATCCGACCCCAGACAAATCGTATTCGGAGGCACCTACAAAAAGGCTTACACTCGTTTCTTTGGGACCTTGTGCCGATGCAGGCTGTGGATCGCCCACGAGAAACAAAGAAGCCAGTGCGAGCCCAAGGCATATCCCGCCCCTTGAAGAGCGGCGATCCAGGACGAGCCTCATCAGTACCTCCTAGGTTTGGTCACCGGCATGTCCCGATTCAGGCTGGCGTGGTCATCAGAACCCCATCTGAAAACACACGTCACGTAACGAACCAATCGGTCCCCGGCCGGAGCCGGGCAACTAAATGCTCGCCCCTAACCTACGGCCGTCGCTCGGCAAGGGCCCGAATGGCAAGGCCGGGGGTTCGCGTCCAACCTACACGCCCTTGCGCATAAGCGCACTCTGGAGCCCGTGCGTGAACCGGGCATTACCGGATGAATCGGGGGGGATGACCCCGATCAAAGGCCGGCCGGCCCAGGAGGTCCTCAATCAGCCCCCGCACGCGGGAGAAGAACCGACCGGGGTCCTAACACACTCCTAACCTATCGCGAACCGCCTGGGAGCCCTGCTCTGTTGTAGCTAATACCGGCCCCTCCTAGCTTTGGTGTAACCGCGCCTTGAATCAGTGCGGCTTGCCCTTTTTCTGGTCGGTTTCTTCGTGCGTCAGATCAAAGCAGCCCGATTTCGTTCTCCAAGGGGGACAAGACTCCTCGTTTTCTTCTTGGTCGTCACCCTCGGGCTCTCAGTGTGGATGGGTTATCAAGCCCTCGACGCGGCTCGATCCCATCGACGAACCGTCGACGGCGTCCTGACGCAGTACGCCGGCCTGGCAATCCTCGAGTTCACCAAGCGCATCGAAGAGAACATCGGAGACATTCAGAGGTGGACCTTCGACGATATTCCCTGGAGCCTCGATCGGAGGCGGCCCAACCCCATCGTCATGGAGAACGACTTCCATGATGTGATCCGGAGGCAAAGGTGCCGTTGTGCCACCCTCCGGGAAACGGCCTGGTTCTTTCGCGCGGACCTCCGGGATACGGTCGTCGTCACTGCGCCCGACACGATCCCGACGGCGGAGAAGCTCCACCTGGCCCGGGAGATTTCCCGGCATCGGGAATCCAATCGCCGCTCGTCCGACGGCCTGATCACCCTCGCTGCAGATTCAATCTTTTCCACCCCCAGGGTGGCCATCTATTTCGTATCCGGATCGAGGAGAAGCGGGGAAGCCATGGCCTACGGGGTAGTGGCCGACGCTTCGGGATTCCAGGACCTTATTTCTGGTTGGCTCTCAGAGGGTCCACTCCTGCCCACGATGGCCACTCCCCCTCAGCGGAATGATTCCCTGCTCCAGGTCTCCGTAATCGGCCCTGGGGAGGTGACCCTGTTCAGATCCCCGGGTCTTTTTCCCGGCGAATTTCCGTCAAAAGACACCCTGAACGCGGACTTCGGGTCGTTGGTCGTAGGCGCATCCATTCGGGAAGAGGCCGCAGGGAGCCTCATCATTGGAGGGTTGCCGAGGCAGCGGGTCCCGCTCCTTCTCGCACTCATCGCTCTCACACTGGGTGTGGGTTCGGCGGCGCTGTTCCAGATCCGAAGGGAGCATCAGCTGGCCCGGATGAGGGACGACTTTGTCTCAAGCGTTTCCCACGAGTTCCGGACCCCTCTCACCCAGATCCAGGTCTTCGCCGACCTCCTGGATAGCGGACGCCTCGAAACAGATGAGAAGCGTCGGTGGTCGACCGGGGTGATCAAGAGAGAAGCAAGGCGTCTCTCTCATCTGGTAGCGAACATCCTCCATTTCTCCCCCTCCAGACGGGCTCCTATCAGTTCCGGCGCGGTGGAGGAGATCCACCTCAGCTCCGCCCTCGAGGAGACCACGGAAGCCTTTCTCCCCCTCGCGGAGGCCCGTACCGCCAAGATCCGCGTCCAGTCAGACCCGGAACAACACGTGCTGGCAAACCGGTCGGATCTACACCGAATCTTCGCGAACCTATTAGATAACGCCCTGAAATACGGCCCCGTCGGGCAGGCGGTGGAAGTCGAGGCAACCTCAGCAGACGGCGTGGTACGGATCTCGGTGGAAGATGAAGGCCCGGGGATCGCCCCAGAGGAAAGAGAGAGGGTATTCGATCCCTATTTCCGACTGGAACAAGACTCCAACGGCACCGTCCAGGGAAGTGGTATCGGCCTTGCTCTGGTTGCCGAGCTTTCGTCGATACTCAAGGGGCGGGTTTGGGTGGAGGAGGGAGAAAGAGGAGGGGCTCGGTTCGTGGTCGAGCTTCCAAAAGCACCGGACCGGGCCTCTGCTTCGTCCCCAGTGTCCGTCGAGGAAGGATAAGAAGTGGCCAATCTCCTTCTGGTCGAAGACAACACCGACCTCGCCCAAGGCCTCGCCATGGTCCTGGAGTTCGAGGGGCACCACGTGGAGCGTGCAGAGGAAGGGGAGAAGGGCCTCGACCTGGCAGAGAAACTCGAGCTCGACCTGATCATCCTGGATCTCATGCTCCCGGGGAAGGACGGGTACGAAGTGCTCGGGAATCTTCGGGCCAGGGGTATTCGAACCCCAGTCCTTATCCTCACTGCGAAAAGCCAGGAGGTCGATGTATTGATGGGGTTCGAACTCGGCGCGGACGACTACCTCACCAAGCCCTTCTCCACCCTCGAGCTACTGGCACGCGTAAGAGCCCTTCTCCGCCGGACACAACACCCTACCGCCATCGGCCCAACGTCGGGACCGGTCCGCCGCTTCGGGGAGGTGGAGATCCATCCTTCTCGGCGCACTGTCTTCAAAGGTGGAGAGTTGGTTGAACTGGCCCCGAAAGAGTTCGATCTCCTGATGGCCCTTCTTGACCGAAACGGGGCGATCGCGAGTCGGACCGATCTCCTTAAGGAGGTCTGGGAGTACAACTACACGGAAATCTTCACGCGGACCGTGGACGTACACATCCGCGAACTGAGGCGGAAACTCGAGGACGATCCTTCGAACCCCACCCATATCCTCACCATCAGGAAGGCCGGGTATAGACTAGACGTGTGAGGGGCGACCCAACTCTCTTCCTGCCCTCCTAACCTACTCCTAACCCACATCTCACGCGGTCATCACTCCCCGGAATCGGGACCCCAATAGCTTCGATGAAGCTCAAGGTCCTTTTACTCGCTATGGGGGCAGAGGCCTCATGAGACGCCGATTGCTTTATCTCCTCCCACTCCTACCACTCGTCCTTTCCGCCTGCCCGTTCGATACCGGGGCCCAGTCGAGCGGAACGGAAAACGAAGAACCCCTGAGAGTATTCCTGGATTGTGAAGGATATATCTGCGACTTCGACCATTTCCGCAGGGAAGTGGATTTTATCAGCTACGTTCGGGACCGGATGGACGCACAGTTGCACGTGTTAGTGACCTCCCAGGAAACCGGGGCCGGAGGAGAGGAATATTCCTTCTTCTTCATCGGACTTCAGGAGTGGGAGGGCTCCCAAGACACTCTCCGCTACGTCTCTCTCCCTGACGAAACGGAGGATGAATCCCGATCTGGCCTGGTTCATACCTTCAAGCTCGGCCTGGTCCCGTTCGTCGCCTCCACACCGGTTGGTTCCCGCCTGGATATCTCCTACCGTCCCCCCGCGGGCCTTGTCAACGAAAGACCCCTGGACGACCCGTGGGATCTGTGGGTGTTCAGCGTGTCGGCAGGGGGGGACGTGTCCGGAGCCAGCCGTGAAGGCTCCTTGTCTCTTGACGGATCCCTCTCCGGTAGCCGAACGACCGAGGACCTGAAGCTCGATTTCTGGGCCGGAGGAAACTGGAGAAGGAACAGGTTCGAGTTCAGCGGTGGGGAAGAATCGACCTTCACCTCCCGGAGCTTCGATGTAGGAGGAATCGTCGTCTGGAGCCTCAACCCGAACTGGTCTGCAGGGGCTACCGGGACGGCATCCGGATCTACGCGACAAAACCAGGATCTGGCTCTCAGGATAGGCCCGGCCCTCGAGTACAACATTTTCCCCTATTCCGAATCGACCCAGCGGCAGTTCACATTCCAGTACAAAGTGGAGATTTCGTCCTTCGACTACGAAAAGATCACCCTATTCGAAAAGACCAATGAGACCCGGGTAACCCATAGCCTGGGGGTTTCCTCGGCTTTTAACCAGACATGGGGAGAGCTCTCCATCGGCCTCGAAGGATCCAACTATCTCGATGATTTCAGGCAACATCGGGTCCAACTCTTCTCCAACCTCGAGATCCGGCTTTTCAGGGGATTCAGTTTGGACATCTGGGCCGACATAGCTCGGGTCAAGGACCAGATCTACGAGCCCAAAGAGAACATACCCGACGAGGACGTTCTCCTGAGGCGCAGAGAGCTTGGCACCGACTACGAGTTCTCTGTGTTCGTAGGTTTCCGATACACGTTCGGTTCGGTCTTCAACAACGTGGTGAACCCCCGCATGTCCGGCGGACGGGGAAGAGGGCGTCGGGGTGGTGGCGGCGGTCGCTGGCATTAAAAGAATGATTCTCCACATGTCCAGGACCAGTACTGAAGACTCTAGGTCAGACCAGAACGGGCTTCGCCGGAGTCTGGGTTTGTTCCCGGCAACGAATATCGTTGTCGCCGACATGATTGGGGCTGGAATCTTCACCACCTCCGGGCTCCTCCTGGCTGAGTTGGGGAGCCCCAGCCTCATGATCATCCTCTGGATCGGCGGGGGCCTTTTGGCGCTCTGCGGTGCCCTTTGTTACGGAGCTCTGGGCGCTGCCATGCCGAGGGCGGGTGGTGAGTACGCTTATCTATCGGAGTTGTACCACCCACTGCTCGGTTTTCTCACAGGCTGGATTTCTTTCTTCGTGGGTTTTTCGGCACCCCTCGCGGCGTCGTCCCTGGGTTTCAGCGAATACCTGGCCAGCGCTTTTCCCACCCTCGACCTCGGATTTCGTGCGGGTCTTTGGAAGAAGCTGATAGCCCTGGGCGTGATCGCTGCCCTGGCGACCATTCATATGAGAGGATTGGAGCTCGGATCCAGAATCCAGAACTACCTTACCGTCGGGAAGGTGGGGTTGATCGTAGCCCTGGTGGTAGCTGGGTTCGGCCTGGGGCAGGGCGACCTGGCAAACCTCCAGATGAACGCGGCTCCGGAGTCGACTGACTCGAGTTGGCGTGTAGTGGGCCTAGCCCTGATGTGGATCATGTTCGCATACAGCGGCTGGAATGCGTCTGGATACATTGGGTCAGAGATAAAGTCACCGCGCAGGAACCTCCCCCTCTCTCTGGTGATCGGTACAGGGGTGGTGCTGGTCTTATATTTTGCATTGAACGTTCTCTATGTGTTCGCCGTCCCCCCCTCCCTGTTGGAGGGGGAGATAGCAGTGGGTGGGTTGGCAGCGTTTCATCTGTTCGGCCCCACCGCCGAGCGGGCGATCTCCCTTCTCATCGCCTTCGCTCTTCTATCGGCCATCAGCTCCCTCATCATCATCGGACCTCGAGTGTACTATGCCATGGCAAGGGACGGCCGGTTTTTTAAAGCCGTCGCCCGGGTCCACCCTGTGCATAGGGTCCCCTCTACGGCCATCGTGCTCCAGTGCATTATCGCCGGCGTGATGGTGCTATCCGGAACATTCGAACAAATCCTCACTTATATGGGTTTTTGCCTCGGGATCTTCCCGATACTTGCGGTTTTGGGGGTGTTCAGACTCCCTCGGCGGGAGGGGCAGGCTTCTCGAACGCTCCTTGCCGCCTTTGCTGCACCCTTATTCGCCACCGTCAGTCTGGCGATCCTCATTCTTGCCTTCTTCGAGCGGCCGGTGGAGTCTTCGGTTGCCCTTGCAACGGTCGGAGTCGGCATCCCGCTATACCTGCTGTTCACTCGGTCCAGTAACAGATCTCTGCCTACTGAAGCCGACACGCATGAAAAGGGGGTTGGACCATGATGTCGCGAACGTTGCTTTTGTTAATCACCCTTGCTGTCATCCCGGGAGCCATGGCCGGACAAGAAAACCCAGATCTGGATGCCCGTGTTCAGAAGTTTCTGGACGAGCATCGCAGATCCTGGCGGGACGCGAACGTTCCGATGTCGGATGGGCAGGCCTTATACGACATCATCGTCGAAAAGGGCTATAAACAAGCCCTCGAAATCGGCACGTCCACGGGGCATTCAGCAATCTGGCTTGCATGGGCTCTGAGCAAGACCGGTGGGAAGCTCATCACCATCGAGATCGACGAGGGTCGGTATCGGGAAGCGGTGAGAAACTTCGAGGAGGCTGGACTCAGGGATTACATCGATGCCCGGCTTGCCGATGCGCACGAGCTGGTTCCCGCACTCTCCGGGCCTTTCGACTTCATCTTCCTCGACGCCGACAAGGAGTGGTACTCCCAGTATTTCCGCGATGCGCTCCCGAAATTGACGGTCGGCGGGTGCTTTACAGCCCACAACGTGTCAGATCGCACTAGCGGTAGGCGCGGACGAGGGCGGGGGATGAGGGGGACCGATGAGTTCGTCGAGCTGTTGAAGAGCACCCCGAACATGGAGACTCAGTTCATCACAACCGGCGGTGGGCTCTCGGTCAGCTATAAGTCATCCGGATTGTAGCCCTTACCCATTCTTTCTGATTCATCCGGTAACGAACCATTCGGTTCCCGGCCGGAGCCGCCGATCTGAAAACGTTTCAGCTGAAACGCGGACTTGGCGCTATCGGCGCGAAGCGATCCCCAAGCGGCCCCGCGAGACCGCCGAGTGGAGCGTGGGCGAAACGTCCCGTTTGCCGCAGGTCCGGGAGAGAAAGGCCAGGACACTCTTCCATCTAGAGATGATAACGAAAGGCATTTCTGCCTCCCCTACCTCGATGCTAGTTCCTCTCGGAGGACCGAGAGAGCTGAATCAACCGCTGCGACGAGGCGGGCATGCCCCTCCAAGAGCGCCTGGTCGATCTCGTCATAAGAGGCCCAGACCTGGGCTAGGTTATCCTGCGAAAGGGGTGTCGAAGAAGCTAGCATCCCGGCCCGCAACGAATTGTGGAGGTCAAGCGCCCATCCCTCAGTTGTGTGGATGTAGTCCACCCGCTTCTGCACACGGGACATGGTGCGTCGGACGTCCAGGCTTCGCACGCGAGTGGTCCCCCCGGACGCCATGAGATCCCGATAGCTGTCCATGCTCTCGTTGAGAATCCACACGGTTGGTCCATAGAATAGCACCGTATCACGCGGTACGATTCCAGCCGCCACGTCCGCGGCGAGCCCGCGGGTCGAATCTGCGGTCGCCGTCTGACTCTCTGACTTAGTGTTACTATCCTGCCGAGTCAGCTCTAGTTCGAGCAAGAACGCATCGAGGTATTGAGACTCAAGCTCGGAATCCTGCCGAGCCTCTCATGCCGAATCGATACCGAACGCCAGCAGGATCGAACCGACAATAACGGCGCCCTCAACCGCGATGCGCGTCCACCGCACTTGCCTAGGTGCTGACATCCCCGGTCCTTTCTCACGCTTTCTAACCTGGCTTCATGCCGCGAAGGACCCAATTCGCACGAAAACCAGGTTAAGTGTCAAGAATCACGAAGTTGGGAGACGTCGGAGTGCGGTCCCTCACCGGATTGCTGGGGAACGAACCAGCCGGCTCCCGGGCGGAGCCCCTTCAAAGTCTACCCGTCCATGCGCGCCAGCGCACTCTGGAGCACGTCCTTGAACCGGGCCTTTCCTAGGGCGCCAACCTTGAGGCTCCGAGGGCCAATCGGACCCCCCTCTGACGAACAGCACGCAGGCCTAGCTTTTCTCGATCCCCACCAGTCTGACGTATTCGATTCCGAGATCATCAGTGAAGACGGCCAACATCTGGTCCTTCCAGATATCAAGGATGCGAACATCCGTGGGCACTGAGAACGAGGCCAGGGCGATGCCCATCTCGTCAAACACCACCCAATTGTTCACGGCCCCAGCCCCAGGGCGACGGTACTCCTCCACCCAAAGCCTGTTTTGATCATCGACTAGAAGCTGTGAATATGCTGGGAATAGGTCAGAATAATCCCTGAGCTCGTGGGCTGTTCGGATGCGCTGCCGAACCTCTTCGCTGGACGCCCCAGCGAGCCTCTCCTCTAGGAGAAGGTCCAAGTGCGCATCGGTAACTGTTCGGTCTGGTCCAATCCATCGAATGATGCGTGTGAGGGTGCCTCTTTGAGCGTATTCCTGCACTTCATAGCCCTTGGTGGTCCCGATCCAAGCCCGCTGAGCACTCGCAGCGACCTGGGTCTCCCCATCGAAGCCCAGTGACATTGCTTCAGCTCTCGTATCCGATGCAACCAAAAACTTCATTCGGCGCCAGGGGAATTCCCCGAGGGAATCCATCGGTTTCCCATCCGGAGAGTAGTATTGGTAAATCACGAGGAGTTGTTGCCAGTCACCAGTTGCTTCTTCCGGGGTGAAGCGCGCGTCTGCCACCAAAAAGGTGCCATCGTCGAAAACACCTCCGATGCGGGGGCTGAAGACCTCCCCATGGAGGCTCACCGTTCGAACCAGCTCCCCCTCTGCCGTGAGAACGGATGCCCGGCTCAATATCTGATCCCAAACGACCACCGAGTCTCCCCGGATCATCCATATCTTTTCGAGACCCCGGTATTCACCTGGGCCCTCGCCCTGATTCCCTTGAGCCCCAAGGTACTGCCCGTCCGCGCTGAAGAACCTGACCTCCTGACTTCCACCGTTCACAACCGCTAGCCGGCCCTGGGGCAGGATTTTACCGGCCCGAATGCGGTGAAATTCGGACTCGGGGGGCCCCGCTGCCGTGCCCACCTGGAGTATCGGCTCCCGAGAAAGCTGCCAGGCGTTCAATGAGAGGTTCGAAACCTCCCCGTTTTCCACGATCTCAATACCAGCACTGTCGCGAACAGACGCATTAGGATGGGTCGCGGTGCTATCCCCACACCCGAGGAGGAATAGCACCAAAAGGCAAAGCGTGGAGAGGTGTCGATATTGGGTGGAATTCTTCATGCTGTTCCCCTGCCCACTCAGCTTCGGTGTTTGGCTCAATCCGGTTCGCCAGGTAAAGAACCATCCGGTTCAAGATCGGAGCCGGGAATCCCGATGACCAGGAAAACCCACCGGCTCCTACCCGGTGAGGTCCCGGAGGGCCGGGGGTTCGGGATCAAGCTAGAGGCTTCTGCGCATAAGCGCACTCCGAGGCCGCCGCGGGAACTGGGCGTTACCCAACGAACCAACCTGAGAAGGAATCAAACCGTCCTTCGGAACCGGAATCCTTAACAGTTTGCGATGGACCTGCGCTCGCTGGGCGATGCTCGGTCGTCTTCGGCTCTGCTCCGGACCAGGATGCGAGACGCCGCCTGGACACTCAAAGGAATGCCCATGGATGTTTGGCAATCGGCAGCACAAGCGTGTTAGGGGTCTTCTCACTGAAGTGTACGTAAAGCTGTGGCGACCTCATTCCAAACCAACTTGCCGCAGTATGGCGTTTCGCCGCGCGTCGATCTCGGGTCGGGCAACGCCGTACATGCCCTGGACCAGATCGAGTGATAGATCGGGCTGCACGCGTCGCGCAGCGGCAATGGCCTTGCGCGCTTCCTCAAGGTGGCCGAGTGGTACCGAGTTCATCGCCACGAATACATGGCCGAGAAAATAGTCGGGCAACTCGGCTAGTAAACGGCGTGCGGCCTTGAGCCCTTCATCGTACCGGCCTTCTTGCCAGTAACACTGCGACAAGTTGTCATTCACGAGCGATGCGTAGAATCCCTGGGGATCGAGTCGCTGCGTGCGTTTTGCCGCGTCAATACAGCTTATCGACTCCTCCGCCAAAAGCTGTGCCCAGCTGAACCAGCCCCACGCATCGGGCATGCTCGGATTGAGCTCGACAGCTCGTTTGGTCGCATCCAGTCCGTTTTGAAGCTCGCCCGCCATAATGTAAGCCCAGCCAAGTGCCGCCTGTGTCGCCGGATCACGGGGATCAAGCGATGCCGCGCGGCGTGCCAGGTCAAGCGTGGCTGAAATCGTTTCGTCGGGCGTCTCGTTCCAGCCCAATACGACTTCCCAGAGGTTTGCCAGCGCTAGTTGCGCCAGCGGAGTTGCGAAGTCTGGGTC
Organism: Longimicrobiales bacterium; assembly: GCA_028278645.1. Classification (GTDB taxonomy): domain Bacteria; phylum Gemmatimonadota; class Gemmatimonadetes; order Longimicrobiales; family Gaopeijiaceae; genus JABDNZ01. The sequence continues at coordinate 158 of JANQDZ010000068.1, read as the reverse complement.
GCGTTCTGAGGAAAGAACAAAGAGGTCGCGGGCAGCAACGAAATCCTCTCGCGTAAAGCGGAAGGCGTGCTGTAGTGCGAGTTGATAGAGGCTCCAGGCCTCGAGGTTTTCCGTACCCCGTTGTCGTGCCTTTCTTGCCTCGGCGCGGTGGAGATCGC
>JANQDZ010000070.1 GCA_028278645.1 Longimicrobiales bacterium | reverse complement strand
CGAAAAGATCGATATCGGTGGCCCCACCATGATCCGGTCAGCTGCCAAGAACTACCGGAGTGTGTGGGTGGTGGTGGATCCCGCTGACTACGGAGCGGTCCTGGAATCCATGGACGGGGAAACGGGCGGCGCAGAGTTGAGGGAGGCCCTGGCGGCCAAGGTCTTCCGTCACGTCAGTGACTACGACGATGCCATCGCGAGCTTCCTGGGCGCTGTGGGTGAAGGTGGGATGGAATCCGAAGCCGACGAAGGGTTCCCTGAGGTTTTAAAGGGTGAAGTCGGACGCCTGCAAACGCTCCGGTACGGTGAGAACCCTGACCAAGCCGCCGCTTTTTACGGCTACCCGGGCTTCGACGGCGGTCTGGCGGGCCTTACCCAACTTCACGGGAAGGAGCTCTCCTACAACAACCTCCTGGACCTGGATGGAGCCCTTCTCTCCCTGTCACCATTCGCGTTCTCCTCCAAGCCGGCCGTCTGCATCATCAAGCACACGACGCCATGCGGGTTGGCCGTTGGAGAGACGCTGGCCGAGGCTTACGACAAAGCGCTGGCTACCGATCCGGTCAGTGCCTTCGGGTCCGTCATCAGCCTGAACCGGAGCGTGGACCGGGCCACGGCCGAAGCTCTTTCGAGCTTGTTCGTTGAATGCATCGTGGCTCCGGGCTTTAACCCGGATGCCATGGAGATCCTCACGCAGAAGAAGAACCTCCGCCTCCTCTCCCTTCCGGCTTCCTCTCCGGAGACGGAGCTGGAGCCCAACGATCAAGGCTGGTGGGGGTCGGCTCCGGACGAGGTCAAAAACGCAGGCCGGTTTTTGGCTGCCCACAGTCGGGTACCGGAAGGCCAGGTCTTCAGGAGCGTGTACGGCGGCGTCCTCATGCAAGGCCCGCCCAACCCGCCCTATTACGGTTTGGACGGCGAGGAGTGGAAGGTCGTCACCGAACGGGCCCCCACCGAGAGGGAGATGGACGATCTCAAGTTCGCATGGGCGGCTGTGTACGGGGTGAAGTCCAATGCGATCCTCCTCGCAGGCAATGGCGGGACCCTGGGGATCGGGGCAGGGCAGATGAGCCGGGTGGATTCTTCCAAGATCGCCGTGAGGAAGGCAGGGGAAGCCGGGCTGAACCTGGACGGGGCAGCGTTGGCGTCCGACGCCTTCTTCCCGTTCCGAGACGGTGTGGATGCGGCCGCGGCCGCAGGTGTGAAGGCCATTGTGGAGCCGGGCGGATCGATGAGGGACGAGGAAGTCATTGCCGCGGCGAACGATCATGGGATCGCCATGGTATTCACGGGGCGGAGGTTGTTCAGGCACTAAGGGTCCAGCCGGGGCGGCGAACCCGGTCTTTCCCTGCGGCTCCGACTACGGCTCAACATCCCTCTGCGCACGCTGGGTTCGGGCGGCCGCCGCAGAGTCGCCTCGGGAAAACCGGGGTCGCCGCGCGGCCGGGCGAAGTCTGGCCAGCGGGTGGCGCCGAAGAATCGCTCCGGGCGGAGCGCGTGCCTCCCGCCTATCCCCCCGACGGTTCCGACGGCGCTTAACCGACGGCGCAGGGGCAGCCTGGTCTCGTGTGGGTTTGGAAGGTGACGCCGCAGAATCGCTCTGGGCGGATCGGGTGCCGTCCCCCGGTGGATCCATCGGGCTTCCTGCCGGCGGAAAGACGTTTCAGCTGAGACGCTTTTCGCGAAAGTGTCCTCGGTGCACCGTATAGCGACCTCCCCGCGGGGAGTGGTAGGGCAAGAAGTCCCATATGACCGATTGATCCTCGGAGTCGGTTCTTCCATCTTTGAAGACGCCTGGAGGGGTGTCCGAATTGGCTAAGGAACCGGTCTTGAAAACCGGCGCGCGAAAGCGTATGTGGGTTCGAGTCCCACCCCCTCCGCTCTTATAAGACAAGGACTTACAGGATTCTGGGTAGCCCTGAAGGGCTCCAGAATCCCGCTTTTGGTCAAGTTTTTGGTAAAATCCTGAAGAAAGGGGAGGATACCCCGGGTTGGAAAAACTTCGGAAGGGTTCGGCAGCGGCCGCCATTTCCTCGCTAGGCGTGGCTGTGATTCTGGCTGGGGTGTGGGTGGTCAGAGGTGGTGACCTCGAACCGCTGATCGTACTCATGGCGACCGTGGCAGCTTTCCTTGGGACGTTCTACACCCCGGGCCCGGAGAGATTTCAGCACTATCGCTCCTAGTGGTCAAGGTCGGGGGCAACTGCCACCGGCCGAAATCTAAAACTTGGCCCGAGCTGGTTTCAGGGGGGCAGATCACACCGCATGAGTCGCTGGCCCTTATCGTCGTAGGCGGGGACACGGTATTCAGCGTCCCTAACGAACCGATAAAACCGGTCACCTACTATTATCTCCCTGGTCTCGTGGCTTAAACCTCGGTGTTCATAGAACGGCCACAGACGAGGTTTTTCTTTGGGCAAGTGTGGGACGGCATCCACTTCAAGATCAGACATCATCCCGCCAAGCGGGCAGCTGGCCAGCGCCGCCTTTCCCACTCGTGGGACCGGATGGTCCGGTCACCCGGGAAGAATACCCGGAAGTGGTGGGAGTCAGTCGTGAAATCAGGGGGCTCCTCAACCTTCCCGCCGGTTTCATGTTCAAGCCACTTTCTCAGGGCCTCAGCGTTCGCATTTGTTTCCACGAAGCCTCCCGGTGGGTGCGGTTTGATGTGGCGGCGCGATCCCTGGTTCTAATAGTTCTTGATTTCTTGATCTCGGCCGCCCGACGCCCTGCTGTAGGTCATAACTGAGTGGCCTCCTGGCCCCACTCCAAGATTCACCCTTTCTTGGTCTTGGGCGTCCCTAAACACCAGGTACGCCTGTTGACCTTCGTTGGTCAAAAGCCAGATTCCGTTGTTGCCGGGGGGGGCGGAGCATGATCGAGGCTCTGTTTGGCGGCCCACCCGGCGCTGCAAAGAGGAGCCTAGGGAGTTGGTCCTGGTCCCGAAAGACTATTCCTCCGCTATCTGCGCTCAAGCTGATCCGGAGGCGCTCTTCGCTGTCCCAGAGGCTGATGGTCTCGGCGTTGATGTACTCGTTTGAATCCACTCCGCAGCGCCAGGCAGCCACGGTAGTCAAGAGGAGCAGAATCAAGAGAGCAAGTGAGAGCTTCTGCCAACGGCGACAGTCCTTCTCAAGACGGGTGAAGAGGTCTTCGATGCGCATTCTCTTCTCCCTTTCAGAGAATGGTGAAAAGAAAGAGACCGGGGCGGATACCCTGCATTTGGGGGGTCAGGGCGGTTTGGCCGGGGGCTGGGTCGGATACAGGACTAAGTCTCAGGTTTGCGGGGGTTATGCGCAAGTTCTTTCTAACGCGGTCTGTGAGCCCACTCTGCCGCTTCTTTCAGAGCCCTCTCCGGCCTGCGGTGGGCTATATCGACCGCCACGCACAAAGCACGGACTTCGTCGGAGACGGGATCCGTGTCTTGAAGTTTTTCGGCCAAATGGATCGGCGGGGTCGTCTCGTATTGGAAGTCCAGACGTAAGTCTTGGGGGTGTTTTGCATTTTCCATGCTCCTCCTCCCTTTGAGGTGTGCTCGATGATGGTCTGGAGGAGGGAAGGGGCCCATAGGGCATGTGACAGGTTGGATGGGAGTCCGGAACCGGCCGGACTGATTCCACTCGGCCTGGGTCTAGAGGCTGCTCTGTGGTAGGAAATCCGCATTTCGAATAAAAAGGACTTGACACTGGCGGTTAAGGCATTTAACCATATTAACTATCCCCCCCAAGGGCCTGGGCTCTTATCGGGCCACGGCCGTCCGGCAGTTGGTTTCACCGCCTGAGATCGTGCGTTCCACCAGACCTGGCTTTGCCGTTTCGTTCGGTTTCTCCTCAAGGAGGCAGAAGATGAGAGGTTTCCTCCCCTTGTTCCTGGCTGTGATGGTTGGCTACGGGTGCACCGATTCCTTTGATCCGACGAGGCCAATGTCCGATCTTGAAGCGAACCCAGCTGTTTTTCAGCTGTTTTCTTTCTCGGATACCACAACTCCTTTTGTTGGCGATACGTGCCGGTGGTACGCTCCGATCATCTACGGAAGAATTGCTACGGCCGGACAGCAGACCGCGTACTACAACACCGACTCCCTGGCGGTAAACCAGTGGGTTTCCACAACGCTATATGATGCGTCGGGGGAGGAGTTCGAGACGGCCCTGGGGATTAGCCCCCCGGGAGTCCGGGACGGATGTGCCTACGAAATCACCTACAAGAAAATGACCTACTCGCGAGTTGGATTGAGCCCGAGCCCGACCTACTTCAACCTGGAAACGAGTTCTTCGTCTAAGAACTTCGTATACTTCGATGGGGTCTCCTTCCGGTACGATAGTCTCCCGACTGAGATCCGGTTCACCCACAAGCTAACCCTCAAACACCGCCCTGTAGTGGCGAATTTGACCGGTCCCAACCAAATCAGCCAAGGAGGGACCTATACTTGGACAGCTGGAAAACTGTTCGGAGCAAGTCCCTACACCTACTCCTGGGAGAGGGCCCCCACCTACTGGGGACCCTGGACCTCGATCTGTTCAAATTCCTCTACTTGTCAACAAACCGTTCAGTACTCTGATTCCAGCTTTCATATCCGTGTGACAGTTGAGGACGCTGACCAGAGGTCGGGGACTCCCGGATTCCAGGTGACCGTGAACATCCCTGCGCCCCCCGCGGTCTCGACATACATCAATGGTCCCGGGGTTGTACCTGAGCAGGAGGACGATTGTAAGGTGTGGACTGCCGGAGTTATTGGGGGGACATCGCCTTTCACCTACTCCTGGTCGGGCTTGGCGTCAGGCAGCTCGTCATCGATCTCTTTCCAACCATCGAACTCCGGGTGGCTTTATCTGACGGTAACGGATGATGAAGACCAAACCGACAACGACTCGTTCTGGATCGAGGTCGATGAGGAGGGGGAAGAGTGTACTGACTGGTGACCCCGGCCGGTGGCGAGGTCCGGCACCGACCCTCGTCAAAGTGTGGAGCGGAAGCACACCTGAGCGGCCCCCTCGGGGGCCGCTTTGCGCTGTGTTGGTGGCCTTCCAAGATACCACACTTGTTGGAGTGAACCCCTGAAGGTGGACAGAACTGGTCGTTGGATTTGACACTCGGATGTCCGGGTAGTCCGGGTGAAATCTCGCATACGCCATCGTCTGTTCGGTTCTCTTATGCCCTAGCTGCTCTTGGATCAGCGGAATCGGGGTTCCGACCTTCGCCATCCGGAGGGGTCCATGTCGGTCCTGTAGATGTGTTCTTGACCGAGGTCCTCCTTGACCGAGGTCCTCCCTTGCGGCTCAGGTTAACCACGCCAATACTTAACCACGGCAACTACTCCAAAACTGAAACTGCTGAAGAAAGTTCCTCGGCGGCTCCACAAGGGCCGTTCCTATGGTCTATAGATGGAGGTGACTTCGATGCGTTTCTATCGCTTGCCGATGGTTGGGTGTCTATGTCTAGCCTTCCTACCCGAGGCTGCTCAGGCCCAGTACGAAGGGTATGAGATCGTTCGGTCGGAAAGGGGTGAGGCTAGTTCGGCATTTGCTGTCTGCCCGCAAGGCAAGGTCGTTATTGGAGGCGGCTACATGGCTTGGGGGGAGTTCACAATTGCGGCCAGTTATCCCTTCGAGCATTCCGATGGACGTGTTGGTTGGTGGGTGGAAGGAATCGTAGGCCGTAGCCCCGGTGCCCCGTATGCTTACGCTATCTGTGTGAACGGCCAGCAAGGTGGTGCGGTTGCCCCCAAAGCGAGTCCACCCGATAGGTTAGATTTGGAGCCTTTCTGGGCCGGGGGTGAAGAAGCCATCGGCCCCGAAGTGGGCCGGTGGTAAATCCCCCAAACTGCTGTGGGGTCGAACGTTGTTGTCGTCTTCCCGCCACTCCTCCAGTTGGTCCTAGCCTCTTCGAGATCCCTGAACCAGTGTAACGTTAAACACTCACGCCTCAGGCTGGCCAAGAACGACTCGGCGACGGCGTTGTCCGTCGGCTTGCCCCG
>JANQDZ010000084.1 GCA_028278645.1 Longimicrobiales bacterium | reverse complement strand
CCGACCTGGATCGGGGTCTGACGGTAAACGTCGGCGTGATCTCGGGGGGAACCCGCTCGAACGTCATCGCCCCGGAAGCGGTGGGAGAAGTGGACGTTCGGGTCCTTTCAATGGCCGACGGCGAGGAGATTGAGGAGAAGATCCGAGGCCTTACCACCACGGTACCGGGCACATCTCTGGAGATTGGTGGGGGCTTCCACGTTCCGCCTTTGGAGCCTACTCCTCGGAATCGGGCCCTCTGGGAGGCGGCCCAGGCCGCAGGCCGTGATCTCGGGTTGGAGTTGGAGGAGGCCATGGCAGGTGGAGGCTCCGACGGAAATACCACCTCCCAGTATACCGCCACCCTGGACGGCTTGGGTCCCGTGGGCGATGGAGCCCACGCGTCCCACGAATTCCTTTTTGTGGAGAAACAGGTGGAGCGGTGTGCTCTCCTGGCCCGACTCCTCCTCCTGGCTCCATGAGGGATTCTTATGCCTGACGATCTGACCATCCGCCCGTTCGCCTCCCTGGAGGAGTACGAAGCCTGCGCCGATTTCCAAGAAGAGGTGTGGGGCCAGGGTTTCTCGGAGCGGGTTCCCCCGGCCGTTCTCATGATAGCCAACCGTCTCGGAGGATTGGCTGCCGGGGCCTTCGACGGTTCGGGGTCCTTACACGGGTTCGTGTTCGGTCTCACGGGACTTGTGGAGGGGGAATTGATCCACTGGTCCGACATGCTCGCGGTGCGGGAGAGCGGACGGGACAAAGGCCTCGGAGCTTATCTGAAGTGGTACCAACGGGATGTGATGCTGGATCGGGGCATCCGGAAAATGCGGTGGACTTTTGATCCCCTGCAGGGCCGGAATGCTCATGTGAACTTCGCGAAGCTCGGAATTGTTTGTCGTGAGTACGTGGAGGACATGTACGGGGCCACGGACTCGCCCCTTCATCGAGGTGTCGGGACGGATCGATTCGTGGCCCAATGGGACCTCGATTCCGACCGTGTCGAGGCCCGCCGGGCTGGCGCCGTTGTCGATCCGGGCGAGTTCGAGCGTGTACCTCAGGTCATTCCAGTCGTGGGGTTTGAGGGCTTCCCCAAACCCGGGTCTCCCGACCTGGGTTTGCCGGACCCTCGCGTCCTTGTGGCCATTCCTGCGGAAATCGAGCCCATGATGGACGAGGACATGTCCTTGGCAATCGAGTGGAGGAAGGCCACCAGGGAGACTCTCGTGCACTACCTCTCTCGAGGGTACGAGGTCCGGGAGTTCTTCCGGGCCGACCCCGTGTCCTTCTACCTACTGGAGCAGGCCGAGGCCGAGGGGGGAGACCCGACAGCATGAAGATTCGGGAAGTGGAGCTGATGGAGGTCCACCTCCGTTTGAAGGAAAAATTCGAGATCAGTACGGGCGGGTGGGACGAACGGAGAATCCTTCTTCTCCGAATGGAGAGCGAGGAAGGGGAAACCTGGTCGGAATGTGTGGCGGCGGAAGCCCCTAACTACTCCTATGAAACTCCGGAAACCGCCTGGCATATCCTGACCGACTACGTCCTGCCCTCCGTGGTGGGTCAGGAGTTCTCCAGCCCGGACTCGATCTTGGAGCCCGCTTCCTGGATTCGGGGACATCCAATGGCCCTGGCGGCTGTGGAGATGGGGGCGTGGGGCTTGGAAGCGGTGGGGAAGGGGATTTCGCTAGCCGCTCTCATGGGGGGTACCCGAACGGAAGTGCCCGTAGGAGTGAGCGTAGGCCTAAAAGGGAGCGACCAGGAGTTGCTGGACCAGGTGGAGGAGCGCCTCGCCCAGGGCTACAGGAAGATCAAGTTGAAGATCAAGCCCGGAAGGGACGTGGACATGGTAGGGGCGGTGAGAGAGGCCCATCCGGACGCACCCCTCATGGCTGACGCCAACTCGTCCTACACCCTGGAAGACGTGGGCCTGCTCAAGGAGCTGGATGGCCTGAATCTCATGATGGTCGAACAACCGTTGGCGTATCACGATCTGCGCGAACACGCCATCCTCCAGAACCAGTTGGACACACCGGTCTGCCTGGACGAGTCCATCAGGGGTCCTGGCGATGCCCGGTTGGCTCTGGAGCTCGGCAGCGGACGGATCATCAACATCAAACCGGGACGGGTGGGTGGTTTGACCTCGTCTCGAATGATCCACGACCTCTGCGCCGAGTCCCACGTGCCCGTTTGGTGTGGCGGGATGTTGGAGTCCGGGGTGGGGCGAGCATACAATCTCGCCTTGGCTTCCCTACCGAACTTCGTACTTCCGGGGGACATCTCGGAGAGCCGCCGGTATTGGGCCAAAGACATAGTGGAGCCGGAGTTCATCATGAACGACGGCATGATGCCGGTGCCCAGCGGTCCGGGCATTGGCGTCGAGGTCAAGCGGGATCGGGTGGAGCGCGTTACCGCCAGGAGGTGGTCGAAGAAGGGGTAAGGGAATTCCCTATCTCCACCCTGAAGTTGGGGGAATGCACCCGGAACTGTTTGGCCGGGAGGCCCAACATCCTCACTACGGCCCGTCGGATCCCGGTGGCCAGGGCTCCCTCCACGTCCCGGTCACCTGCTACCGCAGGCCCCAGCTCCCCCTGGAGCCAGCGTTGGAGCTCCTCCAGGTCGCTCAGGGATAAAGTCTTCATCTCCACGATGGCGATGTAGTAGTAGCGCCCGGACTCCGTGGGACGGATGGGAACGTCCAGGTTGAGTTGGAGGGCGGCCTGGGCTTCCTCCAGGGTGTTCACCTCCACCTCGGCCCCGGGACGCTCCGAGGTTTGGACCCGGTACCGCCGCGTGAGAGGATCGTAGATGACTGCGGCCCCCCACTCGTACTGATCCTTCTGGTCGTCGAAGAACCCGTTTTTCCACAGCTGGATTCGCAGGAGGATTCTCAACGGCAAGCCGTCTTGAACGGCCTCCACCAGGTCGGGATTAGAGAAGAGCCCAGTGACCTCCACGCTGGCCTCGCCCGTCTCCGGGGCGATATCAAAGCGCAGCGGTTCCGACTCCTGGGCCTTCAGGCCCGGGGCTTGAAAGCCCAGGAGGGCAGATGCCAACAGGACGGTGGCGGCGAACCTCACAAATGCGCCGCTAGAACCGTCGGCTGAGTCGGATGAAGAAGTTTCCGTCCCTATCTCCGTTCTCGTCTTCAGTGAGGGGATAAGCGAAGTACACGCCCAGATCCCCAAAGAAGATTCCAATGCCTACGTCCATGATCGTGTCGATATCGTCAGCTCCGATGTTCCAGGCCCGCCCGGCGTTAAAGAACGCTGCCCAGTTCGGAGAGAAGTCGATGTCGGGGTACCAGTTCCAGTCGTCGTCCCACGGGTCCCCTTCGTCGTTCCAGCCCGGGCTCCAATCCAGGAAGAGGTTTCCCCGGAACTCAGCCTGAAAGAGGACGAACCGGTCACACCCGTAGGACGGGAAGACCTCGCTTCGGATGATTCCGTCATCCACCGGGTGGTCGTAAACCCTCGCCACCTCTCGGGCTCCGCAGTCCTGGCCGAAGGTGTGATGTCCCGGGAGAGAGCCCACGCCTCCAATGGAGTGCTGGAACTGGGGAGGTAGGGGCGTGTCGTTCAAAGCGCCACCGGCCACCCCCCGGAGGTTCAGGGACGCGCCGGGATTGATCCTCAGGTAACCTCTGAGGTCCAGAAATCCGGTGAGGAAGTCGGTGTCGAACTCCTGGGCCTCGATGGTTTCGGGAGGTCCGTCGGCGGACACCAGGTGGGCCGGAACCATGAAGTCTCCGCCCAGGCCACTCCGGATGGTCCCTCTTGCCAGCCACCCGTCGGACGGATCGCTCCTGTCGTTCCGGGTATCCACGACGACGGTGCCCTCCAGGAACCGGGCTTTGCCCTCGGCGACCAGAGGCTGCCGGCGCCAGGGGTCGTCGTTCTTGGTGATGGACCACGGACTGGCCACCGGCATGAAGTCATGGTCCTCCTCGAAGTATTCGGCTCGAAGCTCCACCGGTGCGTGGGGCAACCTGACCTCCGCGAAGAGACTCCATCCCTGCCGCTCGTAGTAGTCCCGGTAATCCTCGTGGAGGATGAACGTCGTCAGAGAGGCTTCCAGATTCGTGATTCCCCAGTCCTCAATGGGGTCCACCATGGAGTAGATGTTTGCCCCGATGAAGACGTCGTTCCTCCCGCCCAGGGTTTGCTCTGCCCGGAGGTGGTAGCCGAAGTCGTCCTCGTTGAGCTCGAACCCCATGTCGGTTCGCCAGATGCCCATGAGGTCCAGGCGGAGGGGGTTTCTTCCGGCCGTCCGGAACGATGGGCCGAACATGACCGGAAGGCCTTCCGTCCGGTTGTAGTTCTGGCCGGATTTTACTGTGAACCGGGCGTCGCCCCAGGGGAAATCCGGGCCGTGCCCCTCCCTGTCTCCCCGTCGCCCGGCCGAGGCGATCTGATCCCCGCGTTGCACATAGCGGAGGGGCTCGTCGAAAATCCGCAGATCTCCCCCGATTTCGGCCACGTCTTCCCCAAAAACCCGACCGCCTACCACCAGGACGCTCCCGGATACCACCCCGCCTGTTTCGAAGACCAGATCGCCGTTCACTACCACCACGTCCCCGTCCACCTCACCCGCAATGGTGAATGGACCGCCCAGGGCGGCCACGTCTCCCACCACCACGCGGGTCGTGGGAATCCGGGCCCGTCCGGTGAAGTGGATAGTAGCCGGATCATTGAAGAAGCTGATGACGTCCTCTTCCACTGCTAGCGGCAGGTCCGCTTCTTCGACGGTCCGCTCTTGTCCCAGGGCAGGGGACCCGAGAACAACCCCGATCCCTGCCAGAAACACCAAACCCTTCTTCATCGTGCTCTCCCTTGTGAGAGGGCTGCGTGTTGTCGAAGGGTCCTTAAGCAGGGGGCGTACCAGAATCGAGGAGACAAGGTAAGTGTAAGTTCGACTGAGTGTTGCACGGCCATGGCCTTGGTCGTGATGGGTGACGAGTGTGCCTCTATTCTACCCCAGGGTGTCGCATTTCGACACGGTAGGGGTTAGATGGGTGCTGAGAATGGGGGGTCGCACCCCCTAATCTCAGCACCCTTCAGGGGGTTCGGAGCCCCAACCTCTTCATACGCCGGTAGAGGTTGGGGCGGTCCGTTTGCAGGCGCCGGCCGGCTTCGGCCACGTTACCGCCTGATCCGTCCAGGGCCCCCTGGATGAGGGCGCGTTCGTAGTCCTCCAGCCTCTCCCTTAAGGGTCGGGGGTCCCCCTCCTGGTAGCTGGGAGTTGCGTCGGCGCCCAAAGGGGCGCCGGGAAGGAGCTGGTCGACCTCCTCCGGTCCTACCGGTTCACCCGAGCTCAGAATGGCCAGCCGTTCCAGGATGTTCATGAGCTCTCGAACGTTCCCCGGCCAGGGATACCGATGGAGAGTGTCCATGGCTTTTGGGGTGATGTTGGGGGTCGGTAGGCCGCTTCGCTTCCTGAGGAGCTTCAGTGTGTGGGCCACTAGGAGCGGAATGTCCTCCATCCTCTCCCGGAGGGGCGGCAGGTGGATCGGGACCACCTCCAGACGGAATAGGAGGTCCTGACGGAAGGTGCCCTCCTCGACCTGGGCTCGGAGATCGTGGTTGGTGGCGGCGAGGGCCCGGACGTTCACCTCGATGGCTTTTCCCCCACCTACCCGTTCCACCACACCGGTTTCGATGGCCCTAAGGAGCTTCGACTGGGCTTCCGGGCCCAGATCTCCCACCTCGTCCAGGAAGAGGGTGCCCCGGTGTGCCAGCTCGAACCGCCCCCGCCGCCTCTCGGTGGCTCCCGTGAAGGCACCACGTTCGTGGCCGAACATCTCGCTTTCCACCAAGTCCTTGGGTATGGCGGCTGAGTTGACCCGGACGAAAGCACGGCCCTTCCGTGGGGACAAGGCGTGAATGGCGCTTGCCACCAACTCCTTTCCGGTCCCGCTCTCCCCGGTGATGAGAACTCGGGCTTCCGTGGGAGCCACCCGTTGGATCAGTTCCCTCACCCGGTTGATGGCCGGAGAGCGGCCGACAAGCTCCGCCTCGGGGCCCAGCTCCTCCCGGAGGGCTCGGGAAAGATCCCGGGCCCGGCTGACCTCCAGGGCACCCTGGACCGTGAGGAGGACCGCCTCGGGGGTAAGGGGCTTCTCGATAAAGTGGAATGCCCCCAAGCGGGTGGCCTGCACAGCGTCTCCCAAAGTGGCCTTTCCACTCATCATCACCACGGGCACGCCGGGAGCCAGGTCTCCGATTTGTGGTAGGGCTTCCAGGCCCGAGATTCCTGGAAGCATGAGGTCCAGCAGTATCGCCTCGGGAACCTCTCTCCCAACCTCCCTGATGCCCTCCTCGGCCGATTCGGCTTCCCTGACCGTGTACCCCTCCCCTTCAAGGAGGGCTCGGAGCATTCTCCGCAGGTTCCCTTCGTCGTCGATGATGAGGATGTCCATTCAGCTCACTCCTGGGGGGATGGGCCCTCCACGGGAAGCTCAACCAGAAATACGGCACCCCCCTGCGGGTTGTTTCGGCCTTCCACGGTGCCCTCATGGGCCTGGATGGTTTGTCTTACCATGGGGAGGCCCAGGCCGGTCCCTCGGCTTTTGGTGCTGAACTCGGGGTCCCAGATCCGGGGAAGGTCTTCAGGAGGAATGCCCGGACCCGAGTCCTGGATCTCCACCACAACGCAGCTTCCCTCTGTCAAAGCCCGGACCTGGACCTTGCCTCCCTTACCAGCCGCGTCGATGGCGTTCAGGAAGAGGTTCCTGAAGGAGCGCAGTAGAGCGTCGTAGTGAGCCGTTATGAGTGGGAGCTTACCTGCGGCGTGGTAACTCAGCTCGGGACCAACGCCTTGGTGCTGCTGAATCAGGAGTTGGAGAAGCTCTGCCATGTCCACTTGGGAAGGGGGCCCCTCGGGCATCCGGCCAAACTGGGAAAAGGTCCGAGCCATTTCGTCAAGGCGACCGATTTCCTCCAGGAGCACTGTGCCGGCCTCCTGGGAGCTGGGATCCTCCGCTCTGCTCACTGTGGTGGCGGCCATCCGCATAGGGGCCAGCGGGTTCTTGAGCTCGTGAGCCACTTTCCGAGCCATGTCGGTCCAGCTCCGAAGCTTCGCGGTTTGGATGGCTTCCCGTCTTCCCCTCTCCAGGTCGTCTGCCATGGTTCGGAGGGCGTCTCGGAGGCGGGCGAACTCTCGGACACCCCTGGAGTCTGCGGGCCCCGGGGAGGGAAGGGGCTCGTTCTGTCCGATGAGCTCCGTCCATCCTACGAGATCCTGAATGGGTCGGGAGAAGCCTCGTGAAAGCTGGCGGGCCACCCAGAAGGCCATTCCTCCGATCACCAGGGCCAGGCCCAGAGCGAACAGGGGCACCAGGGTGAGGATCCGCTGGGCGATGACCTCGAAGACGCGCGAGATTCGGAGGCTTTCCGAAAGAGCTTCCTGATGGGTCCGGGAGGCTGCCAGCACGGCTGAGTCCGTCACCTCCGCCTCGGCCACGGCGTTGATGAGGGCCTGCCCCGATTCACCCACGGTGGTCCAAGGCCCGGCTGTCCCGGTGGAGGAGATGCCGTACTGGGCCATGCCGGTACCGATGAGGAGGATAATGACCGCCGGGATCAATCCAATCCCCAGCAGTGCCAGGAGGATCCTCCGTTGGAAACTCTTGATCTTGAACATGATAGGGGGAAAAGGTAGGGCCCCGTCTCCACCGGTCAAACGGATGTGTTCTTCCGAAGGCAATTCGGGCAGTACCTCCACTGAGGCCTGAGCTGGACTCCACATGAACAAGTGGCAATCCGGACGGTTCCACACCCCGGGCAGCCGTTACTTCCCAGAGGGACGTCGCCTCCGCAATTCCCGCACGGAAGAGAAACCCCGCTGTCGCCGTGAACAACCCGGCTCACCTCATGGGGAGACGTTACGCCCTCGGCCACTTTCCGTAGCGCATCCTCCTTCAAGGACAACATCCCCCCCTGAGTGGCCAGCTGCCTCAAGGTCCCGAGGGAAGCCCCGTTTACAACATGCTCCCGGAGGCCGTCGGTCATAGCGAGAACCTGGAATACGCCCGTTCGTCCTCGGTAACCGTCGTGGCAGTCAGGGCACCCTCCGCCGCCCCCTCCCCCTCCACTGCCGTTCCCTCCCCTTTGGCCTCGGCCTCGGCACCGGAGGCATAGGCGTCGGACCAGACGTTGCGCGACCACGCCCGCCAGCCCCCCCGCCAACAGGTATGAGGGGACGCCCATGTTCTGGAGGCGGGTGATGGCTCCCGGGGCGTCCACCGTGTGGATGGTCGAGAGGACCAGATGACCTGTCACAGCGGCGGCCATGGCGATCTCGGCCGTTTCCCGGTCCCGAATCTCACCCACCATGATGATGTCTGGATCCTGCCGGAGGACCGACCGAAGTGCCGCGGGGAAGGTGAGACCCGCTTTCGGATTCACCTGAACCTGGTTCGCTCCGTCCAGGCGATACTCCACCGGGTCTTCCAGCGTGACCAGATTGCCGCCATCGCGATCCAGCTCCCCAAGGGCGCCGAAAAGGGTGCTGCTCTTCCCGCTTCCCGTCGGCCCGGCGGCGAGGATTACACCCTGACCGGTTTTCATGAGGCTTCGGAGTCGGTGGAGGTCCCGGTCCGTGAGGCCGAGCTGGTCCAGGCTCCGAGGAGCTTTCGTGGGATCCAGGATCCGGATCACGATCTTCTCTCCCCCCTTCACCGGCAGGGAGGAAACCCGGAGGGTGAGGGGGACAGAACCTCGCTTCAAGGTCATGCCCCCGTCCTGCGGCCTCCTCTTCACGGAAATGTCCATCCCGGCCATGATCTTCAGCCGGGAGAGGACTGCGTCCATGGTTCCCGAGGGGAGGCCCAGCTCTGTTCGGAGAATCCCGTCCAACCGGTAGCGAACCCTGATGCTGCCGCCGTTCTCCTCGATGTGGACATCGCTGGCGTCGGCTCTCACCGCACGGGTGAGGATGTGGTCCACCAGTCTCACCACGGGTGCAGATCGGGCCGCCCGCTCCAGCTCCGCGGCTTTTTCCTTCGGCTCGACGGTTCGCCATTCGTCGGGAAGCTCTTCCAGCAACCCCTGGAGCTCACCTCCTAACGTTCGGGCCAAACCGTCCAGGAGGGCGCCCTCCGATACGACCACGGGTTCGACCCTCCGCCCGCTTTGAAACTGGACGTCGTCCAGCACGCCGAGGTCCAAGGGGTCGGCCATGGCCAAGCGGAGTCCCCGGCCCGAAGCGGTGAGGGGAAGAACCCTCCCCTTCCGGGCCAGCTCGGGGCGAACCATTCGTGCAGCCTCGGGAGAAGGCTCAAGGGGCGGCGGCTGATAGGGCAAGCCCAGCTGGTGGGAAAGGCAAAGAGCTACTGCCTCTTCTTCCGCCCAACCTTTCTGCACCATGAGGGCTCCAAGCCTCAGCCCGGTGCCGGGCTGTGCCGCCAGGGCCCGCTCCAGGTCGGACGGGGTCGTGGCTCCGGCTTCGAGTAGGAGTTCCCCCAGGATCTTCGGTCCGGTCTTCACCGGGGAACAATGTCCCCGGAGCCGGGGCGGTCACATGAGCCGGAGGGCCGTCAGCTTCGTCCCCCGGCTTCCAGGTGACCCCCAGTTCTCGGCTTCGAGGATCGCCAGGATCAGATCAGGGATGTGAGTGATACTGCTGACACCCTGGGCGAAGGATTCGGCCCCGGGTCCCACCACCACCCCCAAGACCGGGTTCTTGGTATGGCCCTGGGAAACGTCCTCGATGTTGCCGTGGTCGCTGGCCATCACCAGGAAGGTGGCGGGCGGGAGGGCGTCCAGGAGCCCGGCCAGAAAGGCATCGACCTTCTCCAGTGCGGCGACGGCGACCCCCATGTCTCTCTCGTGCCCCGCAGTGTCGGTGGAGTAGTGAGCGAAAAAGGTCAGATCCGCTGTCCCGGTGATTTTGGCCAGCGTCCGGCCACCCGCTGCAGGCGTGATTTCCGGGAGGTGGGTGAAACCGAGGCGAGTTCTCCAGGCCGTGTTGATGATCTCGCTGGAGACCGCCGTTTCATTTGCGAGGTTGTCCTCATCCCGGTAAAAAACCCCGGCTCCTTTGGCTGCCAAAGGGGGCCCGGCGGGCCGCTTCGACCAGGCCAGGCGTTGATACTGGCTGGGGTACGCGTTGGCGAATACGCACGAGAACCCTCGCTCTCTGGCCCGGGTCAGGACGTTCTTCTCCATCATCAACGGTCGGAGGGGAACTGGGACCCAGGGCCCGAAGTGGCGGCCGTAGAGAGAGGCGGCGTTCTCCCCGGTCAAGAGAGCGACCTGGCCGGTGCCGCTCTGGGGCAGACCCGGCATCCCCATGAGAGGGTCGAGGGGGAGACAAAGGGCGTTCGGACTCCTGGGGAGGTTGCCGAAGACGGGAATCTGATCCTTGAGTAACGCCCTTAAGGTGGGCAGGCGGGCCTGGAGGAAAGGATTGAGGCCCGGATCGGGCGGTCCGATCCCCACTCCATCCAGGAACAAGAAGAGGACTCGCAGGGCGGGACCCCTTCCTATTGGGCGGTGCGCAGATCCATGGTGACGTTTACGGAAAGATGGCCGAGATCCGCCCGCTCACGTAGAGCGTCCCGAACTCGGGGCTCCATCTTCTTGTAGGCCGACATGACGCCGTCCCGGAGCTCGGTCCGGAGGATCTTCATCGCGTTGAAGTCGGCCCTGCTGTTGCCCGTCTCTTTTTTCGTGTCCGCCAAATCCTGAGGTCGAATCTCGAACGGTGACATGCCCACGTCGTCGGGACGGCCCGAGTCGTGATACTGGATGACCACGCTGACGTCGCCGCGGGCGTGGTGATGATGAAGGTCGCCGATACCCCTGAAGCGGGCGGCCAGCTTCCCGAGTTCGCTGCCTTGGGCTGCTTGCTTGTAGGACTCCTCGACGAGGCGGAAGATTCGCTTCATCCGCTCGGGGTTGGTTGCGTCAGGGGGCGGGGGCGTGGTGTCCAACTCCCGGCCGACGGCCTGGCGATCGTCGGTCTGGCGGCCAGCTGTCTCCTCGTCCCGAGACCGTTGCCGGTCGATGCTCTCCAGGATTTTATCCGGGTTGGTCCGGAGGCTCATGGGGTGTCTCCATACAGTTTTCTCTGACTACTCCGAAAAAGGATAACGCAGGGCCGGGAGAGAGGCCAAGGGGTCACCCACTGCAAAGGAAGTGGAAGAAAACGTACCTTTGTTTCGTAGCATCAGTGTGTTTATCCAAACGACCATTACCACCACGACAAAAACCTCCTGCCCCCAGGACCAGGGCGGGGACCTATCACTTCGGAGGAAACCCATGAGGTACTTCGCCGCCACCGCTCTGTTCCTCTTCGGCCTGGCCGCATGCTCAGGTCCTGGAAGCGTAAGCCCCCGGAAGGCTCTCGTGTACGAGATGCCGGGGACCCCATCTGCCACCTACGTCATGGAATCCTCCCAGGACATCAGCGTAGATATACCCGGCATGGGACCCATGGACATCCAAGGATCCAGTGAGGCCACCCTGGCTATGGTGTTCACCCAGGTAGAGGGTGGGCTGGAGATCACCGCCACTTTTGAGAAGCTCACCGCCTCCATGAACAACCCGATGGCTGCCCCAATCACCGCCACCGAATCCGACGTTACTGGAGACCTGGTCTTCACCATCGACGCGTTCGGTGCGGGGACAGTGGTGAGCACCCCTGAGGTGAACGAAGCCGTCGAGCAGATGGTGGGCGCCGCCGGCCTCGCTCATGAGTTTTTTCCCCGCCTACCCGGCGGGGTCGTGGACCCCGGGGAAAGCTGGACGGACACTATCCGATACGAGATCCAGGTCGGCACCGGAGAGGCCGCGTCCAAGTCGGTTGTGACCTATACGTTGGTGGGGGACACGGTGGTGGACGGGGTTTCCCTCCTCCACATCACCTACGTGAGCGATGGCGAGGTGGTGGCCAATGCGTCCCAGGCTGGAACGGAAGTGATCCAGGAATTTTCCGGAACGACGGACGGGATTTTCCTATGGGATCCTGCCCGGAATCTCCTGGTAGTGAACGAAACCGACTCGGAGATGGATGGAAGCACGGAAGTCCCGGCTTCCGGGATGCCGCCCTTCCCCATGGTGGTTTCCGCAAAGGGTTCGGTCAGGCTCCAGGGAGGTTGATCTTTAAGTATCGGTGATCCAAGCCGGCCCGGGGGTTCATTCCCCCGGGCGGGTCTGGTTTTCTTTGGCCCGCACACCAGGAGGAACTGTGGAAGAGACCACCACCAGTACGTTACCCTCGCTGCCCCAGCGGGTGATGCAAGTTTTCTTCTCGCCCGGCGAGCTGTTCACTGCCCTCCGTGACAAGCCAGTTTGGTTCGGGGCTTTGGCGGCTGGCGCCGCGCTGATTTTCCTCTCTACTGTGTTCATCCCTACGGACATGTGGGTCGAGTTCAGCCGGGCCCAAATGATCGAGCAGGGCCAACAGGTCCCAGCGGGATTCGAGTCGTCCGGCCCCATCATACGGATCGTTTCGACCGTGGTGGGGCCCATGGGGTTTTTTCTGATGGCTTTCATCTTGACCGGGGTCATCTTCCTGTTCTTCTCTTTCCTGTTCGGGGATGACGGCCGGTATGTGCAGTACCTCTCGGTCTATTCTCACGCCACCATCATCTCGGCGTTGGGAGCCCTTCTGCTCCTACCGCTGAAGCTGGTCCAGGGCGACCCGTCCGTGACCTTGAGCCTGGGGACCTTCGCGTTCTTCATGGAAGAAGGGTACCCGCTTCGGGTCTTGAAGATGATCGATCTTTTCGGGCTTTGGGCTTTTGCCGTCATGGCCTTGGGAGTGACAAAGATCGATCCGAAGCGCTCCTTTGGATCTGCCCTGACGTTCTTCATGACGCTGGCTCTGGCCTTTGCGTTCATTTTCGGGTTGTTCGGGGGTTAGCGGCGCCGGCTTCCTGAAGAGCCACAGCTCTATCCGAAAAGCCCAGGCCGGATCTCCGGCTGGGGCTTTTCTTTTTTTGCGCTGAAGCCCCATTCTTCCGGCCATGCTTCGGATAACGATCCTCTTCCTGGCCATTGGCGCCGCCTGCTTCCATCTGTTTTCAGCGGGGGTAGCGCCCTTCACCGCCTTGGTCCAGCGGCCCATCCATTTGGCTTTTATGGCCACGCTGGGGTTCCTGGGTGTGGGCGCTCGAGTGAAGGCCAAGGAACTGGAAGGCGGGGACGAGAAAGGGTCTGACGGAAACCCGGGTTGGGTCGTCCTGCTGAACGCTCTCCTCATCGTGGCGGTTATCGCCAGCGCCATCTACCTGGTCTCGGAGAACGAAGCGCTGGTGCGGCGGTCCGGGAGCCCGACTGGGATGGATTTGGCGGGTGGGCTCTTGACCCTCTTGGTGGTGCTGGAGCTGGCGCGAAGGACCACGGGCTGGGGATTGGTCATGGTGGCGGTCCTGGCTTTGGTCTATGCGGTGACCGGCCCCTACCTCCCTGGCTTCTTGGCCCACCGGGGGTACGGGTTCACCCGCCTCATGGAGCACCTCTACCTCTCCACCGAGGGAATCTGGGGAGTGCCCTTAGGGGTGTCGGCGGATTTTGTGTACCTCTTCGTGCTCTTTGGAGCCCTCCTGGACATGGCCGGTGGTGGAGCGCTTCTGATCGGCTTGGCGGATCGGGCCACAGGGCGGACCCGTGGTGGGCCTGCCAAAACCGCCGCACTGGCGAGCGCTCTCATGGGTTCCTTGTCGGGAAGTGCCGTAGCCAACGTGGTGACCACCGGCACTTTCACCGTCCCCCTCATGAAGAGGTCCGGCTTCAAGCCCTTCTTCGCAGGGGCCATCGAAGCCGCCGCCAGCACCGGGGGCCAGCTCATGCCGCCGGTCATGGGCGCGGGAGCCTTCATCCTGGCCACTTGGACCAACATTCCCTATCCGCAGGTGGCCGTGGCCGCCATCGTTCCGGCGGTCCTTTATTACGTGGCCCTCCTCATGGCCATCCACTTCCGGGCAGGGCGCATGGGTTTGGAAGGGTCCCGGATGGGAAACCGGGAGCCAGTGCTGCCGCGACTGCACCTGCTGCTTCCTCTCGGCTTCATCGTTCTCCTCCTGGCCATGGGCCGGTCTCCCATGAGGGCGGCGTTCTGGGGAGTGGTGACGTTCCTGGGAGTCTCATTCCTGACCCGGGCGACCCGACCGGACCCGGGGAAGATGGAAAGAGCCTTGGTGGCGGCGGGTGGAGGAGCGGTGCAGGTAGCGGCGGCCTGTGCGGCGGCAGGAGTCGTCGTGGGGGTGGCTTCCCTCACCGGTATCGGCCTCCGGATGTCCGAGCTCATCATCACCCTCTCCCAGGGGAACCTCTTTCTTGCCCTGCTGCTTACGGCCATGGGGTCGATAGTTCTGGGGATGGGGCTTCCAACCACCGCTGCCTACGTGGTGCTGGCGGCCTTGGGGGCTCCGGCTCTCATCCAGCTCGGTGTTCCGGTGCTGGCCTCCCACCTCTTCATTTTCTACTTCGGTTGTATTTCGAACGTGACCCCTCCGGTCTCCCTCGCTGCCTATGCCGCAGCGGGGATCGCCGGCGCTCCTCCCCTGCGGACGGCCTGGACAGCCATGGTCCTGGCCTTCGCCGGTTTTCTCGTGCCGTTCATGTTCGTCTACGGACCGGCTTTGCTGCTGGATGGTTCGGTGGCGGAGATCGGATTGGTGGTGGGTACCGGGGTCGCCGGCGTGACCGCACTGGCGGCGTCCACCATGGGGTATCTAAGGGGCCAGTTGTCGCCTTGGGAACGGGCCCTTTTGGGGATTTCCGCCATCGCTCTCATCATCCCGGGCCTCACGTCCGACGGATTCGGCCTTCTACTCCTCCTGTTTATCTTTTTCCGATCAGGGACCATGATTCCTGATCGGGGAGGGTGACTCAGTCCAGGAGTGGCGATTGAAGATCAAGCGGTGGGCTCTGGCTAGTCTGGCGCTGGGGATGGCTCTGGCCGCAGTCGGCTGCGGTGGTGAGGGGGGTGTGGGAAGGCAGGCGTTTCTCAGCCTCGGCACTGCCGGAACCGGCGGGATCTACTACCCCCTGGGGGGAGCCATCACAAGCCTCCTCTCGGTGGAAGACTCCCTGCGCCAGTACACGGCGGAGGTAACGGGCGGGTCGGTGGAGAACGTGAACCGCCTCCGGGAAGGCCAGATCGACTTGGGTTTTGCTTTGGCCATCAGCATCCATGAGGCCTTCCACGGAGGCCAGGACTACGGTGACCCCTTCGAATCTCTGCGGGTTGTGGCGCCCCTGTATGCAAACATGGTCCACGTCCTTGTTCCCCGGGGTTCCACCGCCACCTCATTGGGCGACCTGGTCGGGGGCAGGGTCTCGGTAGGAGCCGCTGGAAGCGGCACAGAGGAAGTGTCGAGGCAACTTCTGGGGGTTTATGGCCTGACCTACGACGACGTTGATGCTCGCTTCCTCACATTCTCTGAGTCATCGGCGTCCCTCCGGGACGAAGCCATCGATGGGGCCATCATCTCTGTGGGCTATCCAGCGGCTGCGGTGCTGGAGGCTACCACCACGGGAGGGGCCCGGCTCCTCTCATTCGAACCGGATCGTATTGCCGCACTTCAAAAGCAGTATCCGTATTACTCGCCCGGAACGATTCCCTCCGGAGCGTACTCCGGGATGGACGGGGACGTGACCACGGTGGCTATGATGAACTGGATCGTCGCCACCGACGATTTGGACACGGGGGTGGTGACGGGGCTTTTGGATATCCTCAGGGACAAGAAGGCTGCCTTGGAGCAGGTCCACGAGATGGCCACCCAGATCGAGTTGTCCGCGCTGGACCAGGCTCCGATTCCGTTACATCCAGGGACTGAGGCCTGGCTCGCGGGAGGCGGCTCGTGACCAGTGCTCCACTCTCGTGCCAGCGGGATGCCTTCTCCCTCCCCCATGACCTGCACTATCTGAATTGCGCCTACATGAGCCCCCTTCCCCGGGTTGTGGAAGAGGCGGGGGTGGTGGGGATGGTCCGGAAGAGGAATCCAGCGTCCCTGTTCCAAGAAGACTTCTTCACGGAAAGCCAGGAAGCCCGGCGCCTGTTCGCCGAGCTCGTGAACGTTCCGGATCCCGATTCGGTGGCCATCATCCCTTCCGTTTCCTACGGGGTGAGCGTGGCTGCCCGAAATACCCCGCTGGCGTCCGGCCAGAACATCGTCCTTCTCGAGGAACAGTTCCCGGGGAACGTCTACGCCTGGCTCAGGCTGGCGAAGGAGTCTGGGGGGGAGGTCCGGATGGTGGGGCCGGAAGATGCGGCTGGTTCGGCTTCACGGAATGGCCCGGCTTCCGCGGATGCCGTCGGGCGAGGGCGCCGCTGGAACGAGCGGATCCTGGAAGCCATGGACGGGAACACGGGAGTCGTGGCCCTGGCACCGGTCCACTGGACCGATGGGACCCGGTTCGACCTGGAGGCCATCGCCGCCCGGGCTCGTGAGGTGGGAGCGGCCCTGGTGATCGACGGCACCCAGGCCGTTGGCGCAATTCCATTCGACATCCAGGCCGTGAGGCCCGACGCCCTCATCGTAGCCAGCTACAAGTGGCTCCTGGGCCCCTACTCCATCGGCGCCGCTTACTTCGGATCCCGGTATCAGGAGGGGGTCCCACTGGAGGAGACCTGGATCGGCCGGGAAGGGAGTCAGGACTTCCGGGCTCTCGTGGACTATCAGGAACACTATCAGCCAGGATCCCAGCGGTTCGACGTGGGCGAGCGTAGCAACTTTATCCTGGTCCCCATGCTGGTGGAAGCCCTTCGCCTCCTGTTGGAATGGACGCCCCGGCGAATCCAGGAGTACGCGAAGGACTTGAGCCGTGAGATCCTGGCCGAAGCCGAAGCTTTGGGATACCAGGTGGAGGAGGAGGCCTTCCGGGTGGGCCACATCTTCGGATTCCGGACTCCGAAGGGCATGGAGATGGCTCGCCTGAGCGAAGCCCTCAGAGGTGAAGGCGTATCAGCATCCCTCCGCGGCTCGGCTCTCCGCATATCTCCCCACGTGTACAACGATCAGGCGGACGTTGAGGCCCTGATCAAGGCCCTGAAGGCGGCGGTGGGCTAGGTCCCGGCAGGATCAGCCGGGCGGCGCGGTGGCTGCGCGCGGGTCAGTCGCTCTCCGGGTTGGGTCCGGCACCAGGGCCGAACACCAGCTTTGCCTGGGCCCCAACCACGATCCCCATCTCCTGGAACCACCCCTGGCGGACCTCCAATGCGAACATGGCGGGTCCACTGGAGGGTTGAGCCTCCTCGGACTGAGGCTCCAACGGATAGATGTCGATGATGCGGATGTCCGAGTCCATGTAGGCGATGTCCAGGGGGATGAAGGTGTCTTTCATCCAAAAGGACCGGATGGCGGCATCGGGGAAGACGAAGAGCATGCCCCGACCCTTTGCCAGGCTTTCCCGGTACATGAGACCCCTCTCTCGCTCGGCCGGGGTCCGGGCTACTTCGGCTCTTACAGTGTCTGCGCCAAAGATCACCCACGCCTGTCCCGGGGGAGGGAGACGCTCCTGACCGGATGCGGGATGGGTCCCGGTCAAGGTGGCCGCAGCCAAAAGCAGAAGAAGGACAGTCGAGAAGACGGCTGAACGGACCATGGGTGAGGGGCCTCTCCACAAAGAGTAATTATTGTTATACCTTTTACGGCTCATACACCCGACCCTCACCCGAAGGTCGGGTGTGTTTCGATACATACACTAATACAAGCGAATACCGCCAGGTCCGGAATGGTGAATCCAGAGCTGCTCGAGATTCTGGTGTGCCCGGAAACGAAGCAGCCCCTGAAGGTGGCGGACGAGAGCACTCTCGAACGGGTGAACTCAGCCGTCGACGGTGGGGGCCTGACGAACCAAGGCGGGGATCGTGTGAAGGACCGTATCGAGGAAGGCCTCGTCCGGGAGGACGGAAAGGTCCTTTATCCGGTAAGGGATGACATTCCGGTCATGCTGCTAGATGAGGCCATTCGGCTGGATACTCTCGACTAGAGAGGGGTAGAAGCCCTCCCTGGGGGGTTGAAACTCCAGCCTCCTGGGCCCTTTCGGGCCCGACCAAGCTCGATCATGTGGGGATGTTCGCTCCTGGGCAGGTGCCCGGAGGGCGAAGGGTAACGCGGCCAGAGGCCCGACCTCCGACCGCAGTGCGTAAAAAAACGCGCTTCGAGACAAGCTCGAATCGCGGTAGGAACCCGCGTTTCGAAACAAGCTCGCATCGCGGTAGGAACCCGCGTTTCGAAACAAGCTCGCATCGCGGTACGCGTACAGAGACGTCTACTCGACTGCTGAACCAGGCGAGAGGGATGAAAAACGGCAAGCTGCTACGCTGGATGAAAAGAGCGGGGGTTCTTCTCACCGTGGCCATGCTATCGGCCTGCGGGGAAGAATACCTCCAGTCCACCATCGATCCCGTGACGGACTTCGGAGAGGTGAGTCACAACCTCTACGTGCAGGTCTTCTGGTGGACGATGATCATTTTGGCCGTGGTCTGGGCCCTCATGGCGTACATCCTCATTCGGTTCCGTGAGAAGCCGGGTCAGGATAGGCCGAAGCAGATCCATGGTCACATGGGTCTCGAGATCGCGTGGACCATCGCTCCCGCCATCATCGTGGTGGCCATCGTCATCCCGACCATCCAAGGCGTCTTCGAGACCCAGCGGCCCCCTGATGAAGATGCCCTGGTGGTGGAGGTTACAGGCAAACGGTACTGGTGGAATTTCCACTTTCCCGAGCAGGGCGTCACCACCGCCAACGAGCTCCACCTCCCTGTGGGAAGGCCCATTAGCCTTCGCCTGGAGTCGGGTGACGTGATCCAC
This sequence comes from Longimicrobiales bacterium, assembly GCA_028278645.1. Taxonomy (GTDB): domain Bacteria; phylum Gemmatimonadota; class Gemmatimonadetes; order Longimicrobiales; family Gaopeijiaceae; genus JABDNZ01. The sequence continues at coordinate 10,816 of JANQDZ010000084.1, read as the reverse complement.
TCCTTCTGGGTTCCCCAGTTGGGTGGGAAAAGGGACGTGAACCCCGTAGTTGCGGTTCCCGAGGGTGAAGAGCCCAAGCGGAACTGGATGCACTTCACGATTAAAGAAGAGGGCGTTTTCTGGGGTCAGTGCGCCGAGTTTTGCGGCGAAGCCCATTCCCTCATGGGGATCCGAGTGGTGGCCGAAAGCGAAGAGGAGTTCCAGGCCTGGTTGACCGACTGGCACACCCCGGCCCCCACGGCAAACGCGCCAGAGCCGGTGGGCGGGCAGGCGGACACGGAGCGGCCCGCTGGCGAACCAGGCGCCGAAGCGCAGACCGCCGTCAACCAGGCGGTAGCCGAAGACCCGCTGGTGGCCCGAGGCCGTGAAGTCTTCTTCCGCGAGACCACCTGCGTCCTGTGTCACGCCATTCAGGGTACGGCGGCCCCCGGGATCATCGGCCCCAACCTCACGAGGATGGGGAGCCGATCCACGATTGCTGCTGGAATGCTCGAAAACACCCCCGAGAACCTGGCTCTCTGGATCAAGGATCCCCTTTCCGTGAAGCCCGGTTCCGAGATGCCCGGTGCCCAGTACGGGGCGGCCATTGCAGGGGTCCAGTATCCCGCCACCAACCTGAACGACGAGCAGATTCAGGCGCTGGCGGCCTATCTCTCCAGCATGAGATAGAAGAGTGTTGGCGGTGTGGGGTGCGGTCGCGCACAGGGGTCTTGCGGTTGTCAGACAAGGAAGGACGACGAAAGCGATGCTAAAGTATCGGGGAGGAGTCATGACGCCGTTTGGCGCCGCAATCCCCCTGTGCCCTTCGGGTTACGACGGGACGGGGCCATCTGCTTCGTTGGGGCTTCTCGACGTAGCGCAGGGCTATGCCATCGAAGCCCCGCCTTTCATATGCCCCCGTGACGTTCGTAACGCGGCTCGCCCCACACCGCCAACACTCTTCTGAGGCGACGATGTCTACTACTGTAGCCACCGAAACGGCCCAGACCCACGCCGGCGCCCACACCGAAGACACGGGCCTCTGGAGTTGGGTAACCACCGTCGATCACAAGCGGATCGGCATCATGTACTTCCTGACCTCCTTCTTCTTCTTCTTCGTGGGGGGCCTGGAGGCGATGCTCATCCGCATCCAGCTCATGAGGCCGGAAAACGCATTCATCTCGGCCGAGACGTACAACCAGATGTTCACCATGCACGGCACGACCATGGTGTTCCTGGTGGCCATGCCCATGGCGGTGGCGTTCTTCAACTACATCGTGCCCCTCCAGATCGGGGCACGGGACGTGGCGTTCCCGAGGTTGAACGCTCTGTCGTACTGGATCTTCCTGTTCGGCGGCTTGTTCATCAATTCAAGCTTCCTCTTCGGTGCCGCTCCGAACACCAGTTGGGTGGGGTACGCAAACCTGACGTCCCTGCAGTTCGAGCCGGGCCGGAACGTGGAGTTCTGGATCATCGGCCTCAGCATTCTGGGGATCAGTTCCATCCTGGGGGGCGTGAACTTCATCACCACCATCATCAACCTCAGGGCCCCGGGCATGAAGCTCATGCGCATGCCCCTGTTCAGCTGGATGACGTTGGTAACCAGCTTCCTGCTGATCACGGCCATTCCGGTGATCGCGGTTGCCCTGATCCTGTTGGCCTTCGATCGATTCTTCGGAGCGAACTTCTACGAGGTGACGGCCGGAGGTGACCCGATTCTCTGGCAGCACCTTTTCTGGCTGTTTGGTCACCCCGAAGTCTACATCCTGATCCTGCCGTCCTTCGGGATCATCTCGGACGTCATTCCGACGTTCTCGAAGAAGCCTCTCTTTGGGTATCCGGTGGTGGTGTACGCCGGCATTCTCATCGGTTTCATCGGCTGGGGAGTGTGGAGCCACCACATGTTCACCGTGGGTCTTGGACCCATCGCGGACTCATTCTTCGTGGCCAGCACCATGATCATCGCCATCCCCACCGGGATTAAGATCTTCAACTGGCTGGCCACCATGTGGGGAGGTGCGATCCGATTCCCCACTCCCATGCTTTTTGCCGTGGGCGTGGTAGCTGTGTTCACCGTGGGTGGGCTCAGCGGAATCATGCACGCGTCGGCACCCATCGACCTTCAGCAACACGACTCCTACTTCGTGGTGGCTCACTTCCACTATGTCTTGGTGGGTGGGGCCCTCATGGGACTCTTTAGCGGGCTCTACTACTGGTTCCCGAAGGTCACCGGAAGGCTCATGAGTGAGACGCTGGGGAAATGGCACTTCTGGACCACCATGATCGGGTTCAACCTGACCTTCTTCCCCATGCATTTCGCAGGGCTTTTCGGAATGCCCCGGAGGACATGGACGTATCAGGCCGAGTTGAACCTGGAGACCTGGAATCAGCTCTCCACCGTAGGCGCCTTCATCTTTGGATTCTCCTCACTCCTCCTTTTCTGGAACCTCTTCCGGAGTCTGAAGAAGGGTGAGGCGGTTGATCCGAATCCCTGGAAATCGGGGACCCTGGAGTGGTCCATCCCCTCTCCCCCGCACCACTACAACTTCCCGGTTTTGCCGGAGGTCCGGAGCCGGGAGCCACTGTGGGACGACGCGGAGCGGGCCGAGGTGGAAGCCCAGACTCTGATGGAGCCGGAGCAGGAACCGGTCATGCCCAGTCCCTCGTTCTGGCCCATGGTGGTCGCCTTCGGGATCACCCTCACCTGGGCCCTGATCATGACGGGGATCTGGTGGGCTCCGTTGGCGGGGCTGGCCTTCACGGCGTACGGAATCTTCAGCTGGGCTTTCCAGCCGGCGTTCAGATAAGGACGGGATACTTCAATGTCTCAAGCTGCTGCCACGGCCCACGACGATCACCACTACACCAGCACCGGTCTGAGTAGCTGGAAGGTGGGATTCTGGACCTTCATCGGGTCCGAGTGCCTGTTCTTCGCCACCCTTATCTCGACCTACATGGTCTACAAGGGTCGGAGCATAACAGGTCCTTACCCTGGGGAGATCCTGGACATTCCCCTAACCTCGGTGAGCACCTTCGTGCTCCTCATGAGCTCCCTGGCCATGGTCCTGGGGCTGGATGGGATTCAGCGAGGGAGCAAGAGACTCACGCTCATCTGGCTCGGGGCCGTGATCCTGTTGGGAGCCACCTTCCTGGGTTTCCAGGTCTACGAGTTCAACCACTTCGTCCACGAAGGCCTGACGATCAGCACCAATGTGTTCGGGTCGTCGTTCTTCGTTCTGACCGGATTCCACGGAGCCCACGTGGCCGGCGGGGTGATCTGGCTCAGCACCCTCTGGATCCTGGCGGCCCGCGGAAAGCTGACGTCGGCCGACTCCCTCAAAGTGGAGATCGCCGGCCTCTATTGGCACTTCGTGGACATCGTCTGGATCGTGATCTTCACCCTGGTCTACCTCATTCAATAGGGGAGCGAGAGGAATGAGCAGCGAAGCTATGGCAGGAAACATGGCCCACGATCAGGGTGGGGACTCTCACGGAGAGCACGGCAGCCACGCTTCTCCAGGCTTCTACTGGGCCATCGGGGGGATCCTCACGGTTATCACGGCCGTGGAGGTCGCGGTCTTCTACATACCGTTTCTCGCTTCGGTCCTGGTTCCCATCCTCCTGGTTCTATCGGGTGCCAAGTTTGCCTTGGTGGTGATGTTCTTCATGCACCTGAAGTACGACAGCCGTATCTTCTCCGGCGTGTTCCTGGCGGGCCTGGTACTGGCAGCTTTTATGACGGTGGCCCTCATCATTCTCTACCACGTTCTTCCGAACTACGACCTAATGGGGTAGAACAGGGGTAGCATCCGCCATGAGCGGATCCTCGCCGGAAATCCTGTTGGCATCTGCAAGCTGGGATCGGTTCACGATCTTCGGCTTCGAGGTCCACGTTTCAGTCCTGGTGGGCGTGATCTACCTGGCGTCGGCCTACCTCTTTGCCGTGGGCCCGGCCCGGATCAAATACGGATGGTGGCCCGAGCCCGTGTCCCGGTGGCGGAAAGCCAGCTTCCTGGGGGCGGTGGGCCTCATCTTCTTCTCCCTGAACGGCCCCCTCCACACTCTTTCGGACGAGTATCTGTTCAGCGCCCACATGGTGCAGCACATGCTGCTCATGCTGGTGATGCCGCCCTTCCTCATCATGGGGCTTCCACCCTGGCTGGTACGGAAGGCTCTGAAGAAGGCCTGGGTGGCCAAGACGGCGAAAGTCCTCACCCATCCGGTGGTGGCCTTCCTGGCCTACAACGTCACCTTCATCGGCTGGCACATCCCCCAGATGTACAACTGGGCTCTGGTGAGTCACGACCTGCACATCGTCCAGCACCTCATGTTCATGTCGGTGGCCGTCATGATGTGGTGGCCGGTGGTCAATCCCGTCCCGGAGCTGGAACGCATTCCCACCGGGCCCCTCTTGATGATGTACGTTTTCGCCTTCGGAATTCCGTCCACGGTTGTGTCGGCATTCATCACACTTTCCGACTCGGTGTTTTACCCCTGGTATGAAGTGGCCCCTCGGGTTACATCCCTTTCTCCCCTGGAGGACCAGCGCCTCGGGGGTTTGATCATGTGGATACCGGGAATGCTCATTTTCTGGGTGGGGATAAGCGCCGTGTTTTTCCGTTGGACAAAAGACGAGTACAGCACCTGGGGGCGTAGGAAGGACAGCGAAGAGCGTGGCCGGACCAAGGGCGCGGCCGGAACCGCCGGGATCCTGGCCTTTCTCCTCATGACATCTCCAGGGATAACCCAAGCTCAGCCGCCTGATGCGGCCGCACCGCCCCCCGTGGATTGGACCATCGAAACCGAGGTGGGTGCCAGCGTGTTCTTCGGTTCGAAAGACCAGACCACGGTGGCGACGGAGCTGGGTATCAACCGTGAAAGTGAGTTGTTCGAGCTGGACGGTGAGGTCCACTATCTCTACGGCGAAGCCAGCGATGACGCAGGGGAGAACTTCGTCAACAAGAGGTCGTGGGACCTGGCCGCGAACCTGGCCTATCAGGGATTCAGCTGGCTGAATCCCTATGTGTTCGGAGGCGCCCACTCCAGTCTCGAAAAGAAGATCCATCGGAGGTACAAGGCCGGGGGTGGAGCGAAGCTCACGGCAGTGGACTCCGACGTATCGAGCCTGGACTTCGCCGCGGCTTTGATGGTTGAGCAAACCATTGGCGTGAACGACGGGGACGGTGACTCGGAGTGGGCGGGGCGTTGGACGAGTCAGGCCAAGTACCGCAGGAGCTTCTCCGACGACCGAGCCGTTTTCCAGGCCGGCGTGGACTACTCTCCCAAATTCCAGCAGGTAGACGATTTTACGGTGAGGGCCGAGAGCAGCATCGCCTTCAGGGTATCGGAGGTCCTGAGCCTGAAGTTCTCAGTGCGGGACAACTTCGATAATCAAGCGAAGGCCCGGGGCGCGGTCTCGAACAACGACGGACGGGTGCTCTTCAGCGTCCTCGCGGCGTTCTAGGGGTCTTTAAACGCCCGCCCGCCCCCGCTGCTAGAACTTCAGCGTGCCCTTCACTACGGTCACGGCTTGGCCCGAGACCGAGATCCTCTCCCCCTCTTTCCGAACCCGGAGGTTCCCTCCCCGGGTGGATACCTGCCTGGCCCGGAGTGCAGTTGCATCCAACTCGTCCATCCAGTAGGGGCCCAGGACGGTGTGGGCCATGCCCGTCACCGGATCCTCGTTGACCCCCACCCAGGGACCGAAGAATCGGGAGGCGAAGTCGTTTCCGGCCGTTCCTGGAGATGTTACCGAAACCCCTAGGCGCTTCTCCCCCAGCTTCACTTTCCCCAGAGCAGCCCAATCGGGTTTCAGCTTCTTGAGCTCCTTTTGCGTTTCCAGCCTGACGATCCAGAGCTTTTCCGCCTTCAGCGTCGGGGCCTCTTCCGGGCACCCCAACGCTTCCAAGAGCCCTTTTGGAGGGGTATCGGGCTCGGGCGGATCCACCGGGAAGTCCATTCGGATCCACCGGTCCATCTCCTCTTCCACGGTCAGAATCCCGCTCAGCGTATCGAAGCGGAGTGGAGATTCCTCTTCCAGCTCCCGCATGAGGACGTGTGACGTGGCCAGAGTGGCATGACCGCAGAGCGGGACTTCCACTTTTGGAGTGAACCATTGGAGCTTGCGAGCCCCGTCGGAGTCAGGAGGCTGAACAAAAGCCGTCTCGGAGAGGTTCATCTCTCCCGCGATCCGAAGCATGGCTTCCGGGGATAGCTCTTCGTCCAGGAGGCACACCGCCGCCGGATTCCCGGCGAAGGGTTTGTCCGTGAAGGCATCGACTTGGTAAAAAGGGACTTCTAAGGCCTTGGCCATGGTGGGTCCTTTTAGAGCTGCTGCCGCTTGCGTTTCAGAAAGTCCATCATGATGGATTGGCCCAGGGTCACGGTGGACGTGAAGTAGGCCTTCCCTCGGGCGATCTCACTCACCTCCTGGACGAACTGAACCAGGTAAGGGTCCCGAGCCAACATGAAGGTGTTGATGAGAATACCCGATTTTCGGCAGGCCGCCACCTGCTTGAACGTTTCTTTCAGGATAAAGGGATCCAAGCCCCCGGAATTCAGGTAGATCTGGCCGTCGGGGAGAGTCGCGGCGCTGGGTTTTCCGTCGGTGATCATGATGATCTGCTGCATGTCCTTCTTCTGTCCCCGAAGAAGGCGACGGGCCAGCTCAAATCCCTCAGCCGTGTTTGTGTGAAAAGGGCCGACCTGGGCCTTTGCCAGCTGGGAGAGAGGGATCTCTTGAGCCCGGTCCCCGAATGTGATGACCCGGAGAGAATCTCCCGGATACTGGGTCCGAATAAGATGCGACAGGGCCAGGGCCACCTTCTTGGCCGGCGTGAAGCGGTCCTCTCCATAGAGGATCATGGAGTGTGACACGTCCAGCATGAGGACCGTGGCGCAGGACGACCGGTACTCGGTCTGGTGCACCATGAGATCGGAGTAGTCCAGGTCCAATGGGACCTTTAGCCCTTCCCGCTCGATGGCGCTCTTCAGCGTCGCCGGGATGTCCAGGTTCAGCTTGTCGCCGAACTCGTAGGGCTTGCTGGCCGCGTCGGCCGCGACCCCCGTGGAGAGCTCCGCGGTATCGTGAGCGCCCAGGTCGGCCTTCCCCAGAGCCCCCAGGAGGTATTTCAGTGTGCGGTAGCCAAGGAAGTCCATCCCCTTCTGGGTGAGGTCGAAGGAAACGGTTTTTGATGCGTCCCGGGCCTCGTCGATGGTGCCCTGCCCGGTGACGTCCTGGGTGGGCCCCAGTGTGCCCCCACCCTGGTCCTCCAGGCTCAGGTATCCTTCCTCCACCAGCTTTTCGATGAGGTCGTCCAGGAGCTGGGCGATCTGTGCCTGCACCTCCGGATCACCTTCCCCTTCTCCCCGGAGCTCCTCCACCATTTCGGGAGTGAGCTCGCCGCTCTCCAAGAGGGCCTTCAGGAGGGCCTCCTTCAGGGCGTCCAAGGAGTCGTGGTTCCCCGTTCCGGAGAATCCCCAGTACGGATGGAAGTGGGGTCCGCCGGCGAACCCCCCGTCCAACAGGAAGTCGGCCATATGCTCCAGGAGGTTTTCCAGGTTCAGAGCATCCAGCCAGCTGCCTTTGTACTTGGTGTAGGTGTGGAAGCGCATGCGCCGATGATACCTTCACCGCATGGGGAAAAAGAACGTCGCCGACATCCGACGGCTCCTGCTGGCCGCATACGACGCCGGGAAAAGAACTCTACCCTGGCGGGGGGAAACCGATCCGTACCGCATCTGGGTCTCGGAGGTCATGCTCCAGCAAACCCGGGTGGAGACTGTGATTCCCTATTACGAGAGGTGGGTGGAACGGTTCCCGGATCTGGATGCCCTGGCCGAGGCCGAAGAGGACGAAGTGCTCCGGGCTTGGCAGGGATTGGGCTACTACTCTCGCGCCCGGAGACTCCACCAGGGAGCACGGTTGGTGAAAGAACGCTACTCCGGCACCCTGCCTCGGAATAGCGAAGGACTTCGGGAACTCCCGGGTGTCGGGCAGTATACCGCAGGGGCCGTGGCATCCATCGCCTACGGGGAGGTCGTGCCAGCGGTGGACGGGAACGTGAAGCGGGTCTTTTCCCGCCTTTTCGACCTCCCGGACCCCACACCTGGCCAGTTCCAGCGGTTGGCGGGGGAACTGGTGGATTCTCGCCGACCCGGGGACTTCAACCAGGCCCTCATGGAGCTGGGGGCTCTGACTTGTCTGCCTCGATCTCCCCGATGCGACGCCTGCCCCTTGGTTTCCCACTGCCTGGCTCTGGCCAGGGGTACGGTCGGGGAAAGGCCCGCCCGGAAGCCCAAAAAGGAGGTTCCGGTGCAGGAGGTGGAGGTTCTAGTAGCTGTGGTACGGGACGGGTCGGGCTGCCCCCATTTTCTAATGCAAAAACGGGCCGACGAAGGTTTGCTGGCCGGAATGTGGGAGTTTCCGGAGATGAGGCAGGCTTTGGACAGAGGGAAGGACCTCGGCCTCGATATTACCTCCGCGAATAACCTCGAGAAGATGACGGAGGTCACCCACGTCTTCAGTCACCTCAAGGTCCTCTATAAACCGCGCCTTCTGCTTGTGGCCTTCCCATCTTCCACGCGCACCACTCACGATCCGGGTCCCAACGATCCCCGTTGGGTTCCGACCCAGGAGCTAGATCAGAGGCCTCTCCCTGTGGCCCAGCAAAAGATTCTCAAGGAGGCCTTGAGAATCCTCCAGGCCTGACCTTCTCCGCCGTGCCTCCCCACCGAAATTCAAGACCCCCTTGTCCGATGAACGGAGAGATGGTCCTCCGGGGATTCTCAAGGGACACTCGCCGAGTGTGCCTGGCCCACGTTTGTCGGTTCTATGAGGCGGTGAACTCAGGCCGGAAAAGGAACATCCTTCCCAAAGCCGAGTTCTTGGAAGTAAAGTTGAGGTCAGACGGCGTGCCATCTGCGCCGGAGTACAAGGAGTAGAACCATGAAGCATCTCCCCCGGCTCGTCCGAGATTCCCTACGGCAGCTACCTTTGGTCGTGATCGTTCTGTGTCCTCTTGCCTGTGCTACGTCCCCCTCTCCTGAGAACAATCCGAACATTGACCCGGAAGGCTTCCAACTCCTCATGGGCTCCATCGCCGAGGCCCGCACCGTTGAACCCCCGAATACCGTTCGGCCCGACGACATCGAGGGTTCTGCTCGCACATTCTCCGAAATGCTCAGCCGAATTCCGGGAGTTTGGGTCACGGACCAACGGGAAGACGGAATCCGCGTGCGGATCCGGGGGATCTCGTCCATGATCGGCGGACAGGAACCCCTCTTCGTTCTAGACGGCATGATCGTCCAGTTCCAAGGACGGGACCTCGACGGTGTCGACACGCGGAGCATCGAATCCATTACCGTGCTAAAAGACGCGAGCGAGACCGCTTTTTACGGGAGTCGAGGAGCCAACGGAGTCATCGTCATCCGGACCAAGAAAGGGACCTGATCTCGGCCGGGATACAGGGCCGGCGGGACGTCCGGCTCCTCCCCTCTCCGTCGGACCCTCGTGCCTCAACCGCCCGGCCTGAAGCCGTCAGGGTTCTCGTCGAATCCCCCATGAATTGAGGCTCGGCTCCGCACGCCCTCACGCCGATAGTCCCAACACCGAGTACCTTCCGGTATCCGTTGACATGCCTTTTATACCTAGGGTTGTCTTGGGCGGCAAAATCGTGATCAGATTGTAGGTTCGGCCCTGGCAGGAGGTGAAGCGTCCCTCGCATCGTGCCAGAATGACGGCATCGACCGTAATCGGATCCTACCTCCGGCGTTTCCCCAACTTCGTCATTCTTGACACTTAACCTGGTTTTCGTGCGAATTGGGTTCTTCGCAGCATGAAGCTCTGTTAGGCGTCAACCCGGTGCCGAGTCCCATGCGGCGAGGGAGCTAGAAAGTCTTACGTGAGATCGTTGGTCTTCCCTTGTTTCAGGTTTGGCACGGCGCGTCGGCGTGTTATGGAGGCGCGATCCAACTCGACGACGATGGGAGCATGTTCTGACCTCTCTCTTTGAGCGATTAAAAGAGCGTAAAGTCGTCCAATGGGCGCTCGCTTACTTGGCGGGCAGCTGGGTCGCGCTCGAAGTCCTGGGATTTGTGAGTGACAACTTCGGATGGCCATCCGTTGTCGTTCGCAGCCTCATCGTGGTTGTCGCCTCGGGCCTTCCGATCACGCTCGTCCTCGCTTGGTATCACGGCGAGCAGGGACGCCAACGGATGGGTGGCGGCGAGCTCCTGATCCTCGCGATCCTGATTGCCGGCGGCGGGGTCGCGCTTCGGGTGTTTGGCCCTGGCGATGGCGAAGCCACTTCCGCGGAGGCGGGCGTAGTCGCCACCATTGATGGTCGGATCACAGAGATAGATGATCGTCCTGCCATCGCGGTGCTGCCATTCGACAACCTCTCTCCCGACCCCGAACATGCGTTCTTCGCTGACGGTCTCGCCGAAGATCTGATTGCGCGCCTGTCGAGCTGGCGTGCCTTTCCGGTGATAGCTCGCAACTCCAGCTTTCAGTTCCGCGGCGGGAACGTGGACTTGCAACGCGTTAGTGAAGAGCTCGGTGCGCGGTATATCGTCGAAGGAAGTGTCCAACGCGTCGGAGATCGTATCCGGGTAACCGTGCAGTTGATCGACGCGCCCTCGGGCGAACACGTTTGGGCAGACACTTACGATGACGAGGTCATCGATGTGTTCGTGGTGCAAGGCGAGATCAGCGCCATGATCGCGGCGCCGCTGGTCGGCGATCTCCACCGCGCCGAGGCAAGAAAGGCACGACAACGGGGTACGGAAAACCTCGAGGCCTGGAGCCTCTATCAACTCGCACTACAGCACGCCTTCC